>NZ_JAKZGP010000035.1 GCF_022549775.1 Belliella filtrata | reverse complement strand
AAAACACAAAAACTGGTTTAATTAAAAAAAAGAATTCCCTGGAAACAGGGTCATGGGAATCCTATGTCTATTTTCTAAAGCAAATTGATCAAACTACTTCAATTATTTAAAATCGGAATTGCTGAGTTTTAGACATGTATTGTGATTTAATGAAGTGTTTGATTCAGTGCCAAAACCTTTTTAAACCAATGATGGTAAATGGCATAATGAAATCAAGGAGCTTGAATAAGGTTGCTTCCTAAAACTGGCTCAATAAGCTGACCATTGATTTTTTCTTGTGAGGAAGAGATTACATCCCAAGGCTCCAGCAAGGGTTCGTCTGATAGGTCAAAAGTCCCATAATGCATTGGGATGAAGTACTCCCCGCCCAGCGTATTGAAAGCTTCAATGGCATCAGTTGGGCTGATGTGTGCTTGGTGCATAAACCATTCGGGTTTGTATGCCCCGATGCCCATGAGGCAATAGTCAGGTGAACCAAATGCATTTTTGATATCTTCAAAATGTGGACCTGCCCCACTATCTCCCATGAAATAGATGCTTTGATTTTTTCCTTCTATGAAAAATCCGCCCCAAAGGCTCTTGTTATCATCATTCAAAGACCTTTTTGACCAGTGTCGGCTAGGGACATAATGGATTTTAATGGAAGGGCTTGTGTTATAGGTTTGAAACCAACCTGCTTCTTGAGTTTTTTGATCATTAATCCATGAGGAAATCACATTTTTCATTCCTAGGCCTGTTAGAATTTCTATATCAGGATTTTGCGCTACCACCCACGAAATCCCAGATTTGTCACAGTGGTCTCGGTGATTATGTGAGAGTAATAGTAAATCAATTTTTGGGAAGTTTTCCAGGGGGAAAGGGAGTTCACTTTTTCGTTTTAGAAAAAGATTGTCTTCAAGCAAAGGGTCAGTAATCATTGTAACCCCGTCTACCCTGATCAAATAGCTTGCATGGCCAAGCCATATGAGATAATCTTCATTTCCACTAAAGTCAAAATTGGTTTTGCTGATGGGCAGAGACCTATTGTCATTTTTCTTTTCATCCTTTTGTGGGTTTGCACTCATTTTCCACTTTAAGACATCTTTTATTGATGATTCAAAATCGTGATACAAGTTCGTAAATCTACCTTTTTCATCTACGGGTGTCCCCAACCAGTCAGAACTTGGTGGAATGGTTGCTAAGTCAGGATTTGATTTATGAGAAGGTTTTACTTCTTCAGTTGTTTTTGAGATCATGAGTAAGACAACAATAGGAACGATAAATATGAAAAGGTATTTGGACTTCATGATATGTTTAAACTGAAAAAGTTATTGTCTGGTTGCCGATTCATTTTTTGTATTTATCATTGAGCCCTTTTCCTTCAAGAATCAAAGGTTTGATTTTAACTATTCTGGCCTGTTGCGTTTCGGGTTTCTTTGCAGCGTTGATAAATTCCAAGTATTCTTTTTGTTTGCCAGGGCTTAATGTCCCGAAGGCTTTCTTTAGAACTAAATCTGATTCCATGTGAGTGGCTAAAGCACCAGTCAATTCGGCTTTTTTTGCCTTTTGAGGAGTATGTTTTATTCCTTTTTTCTCATTTTCGATGGACTGACTAATATAATTTAATAGTGTTTTTTCATCAATGTCTTCAGCAGAAGTCATTCTCCACTGGAGCATAGCACTGGTCTTACCTTCTTGTGCATTGATGAACTTTTGTTGATGGTCATCTATGAATTTCCCTTGGAAAAACCAAACCCCAAAATGGTTTTTGAAACCACTGATTCCAATTACATTTTTTCCTTCAAACATATAAACATCGCCGCCCCACTTAATCCCGTGCTGAAGAGGTGTTTTTTGTTCAATGATTGATTTTAATAGTTCGAGTTCTTCTTTCCATTTGTTTTCTTTAGCCATAACCAATTAGGGTTAAAATCTTAATTTACATCACTTCAAACTTTAAAACCAGACATAGCAGGATTCCTTTTCGAGGAACGTGTCTTAAATTGCTAATTAGACTTGAATTTCTTTATAATCAAAAATTTATCTATGAAAATTTACCTTGCTCTTTTATGTTACATTTTTTTAATTCCTAATGGGCTCAAAGCCCAGCAGGATGTGTTTCCAGACGGTTCAGTGATTCCAGCTTGGTTTGGGGAAGTAGTGGCTACAGATATTGACAAGCTAGGAAAGCATTATAGATTGACAGATTATGCTGTTATTATGGATAGTACAGTACTCCAGACAGAAGCGATACAAAAAGTAATTGATTTGGCTTATGAAGAAGGAGGAGGTGTAGTGATTGTTCCCAAGGGAGTTTTTTTAAGTGGTTCAATATTTTTTAAACAAGGTACTCACCTTCATCTTGAGCAGGGAGCTGTGCTTAGGGGCAGCGATGATATTAGCCATTTCGATCTTTTGGATACCAGAATTGAAGGACAGAATTTGAAGTATTTTGCCGCTTTGGTAAATGCTGATGGTTTAGACGGTTTCACCATTTCAGGGAAAGGGACATTGGATGGTAATGGTTTGAGATATTGGAGATCTTTCTGGCTAAGAAGAGCATTTAACCCCGAATGTACTAACTTGGATGAAATGAGACCTCGGCTATTGTTTGTTTCAAATAGTAAAAATGTGCAAGTCTCTGGGATCAGGTTGATAAATTCTCCTTTTTGGACTTCTCATTATTACAAATGTGAAAATGTGAAAATTTTAGATTTGTATATCTACGCACCTCACAGTCCTGCCCATGAAAAGGCACCGAGTTCTGATGCTATAGATTTGGATGTGTGTACAAATGTACTTGTGAAGAATTGTTTTATGTCAGTTAATGATGATGCAATAGCACTCAAAGGAGGGAAGGGGCCGCATGCAGATCAGGATGAAAACAATGGAGGGAATTACAATATTATCATAGAAGATTGTGAGTTTGGGTTTTGTCACAGTGCTTTGACTTGTGGAAGTGAGTCTGTCCATAACAACAATATAATTCTGAGAAGAACGAAAGTATCTCAAGCTACAAGGCTACTTTGGCTGAAAATGAGGCCAGATACTCCACAAGTTTATGAAAATATCCTACTTGAAGATATTCAAGGGAATGTTTCTAATATGCTATACATCAAGCCATGGACGCAGTTTTTTGATCTTAAAGGAGAAGAAGGTATTCGCTTCTCTTCTGCGAGTAATATTACCCTTCGTAACATCAAGCTTTCATGTGACATTGTTTTTAACTCTCAAGAATCAGATCAATATAGTCTTGCTAATTTCACTTTAGAAAATATACATATTGACGTATCCAAACCCAAGGAGTATAACTTAGATTACATTAAAAACCTTAAGACCATCAATGTGAAAATTGACTTTTCAGAAGGGAAAGATTAGAAACAAGAAACAAGATTCGAGCGTCAAACACAATCTACAATCTAATCCCGATAGCTATCGGAACTTCAATCAATATATTTTAGACCTGTCAGGTTTTCTATCACCTATCGCATCTGTGAAATAATTGCCCTTTCACAATACGTAGTCGAAACCCTGACAGGTCTTCTCAATACAATCTAAAATTTATAATCTGAAATCTAGGATCGACGACCTTTAAAGCAGCTTGCTTTTGATGACCATAAGTTTTTCCCTTGTCATTTCATGCATAGAATAAGGAATGCCTCCGAGTCCTTCGCCAGAAGAGTCTCTACCACCGAATGGCATCCAATCCACTCTAAAGGCAGTGTGGTCATTGACCATTACAGCAGTGGCATTAAGTCTTTGCACAGTATCTAGTGCGATGTCTATGTCTTGCGTAAATACAGCAGCTTGAAAATGATAGTCCAGTGAATTGGCGCTCTCAATGGCCTCAAGTCTATCACTGTAGCTGTAAACACATACAACTGGACCAAAAATTTCTTCTTGTGAGACTTTTACATTTTGAGGTGGGTTGAATATTACCGTGGGTGCATAGCAAGTCTCGGATATTCTTTTTCCACCAGATAGGATTTCACCTCCTTTAGCTTTGGCTTCTTCCACCCATTCCTCTACTCTGTCTACTTCCTTGGGGAGAATGAGTGGTCCCACTTCCGTAGCTTCGTCGAGGGGATCACCCACTTTCATTTTTTCACCGGCTCTAGCGATTTGCTCTGCTACTGATCTAGCGATAGATTCATGAGCGTATACCTTTTGTACAGATACACATACTTGTCCAGCATGATAAAATCCACCTTTGGCCAATGCAGGGATCATGTCTTCGATATTTGCATCAGGCTCTACAATGACAGGTGCTGCTCCTCCATGCTCTAGGGCACACCTGGTGCCTGGTGCAAGTTTAGATTTTAGATACCAGCCTATTTTGGCTGATCCTATAAAGGAAAGGTAGTTGATTCGCTTATCTGTGACTACAGTCTCTGCAGCCTCATTGTCCATGATAAGGCACTGTACCCATCCCTCTGGTACTCCTGCTTCTTTGAGAATTTCTACAAAACTCAAACATGAAAGCGGCGTGGTAGAAGCAGGTTTTACAATCACAGGACAGCCTGCAGCAAATGCAGTTACAGTCTGGTGAATGATAAGGTTCAGCGGATGATTGAAAGCAGATATAGAAGCAACGACTCCTATGGGTTCTCTGGTGGTAAATGCTATTCTTCCAACGGATGATGCTGTGATTCCCATTGGAATTTGTTCACCATTGAGACGAGCGATTTCCTCAGCTGCTATTTTGACGCCATTGATAGCACGGAGAACTTCTACTTTGGAGTCCTGATAAGGTTTTCCACCTTCTTCTGCAGCAGTTTTTGTGAGTTCTTCTACCTTGGATTTCATGATCTCTTGGACTTTTTCCAAAATTTCGATGCGCTCATGTGCAGGAATCCATTTTGACCGGTCTAAAAATAAGTTGTGGGCAGTTTCCAAAGCTTTTTTGACTTCTTCTTTTCCCACTACGGAGATTTCTTTGATTAGCTTTAGGTTGTATGGATTGAAAACTTCTAGTTTTTGATTGCTCATAATTTGTTAGCTTTTTCTTTCAACATTACATTTAAAATAGGATGATTGAGGGAGTAGTCCACAGGCAGATCTATTAAGTGAACACCATCAGTTTCAAGGCAGTGATCTAACGTTTTTTGAAAATCTTGATCGCTTTCTGGTCTATAGCCATTCGCCCCATAACTTGATGCATACTGTACAAAATCTGGATTTTTGTAGTCCAAACCAAAATCATCAAATCCCATATCTTCCTGTTTCCACTTGATCATTCCGTAAGCTTCATCATTGAGGATGATGACAGTAAGGTTCAACTTTAGTCTTACGGCTGTTTCTATCTCTTGCGAATTCATCATAAATCCACCATCTCCACACACAGATACTACCTTGCGGTCTGGGTAAAGCATATTGACAGCCATGGCTGAAGGTAATCCTGCTCCCATGCTAGCCAGTGCATTGTCCAGTAAAAGGGTGTTTGGCTTGTGACAAGTGTAGTTTCTTGCAAACCAAAGTTTGTAAACTCCATTGTCCAAAGTGATGATGTCTTCGGACGCAAGTTTATTTCGTAATAGGTTAACCAGCCTTTGGGGAAGCATCGGAAACCTGGTGTCTTCAAAATACTTGCTCAAATGACCAGCCACTTCAGATTTCACTTTTTCAAAGAGCGTGGTGTCCCAGTGATCTTGGGGCTTTATATCATCACTTATTTTCTTAATAGCATTGGTAATATCTCCCACTACATTGAGTTGAGGGAAGTAAACAGGGTCTACTTCGGCGGGGGAGAAGTTTACATGAATGACTTTCTTGCCTCCTTGCTTCATAAAGAATGGCGGCTTCTCGATCACATCATGTCCTACATTGATGATCAAGTCAGCCTCGTCTATCGCTGCATGTAGAAAATCATTGCTTGAAAGTGCCGCTGTGCCCAGATACTTTGGATGTCTTTCGTCAATTACTCCTTTGCCCATCTGTGTGGTGAAAAAGTATATACCTGTATGGTCCACAAATGCCCTGAGTGCTTCACATGTTACTTTTCTATTGGCTCCAGCTCCTATGAGTAGCAAAGGTTTATTTGCTTTCTCTATCATCTCAACTGCATCAGAGATGGCTTTATCGTCTGGTTTTGGAATAATATGGCCAGTCACTTGAAATACCAGGTCTTCACATTCTTCTTGTGCGATATCTTCTGGGAATTCTAAATGAACAGCACCAGGTTTCTCTTCTTGTGCTATCCTAAACGCCTCTCTGATTTGGGAGGCAATGTTGTTGCTGTTGACGATTTGTTTGGTGTATTTGGTGATAGGCCTCATCATATCGACTACATCGATGATCTGAAACCTAGCCTGTTTACTTTTTTTGATGGGTTTCTGTCCTGTGATCATCATCATGGGCATTCCCCCAAGCTGGGCATAAGCAGCGGGTGTTACCAGGTTACTGGCACCAGGACCGAGGGTAGCCATACAAACACCTGGCTTTCCTGTCAATCTCCCGTAAGTTGCTGCCATAAATCCCGCTCCTTGTTCATGGCGAGTAAGGATCAATTTGATTTTAGATTTTTTTAAAGATTGGAGAAGGTCCAAATTTTCTTCACCAGGTACGGCAAAAATATATTCGACTCCCTCATTTTCCAGTGCTTTGACAAAAAGGTCAGATGCTTTCATATGTTTTTGTTTGTTGTGGTCAAATAGAAACCCGTTCCCAAAATCAGATCATTGTGTTCTTTATTTCTGGGTATGAATTTTTCATGCGGTTCTATTTTTTGTGGTTGTTTTGAAAATAGGTGAAAAACGATTGATACTATTACAACTATCATTTTATCAAAATGATTTCAAATCAATGATCTTTCAACATAACCACAATTCAACTGCCATAGATGACACCTTGATAAAATAAATGAGAAACTATATAAAAAAAATGACCCTGAGCCATTAGTCTTAAGAAATATTGGTGAGACATGTCTTAAATACCTTGGCTCAAGGTCAAGTTAATGTAAAATATTAGCCTGCTGTTTACCTATTGATTAGTTAAAGAATGGCAGGAATTTTAAATTGATTTTAATTAGAATCTAAGACCAGCGGAAAGCTGAACGACTCTATTTGTTACATCAGCATCCGGTTTTACATCTGTAAGACCTAGGTTGTATCTTCCTTGGATAAACAATGGACCCAAGATGTGTAAAGTAGCTCCACCTGATACCGCAAAATCAAAAGTGTTAGAGTTTGAGATATCTACATTCTCAGATTGGTTCATCAAGAAAGAGACCTGTGGGCCAAAATCTAAACTTAACCTATTAGGAATCAAATACACTCTTGCCAGCACAGGTACTGAAATGTACCCTAACTCATTTTTGAAATCTTCTCTTGCATCATTGAAAGAGATGTTTGAACCTATTGTAGAGTAAAGTAACTCTGGCTGAATGGAGAAATTGCTTCCTAAACCTAGCTCTACAAATGCACCTGCATGATATGAGGTGAAGCTCTCAGAACTGAATGTAGATATATCCCCACTATAGTTTGCAATATTTGCTCCACCTTTGATACCGAAGTTTAAGCCTTGAGCAAAAGAATCCGAAAAGCCAATCATTGTTAGGATGAAGGCAAAATAAATCGTCTTTTTCATTTTTGTTATATTTAAGGTTTTAATTGATTCTTGCAGTGCTTAGTCTGCATTTATTGAAATATGTAAACAAAATTTTAAGGTGTTTTAACATAATCCTTGCCAAAAAGGTTGTGTTGGCTGATAATTTTTTCAAATAAGGTTAAAAATTATTTTATGTTCAGTTTCTAAACGAATGTGTAATTGAAAAAGGTATTACAATTTTTGATAATTAGAGAAATAAGCTATTTGAAAAATGTTAGGATTTCTTAATCAACGGTTTCTGAAGCCTGAACCTGTTTGTTTTATTGTACTTTATCAAAAATGAGATTGTTGACTAAAATGTGTTTTTCGATGGCCTGTCTATTAGGTTAATTTTTAGTAGTGAGGTTTGAAAACATTTCTTGATATTTAATTTATGATAGATATGTCAAAAAATACGCCAACTTCTCATTTAGATATTTAATTGATTTTTGACTAGCAATTTGATGGATGAGCTTCAATTTTGCTTTTTTGAAAAGATTTGAAGTAAGATCCAAGTACCTATTATTTGCAAAATAAGACTTGGGGTTAAAACTACAAGGATTGCAATCTATATCAATTTCTAGTGATCTGCTGGAGCGTCAATTCTGGGCTTGATGCAATATTACTTCGGTTGAGAGCCCTATCTTGAATTTGTAGGTCAATTCTGATGGTGTCATTTCTAAATATTGATTCCCAACCAAAGGATCTCATGCTGTATCGTATCGTTCCTTCCACACCTTGTGTTCTATTATCTGGAAGTATTCTAGGGAATCTACCATTAAAAGTAGTAAAGTAAGGTGCGTCCTCCCATCTAAACTCACTAAAAACACCATTTCTTTTGATAAAAAAATTAACAAAAATATTAAAATGGTTCGGGTTGACTTCCACCCAGATTGTATCATTAACTACAACATTATTAACACGAGGATTAATTGCCCAATCGATGGGATTGTATGAAGGAGCATTTGAAGGTCTTTGGCTGTATGTTATAAGTGATCCTGCATTATCTCGTAAAAAAATCAGTTCATCGAATGGTGGGTTAAGGTCAGTGGCGTTGAGCCCCAAGTCACCTTCTTGGTCTTTGAAACTTATGGAAACAATAAGTGAATCTACACCAGCATTATTGACAAATTCCATTCCTTCAAATGCAATCTCTGGAACTGTTGGAAAATCATTTGGCGGCGAAATACAAGCATTTAAACTGCAAGCAAAGATTATCGCATAAAATAAGAGTTTGGAACTTCTCATGCCTAAGGTTGTTGGTAAAAGATTATTCAAAGGTAAATTTGCTTAATTTTGTGATAGCAAAATATAAAACGATGAATTATTTCAAAAGTTTTTCAGAATATATACTAAATATTTCAAATTTTGATTTTGATCTTTTGGCCTTAGAACTATTTCAGTTTCAGGCAGAACACAATCCGATTTATAATAAATATTTGGCCTATCGAAATATAAACCCATCCTCAGTCAAAAATATTGATCAGATACCATTTTTGCCAATTCAATTTTTCAAAGATCACCAAGTGGTCACAGGTCCTTTAAGTGAGTATGCTAAGTATTATTCCTCAAGTGGTACCACAGGAACGGTGACGAGTAAGCATTACATTTGGTCGGAAGAATTCTATCTTCAACATGCCTTAAGACTTTTTGAGCATGAATATGGAAGTATTCAAGATTTTCATGTTCTAGCACTTTTACCAGCCTATATGGAAAGACCTGGGAGCTCTTTGGTATCTATGGCTGAATATTTTATAGCCCAATCTCAATCTAAGCATTCGGGCACTTACCTTTATGATCATGCGAAACTGATCGAAAAACTGCTAGAGTTGAAGAATGGAAATAGAAAAGTCCTTCTGTTAGGTGTGACCTTTGCACTTTTGGATATTGCAGAAAGCCATATCAGTATTCCCAGAATGGATAACTTAATCGTAATGGAGACTGGTGGGATGAAGGGTAGGAGAAAGGAGATGATCAGGCAAGAGGTTCATGATATACTTACAAGTTCTTTTGGCGTAAGTACTGTTCATTCCGAATATGGTATGACCGAATTGATGTCACAGGCATATTCGACTGGACAAGGAAAGTATAGCTTACCAGCTACAATGAAGGTATTGATCAGAGATGCCAATGACCCTTTTTCCCTTTCAAAAAAAGCACAAGGGGGTATAAATGTCATAGATTTGGCAAATTTTCACTCCTGTGCTTTTATAGAAACCCAAGACCTTGGTAAGATTGATCAAGATGGTTTCTTGGAGGTTTTGGGAAGATTTGACAATAGTGAAATTAGAGGCTGCAACTTAATGCTGAATTAATTTTGTATTCCTCAGAGAAATAGACATATTTGAACTTGTTAAAAAATGAAGTCGATGAAAAGATTAGTAATTGTAGTGTTAGGCGTAGGTATGTTGGCGTTGGCATCTTGTGCATCTAGCAGACCATGTCCTGCGTATGCCAAAGCAGTAGATTCAAAAGAAATCAAAGGGTAAAAAATATGCTGACTATCAATAGTCAGCATATTTTTTTACATCATCAAGGCTGATTGACTGACCTCCCAGGATCACCAATCTTTCTACCACATTTCTCAATTCTCTGATGTTTCCAGTCCAAGGAAATTCCTGAAGCTTGGCTATTGCATTTTTATCTATACCTTTTTTGGCAGTACCATACTCTGCTGATATGTCTTCCAGAAACTTTTCAACTAGCAAAGGAATATCTTCATTTCTCTCTCTTAAAGCGGGCACTTGAATTAAGATAACACTCAGCCTGTGATAAAGATCTTCTCTGAAGTTTCCCTCTTCGATTTCTTTCTTCAAATCTTTATTGGTGGCGGCAAGTACACGTACATCTACTTTGATATCTTTATCTCCACCTACTCGGGTGATTTTGTGCTCTTGCAGGGCGCGAAGTACTTTGGCTTGAGCAGATAGACTCATGTCTCCGATTTCGTCTAAGAAAAGCGTCCCACCATTTGCTTGCTCAAATTTACCTTGACGCTGTTTCATGGCAGATGTAAATGCACCCTTTTCATGACCAAAAAGCTCTGATTCGATCAATTCAGCTGGAATAGCTGCGCAGTTTACAGCGATAAATGGAGCAGAAGCTCGATTACTTTTTTGATGTAGCCAATGCGCTACAAGCTCTTTTCCTGTGCCATTAGGACCAGTGATCAGTACCCGAGCATCTGTAGGAGCTACCTTTTCGATCGTCTCTTTGACTTGAAGTATCGCACCAGACTCACCAACCATGTCCAACTTCTTCGAAAGCTTTTTCTTCAATACTTTCGTTTCAGTCACCAAGTTCTTTTTATCTAAAGCATTTCTTACGGTGAGCAAAAGTCTGTTTAGATCAGGTGGCTTAGGAACGAAATCAAAAGCTCCTTTTTTTGTTGCTTCTACGGCAGTTTCTATAGATCCATGGGCAGATATCATGATGAATTGCGGCTGCTTATCAAGCTTTGATACATGATCCAATACCTCAATACCATCCATTTTAGGCATTTTAATATCACAAAGTACAAGATCAAAATCTTCTTCTTGAATTTTTTTTAACCCTTCTTGACCATCCTGAGCTTCAGATATTTGATATTTTTCGTATTCTAATATTTCTTTGAGTGTTGCTCTGATGACTTTTTCATCATCTATAATTAGGATCTTAGGCATATAGTAGTTTTTTGTCTTATTAAAATTAAAATGTGCAAGCCTATAAGCCGGGTTCTGTAGTCCTATTGGTTTCCCAATCAAACTGCCTGTCATTTATCTAGTTCCGACTTCACAATCGGAATCCATCAACCTACCCACTCCGATGATTTCTCTTCGCAAAGAGAAATTTGGACGAGCAGCCCTTAGATCGGAGCCTATTTGGTCTTTCAACCCATAAGGTTTACCCTGCTACTGATGTCACCATCAGCACGGTGGGCTCTTACCCCACCATTTCACCCTTATCCCGATCCCGATAGCTATCAGGACAGGACGGTATATTTTCTGTGGCACTTTCTGTAACCATACCGTTTCCAATATGATCCCTTCCCGTTAGGAAGTATGGCGCTCTTTGTTGCCCGGACTTTCCTCTCTTCCGATATTCGAAACAGCGACAAGCCAGCTTGCACATTGCAAAGTAAGGAAATATTTCCCTGAATTGTTCCTAACAGTATGATAAGAATCGCAATATGATTATCCGAAGCGATAACAATGGCTAAGAATGGTGCCGGAAGTTGAAAATTAATACTGGGTGGCACATTCCCTGTATTTGGGAAAAATGTATTAATGCGTTTGCTATTTATTTGGATTAAGTATAAATAGGTTTTAGATTTGCGCACTAATTGAATTAAATCTAAATAAGAATAATAATTACTTCAACTCAGATGAAAATCAGAACAGTTTTTACTTATCTATTCCTTTTGATCACCATACCGACACTGGCAATTTCTGTGAATGAAAATGAAGATCACACTTTAGTGATCTCGGGACAAGTGAAGTCTATGGATGGTGAGACCATTCCTTATGCAAATGTTGCCGTAGTTGGTACGGTAAAAGGAGCTTATTCAAAACTTGACGGTAGCTTTAGGATTTTTGACCTAGAAGATGGTTTGTACTTATTGAAAGTGTCAGCTGTAGGGTACAAGACTTTTACAAAATCAGTAGAAGTGCGAGGAGGAGAAGTAAATGAGCTTGAGTTGGTTTTTGAAGAAACAGGAGTTGAAATGCCCCAAGTCACTGTAATTTCATCTAAAGACAGGGTGTTCAGTAAAGTACCAGGGTCTGTAACGTTCATAGATCAGAAAGAAATCAATACCATATCACCATTGAGTGGTAATGAAGTGCTTAGAAGATCACCAGGAGTACATGTGGTGGATGAGGAAGGTGTAGGAATGCGTGTGAATATAGGCATTAGGGGACTTGATCCCGATAGGAGTAGGTCAGTTTTGGTGCTTGAAGATGGTGTTCCTGTAGCGTTATCACCTTATGGAGAGCCTGAAATGTACTATACCCCTGCTATTGACAGAATGGCTGGCGTTGAGATTTTGAAAGGATCTGGTCAGATTCTATATGGTCCACAGACTATAGGAGGTGTGGTGAATTATATTTCGCCAAATCCTCCCCAAGAGCAAGAGGGTTCGGTGCGTCTTCAAGGAGGTCAAGGTGGATTCTTTTCAGGCTTGGTTAATTACGGAAATACATTTGGAAATACAGGTATGCAAGTGAATTTGCTTAAAAAACGTGCAGACAATGTTGGGCCTACATCTTTTGATATCACTGATTTCAATACCAAATTCCTTTTTAATATCAATGATAAATCAGAGTTAGGATTGAAGCTAGGATTATACAATGAGGTGTCAAACTCTACTTATATAGGACTGAATCAGGTGATGTATGATCAAGGAGGACAGGATTTCACTAGGATGGCACCTGATGATCAGCTTGATGTTTCTAGGTATTCAATAAGCTTCAGCCATAAATACAGGTTCAATGAAAATGTTCGATTGAATACCATTGCTTATGCTTATACTACTACGAGGAATTGGAATCGTCAAGATTTTCAAATAAATGAGACCAATACACCTCCAGGAAACTGGACAGGTGTTGTATGGGGAGATACTGCTATTCCAGGTGGGGCTGTTTTCATGAGAAATTCCACGGGTAATAGAAATCGTCAATTCACAGTGGGTGGGATTGAGCCGAGATTGGAAGTGGATCATGGACTTTTCAATATCAAAAATGAATTGATCGTAGGTACAAGATTACTTTATGAACAAGCTAATGAGCAAAGGGTAAATGGAACCCAAGCAGGTGTGAAAAGCGGTAACTTGGTAGAGGATGAGGTAAGAACAGGAGAAGCATTTGCTGCATATGCTCAAAACAAATTTGCCATAAGCAAAAAGGTAGATCTAAATATAGGTGTGAGGTATGAGAACTTCAATTATGAAAGAGATATCAGGAGAAGGAACTTTGAAAATATAGGGATAAGAGATACAGTCTTGTTGGCAGGTAATGTGATTCATGAGCTTATCCCAGGAATGGGCTTCAATTATAGACCAAATCAGAAGCTTAATATTTTTGGTGGTGTTCACAAAGGATATGCTCCTCCTAGGACAAAAGATGCGATTACTGCAATGGGCGATGTGTTAGACTTGGATGCTGAAGAAAGTGTGAATTATGAATTAGGTCTTCGTTCCGAGATTGGAAATTGGTTATTTGTCGAAATGACAGGGTTCTGGATGGATTTTAGCAATCAAATCATTCCAGTTGCAGAATCTGCTGGAGGATTGGGTTTTGGAGTAGTGAATGCAGGCGCTACCAAACACAGAGGTGTTGAATCAGCTGTGATTTTTGAACTTGGGAATTTATTTGGATTGAGTAGAACCAAGTTGAATTACGATATCAATGCTACCTACGCCATGTCAACTTATGCGGCAGATAGGTTTATCAATGATGTCAATATCAATGGAAACAGGACACCTTATGCACCTAATTGGTTTGTAAATTCCGCTTTGACTGTGGAAACTAATGGTGGTTTTATCGGAAGACTTACGCTAAATTATGTAGGCGATCAGTTTGGCGATGAGTTGAATAGGGTTGAGCCAACTTTGGATGGTAGAAACGGTAGAATTGATAGTTATACCTTGTTGGACGCCATGATAGGTTATGATGTCAAAAGGTGGAATTCAAGGTTTAATATTACCGTAAAGAACCTGACGGATAGAAGATATATTGCTTCAAGGAGACCCCAAGGTATTCAAGTAGGTTTGCCTAGATTTATCACAGCAGGATATGAATTTAGGTTCTAGAAAAAAAATAATATTTTTTTTAGAACTTCTTAAACAATATTAATCAAGTGCTGTTTAGTAATCATAGTAAGGCTTTAAAAAGCTTTTCTTCATAGTGCTGGGTTGAACTGCCTCGAAAAGTCGAGGCAGTTCTTTTTTTGTCCCATTATGATTTTTAACAACCAAAGCTTTGGATTTCATCGTATCTCATGCCATAAAGAGAGAAATATGAAAACCAACTTCAAATTATTTGCCGCCACAATATTTATAGTGTCTGTTATTTTTGCTTGTACAGAAGAACAGGATAACATACCAGACCCAAACTTTGTAAATTCCACTATTACAATTAATAATGTTGGAGCAACAGCATATGTTTTCTCTGCAATCCAGGGAGAAGGAGCACAAGCAAACCTGAATGTCGAAAATACAGCACTTACTTTGAAAATCGGGTCGAGGTATAAAATCAAAAATGAAGCTGGTAGAGCGCACCCTTTTTTAATTATGGGCATTGCAAATACTACGCTCTTAGCTCAAAATGATGTGGTTGGTAGCTTTGAAGATAATCCTTCGGTCAATTTTGTAGCTACTGATTCAACGATGCTATTTACACTTACACCAGAACTCGCAACTCAAATCGCCCCCTACATGTGCGGAAGGCATGCTGCAATGACTGGTAACATTAATGCGGTTGAATGATAAATCCTTTTTTGTAGCTTTGCGTGCAAAGAATGATAAAAGATGATACTAGTAGGTAATGCTGTGATCAGTGATGATATAAAAGATCAGTTTTTTGTTTGTGACTTGGAAAAGTGCAAAGGTGCATGTTGTGTAGAGGGTGATGCTGGAGCGCCTTTGGAAGACGAAGAGACGCAAATCATAGAAGAGATTTATCCAATTGTGAAAGAATATATCACACAGGAAGGTAGGGATGCAATAGACAGGCAGGGTACTTGGGTAATCGATAAAGATGGTGATAAAGGAACGCCTACGATTGGCGATAATAGGGAATGTGCCTATGCACTTTATGATGAAAAGGGTGTACTCAAGTGTGGGATAGAGCAAGCCTATCTAGATGGAAAGATTGCTTACAAAAAACCTATTTCTTGCCATTTATATCCGATTAGGGTAAAGAAATATGATGGTTTTGAAGCTTTGAATTATGATCGATGGGATATATGCAGTGCTGCTTGTGTACTAGGAACACAGCTTGGAGTCCCTGTTTATAAATTTTTGAAAGATGCGTTGATTAGAAAATTTGGTGCTGATTGGTATGATGAATTAGTGGCAGAAATCGAAGATGGCGAATCTAAAGAAGAAATCAAGCTAGGATAAATTTTCAATAACTAAAAGTATTGGTATATTAGGGGTTCTTTTCAAAATCTAAAATCTCTAAATATATGGTGCGATCCAATTATTTATTACGCTTTACTTTTCTTGCATTTGCTTGTTGCAATCCAAAATCTGATGAGGGAAATGTTAGAGATGAACCATATGAATTGACAGAAAAGGTGATTTCATTCGATTTACCTGAAGGGTGGGGGCATTTCAACTTAGGGATGAAAAACCAAGGGAACCACGTGTATTTTTATAATTATAGCCTTTCTTCATTAGCAGCATTTGATAAAGCGTCACATCAAATGTCCTTTTTAATCCATATTGACAAGGAAGGGCCCAATGGGATATCAGGCCAAGTTTCTGATTATTTGATTGATGATGAGGATAATATATGGCTATCTTCTTCAAATAGCCACATATACAAAGTCAACCGTGAAGGAAAAATAATTGAAGACATAACATTTGATTCATCTAGTTTTGTTGAGGAAAATTTTGACTTTATATCTTACAACTTTCAGATAATTGATGGGAAATATTATACAGCTGCATTCCCGATGGTGTTTCGGTACAATTCACTTTCAATTGATGAACTTTCTGCAATTCCGAACCTTGTGTCTTATGATCTTGAAAATCACGGGATTGAAAAGTTGAGCTTCTATGACAAAACTTACTTAGGAACTAATCTTAATAAGTTTATCATGCCTTTCATTAATAAAGGCAAAAACAATGAGATCATTATCAATCACAATTACAAAGACATCTATGTTTACAAAGGTAAGGGGCTTAGTAAGTTTGATGCTTCTTTTTCAAAGTTTTCACCTGACCCTCCCGTTTCAGATAGGGATATTTTTGAAGATATGGATGAGATCATGAGGTTGATCAATTATACGGATAGTTATCAAAGTATTCATTTTCTCCCTCAGCAAAATACATACGTAAGAGTTGCAAAGTTTGAAGATGAGCTAGAAGGTGGTGATGCAATGAGGCAATACGTTCCTTCTCGCTGGGCATTTGTTTTTCTTGATGAGCAATTTGCTAAAACTGGAGAGCTGACACTTCCAGAAAATGAAGCCAACGGTAATTATGTTTTTGACAGCCAAGAAGGCATTTGGTTTTCTGTAGATCATCCAGATAACCCCGCACTGGATGAAGAGAAGTTACAATTCAGGTTGTTGAAAAAGCAGTGATTTAGACATACCCTACAATTTTGTACACGGTCAATCCCACCCATTCATTGAAGAGTTTTTGCCATTTGAAAATAGCATAAGGATCAGGATATAAAAGGGTAGGTAAATCATACTTGCTCGAATGACCATAGTAATCCACTGGAAATGTGTCTGTATTTATTTCTACCTTGTCAAAACATCCTTTGGATCGTCTCATGTGGAAAGCAGAGGTGATAAGTAGGTGTTTTTGATCAGTTGGTATTTGCATTTGGTTTAGAATTTCCTTGGAAAAAAGCGCATTTTGCCTCGTGTTTAGGGCTTTACCTTCCAATGCAATAGCCTCTTCAGGTACTCCTGCGATTACCATTACATTTTTAAGAAGTATAGCTTCTGCAGATGGACTTTGTGGGTTCAATCCCATGCCCCCTGTGATAAGAATTTTTTCGATTTTCCCCAATTTGTAAAGCTGTATGGCGTGAGTAGCTCTATCAGCCCCTTTGTTGAAAAATGTTCTATCGTTGACTTCCTTGTTGATATTAGTCACCCCAGTCAAGACAATTCCCCACTCATAATTGGGTAAGGAAGAGAATGGTTTCACTTCAGGCTCCCACTGATTCATTGCCCAATTGCTGATAAACTGATTGCTGAAAAAAAGTAAAAGGACTATGCCAGTAAGCAAGAAACCTCTTCCTTTATTTTTCCTAACTCTGATATAGCCGATTAATATAAATGCCAAACAAATACTCAGTGGCATAACTAGAAATGAAAGAAGTTGCGACAAAATGAAGAACATACGGATGAATTTTTCCGAAAGATAAGAAAGCATTGCTTCAAATGCTTATTTTTGGGCCATGAGTTCAAGCCAACCAAACCTATTGCCAAGCCTAGAAAAACTTTCTTCCCAGCTACAAGGGGAGTTGAAATTTGATTCACTGACCAAAACCCTTTATGCCACAGACGCTTCTGTGTATAGAGAAATGCCTTTGGCAGTGGCTTTTCCTAAGACTACTGAAGACTTAAAATTATTGATAGCATTTGCACATGCTCATAAGACTTCTTTGATCCCAAGGACTGCAGGAACTTCCTTGGCTGGACAGTGTGTGGGTAACGGCATAGTGGTCGATGTTTCCAAACATTTTAACCAAATACTCGAATTTAATGAATCTGAGCGATGGGTTAGGGTTCAACCTGGAGTGGTTAGGGATGAATTGAATAGATTTTTGAAACCATATGGTTTGTTTTTCAGTCCGATTACATCCACTGCAAACAGGGCAATGATAGGAGGAATGGTTGGTAATAACTCTTCTGGAACTACATCAATTGTCTATGGTACGACAAGAGAAAAAGTGATTTCTCTAAATACGCTTTTAAGTGATGGCAACGAGGCAGTTTTTGGTGCTTTGACGCCTGATGGGTTTGACCAAAAATGTAGGTTAGATACCTTAGAAGGCAAGTTGTACCGACAAGTCAAGGAAGAACTTGGTCAATCCGAAAACCAGAAAAATATAAGAGAGAACTTTCCTAAAAAATCTATACATCGTCGAAATACAGGCTATGCTGTAGATTACCTTTTAGCGTCAGAAGTATTCACACAGGGAGGTGAGCCATTCAATTTTTGTAAGCTGCTTGCAGGCTCTGAAGGTACGCTAGCCTTTACTACTGAAATTAAAGTTTCACTTGATCCGCTACCAGATCCTATCGAAGTGGTAGTGGCAGCTCATTTTCATACCATTCACGAAAGCATGAAGGCTTCCCAAGTAGCGATGAAGCATCCCGCTACTGCTGTGGAGCTGATGGATAAGATTATCCTAGACTGTACCAAAGAGAGTATAGAGTATAGCAAAAACAGGTACTTTGTAGAAGGAGACCCAATGGCGCTATTGATGGTTGAGTTCACAGGAAAGACTGAGGCTGAAGCCATGGCAAAAGCTAACTTACTTGTAGCCGACTTGAAGGTTAATCAACTTGGCTATGCTTTTCCAATCATAGACCCTGCCATGACTAAGTCGGCTTGGGCTTTGAGAAGTGCAGGTCTTGGACTTTTAGCAAACATCCCTGGAGATGCTAAAGCTGTAGCCTGTATTGAAGATACTGCGGTAGACATAGAGGATTTGGCAGACTATATAGATGAGTTTGATAAAATGATGGAGGCTTATGGTCAGCAACCTGTTCACTATGCACATGCAGGAGCAGGTGAGATTCATTTGAGACCTATTTTGGATTTAAAGAAAAAGGAGGATCAGGAGGCATTCTATCAAATATCTTTTGATGTTGCCAAATTGGTTAAAAAGTACAATGGTTCTCTTAGTGGAGAGCATGGAGATGGTAGGGTCAGAGCACCGTTTATTCCGCTGATGGTGGGAGAGGAGAACTATCAGCTTTTCCGAAGGTTGAAGTTTACCTGGGATCCAGACAATATTTTTAACCCCGGTAAAATCGTAGATACCGCCCCCATGAATACCTCGCTAAGGTATGAGCCAGACATGAATACCCCAGAGCCAGATACTTTGATGAATTTCGATCAAGTAGGTGGTATTTTGAGAATGGCAGAGAAATGTAATGGTTCAGGTGATTGTAGAAAACTTCCTGAATCAGGTGGGACGATGTGTCCAAGCTATCAAGCTACCAGAATGGAGCGAGATGCTACTAGAGGAAGGGCAAATACCCTAAGGGAGTTTTTGACAAAAGATCAAAAACCAAACCCTTTTGATCATCCTGAAATCAAGGAGGCACTTGATCTTTGTCTTTCTTGTAAAGGCTGTACCGCAGAATGTCCTTCCAACGTAGATATGGCTTCCATGAAGGCGGAATTCCAATACCAATATCACAAATCAAATGGCGTTCCTTTCAGGTCAAAAGTTTTTGGTTATATCAACGACTTGAACAAAATAGGCTCAATAGTGGCACCTTTGGCAAATTTCACTTTGAGTAATCCTTTGGCATCTAAGCTTATGAAGCGTGTCTTAGGTGTGGCTCCCAAGAGACAACTGCCGAAGATTTCATCAATCAGCTTAAGGAGTTGGTACAAAAAGGAGTATGCAAAACTTCCTGCTCCTTCAAAAGTGATTAAGTCAATTTACCTTTTTGTTGATGAGTTTACTGACTATAATGATACACCTATAGGTATTACAGCAATCAAGTTATTGAAAAAATTAGGGTATGAAGTCAAAATTGTAGATCATGACGAAAGTGGAAGGTCCGCTCTTTCCAAGGGTTTGTTAGAAAAGGCTCGATCACATGCAGATCGTAATGTGAAAGTATTTCAAGATATCATAGATGGCAATACGCCACTTATAGGTATTGAACCTTCCGCCATTTTGAGTTTCAGAGATGAATATCCGAGATTAGTATCACCAGAGTTGGTCGAAGGAGCAAAGAAATTGAAGTTCCATACGCTTTTAATTGATGAATTTTTAGGCAGAGAAGTGATGGCAGGCAATATCGACGCTTCGTCTTTTATCAAGGGAGCAAAGCACATCAAACTACATGGGCATTGTCATCAAAAGGCTTTGTCTGCCCTCTCGTGGACGCAGAAAATCTTGTCACTACCAGAAAACTATCAAGTTGAAATCATCCCTTCAGGTTGCTGTGGAATGGCAGGATCTTTTGGTTATGAGGCAGAGCACTATGATCTCAGTATGCAGATAGGTGAGATGGTACTATTTCCATCTGTAAGGTCTGCCGCTGAAGACACAATCATCGCTGCGCCAGGTACTTCTTGTAGGCATCAAATCAAAGACGGGACTAGAAAGCAGGCATTACATCCAGTAGAGATTTTATGGAATGCTACCTTGTAGACAAACGATCCGTTTATCACGTTATCCAACCGTTTAAAAATAAGGGTCACGCAAAAACAATATTTACAAATGCATAAAATTGCTTTTCGTATGTAAAAATATGTATATTGCATACAGTTTAGTTGCCCAATAATAAACTGTATTTTGTGATGCATCGAATTTTAATCCTAGGGAATAACCCGTCTGAACTCCAGCAATTCGAGAAATTTTTACCTGACTACAGGTATCAAATTACATACGTTACTGACTATATACCTGCGATAGGAGTCATAGAGTCCAATGAAGTTGATTTATTTATATGTGGGGCGCATAGGGAGGGTGTCAATCCTGTAAATGTTTACAAAGTTATTGAGTCATTTCTTAAGGATAATGGTGTTCCTGTATTTTTGGTCTTGGACAATATGCAGGAAGATCTCATTAAGTCCGCTTTAGTTTTGGGAGTGGATAACTTGCTTTTTAGACCATTTAATTATGCAACCATAGAAAAAAAGATTGTAAATCAATTTCGAAAAGTTAAAGCTTTTGGAGTGCAGAATCATGAGTCATTTATGGGGTTTTTCAACAACAATACTGTGCCCATGTTCATTTTGGAATCTGGAAAAGTTAAAATGTGTAACGATGCTTTTAAGCTGAATTTCACAGATGGAAATGAGTCCTTTTACGGTAAAAGCTTTTTGGAAACCTTAGATTTTCCCTCTGATTCTAAAGCACTTCATCAATACAACAGGCTTTTATCAGGCTTGATTCAGTTTGCAAACATAGAGGAAGTCAGTACAGGTCTTTCTGCAGATGCTGTTTTTGATATTTACATGGTCAAAGATGTAACAGGAAGTATAATTGTTCAGCTAAATCAAAAAGAAATCATTTTCAATACTTCTTTGGTGTCAAAGGTAGGTGAAGGTAATTCAGACTTGTCGACTATAAATCTTGCTGATAATTATGAAGAGGAGTCTGTGAGTTTGTCAAAACTTACACAACGTGAAAAAGAGATTTATAAACTCTCGGCGAGTGGGTATCCAATTAAAGTGATCGCCCAGGAGTTAAACCTGTCCCCGAGAACAGTAGAAAAACACAGAGCGAATATCATGGGAAAGGTAGGAGCTAAAAGTATGATCGAAGCCATCAATTTAATTTGATGGTTTTTTTTTTTGATTCAATAGTAAAATCACCATTTCTAATGAGTGGGTTTTGATTAGCGTTTGTTTAGCTGTGCTACTGTAAGTGAAATTACTTACTAATTTTTCTCAATAAATACGGAAAGTACGTATTGCTCATCCCTCCTAAAGAAGGTACTTTTGTAGAGTTAGTGATTTGAAATGCAAAAAACATGATTCAAATAACAATAAAAATATTTTGTAATGTATAAGTTGATATTAATTATGATAATAGTTTTCAACACAGCTACTGGTGGAGCTGCAAATGCTCAGGAATCAAATACTGAAGCAGCTACCTCTAGAATAGACAGCTTAAGGCAAGCTCACATGGCTCGTGCTGCAAAGATGAGACAAGAGATCATGGAAAGGCAAGCAGCCCTTAGAAAAGATGTAGCGTCTGTAGAAGGTGAAAACATAGTCATTATAGACGGGGAGGTTTTTACGGACAAGGATAGTTTGGAAGTAAATCGTGAGGGGGAAAGTGAGGTGAAAGTGAAAGGCAATGCTAACAGCGTGATCATTGAAAACAAAGGTGCAGGGACTGTTTCTATCGTCCAATCTGGTTCTGGCAATTCGGCAATAGTGAGGCAACAAAAAGTAGGTCGAAAAGAAGATAATCAGTAGCGTCCATTCAAGCTCAATTGGGGTATATGTCAACAAAATAACTAACAATAAATCCACACAAACCAAAACCAATTTAATACACAAACAAACAAGTAAACTTATGAAAAAAACAACACTAATTTTCGCAGCGCTTTTCGCTTCATCTTTTGCGATGGCGCAGAACACAGCCACTACTGATCAATCAGGAAACAACAATCTTTCTACAACTGACCAAACGGGTAGAAACACCGCCACTACAATTCAAGTAACTGGTATGAATGCAACAGTAAATCCATCTAATATCTCTGAAATCACTCAATCTGGTGAAGACAATAGTGCAACTGTAAGTCAAGTACTAGGAAATAGTTTTAATGCTGGTGCGGGTCATTTTGCAACTATATCTCAAGATGGAAATGATAATACTGCATTTGTAAGACAAGAACAAAG
The DNA here is from genome assembly GCF_022549775.1 of Belliella filtrata. Lineage (GTDB taxonomy): Bacteria > Bacteroidota > Bacteroidia > Cytophagales > Cyclobacteriaceae > Belliella > Belliella filtrata. The sequence goes on along the minus strand of NZ_JAKZGP010000035.1, from coordinate 29,855 downwards.
AGGTGCTTCAGCTACAGTTGAGCAGGAAGGGGCTAATAACTATGCAGGATTAACTCAAGCAGGTCCAAATGATGCTGGTACTGCTGGATCTTCAGATGCTGGAATAAGACAAATAGGAGATAATAACCTTTTGTCAACTGTTAATGGCAATGGAGTGATCGGTTCAAGTACCCAAAGAGCATACATGCAAAACGGTAACAGTTTTGATTCTGATAAAAGTTTTCTTACCGTGGAGCAACTAGGTGATGGAAACAAAGCTGGTGTTTACTTGATGGGTCGTACAGATGCTTCTATTTTTCAGGAAGGTGATTTCAACTCAGCTTCTATTAACTCTCAAAGCCAATCATCAGGTTTGATAAATACGGCTTCTATTGAGCAACTAGGCGAAGGCAATACTGCAAGAATAGATCAAGGACCTAGAGGTAATGTGAATAACACTGGTGATGATAATCATGCAGATATCTTACAGTCTGGTGACTTCAATGTAGCTTCATCAAACCAATTTGGTGTGAGCAATAGAAGTGCAATTGAGCAAGATGGAGACTTCAATATTGCTAACATTTCACAAACTGGTACTTTGAACATAGCTGATATCATGCAAGAAGGTTCCTTTAACACTGCTTCTATCATGCAAACTGGCAGCATGAATGTTGGATCTGTTATTCAAAATGGAATAGGTAATACAGCTTCAATCACCCAAGGAAACTAAGCAATCACTAACAGATAGTCTGTATCAATTTCAATTGGGTTTCTACTCCTAAGTCTTGAAGAATCTAGGTTAGAAATAGCCGCAAAGGTAAATTGATACAGGCTCATCTCTTCATTTAATTATAAAATCATGAAAAAATCTACTTTAATTTTTGCAGCGCTTTTCGCTTCATCTTTTGCGATGGCGCAAAATACTGCAACGACCACCCAAGATGGAAATGGCAACAATTCTGAGACCACTCAGACTGGTTTAAATCAGAGTTCTACCGTTGATCAAAAAGGTGCTGATAACGAATCAGTGGTGAGGCAATTCACAAATAATAATGGTGCACAATCATCAACTGTTTCTCAATATGGGACAAGTAACAGCGCTGTGGTAGAAATGAACCAAACAGGTGGAGGAGGAAATTCACCAGGAAACTTCGCTTCTATCACTCAACTAGGTACATCTAACAGTGTAGAGCAAACACTCAACGCGGGTGGATATAACTCTGGTCAAAATGCCTCTGCTTTTCAAGATGGTATAAGTAATACTTTGACTCAAACCATGCACAGTGGATATACGCAGAGCATGTCTTCTATTCAGTTTGGGACTAGTAACTCAGGTAATCAAGAAATAACTGGAGGAGGTCACAATCATGCTACATTGCGTCAAGATGGAATCGAGAATAGTGCAAATCAGCTTTTGTTTGGTACCAATCAAGGTTCTGGAGCTGCTGATGTACTAATCGATCAAGCTGGTTCTTTCAATACTGCATCTCAGCAATTCGAAGGTGGAGGTTTTTCTCAAAGAAACAATGGCGTAATTATTCAAGATGGTACGTCAAATACCGCTTCTCAATTCGGAGATGGAACTTTCTTAGATTATAGAATTTCTCAAACAGGTGAGTCGAATGAGTCTCATATTATTGGAGCAGGTGATAGAAACACTGGTATAATTACTCAGGATGGAGATTTAAATGTCGCTAACCTGACCCAAGCTGGAAGCAACAATATTGCAACCTTTACTCAAACAGGCAACGGAAACGTAATCAGAGGAATAGGTGGAGACCCTGTATTACAATTAGACAGTGATTTGACGGCTACAGTGATGCAATCAGGTAATCTAAATACCGCAATTCTTTCACAGACTGGTGATGGACATACTGCTACGATTATGCAGTCAGGCAACATGAACACTGCTACAATCATCCAAGGTAACTAAGCCACCACTAACTAGAGATAGTCTGTATCAATCCCAAAAAAATTCTCTTAACAAAATGCCTTGTAGAATTTGGGCAGAAAAGAAATTAGAATTCAAGGTCAATTGATACAGGCTCATTTCTTCCTTTAAATAGAATAATTATGAAAAAATCTACTTTAATCTTTGCAGCGCTTTTTGCTTCTTCCTTTGCGATGGCGCAGAATACAGCCACGACTACCCAGACTGGTGATGGGAATGATGCAAGTCAAAACCAATCAGGAAACAATGCAGCGACTATCCTTTCAGTAGGTAATGGGAATGAAGCTTACCAAGCACAAGTTGGTAGCAACACCGCTTCTATTAGTCAACAAGGAGAAGCAACTACCAGTCAAGTGACTTATAGTAACTATGCTTTACAAGATCAGATAGGTCAAGGTAACGAGGCAAATATCAGACAAAGAGAGCAGGGTAATGGTACGGCTGTACAGAATCAAGAAGGGAATAACAATACTGCTGATATCTATCAGAGAAACCCATGGGGAGGAGCTGTTCCTGGAAATATGAGCTATCAAGATCAAATCGGGAACAATAACAAGGCTGAAGCATCCATTTTCAATGGACCAGGGAATAATAGTTCTCAAATTCAGGAAGGAAACTTCAACTACTCACGTCTGGTTCAATCAGGTGGTGAAAATACTGCAATTCATTTACAGACTGAAGGAGATAGAAACTATGCTTTTTCTACCCAAAATGGTGGAAGTAGTGTATATATTGACCAAGAAGGAAGTGATAACATAGCTACGACTACTCAGTCTGGTGCAGAAAATTTGATTGAAATCTATCAAGTTGGAGACAGAAACAATACTGGTGTAATTCCTTATTGGGAAGCATCAGATAGGGGGATTATCCAAACAGGACTTGAAAACACAGCAAGACTTTATCAAGATGGCGATGATAATAATCACTTGATAAGACAAGATGGTGATCTTAATGAAGCCTCTGTTGTAGTATTTGGAGATTCCAATATTGGGGTGATTTTACAAACAGGTGTTAGCAACTTCGCTTTGATTGATCAAAGTGGATCTGCTCATAATGCAAGCATTACACAAACTGGAATGGGTAACACCGCAAATGTTATGCAATCTGGTAATTATTAAGAACAATTGGAAAGGAAGCTTAAAACTCAGGCTTCCTTTTCCTTATTTAAATCAATCTACAGGGAGAAAATATAATATTAGTACACAATGAAAAAAATTAACTTAGCAATTATTGCCTTTTTTGTAACAGCAATGGCAATAGCCCAGAATACAGCAACCAGCACACAGACTGGTGACAATAATGATGTAAACATCATGCAAGTAGGGGAGAACAAATCAGTGGTTTCACAAACTTCAGCTGGAGGAAGAAATCAAGCAGAAGTTTCGCAGACAGGTGTGGGAAATGAGGCATTTCTTAGCCAACAAGGCGCTGGAAGTAGCGCAAATACTACTCAAACACAAATAGGTGATAATAACACCACTTCTTCTACTACAGGAGACAACAATGTGACTACCCAATATCAGCAGGGTAATGATAACAATATATTTTTAGGTCAAGGTTTGATTCAAAACTCATCCGTTTCCCAATCTCAGATAGGGAACGGTAATAATGCTTCCATCACTGTTGCAGGCCCAGGAACTAGAGGTGTTTCTGTAGAGCAAACCCAAGAAGGTGATGGTAACAATGCTGAAATCATCAACTTCAGAGGAAATGGTGGAGATGTCTATATCAGACAGTATCAGGATGATAACAATGCCGTGGTGACTTATAACAACAATGCGCAAAGCAATCAATTCAGGCTTACCCAAGATGGTCTTAGTAATGATATCAATGTAGCATTCCAAGGAGCCAGAAGAGGAGATGTGATGGCGAGTCAGTTGGGGGATTTCAACGAAGCAGTGTTTACCATATTGGGTACAGATAATCAATCACACTTGATTCAAGAAGGCGACTTTAACCAAGCTACAATTTACCAAAGTGGAGAAGGAAATATGGGCTTGATCATGCAGCATGGATCTAGCAATATAGCTACCCTAACCCAGATGGGTATAGGCAATCAGGCGATTATTACCCAAAATGGGAGTGGCAATATGGCTACGGTGACGCAAAATTAAGGACCTAAAACAAGGGGTGTCATTGAAGCGTATTAAGAATTTCACAATTAAAATTAAGTAAGGCTTTTATTTGACCTTACTTAATTTCAATTTACCAGATAAAGGTTTTACATTTCAATAAATTCTAGAAAATGAAACAAGCATCTTCCATTTTAGTATTAGCATGGATTTTCATGTTGTCGGGCAATGTCTTTGCTCAGCAGACAGTTGAAGTATTGGATCAAAAAAGTCTTCTAGAATTAAATGCAATAGAAGCTATACACATAGATGTAGATAAGCTTGAGAATGTAGCCCAAATCCAGCAAGTTGGAAATCAAAATACAGCTTCAATTTTTCAAACGCCTCAAGTTTTACAGTTAGGAAATTTTGCTCAAATTAACCAAAAAGGGAACCTAAACATTGGCTTTATAAATCAACAAGGCTTCAAAGTAAGTTCGAGGGTATCGCAAAGTGGAAATGCAAATGTTGTTAACATCAATACTATAGGTGATAATATTAGTGTCGCCACATTTCAATCTGGAAACAATAACAGGATCAATACTTCAATTGAAAATTCGGGATTGGCTACAAGGTATGCTTTGCTGGAGCAAAATGGGAACAATAATCAAATCAACCTAGATTTCCTCAACAATCCAACCATCTTGGGCAACTCATCCATTGAAACTGTAAGGGTTTCTCAGTCAGGAAATCAACAAGGTCTTAATTTGAGACTAGACGATGCAAGTTCGCCAGTAGAAGTAGTTCAAAGACCAGGTGCAGGAGGGCAAGGGATGCAGGTTAACATCACTACTTCAGCTTTTCCTATTCGGTAGCTAATGGAGTTTTAGAAAAAAAATGAAGGCTTTCATCATCATATTAATGTTTATTATTCCAATCGCCAAGCTACAAGCTCAGGTAGAGGAAATTGTGAACATCGAAACCTCAAAAATCGATTCATTGTCAAAAAGTAATGTGATTGATACAACTAAAGTCCTTCAAGAAGCTCCAGATGAATTAAAAAATCTCTTTGAATCTATTGTAAAAGAGGAGACACAAAAGTTGAAGTCTGGATTGAATTTAGAATTGGATGGATTGATAATAGATGAAACCAAAACCAAAAGTGGAAAAGAGTTCTATGATTTTTTCTTTAGAGAATGGGAAGCTCCAGAAGGAGCAAAAAACTATACCATCTTCATCGAAGAAAAACCCTTTAGACTCAATACAACCATGGTTGAGATATTGATCAATGAGACATTAATATTTCAATCTTTGCTTCAGCCAAGGGGGGATGTTATCGAAAGTTTGGCCATAGACGCCACAGCAACGACAAAAATGTATCTTGCAAACTATGAGGAGCTTCTCAAGCAACTTGGTGGAAGTGACATGAAAGGAACAGGAATTTATTAAAGAATTTGAAAAATGAAAAAAATATTAATACTATCAGCATTTATACTTTTTGGGTTTTCTGACGCATTCTCTCAGCAGTTTGTCTATCAAGCTAGAAACCCAAATTTCGGAGGTAATACATTCAACTACCAATGGATGATGGCCTCGGCACAAGCGCAAGACACTACTACAGACCCAAATGCGCAGAGTAGAACGCAAGCAGGTGCTCAAAGAGATCCACTTCAGGAGTTTTCTGAAAGTTTGAATAGACAGATTTTGAGTAGGTTGTCTAGAGAACTTGTTTTAAGACAATTTGGAGAAAGTAGCTTGCAAGAAGGGACTTTTCAACTAGGAGATTTTCAAATAGAAGTGTCAGATGGTGGGGCTGGACTCAATATTACCATAGTAGACACCAAGTCAGGTGCTACTACTGTGGTTGAAGTACCATTTAATTAAATTAGGTTAGGGAATATTCAATGAATCGTTTAAGAAGTTTAGTGCTTTTTTTAGCGCTAAGTACACTCTTGGTACTCGAGAGTTGTTCGCCTTTTTTCTATCAGCCATTTGGAGATAGAGGGGCCAGGTTAGGGCCAGAAACACCCATGAAGTCCGAAATTCAAAGCTTACCAAAACCACAAGAACCAATTGTGGCTGCTGTATACAAATTTCGAGATCAAACTGGGCAATATAAGGAATCCAATGTCGGGGCAAGCTGGTCAACAGCAGTTACCCAAGGTGCGACCAATATCTTAATCAGGTCGCTTGAGGAATCTGGATGGTTTGTCCCTATAGAGCGGGAAAACATCAGTAACCTTATCAACGAAAGGAAAATTATCAGCTCAAGTCGTGCACAATACGAGCAAAACCCTAATGTGGTTCTACCTCCATTACTATTTGCAGGCATTTTGTTGGAAGGGGGAATAGTCTCTTATGAAACCAATGTATATACTGGTGGTGCAGGTGTAAGGTACTTTGGTGCCGATGCTTCAGCCCAATACAGAGAAGATAGGGTGAGTATCTACCTTAGAGCGATTTCTACCAGCAATGGTAAGATCCTCAAATCTGTTTATACCACCAAGTCTATCTTGTCTCAGGAGATTACTTCAGGCTTCTTTAGGTTTGTTAAGTTTCGCAGACTTTTGGAGGCAGAAACTGGCTTCACTTATAATGAACCTCGAGAAATGGCAATCAATGAAGCTGTAGAAAAGGCAGTTCATAGTTTAATTATCGAAGGTCTAGTAGATAAACTTTGGGTAACCCAAGACTCCTTAGGGATGGATCACCCAGCAGTCAAAGATTACCTTCTCGAAAAAGAAGCTAACATCCAGACAGATTACGTAGGTAGACTTCAACAAAACACCTTTAGAACACCATTCTATTTGGGACTTTCAGGTTCTGGCCAAAGCTATATCGGAGACTATTCTACTAGTTTCATGAGGCCAGGTTTCAGGGCAGATGTAGGCTTTGGAATTTCCCCATCTTTCTTTATCGAAGGTGCTGGAGGTGTACAGCAAATTCACATCAATAGGGTTTTTCAAAAGACGGAATCTTTTGCAGATTTAGGTGTGCTATATGTAGCAAATTCTAGCAGTAAATTCTCACCATTCCTAAAAGTAGGAGGAGGGGCATATTTCAATCTTCAGGATCAGGTAGGCCTATCTACAGAAAAGATTTTGCCTTTCATTCACTATGGTGCAGGAATAGAGTATTTGTTTTCTGACCAAGTAGGACTTACTGGAAAAGTATTCTTGAATCAACTCCTTAATGATCGCTTTGATGGTATTGAGGCTGGAAGTTTCAATGATAACATTTGGGGGGCAAACCTCGGTTTAAAATTCTATCTGGGTAAAAAGAAATTAAAATGAAAAGATTAAATTATATACTTGCCATATTTTGCTGTGCTTATTTGACGGCATGTGAAGAAGACATGTTTGATATAGAAAGTTTTGGTTCTATCTCTGGTGTGGTTGTAGACGGGGAAACATACGAGCCACTTGTAGGAGTGATGGTGTCTACAGCACCTTCCAGTACCACGATTTTGACTGATAGTGCTGGTGCTTTTACATTTGAAAAAGTGAGACAAGGAGATGTAATCATCACCGCAAGAAAAAATGAATACCTAACATCTACAGCAAATCTAGCTGTATTTGAAAACAACCAAACAGTCACCAATTTCTTTTTGATCAAAGATGAAAGAAATATTGGAAATGTCTTATTGTTTGACCCTGTTCCTGGAAATGGCGCTGTGAATCAGCAACCAAACCTTACCTTCCAGTGGAACATAGAACAACAAAACAGGAATGTTCAGTTAAGCTATACAGTGTATATCTTTGAGTCAAATTCTTCCACTCAAACATTGCTCGGAGAAAACCTCTCAGAAAGACAAGTCGTAGTATCCAACCTTAGACCTAACACTACCTACTATTGGTATGTGGTCGCTAGAGCAGATGGAAGAAATGTAGCTAATAGCCCGACTTGGTCATTTAGAACCCAATAGTGTAACCGTTCCATTTTTTTAAAGGACTTATTAGCAGGCGCTGTTAATAAGTCCTTTTTTTTTGCCTTTTTCTGACATCTTCTGTCATTACATTTTTATATCCTCTCAATTTATTTTTCTTTTGCCTATCTTGATTTTCAATATGAGCACTAGACCTTTTATTATTTACAAATCCTCGGCAGGGTCGGGTAAGACATATACCCTGACTATGGAATATCTAAAACTTGCCCTGAAGAGCCCTATTAGTTTTAAATCAATCTTGGCAGTGACTTTTACCAATAAAGCCACCCAAGAGATGAAGGAAAGGATTATCAAAGAACTGAAGCGCTTGAAATCCAAAGTAGATTCTACAAATAAAATGGATCAGGAGATCATGAGTGCACTTCAAATTGGTGCAGATGAATTGATGCTCAGAGCCTCCCAGACACTTACGACAATCCTTCACAACTATGGTAGATTTTCTGTAAGTACTATAGATAGTTTTTTTCAAAAAGTAGTTCGAGCATTTGCCAGAGAAATGGATCTCAATGCCAAATTCGAAGTGGAGTTAGACCAAGATGCGGTCTTGGATCAAGTGGTAGATAGACTTGTGATGCAAGTGATGGATGATGAAGACCTGCATCGCTGGTTAGTCAGCTATGCAATTGAAGAGATTCAAGAGGGTAAGTCTTGGGATATTAGGAATAAAATAAAAGACTTAGGGAGACAGATTTTTCAAGAGGATTTCAAAAAATATGCTCCAGAAATCAGGGCTTTTCTAAAGGACAAGAAAAATATTGAAAGCTTGAAGGGTTTTGTCTTTGCTCAAAGACAAGAAATCATCAAGATAGCGACAACCCTCAAAGAACAAGCTAATCAAATTAGAATCTCTAATGCTTTAGATTGGACAGATTTTAGTGGTGGTAGCAGAAGTTTTGCCCTCAAATTTGACAAACTGGGTGACAAGAATCAACCGATTCCAGAGCTCTCTCCAACCCAAATCACACTGCCTGAGAATGTAGATAAGTGGTACTCCAAATCAAGTAAAAAAATTGCACAAATCGAGACGGCCTACCATCAGGGACTTGGACAAGTTCTGGCGCAGTTTGCTTCTTTGACCATCAAATGGAACACCCTGACAGCAATTTCTAAAAATCTTTCAGTCTTTGGTGTATTCAAGCACTTGCTTGATGAGCTTACCATGATCAAAGATGAGGAGAATATCTTGCTGATTTCGGATGCCAATGAGTTCCTGAAAGAAATCACCAAGTCACACGATGCACCATTTATTTATGAAAAGGTTGGGAATCAATTTAATCACTACCTTATTGATGAGTTTCAAGACACTTCTGGTTTTCAGTGGGCATCATTCAAACCACTATTGGAAAACACCCTTGCCCAAGGGCATACCAATCTTCTGGTGGGAGATGTGAAGCAATCCATTTATAGGTGGAGGGGAGGGGAAATGAAGCTTTTGCTCCATCAAGTAGAGGATGAAATGGGCAAAGACAATGTCAGCAATAAAAATCTTGATACCAATTTCAGGAGCTTACCAAATATCGTGAATTTCAATAATGCCATTTTCAACATGCTTCCTGAAGCTTTTGCAGCAGCTGTGGAAGATAGGTATGGAGCAGAGAAGGCTGAAATCATACCTTTGGCATATGAAGATGTACAGCAGCATGTACCTCAGCATAAGCTTTCGGAAGGCTTTCAAGGCAAAGTGAAATGGGAGTTTTTGGTTATTGACAAGGAGGACGAGGAAGAGGGGAATTTTGAAGAACAAGCCTTGAATAGGCTTCCAGATATGGTGATTCATTTACAGGAGGTGGGGTATCGACTCCAAGATATCGCATTTTTAGTCAGAACTAAGCGACAAGGTGAGCGTATCGCCGACACCATGATGCAATATGCCATGGATCATCCTGATACGGGATATAGGTTTGATGTTTTATCTGATGAAAGTATGTTTCTAACCAAATCAGCAGCTGTCAAAGCGCTGGTAGCTGGTCTTAAATACCTACAGGATTCTGAAGATCTCATTCAGTTTAAGACCATGTGGTATTTCAAGGTTGTCATCGATGGGCATGAGGTGGATCATCAATTATTTAAGGTAAATGAAACCCCCAGATTTTTAGATACAGAAGTTCAGCAATTCAAAAATCAATATCAGTACTTACTCCAACTCCCCTTGATGGAAGTAGTGGAGGAACTGATCGTATTGTTAGGTTTACAAGTTTCAGGGCTGGAGCTCGCCTATTTGGGTGCTTTCAAAGATGCCGTTTATGATTATGTTTCGAAGAATAGAGCAGATTTATCTGGGTTTTTGAGCTGGTGGGATGAGCAACGCACCAAGCGAACAGTCAAAATTCCTGAAGGTCACGATGCCATGAGAATTTTGACCATACACAAATCCAAAGGACTTCAATTCAAAGTCGTATTGATGCCATTTTTGAACTGGGAAATATTTGATACCCGTAAAGCCAATGTAGTGTGGGCACCTTTTCAGATAGCGCAGCAGCCAGAACCTATTGTAGTGCCTTTGTCTTTGAGTAGTCAATTGGCACAGTCAGATTTTTCAGAGGTATTTGCTGAAGAAGCTGTGATGGCATATTTGGATAGTTTGAATATGGTTTATGTCGCACTGACCAGAGCAGAAGAAGTTTTTTGGGCACTATCGTCTTGGGATAAGAAGGGTGAAAACGTGAACAAACTGGAAGTGCATTTTCAGCAGATATTCAAAGCACCAAGCAATACCTTTTGGAAAAGTTTAGGAGCAGGAAAGTTTGAGGAAAGTGACTTTTGTTTTGAATTGGGAGATTGGCCAAATGCAGTATTGCAAAAAGAACCAGAGCCTTCCACTTCGAAGTTGAGGTGGAGTTATCAGCAATGGCATCACTTATTGAAAGTGAAGAAGTATGCCGTGGACTTTTCACAGGATGGTATTGATCAAAGAAAAAAGAGAGACTTTGGCTTGCTGATTCATGAGATCCTCGAGAAGTCAAGGGATTATGAAGAGATGATGTCACATTTGCAGGGATTGATGTTCGAAGGAAGAATTTCAGAGGTAGAAAAGGGAGGTATTGAACTTCAATTGAATGGATTATTTGAAAATACGCTGTTCAAGTCTTGGTTTGGAACTGGAGCTGTTTTTTTACCAGAGCAAGGTATTTTACTTCCGGGAGGTAAACAGAGGAGGCCCGATAGGGTGATTTTGGAAGGTGAGAATGCCATCGTTGTGGATTTCAAAACTGGAGAAAAACGATCAAGTTATGAAAAGCAGGTCAAAGAATATGTGAATTTGGTAGCAGAGTTGACCAGTTTGGAGACAGTTGGGTATTTGTGTTATTTGGAAAGTGGAGAAATAGTAAAAGTCATATGAAAGGTTTCTTGAAAAATACCGCTGAGCGGATATTGAGTGAGCATCAGCACCTAGAGCAATTGCGGGTTGTACTTCCCAACCGCAGGGCTGGTTTGTTCTTTACCCAGCATTTGGGACAGTTGATCTCGGAGCCGACATGGATGCCAGAAGTAGTGACGATAGAGGAGCTATTTTATGGATATGCGAAGCAGCGTCCTGCAGATAATTTAACCTTGATTTTTGAGCTATTCAAAGTTTATCAATCACTACATCCCAGTCCTGAGTCTTTTGATAAGTTTTATTATTGGGGTGAGATGATCCTCAAGGACTTCAACGATGTAGATCAGTTTATGGCTGAGGCCAAAAAATTATACCATCATCTTTCGGAGGTTAAAGAACTATCAGCTGATTTAAGTTTTTTGACTGAAGAGCAAGTTGCACTTATCCAGCAGTTTTGGAAATCCTTTGAACTTCAAGAAGCTTACCAGAAGGAAAAGTTTTTGCAGTTCTGGGAAATGTTGAGCACCCTCTATGAATCTTTTCAAGCGCATTTGAATGTCGCAGGATTGGCCTATTCAGGACAACTTTACAGGAAAGTGGTAGAAGGTTTGACTTCGATACCCAACCCTGAGAAGCATCATGTATTTATTGGTTTCAATGCCTTCACAGCCACTGAAGAGCGTTTGATCAAGCATTTCATAGCTGAATTTGGTGCAGAGATATACTGGGATGTAGATACATACTATTTGGATGATCTCAACCAAGAAGCAGGCTTGTTTTTCAGAGCGTATGCGAAGGATCCTGTTTTTGAAAAAACTTTCCCAAAAGAAATTCCAGTAAAAATCCAGCGCGAGCATATTAAAATCACTACCTATGCAACGCCCCTCAAATCCAATCAAGCCAATCTTGTAGGATCTATTTTAGAGAATGTCCCAAAAGGGCAAGCATGGGAAGAGACGGTAGTCATCTTACCTGATGAGCAAATGCTCTTTCCAGTATTACACAGCTTGCCAGAGCAGGTTGATAAGGTGAATGTGACGATGGGTTATCCTGTAAAGAATACTCCTGTTTACGCTTTTATTGAATCCGTTCTTGAACTTCAGCGATACATTAAGATGGAAGATCAAGTCCTTTCAGTGTATCACAGACCTCTGAAGGATATTTTATCTCTGATATACCTTAAGGCTGAAAATAGTGAGTTCTGTAAAGACGTACTCAAGGAAATTCAGGAAGAAAATAGGATTTATTACCCTTTGGAAAAACTCCAAAAAGCTAGTCCTTTTTTTGAACTAATTTTCAAAAAAGTAGCATCACAGGATCTCTTTGATTATTTGACCACATTGATTGAAGCATTGGTAGAGCGGCTTCCAGATGAAGGACTCCAGCAATCATATCTCTTCCAGTGCTACAAGCAGCTCAATAGGCTAAAAGATATCTTCCGAAGTCAAGAAGCAGTGGAAGTAGATTTGGAATTTTTCATAAAAATTTTCAGACAACTTTTCAGAGAAGTTAAGCTGCCTTTTGAAGGGGAACCTTTGCAGGGTTTGCAACTTATGGGTGTACTCGAATCCAGAAATCTTGATTTTGAGCGTGTCATTATTTGCAATATGAACGAAGACAGCTTTCCTCCAGCTGCATCTCTCAATTCCATGATTCCTTTCAACCTTCGTAGGGCTTTTGGTCTTCCTGTCCAAGAGCAAAACGATGCAATCTATGCCTATACGTTTTACAGGTTACTTCATCAAGCCAAGGAGGTTCACATGATTTATACCACATCATCTGATCAAGGAAAAGCTGGTGAGAAAAGTAGGTATATACAGCAGATGCAAGTCGAAATGAACTTGCAAGAAGACGAGGAAGTAGTGTATTTGCCCGTTGATTTACATCAAAGCAAAGAGATTATCATAGAGAAGGACAAAGATGTAGTGAAGCTTCTTGAAGCTTACAAAGTAGATGAAAACGGGTTTTCGAGAAAATATTTTTCTCCTTCAGCATTGAGTGTTTACCTTGATTGTAGACTTAAGTTTTACTTTCAATACATCGCCAAAGTCAAAGAAAAGGAAGAGGTTAAGGAGGAAATTGATGCAGGTGTTTTTGGTAACTTGGCTCATTACAGTATGGAGCACCTATATGGAGGTTTTATTAGTCGAAAAGGGCGAAGTTTAGTCGAAAAAGAAGATTTCGAAGATTTGTCTAAGAACTGGGTTTTCCCAGCGATTGAGTTGGGAATCAGACAATATTATAACCTTGAAAAAGATGCGAATACCAAGCTTAGTGGTCAGATGGCTATCGTGAGGGATGTCCTTCAAAAGTATATTGAAGAACTCCTTGCGATAGACAAAGCTGACGCTCCTTATAAAATCATCTCTATGGAGCAAACTTATAAAGCTGATTTTGAAATAACTACTTCAGATGGAATGAGTAAAGTTAAGCTGCAAGGGATAATCGATAGGGTAGATGAGAAAGATGGGGTAATCAGATTGATAGATTACAAATCTGGCGCTGATAAAAAAGAGTTTAGTACTGTAGCAAGTTTGTTTGACCGAGAGGACTCCAAAAGAAATAAAGCGGCAATGCAGACCTTATATTATGGACTACTTTATCAGGCAAGTTTCCCTGAGAATGCAAAGCCATTGAAACCTGCCTTATTCAATTTCAAGGAAATATTCAAAGATGATTTTAATCCGTACCTGAAAGAAAAACCAATCCCTAAAGTTGCAGCTCAAGAAGTCCAAGATTATAAGCTCTTGCAAGATCAATATGAGTCTACGCTCAAAGTACTTCTTGAGGAACTCTACGATTCAAATATCCCATTTGACCAAACCAACAACTTAGAAAAGTGTAAATATTGTCCTTACATAGAGCTCTGCAGTAGGGGTAAGGTTTGAATGAATTATCTTTTAGAAGGCTTATCAGTAAAAAGTGGAAGTAAATGATAATTGAGAGTTTCTGCTAAAAGAAATTTAATTTTAAAATATTATTTAAAGGCATTAGCAATGTTTTAACTCAATACAAAGCTTAGTAAAAGGGGGACCTTGCATGTAGTTTCACGGTTTTAAATAATAAAGCGACTCAACCATTTAGCTAAAATGACTGAGTCGCTTCACTATTTACCTAAACTTACCTTTAAGCATTGCTAGCTTAGCTGCAAGATCTCCTTCGGCTTCAGGTTCCTCCTTTTTATTTTTTTGCTTTACTTTTCCTCGTTCAGCAAAAGGATCTGATTTCATACTAAGTCCAATTCTCTTTCTTGGGATGTCTACTTCCATCACAGTTACTTCCACTTTTTGACTTACAGATACTACCTCATTGGGGTCGTTGATGAATTTATCAGCCAAATGGCTCAAGTGTACCAAGCCATCTTGATGAACACCTATGTCTACAAATGCACCAAATTTCGTAATATTTGTGACAATTCCAGGTAATTTCATCCCGACTTTCAAGTCAGACATTTCATTGACACCTTCTTGGAAATTGAAGACTTCAAATGTTTCCCTAGGATCTCTTCCTGGCTTGGAAAGTTCTTCCATGATATCTTGCAGGGTAGGAATTCCGACGGTTTCAGATACGTAGTTTTTCAAAATGATTTTGGATCTAAGCTCGTCTGAGCTCATCAATTCCGATAAATTAGCTCCTATGTCTTTGGCCATTTTTTCAACAAGATCATACCTTTCTGGATGTACAGCAGAGCTATCAAGCGGATGTTTTGCATTTCTAATTCGCAAAAAACCTGCGGCTTGTTCAAATGCTTTGTCTCCCAATCTAGGAACTTTTTTAATTTCAGCCCTAGACTTGAATGGGCCATTTTCTGTCCTATAGCTTACGATGTTTTGCGCCAAAACAGGTCCTAGACCAGAGACATAAGTTAATAATTGCTTTGATGCAGTATTGATCTCTACGCCGACACCGTTCACACAACTCATCACCGTATCATCGAGGGAATTTTTTAGGGACGTTTGATCTACATCATGTTGATATTGTCCTACGCCTATAGACTTGGCATCTATCTTAACAAGCTCTGCCAGCGGATCCATCAACCTTCTACCTATAGAGACAGCTCCTCTTATCGTCAGATCGAGGTCTGGAAATTCATCTCTGGCAACTTCAGAAGCAGAGTAAATGGAGGCTCCGCTTTCATTGACCATGGTGATGATAACATTTTTGGGTAAGCCAAGACTTTTAACAAATGCTTCTGTCTCTCTACTTGCAGTTCCATTTCCTATTGCTATGGCTTCTACATTATATTTTTCGACCATAGATCTCACAGTTACCCCAGCTTCATGCGTTCGTTTCTGTGGTTCATTTGGATAGATGGCTTCATAGCTAAGCAATTGACCTTGCTGTCCAAGGCACACAGTCTTGCACCCAGTACGAAAACCTGGATCAATGGCCATTACTGCTTTTTCTCCAAGTGGGGCAGCTAAAAGTAATTGTCTAAGATTCTCAGCAAATACCTTTATCGCTTCTTCGTCTGCTCTTCTTTTTGTCAATAGGCGAACCTCAGTTTCCATTGAAGGCTTCAGTAATCTTTTGTAGCAATCTCTGATGGATTGTTTTACCTGGTCTACAGAACTATTTGCCTCGTTTTCTAAAATCACATTATCCATCAAAGCAATGGCAGTGTTCTCTTCAGGACATGAGTCCAGCATAAGAAACAATTCCTTCTCACCTCTTCTCATGGCAAGAACCCTGTGAGAAGGAGCTGACTTAACAGGTTCTGACCAGTCAAAATAGTCTTTGTACTTGATAGCCTCTGCTTCTTTTCCTGGGATGACTTTAGAAACAAAAATCCCCTCTTCGACAAAAAGATCTCTCATCTTCTTTCTAACCTCTACATTTTCATTTATCCATTCAGCTATGATGTCCCTAGCTCCTTGAAGTGCTTCTTCAGTACTTGCTACTTCTTTTTCTTCCGAGATATACTTTGCTGCTTCTGAATCTAAATCGATTGATTTCTGCTCAAAGATCAAGGTTGCTAATGACTCTAATCCCTTTTCTTTTGCAATTGTAGCTTTGGTTCTTCTTTTTGGTTTATATGGAAGATATAGATCTTCTAATATAGCCATAGTTTCGGCGGCATTGATTTTTTTCTCTAATGCCTCATCAAGTTTCCCCTGTTCTTTAATTGATTTCAAGATAGCTTCTCTTCTTTTATCTAGCTCTCTAAGCTGTAAGGATCTATCCCTAATGGCTGCCACTTGTACTTCATCCAAGCTTCCCGTAACCTCTTTCCTGTATCGAGAAATAAAGGGAACAGTTGCTCCTTCGTCCAATAACCCTACTGTATCAGTTACTTGCTTTAGCTTGATGTTGAGCTCTTCGGCTATTTTTAAATAATGGTCTATATTCATCTTCTTTACTAAAATTAAGAGGCGCAAGTTAGAATTTATCCTTTTGCTTAGAAAAAGTTAAGGATTGTAATTGTATGTTTTGTCACTAAAATACTGGAAATCTGTAAGTAATTTTACTTCAGATTCAAAGGTGCTCAGACAAGACTAGTTACATATACGACTAATCAATAAAATGTAATCACGTAGTTAAAAGTGCATCTGAATAGGTGAGGATTTGTTTGTTGTTTTATTAATCTGAATTAGTTTTAGGTATTAATTATGGTTTTGCAAATATGAATTGGAAAAAAGAATTTAAAAGCTGGGGATTAATACTATCAATATTTGCATTCTTGTATTTTACAGGATTGATCACTCCAATCATGGGTGGGATACAATCGGCCTTGCTTTCAACAGGACTTATCAAACCCAAGATTGTTTTAGAAAATAAGACCTTTGAGACATTCAACTATGCTGGCCATTTTACAGATATCAATGGAGAAGTATTTGAGCTGAAGCAACTAGAGGGGAAGATTATCTTTATCAATATCTGGGCTACATGGTGTCCGCCTTGCCGGGCTGAAATGCCACATATAGCTTCATTGTATGAGAAGTTCAAAGATGAAAAGGGTATTGATTTCATGATGATTGCGACGGATAAGGATTTTGAGAAAAGTAAAATGCTGGTAAAGGATAAAGGCTGGGATTTTCCCATTTATCATGCATCTCATGGTCTAAATTCTTCTTTGCAATCCCAGTCAATTCCTACAACTTTTGTTGTAGATGAAAAGGGACAAATTTTATTTTATCAAGAGGGAATGAGTAATTTTGACACCCAAGAATTTAGATTGTTTCTGAAAAGCTTGATAAAAGTATGAGATTTGTATACATGAATTCAACAAACTCTTTCGTTCTTTTAGAAATAAAAAAAGACTCGGCAATAAAAACGCTGGACTAGATTAAATATTGTATAGTTGTAATTGGAATTTTTTAAATCCCATAGATTCTGTTGTTTATTGCTTTAATTCGTGAAATATGACTAGGGAGAAAGTTTATAACACCTTTTTATTTATTTAAAATACATTAATTATCTAATTTGGAAAAATTATTTATTTTAATTTATCAAGACTTTTTATACTTTTTTTGATATTCTATTGATATTGACATTTATCCTTTTTACCTTTGAACAAATTGGTCTTTTTATGATAACTTTTCTTGCCCTCAGCACTTCATTCATCGTTGGATTTCTTGTAACTCCGATATTGATTTTAGTATTGAAAAAACTCAAAATGATAGATGCTCCGGGTGGGCGTAAAATTCACACTGGATTCACACCATCTATGGGAGGTGTCAGCTTTGTGATTGGCGCATTTGTTGCAAGCATAACCTGGTTTTCATTTCCAGACTTGGTAGAAATAAGGTTTTTTCTTACCGCTTTTGGTTTGATGTTTTTATTGGGTTTAAGAGATGATCTTGTTGATTTAAGGCCTTGGCATAAGCTCTTGGGTCAATTGGTTGCAACTTACATGGTAGTGGTTTTTGGAGATATTCGTATTTCTGGTCTCTATGGCTTTATGGGGATTTATGAAATACCAGTATTACTCAGTTATGGTATTTCCATCTTCACAATTGTGGCCTTAACTAACTCTTTTAATTTGATTGATGGTTTGGATGGCTTGGCTGGGTCTTTATCACTTGTCGCATTTACCTTTTTGGGTTGGTGGTTTTTGCAAGCAGATATGAGCGCATTTAGTTCGTTTTCATTTATATTAGTAGGTGGAATTCTCTCTTTTTTGATTTACAATTGGCATCCAGCAAAAATATTTATGGGTGATACGGGATCACTTAGTTTAGGATTTGCACTTTCTGTTATGACTGTGCTTTTTGTTGATTCCAATGGTACCATGTCTGGTTTTGAAGGTTGGAAATTCAATGCTCCTATAGCTTCAGGTTTTGCGCTGTTGATTGTACCAGTATATGATACTTGTAGGATTTTTACCAAAAGGATTAGAAGAGGGAAATCACCATTCTCGGCGGATAAAAGCCATATTCATCATTTCATGATGAGGATGGGTTTGAGACATGATCAAGTAGCTTTGTCCATGACAGGCATCATGTTGTTTTTTATTGCTGTAATGTTTTTGGGGACCAGGTTCAATGATTATGTTATGCTGCCTTTGGTTGTTTTGACCGCAGTAGTACTTGGTTTAAGGCTCGATGTAATTACGCTCAGAAGGGTCAAAGAAATACAAAGTCAGACCCCTCCGATTTTATCTTTGAAGAAATCTAAGAAAGCTAGAAAGGTTTCTCCAGAAATAAATGCTAAGATTATAAAAAAGCTTGAGCTAAATGAAAATTAGTGGTTTATACTTTCATTGATGTTATTTTGCTTTAGGTCATGTGATTTTTGCAATTCTAATTTTTTTTTAAGTTTTGTGACTTTTTAAGCCTGATTTCCATGTTTTTTTTCTTTTTAAAACACTTGTTTTGCATGATTGATTGACTACTTTAGAGGTCAAATCATCACAATTTAATGCAAAGTCCTATCCTTTTATCTTCTCCTCTTTATAATGGAAATGAAGCGCTATATATATCAAAGGTGCTTACAACTCCCTATATTGCAGCTGGTGGAGACTTTTTGAGTGAGTTCGAATATGCACTAGACGGACATGTACAGCCTATGAAAGCTGTTGGTTTAAACTCAGGTACTTCAGCCATTCATCTTGGGTTAATGTTACTTGGCGTTGAAGCAGGGGATTATGTGATTTGCCAATCTTTTACTTTTTGCGCTTCTGCCAATCCTATTGTTTACTTGGGGGCTATTCCTGTATTTGTTGATAGTGAGCCCACTACTTGGAACATGTGCCCTGAGGCTTTAGAAGAAGCATTGAGTGAGCTTGACAAAAAAGGAAAATTGCCGAAAGCAATCGTGGTGGTAGATTTGTTTGGCATGCCAGCAATGTATGATGAAATTCTGGCTTTAGGTACAAAATATCAAGTACCCATACTCGAAGATGCTGCAGAATCAATGGGTTCAAGCTATAAAAATAGACCTTGCGGTACACTTGGAAAAGTAGGTGTATTTTCATTCAATGGTAATAAAATTATTACTACAGGAGGTGGTGGAGCATTGATTGCTGATGATTCAAACTTACTTGAGAGAGCGAGGAAATTAGCTTCTCAAGCGAGGGAAAATGTCCATTATTTTGAACATTTGGAGATTGGCTACAATTTTAGACTTGGAAATGTGCAAGCTGCCGTTGGTTTGGCTCAACTAGAGGATATATCAGGAAAAATTGCTGGAAGAAGAAAAGTATATGAATCTTATAAAACAATTTTAGGTGAATTTCCGGGAGTTACATTTTTGGAAGAGCCTGATGATGTTTTTGCTAACAGGTGGTTGACTACGATTCGTATTGATGCGCATAAATCAGGATTTGATAAAGAAATGCTCAGGCTGAGCTTAAATGACAATAATATTGAAAGTAGGTTTGTTTGGAAACCGCTTCATTTACAGAAATCCTTTTCAGGATGCATGTATTTTGGAGGTGAGGTCGCTGAAATCATCTTTGAACAAGGTCTTTGTCTTCCAAGTAGCCCCCAATTGAAAATGGAGGATCAACAGAGGGTTGTATCCGTAATTTTGGAGCAGGGCATAAACAAGAAAAAGTATGTATAATCAGGTTGGTAAAAGGATATTAGATTTGTTCGTAGCACTTGTGCTTACCATTATCTTTTTGCCGTTTTTTCTTGTCATATGGATGGTCCTCACCTTAATCAATAAGAATGGTGAAGCTTTCTTTTACCAAGAAAGACCAGGGTTGAATGGAGAGGTTTTCAGAATCATAAAATTCAAAACAATGAATGATGCTTTCGACACATCTGGTAATTCACTTCCAGACAGTCAAAGAATCACAAAGTTTGGCAGAATAGTAAGAAAGTCTTCACTAGATGAACTGCCACAGCTTATCAATGTACTTGTTGGTGATATGAGTATGGTAGGCCCTCGTCCTTTGCTTGTTGAGTATTTGTCATTATACGATTCTGTTCAAAACCAAAGGCATCTTGTCAAACCAGGAATCACAGGCTGGGCACAAGTGAACGGTCGTAATGCCATTGATTGGAGTCACAAATTTGAGTTTGATGTTTGGTATGTTCAGCACTTGAGTTTTGTGCTTGATTTGAAAATTCTTCTCATCACTTGTGTAAATGTATTGTCAGGAAAGGGAGTCACTCAGCAGGGGCATGTTACAGTAGGGAAGTTCAAGGGAAATCAAATTGCTTAGGCCATGGGTTTGGTTAATATCATAGGAGCATCAGGGCATGCTAAAGCGATAA
Organism: Belliella filtrata; assembly: GCF_022549775.1. Classification (GTDB taxonomy): domain Bacteria; phylum Bacteroidota; class Bacteroidia; order Cytophagales; family Cyclobacteriaceae; genus Belliella; species Belliella filtrata. Next base: position 8,944 of record NZ_JAKZGP010000035.1, on the reverse strand, counting down.
TCGATTTGTTTCCCAATAAGGAGCATATAGCTGGTATCTTTGATGATGATTTACAGCTTGAGTATGTGATGGGCATGAGAGTAACCACACCGATTCCTTCCACATTGCCAAATGAGTATCCAATAATCATAGCTATAGGAAGTAATCAAGGAAGATATAAGTTTGCTAATGAAAGGTTCAAAAATGCTCAGTTTACCACTGTAATCCACGAGTCTGCACTTGTCTCAAAGTCAGTATCTTTAGGGATGGGTACAATAGTGATGGAGAGGGTTGTGGTCAAAGTGGATAGTAGTATTGGTGATCATGTGATTCTAAACACTTTAGCTTCAATTGATCATGATTGTAAAATCGAGGATTTTACACATATTGCACCTGGATGTACTTTGTGTGGAAATGTGCAGGTAGGACAAGGTACTTTGGTAGGTGCGAAGTCTGTGATATTACCCAATGTCAAAATCGGCAGGTGGTGTGTCATCGGTGCTGGAAGTGTAGTTCATCAAGACCTAGAAGATGGCTCAAGATGGATTGGAAATAGGAAAGTTTGAAAAGCCTTTCTTTAGTAGAGAGAAACTAGAGAGGAGAAACAAGAAACGAGAAGCTAGAAACGAAATTCACAAATCTCACATCTCACATCTAAAATCTTCTACCATTCACCACACACTTGGACAATACTTAGTGCATTTGTGCCATGGAGGTGAAAAAACCAGGATTTAAAGCACTAGAAAAAACAATTTAATCGAAAGGTTATATGTTAGGGATTTTAAGAAATATCAGAATCATACCAAAATGGTTGGTGGCGGTGTTAGACATCGTCGTTTTCTGTATTTCTGGTATTCTAGGGTATGCAATTCGTTTCAATTTTGAATTTACTTTTCAAGATTTCCATAAAAATTTCTTGGGAATAATTGTGTTTATGGGCTTTGGGCTGATTGCAATGATTATTACAAAGAGTTATGATGGAATCATCCGATTAACAGGCCTCAAAGACATCGTAAAACTTGCACAGACAGTTTTAATTTCAGTTATTTTAGTTGAATTGATAAGCCAATTAGGTTATTTTAATAATTCTAGAGCTCCATTGATGCCGACTTCTGTAATTGTCATAGCTGGATTGATTGCTTTGGTCACATTAGTTTTATATAGATTTTTGGTCAAAGAGATTTTTCTATTTGTCAAATCGCAAGATCAGCCAAAAGCAATAAAAGGAAGAGTAGCTTTGATTTTTGGAGCTGGAGAAGCAGGTATGATTACGCATGAAGTAATCAAAAGAGACAGTGGGACTCGGCTGGATGTAGTTGGCTTTCTGGATGATGACCCCAAGAAAGATGGGAAGCAGATCGATGGAAAGACCGTCTTCAAAGGATTGGAAAACCTTGAATTACTGGTTGAAAAACATGGTGTTAGTGATATCATCATAGCAATACAAAATTTGGCTGTACCACGTAAAAGAGAAATAACAGAATCTTGCTTAAGATTAAACCTACAGGTGAGTATCGTTCCTCCTGTAAGCCAATGGGTTAATGGCGGCTTGGAATTGAATGCTATTCGAGAGGTAAAGATAGAGGATTTGCTCGGGAGAGATCAGATTTCTTTGAATAGGCCTGTTATTAAGGAGGAATTGGAGGGGAAGGTCGTATTGGTCACTGGTGCAGCGGGCACTATTGGAAAAGAACTTTGTTTGCAAATTGTTCACTATCAGCCAAAGCTTTTATTATTACTTGATCAGTCTGAAGCTCACCTTTATGAAATTGGGCAGATTTTCAGCTCTTTAGAGACATCAGTTCCCCTAAAATTCATTCTTGCTGATATCAAAAACAAAAACAAAATACAGCAGGTGCTCAAAACTTACAAGCCAAATTTGATTTTTCATGCAGCAGCCTACAAGCATGTGCCAATGATGGAAAATCATCCAGAAGAATCTATTAATAATAATGTCATAGGTACAAAAGTATTGGCGGATTTGGCGGTTTTGAATAAGGTGGAAAAGTTTGTGCTCGTGAGTACTGATAAGGCAGTCAATCCCACCAATGTAATGGGAGCAACCAAAAGAGCAGCAGAAATTTATGTGCAGGCATTAAATGAGTATTTGGAAAAGAATCATCAAGAAAATTACACAAAATTTGTAACAACAAGGTTTGGGAATGTACTCGGTTCAAGTGGTTCGGTAATTCCTCTTTTCAAAAGTCAAATTTACAAAGGTGGCCCTGTGACGGTGACCCATCCAGAGATCACACGATATTTCATGACTATTCCAGAAGCTTGTCAGCTTGTCCTCGAAGCTGGAATCATTGGGAACGGGGGAGAGGTTTTTGTGTTTGACATGGGTGAGGCTGTGAAAATCATTGATTTGGCAAAAAAAATGATCCAATTAAGTGGCAGAAAAGTAGGGGAAGATATTCAGATAGTATTTACTGGTCTTCGTGATGGAGAAAAACTTTATGAGGAACTTCTAAATGATTCGGAGTCTGTTGGGCTTACACATCACCCTAAAATTTTGATAGCTAGGGTTCAATCTTTTAATTATTCTAAAATCAATGGTCAGATAGAAATGTTTTTTCCTTTGCTTGAAAAAGGAAATGAAGGTGACATTGTAGCTCATTTGAAAACCATTGTACCAGAGTTTATAAGTAATTCATCTAGGTTTCAAATACTTGATCGGATGAATTAAAAGTGTAAGGGAGTTTTCTAATATACCATACTTGATATTTTTCCTTAAGTTCATGACCTGTATTGATTTTTATAGTTGGCAACACGCCCTACGCATAAAATCATAAATTAGATATTTTTTACCTAGCGAATGCCTATAAAAATGTAGCTCAATGTATCATTTAATGTTTACAGGTAAACTTTTTTCAATTTTATTAGGTTGACTATTTAGTGTTTTCTAATTAATGTCTTTGTTTTGATTAATTGACAAATTCACGATTTCAGATGCACATGTCTAGCTGGGGATTTTTCATTTCAACGAAAAATCACGATATTTAATCACCCTGTTTTTTTAATTTTCTTTAACCAAACTAAAACATACCTACATGTCACTCGATCCTTTTAAAGTAAAAAGTAGCTTGAAGTCCGAGAAGGGAGAATTCACCTACTGGAGTTTGAAAAAAATGCAAGATGCTGGTTTTAAGATTGATCATCTGCCATTTTCTATTCGGATTTTATTAGAAAACGCACTTCGGAACTATGATGATTTTGCAATAACCAAAGATCATGTCGAAACTTTGGCAAATTGGACTCCAGACGCCTCTGATAAAGATGTGCCTTTCAAGCCAGCAAGGGTTTTGATGCAGGACTTTACGGGGGTTCCAGCGGTAGTTGATATTGCATCGCTGAGAGCGGAGGCTGTAAGAAAGGGAAAAGATCCGAACAAAATCAACCCACTCATACCTGTTGACCTTGTTATTGACCATTCTGTCCAAGTAGATTACTTTGGGACAAATTATTCCTATCAAAAAAATGTAGATGTCGAATACGAAAGAAATGGAGAACGATACCAATTCCTAAAATGGGCTCAAAAGGCATTTGATAATTTTTCCGTGGTACCTCCAGGGATGGGAATTTGTCATCAGGTAAATTTGGAGTATTTGGCTCAAGGTGTGATAGCAAGAGATTCACAAGTTTTTCCAGATACTTTGGTAGGTACAGATTCTCATACCCCGATGGTAAATGGTATAGGAGTAGTTGCTTGGGGTGTAGGTGGAATTGAGGCAGAGGCAGCGATTTTGGGACAGCCCATTTATTTTATTATGCCAGAAGTAGTAGGGCTTGAACTTACAGGAAAGCTTCCACTTGGGACTACAGCAACTGATATGGTTTTGACCATCACAGAGATGCTTAGAAGGTATGGTGTGGTAGGAAAGTTTGTTGAGGTGTTTGGTTCTGGATTAGATAATTTGACTGTACCAGACAGGGCTACCATTTCAAATATGTCTCCCGAGTTTGGTTGCACAGTGACTTATTTTCCTATTGATGACAGGACTTTGGACTATATGAAAAAGACCAATAGGTCTGATGATCAGATTACTTTAGTGGAAGACTATACAAAAGCTAATATGCTATGGAGGGAAAATGAAGCGAAAATCAAATATAGCTCAGTAGTGTCTCTTGACCTAAGTACTGTCGAACCTACCGTGTCAGGACCAAAGCGACCACAAGATAAAATTTTGGTAAGGGAGTTCAAGGAAAAGTTTGGAGAGCTACTACAAGAGGTTCATGGTAGAGCATACATTCCTATAGATAAGAGAGAAGAGGGGAGATGGTATGGAGAAGGAGGAAGTCAACCGTCTGAAAACAAAGGTACTAGTCCAAATGAGGTTGAATATGAGACAAAAGTTAAAAATGGACTAAAAACTGTTGTTGTAAAGCTAAACAATGAGAAGTTTGCCTTGCATGATGGATCTATTGTGATTGCAGCGATCACATCTTGTACCAATACTTCCAACCCTTCTGTGATGATTGGAGCAGGTTTGGTTGCCAAAAAGGCCCGGGAGAGAGGTCTAGATGTGAAACCTTGGGTTAAAACCTCTCTGGCTCCAGGTTCAAAGGTAGTGACAGACTATTTAAGTTCCGCAGGACTATTGGATGACTTGGAAGCATTGAGGTTTCACGTAGTAGGATACGGTTGTACATCATGTATTGGTAATTCTGGTCCATTGCCTGTGCATATAGCGAAGGCAGTGGAAGAAAATGACCTTGTCGTGAGTTCTGTTCTCTCCGGCAATAGGAACTTTGAAGCTAGGGTGCACCCGCAAGTGAAAATGAATTACCTTATGTCTCCCATGCTAGTGGTTGCATATGCACTTGCCGGAAGGGTTGACGTAGACTTGCAAAATGAGCCAATCGGGTATGATCCAAACTTGGAGCCAGTCTATTTAAAAGATATTTGGCCAAGTAATGAAGAGATTTTTGAAGTGATGGGAAAGGTACTTTCTCCAGCTGATTTTCAAAAAAGCTATGGTGAAATATTCGAAGGGAATGAGCAATGGAAGGAACTAAACGCCCCTCAGGATGAGATCTATCAATGGTCAGATGAGAGTACTTACATCAAAGAAGTACCATTTTTTGAAGGCTTATCGGAAGATGTGGCTGAACCAAAAGATATAAAAGGAGCGCAAGTTTTACTCAAACTAGGTGATTCAATTACCACCGATCACATTTCCCCAGCGGGGTCATTTGCAGCTAACAGTCCTGCAGGACAGTACTTGATTGATCGAGGAGTTGAAAGGAAGGATTTCAATTCCTATGGTTCCAGAAGAGGAAATGATGAGGTGATGGTCAGGGGTACTTTTGCCAACGTCAGGATCAAAAATCAACTCACATCCAAAGAAGGAGGCTATACTACTCATATTCCAAGTGGGGAAGAAATGAGTGTATACGATGCTTCAAAAAAATACAAGGAAAACAATACAGCACTAATAGTTTTGGCAGGTAAAGAGTATGGAAGTGGCTCTTCCAGAGACTGGGCTGCGAAAGGAACAAACCTTCTAGGCATCAAGGCTGTCTTGGCTGAAAGTTATGAGCGAATCCACAGAAGCAATTTAGTAGGAATGGGTGTACTTCCTTTGCAATATGAGGCAGGTGATACAGCAGAAACCTTAGGAATTGATGGTACAGAGCAATATACGATCACTGGAATTGCTGATGACTTGACACCCCTAAAAACACTTCAAGTTGAAGCTGTCAATAAGGAAGGTAAATCAGTTTCTTTTTCAGTTTCTTGTAGGTTGGATTCTGCAATAGAAGTAGCTTATTATAAAAATGGAGGGATTCTACACTATGTTTTGAGAGATTTTCTCAAAAAATAACCTCAAATAACATTTTCTATGTTGAGGGATATCAAATAAATTTTTATTGGTATCCCTCAACTTTTAATTTTTTTCAAGATAAAATTGCAGAATGTTTTTCTGTATTGAAGTGAAAGGTTTTAAACCCTTCTCGGAACTCCTGGAATTTTATCATAACTTGCTGGCTGAATCATCCTAAGCACAATAGATGAAGGGTATAGTTTTAAAAATCTATGCATTGGTTTTTTTACAATTGATATCAATTGATGCTTTTTCACAGGAAGCGCCATTTGTATTAGTTGCCTATTATTCTCAATCAGGGAAGACCAAGTCCATGGCAGAGGCTGTGGCAAAAGGTGTATCGGCGCAAGGAGGGGTTGGTGTTGTGTTAAAAGACATCAAAGATGTGCTGATAGAAGAGGTTACAGGGGCAAATGCTATTATCCTTGGTTCACCTGTTTACAATGCAAATATGGCTCCTGAAGTTCAGGAATTTATCAATAGTTGGCCATTTGAAGGAAGGATGTTGAAGGATAAGTTTGGGGCTGTTTTTGTGACTGGAGGAGGGTTTTCGATAGGAGAGGAGGCGGTGATGTTTTCGATGATAAGGGCCATGATGATACATGGGATGATTATAGTGGGGGGAGATACTGTAGAAGCTTCTTTTGGAGCATCTGCAATTACAGGTGAAGGAGAATTTGAGGGTAGGGATATAGCCGATTTGTTTTTAGAAAAGGCGACAGGATTAGGGAATAGAGTCGCTGAATTGATTGCTAAATAAATATTGCACAGTGGGAGTGACTTTTCCTAAAATACGGTGTCTAAATCGCAATGGTAGATAGAGAAAAGTTAAAATTAATGACGGATGAGGCCATAGCGTCCGAAATGGTGAAAACCATGGATATCCGCTGTTTTGAAGAGCTATACAACAGGTATGAAAAGCTAGTTTTTAACAAATGCTTGAGTTTTACCAAGTCCAAAGCAGTAGCGCAAGACATCACCCATGACATTTTTTTGAAATTGTTCGTTAGTATTGGTAAATTCCAAGGTAAATCTAAGTTTTCGACTTGGCTTTATAGCTTGTCTTACAATCATTGTGTGAACTATGTCAATAGAGATAGGGATGCAAAGATGATGCGTCATGCAGTAGATACTGATGAATTACTCAACCTCCAAAACCCAGAGGATGACTTTGAGATTCAAAGTATGGAAGTAGAGCGATTGAAATCGGCTTTAGAAAAAATCGACCCAGAAGAGAAAATGATCCTTTTGCTCAAGTATCAAGATGATGCAAGTATTGGGGATTTGGAAGCATTATATGAAATCGGTACCAGCGCAGTGAAAATGCGGTTGAGTAGAGCAAAGAGCAAGTTATTGAAAGTCTATAAAACCATAGAGATATGAGTGATATAAATCCATTTAAATTATTGGATCAAAAGCTAGAGGAAACCCCACCAGAGCTTAAAGAAAAAGTTATGGCAGATGTTTCTAAAGCTAAATTGATTTTAGAAATTGCAAGTCTATTTGGAGATGCATTACCAGTTTCCTTAAATGAATTGTTTATCAACAAAAACAAAACTAATTGATATGAAAACAATTACCGATTGGGCAGAAGTGACGATGAATACATTTTTGAAAATGGGTGAGCAACTGAGTGCTAATCTCATAAGCTTGTTAGGTGCTGTTGTAATTCTTGTTTTAGGATGGCTTTTTACAAAATTGATCACCTTTGTGCTCGCAAAGGTCTTGGAGAAATCAAAGATTGATGAAATTTCTAATAGACTCAAAGAGTCAAGATCTTTTGGTGATTCCTCCATTGAGTTTGATTTATCTAAAGTGATCATCGCATTTGTCAGGTGGATTCTGTATTTGGTCTTTTTGACAGTGGCTGCCGATATCTTAGGCTGGTCTGTTATATCTAATGAGATCACCAATTTGGTGTCGTATCTGCCAAAACTCTTTAGCGCTCTAGCACTCTTAATCATAGGTTTGTATATCGCTAATTTTATCAAAAGGGCGATTAGAGGTTTTTTAGAAGCTATAGCATTCACAGGCGCTTCCATGGTCAGTGGTATCGTTTTTTTTATCATTGCAATAATTTTCACTCTTACTGCATTGAACCAAGCTGGTATAGATATCAGTGTGATCACAGGCAACTTGGTAATTATCGTATCAGGAGTTGTGCTGACACTGGTAGTGGCATTAGGAGTAGGCTCTATCGAATTGGTGCAAAAGACCCTATACACATATTATGTAAGAAGGAATTACATGATAGGAGATACAGTGTCTTATAAGGACAAAAAGGGAAGATTATTGTCCATTGGCAATCTTACGGTGGTAATAGCCAACGAGCAAGGTGAATTCCATGTACCCATCAAAGATTTTGCAAATGAAGTGATAGTGAAGCATTAAGCATCAAAAATATTTCAAGAAGGTATCCACGGTTCACAGATTATTGTAGACCGTGGATTTTTTATTTGATATTTAAGAAGTTGATGTTTAAATGTTTATAGTATTTTTTAAGTTTTTATTGATTTTTATTCAAAAGAGGTGTGACCTAATTGAAAGTTTGGTGTCTAAACACTATAAACCAACAATTATTATGAAAACGAATCGAATCATTTTACTATCACTTTTAGCCACTGTAATCTTTGCATTAGGGTCATGTAATAAGAAATATACTTTCCCTAATTCTGCGGTGGTTCCTGGAGCAGACGGTCAGGTTAAAGTGAAAAAACAAAAAGGAGGAGTTTACACATTTGATGTAAACGTAGAGAATTTAGCAAATCCGTCTCGCTTGACACCCAAAAGAGATTATTATATTCTTTGGGCGGAAAACAAAAATGGGGAATATCAAAACCTAGGGACATTAGAAGTGTCTAAAAGGAATAAAGCAAATCTTTCAGGTGCAGTTACCTACGGACCTCAACACTTTGTAGTCACTGCTGAAGATGTGAAAAATGCCAACTGGCCTAATTTTGATCAGACCATCTTCAAAAGTGAAAGATTGAAATTGAAGTAATGTGTTAACCCTACTTTGTCATGTTTCTGGGGATCTGTTTAAATTTCTTTGAATCTGGCGTCGATAAGCATAAAGGTGTTTGAGACAATAATCCATGGTACTCTCAAGGTTTTCCCACCTGCTAGAGATAGTTGAA
>NZ_JAKZGP010000034.1 GCF_022549775.1 Belliella filtrata | reverse complement strand
TTTCCAAAGTCACATTGCCTGTGTTCTCTACTGTGATCGTGTAAGTGATCACTTCTCCCGCTGCTGTGATCGCTGCACCATTGTCTGACTTGATGATCGTGATTGTCGCATTTCTGTCAATCTCTGTAACTGCACTTGATTTTTGCTCATCTGCCTGGTCTGTATTTACAAATGCTGTATTAACTATATCGGCTCCAGAATCAATTAATGCTTGGGTAACATCAAAAGTTGTATTGTAAACCCAAATCTCATCTGTATCGAGCAAACCATCATTATTAGTATCTCCAGAGACTAAGTCTAAAGGATTCGTATCATTTGTAAGTGGATCAGTAACTACAACACCACTCAATGGTGCACTTCCTGGGTTTGATACAGTAATGGTATATGTCAAAGTACGAGGCTGATCAATTTCAGTGAAATCAACTTCTTTGATTATTTCTACATTGCAATCATTGATAGTTAAAGTGACGGCTGTTCTTACTGGTGAACAACATCCACTTGGCGTAATTGCAGACACGTAATATGTCACACTTCCTACTTCACTCCATAAAGGTTCAACTTCTGTATTTCCATCAGCAGTGGTATACCACTTATAAATCAATCCAGCTTCTTTGATAATAGCATCATTCCCATCAAGTGTCTGAATAGGATCAGTTGCACAAACTGTAATATGATCAATTAATTCTGGGGAACTCGGGGTTGGATTGATAGTTACCACCACTGGAGCTATCACAAAACAACCTTCTGAATTTATTGCCTTTATATAATATGTTCCTGAAACATTTACTTCATTTGGATTGGCTAATTCTTGAGTAGCTGCTGCATCAGAGAAATAAGTTAGACTTGAAATACCTGAAGAGCCATTGGTAATTGCCGCATCCGTAAGATTTACTTTCCTTGGCTCACATACTGCTTCTGGGTTTGTTACCACTAAAACAGGAACTGAATTTACAGTGACACTTACTTGTACTCTTGGGCTTTCGCAGTTACTTCCAGATTCAATTTGAGAAACCCAAACAGTATAAGTTCCTGGCTGACTTAAGTCAACCATTGGAGTGACCTGAATTGCTTGACTAGAAGGATTGTTATCTTCATAGTATAATAAAGTAGCTCCTGGTGAAGCCAAAACCTCATAACCGAAAGTACCATCAGCCTGACATTCTACTGTATTTTTGACAATAGGGGCTGCTGACTTTGGAGTGACACTTATGGTTACTGGTACTCTATCTCCAAAACATCCTGAAGAAGGGCCTTCCGCTACCCAGTATGTAACCGTCCCTACACTACTTGTATTGATCAAAGGATTTGAAACAGCATTCCCTCCTACTTCTTGAGTGAAATAATAAAGCTGATAGCCTGAAGCCTGCCCATCTTCACTCAAAGCAATGTATTGAGATAAATTTCCCGCATTTTCACCTTCACAGAAAGTCAAGTCTTCTGTATTAGGAATATCAGGGTTCGTTGTTACGATCGTAACAACAATATCAAATTGAAAAATACATTCTGATGAGTTTGGTGGGATAGCATAAAACTGACCTCCATCCGCTGGGAATGAATTATTCTCATTGAATTCAGTGAAATTTATTGGATCTGGTCCATCGTAAAATCTTGTTCCTGTCGGAAAGTTACCTCTAATTTCACTTACAGGTATCCCTGCCGAAACATTACAAAAGAAAAACTCTAATAGTAAGTTCTCTCCTTGACAGTTTTGCTGAACCCACTCAACAGCATTCACAATAGGTATTCTTATCGGTGTGGTGACTGGCTCTCCATCACATGTACCATCTTCATTATACCCAGTAATTAGAGGAACTGCATTGAAAACACTTTGAGAAACAGCGCCTTTTCCTTTCAGAAACCCTTCTACTTCTACAAAAGCTTCACAGTCAGCTTGAGCTAAGACAAAACAATTTTCAGTGGCTTTGAGCGTGTAAGTAAGGCTTGCCAAAACTTCATTTGGATCTCCAGATTCTGGAAGAGGAAGGTTGTTGATTTTCCAAATGATAGAACCCGTCGAGCCCGCAGTAGGATCAAAAATCGGTGCTTCTGCATTTCCTCCTCCAAAATTTATTTGACTAATGATATCTGATAAATCTCCAGAAAAGCTTGCAGTATATGGCAAAGGAATTACAAGCTCGAAGTCTTGAACTGCCTCAGTACCTTTATTTCTTATATCAACTTTGTAAGTAAACTCCGTTCCTGGTTCTAAAGTAGGGTTAGCTCCAGGACTATTCCCGTCTATGGCTATTAATTCATTCAATCCTTCTACATCAGGGACATATGCATCTACAGCAAATGCCACCATATAAATGGTGTACAAATCTCCAGTAGTACCATATCTAAAACGTGTTGAAGTTTGTCCATTACCAATGATAGAGTTATTAGGATTTGGAACATCCCACATCGCAATATCAATACCTGTATTATTCAAAAGGTTTGGGCTACGTGGAGTTTCCACCAAATCCCCATTAGCATTTCTAACTGGGGTATAAATAGAAGAATTGAAAAAATTCCCTGTAGAATTCAATGGGTGTGTTAGTCTTTGCCAACCTGAGTTAGCAGCATTCCTGATTTCTAAAAAATCACCAGTAATCCCTCTATCACCTTCACCTGCCAAAACCCCTAACTTAATGTTTACATCACCATTCTGTACAGAGCTAAATCCAGAAATATTAAATTCACCAACTGCTTGTGCGCCAGAACCAGGAGACCTCACAAAGGAATACCCATCAAATAAGGTTATATCTCTCCATGGCATCTTGGAGTTTTCATAAACCACAACTAATCCCCAGTGACCATAATACCCAACACTCCCTCCATTACCTTCAGTAAGAGCAATATCAGCAACAGTATATTCTCCAAGACCATTTTGCTTTACATAGCTAGTGACATCCACATAAGCTGTGTACATGTCTTCATGATTCCCATTTGGATAATATATATCATTCTGATTTGCTGTGAATTCCGTATAAGTGCTAGCGCTTGGCCCTTTGAACTTTACTTTCCTTTTATCAAACTGAACTGTATTTGGGATTTGGGGTATGAAAGTACCATTGGCGTTTAGCCGTATAGTGTTTACATTAGAACCCACATCCATAGAATTGTTTGTTCTAGGATCTCTCGTCAATCTATTTACAGAAAAAGTCACCCCATCAATTTCAATACTAATAGGAGTAAAAGTTGCTGTGCTTATACTGTTGTTATTATTTGTGGTGATTTGCAAACCTTGAACAGGAATGAAATCACCTGATGTACCAACCCTATAACCAATTTGATTACTTCCAGAATTATCCCACTGAAACTGATATGAATCCCCTGTTCCCGAAAAGGTGTACCTAATATATCGATTATTACCTCCACCATGTCTAGACATTAAAACAGTATAACCATCAGTGAAATTTACAGACTGACCATCTGTCAAAGTTTGAGATTGGTTATTCACTTGTTGTGGCGAGCCATCAACAACTCCTTTGGTTACTGAAAAAGTATTTCCTAATCTAGGAGTAGCTCTACCTGACCAATACAACCCAGCATAGAGTATTTCCGAACAGCTAGGATCGGCTCCATTCTCTTCAGAGAGCACCAGGTTTGCAGAAGATGAATTAAGCGTCTGTGGCACATCATCCACGTCCACATATACCATCACATTGTTAGAGTTATTTGCTGAGCCAGTATAGTTCTGCAAGGTCAAATTGGTATTTCCAATCAGCGTATAGTCTCCCTTGATATTAAATACTCCACTTGGTGGCTGAGGGGTACCTACCCTTTTTTGAAAGGGCTTGACATTATCATTTTGCGCAATTGTAAAATTCAAACTAGCTCCAGCAAGAACAATCAAAAAGGATATTAGCGCAAACCTATACTTATGTAAAGCTTTGTATAATTTTTTCATATGCTATGGGTTTGTATGGGTTATTGAGGTTTGGATACCTGATAAAAAATAATCATATCTGTATCCGCAAAACCAGCAGACATTGACTTAACATCCTGTTGTGAAATATCCACATCGGAAATGATGTACACATACTCTAGGTTTGAAAATGAAGTCAATAATTCCTTTTGAAATTTTGTGGAAGAGAATTGAGCTTTATCTGTTATGTGAACTTGAATGAGCTTCACCGTTCTGTATGCTGAATCTGTATCAGATAGTCTACCAAAATCTGAAGCATCCACAAAGACACGCTGTGGTTTCCCCTCTTCTGGATATGAAACCTCCCCGCCTTGGATCACTATCGTAGGAGTGGCCCCATACACAAACTCGTACAACCGATCTCCTTGACCGATTTCTTCCTCAGCAAAATATTCCTGAAGACCATAAACTTGCTGTGCAAACACTTCTTCCGAAGTAATTACTGTCAGCATCATCATAAAGAAAAGTGATTTAACCAATCCTTGGCTACACTTCCCTACCCTGTAGTTTAAGATACTTTTTAGCATTTTTTAAGCAATAAAATATTGATAATCAGAAAAATAAGCGACCTCTATGTTCTAAAATATAATTAGACGCATTATTTTGTTGTAAATATACAGTAATTTGTATTTCACACCAAAACTTAAATTGATTTATTTTGTTTTAAAATACATTTTTTTTATTTTAAAATAATTTTTAATGATTTCACAATGTATTTTAAAGGTACAATTGGCAAGATTTCCTATTAAAAATAAAATCGAAAAATATTAAGGGCATACTACCCAATACTTGAATTGATCAAAGGGTTTGGAATGAACTTAAAGATTTGTATCAACTCAACATCCTATCGAATTACCAAACCTTCAAAGGGAATTTATTTGTGCTTTTACCTATCTTTGATGAGTTTTTAGGAAAAGACCATGAATATTAAACTCAATCAAAAAAAAGTTTATTTTGCATCTGATTTTCATCTTGGCGCACCAAACTTTGAACAAAGTCGACTTCGAGAGGAAAAAATCATTAAGTGGCTAGATGAAGTTTCAAATGATGCAGCTGCGATTTTTTTAGTGGGCGATATATTCGACTTTTGGTTTGAGTATGACAAAGTTATCCCTAAAGGATTTATAAAATTCATAGCTAAAATCTCTTCACTTCGAGATAGTGGTATACCTATATTTTTCTTCAGTGGTAATCACGACCTTTGGCTCAAAGATTATTTTACAAACGAATTAAAAATCCCGATATACCATCAGCCTATAGAAATTACCATAGAAGGAAAACGATTTCTAATTGGCCATGGTGACGGACTTGGCCCGGGAGATGAATTTTACAAGTTCTTGAAAAGAATATTTACCAACCCCTTTTTCAAGTGGCTTTTCAAGTGGCTTCATCCAGATATTGGAATCCGAATAGCCCATGCATGGTCAGGCAAAAGTCGCCTATCCAATATGGAAAAACAGGAAGATCAGTTCAAAGGCGAAGAGGAGTGGCTTTGGGCTTATTGCAAGCAAATAGACCAAAGCAAACACTTTAATTACTACGTATTCGGGCATAGACATTTACCACTTGATCTTCCTGTGGGAAAAAACTCACGATACATCAATCTTGGGGAATGGGTATCACAATTTACCTATGCAGTCTTTGACAGTGAAGGTATTCAATTGAAAAAATTTGAGCAATGATCAAAAGAATTCTAGTTTTCTTTATTTTTCTAGGAGCTCACTTAAGCACTATAGCTCAGGAAATTCAATGGGATGACCCGGTTAAAATATCCATTGACAGGATCACGAGAGTTTCTATTGATAATCAAGACAATATTTTTGTCGCTACAGCCGACGGTGATGTATATCAATATGCCGCTCATGGAGCATTTATCAATAATTTCTCCCCTGTTAGGCAAGGGAAAATTGACTTTATCGAAGCCGCTTGGACGGTTAACATTTTTACTTTTTCTATAGATATGCAAGAGTATCGGCTTTTTGACAGATTTCTCAACCCTCTCAGTGAAATAGCGCTACAAACAAAAGGCATTAACTTGGCGAAGGCTGCCACCATTGGCAATGGCAACATCATATGGATATATGATGAATCTGACTTTAGTTTGAAGCAATTTGACCACCGTCGAAATCAAATCACTCAACAACAACCACTGAACCTTATTTTAAGTAATTCTGAGTTGAATGTTTTGGAAATCAAAGAATATCAAAACATGGTCTTCGTAAATATCAAAAATGAAGGAATTAGCATCCTTGACAATCAAGCCAACTTGATCAAAACAATTCCTAAACCCTTTAATGCTATAAATTTTGATAAAGAAAACCTTATCGATATTCGCAACGACAGCATTGTTTACCACAATTTCATCAATGACAAAACAACTTCCTTCAATCTTCCTGAAAACATTTCAAATCACAAGATAATTTCGGGTAAAAAAAATCTGATATGCTATAATTCTGACGAAGTTTTGTTCTTTCAAAAGCCCACCTTACCAATTAATCGGTGAAAACGATTATTTTTATAAAAAATTGTTAAATCCTTATATCAATTTGCAAAAAAGTGGTTTGATTTTTGCATTTTTGCAATCCCATGATCAGACCTCTAAACCTAAAGCCAAAATTACACCACTTGACCATTGTCTTACTATTGACATTGTCACTTTCTTCTGTGGATGCTTTAGGTCAAATTTTTAAAAAAAGAACAAAAGTAGAGTCAGAGATCTCCTTCCCCTCCACGCTCAACAGAGAGATGGTCCCATTCGAACTGAAACCAGAGGGCATTAAAAAATTCACCATCGTACTCGAAAAAAAACCAGTAGTAGTTACCAAAGTGAAAGTTTTTGATACTTTGGGGAATTTGATTCATGAGGACAGGATTATGCCAGAAGATGGAAATAAAAAAACCTTTGACTTCAGCAATGTGCAAAGTCAACTTTTTGTGGTGGAAGTTGGGAATGCAAAATACAACATTACTAAAAGTATCTACGCGATCCCTCCTGGAAAAAGAAGTGGAAATCAAGTTCAAGAAATAAACTAACAAAAATCAATTCAGATTTTTAAGTATAAAAAAAGCCATTAGAGATTCTAATGGCTTTTAATGTTTATCCAATTTGGAGAAAGAACTAATTAAGCAATCTCAACCAATGTAATATCGAAAATCAAATCTTCACCTGCCAATGGATGATTAGCATCCAAAGTAATCTTTTCATCATCAACAAAAACAACTTTTACAGGCATCGGCTGTCCTTGTGGGCCTTGAAGCGTAAGATCCAAACCTACCTCTGGCTTGATGTCTGCAGGCACCTCAGCTCTTGGGATATCTACCATCATATCATCACGTTTACCACCATAAGCTTCCTCAGATGGAATGGTTACAGACTTAGCTTCACCTACTTGCATACCGTGTACAGCCGCATCGAAACCTTTGATCATGTTACCATCTCCAAGTACAAATTCAAGAGGCTCTCTGTTTTCTGAAGAATCAAAAACTACTCCACTCTTCAATTTCCCTGTATAATGTACTTTTACTGAATTTCCTTTGTTTGCTAAAGACATATTTTATTTATTATTGATTATTGATACAAAGGTAGGCAATTTTCATAGGGATAAAAACCCATAGCTTAATGCTTTCATAAAGCGTTCAAATTCGATCATATTTCGTTCGTTTTTGAACAATTCTTTTGCTAATATTGCTGTATATGCTTCACATAGTGGTCTTTTCCCTAATGGCATCATTTTGAATAGTTATCATGTAAAATCAATCTACTATCAACTATGGAAACTCCACAACTAGGAAAAATTCTTATTATAGATGACAATGAAGACTTACTTTTTGCTGCCAAAATGCACCTTAAAAAGTATGCGAAAGAGGTGACGATCGAGAAAGACCCTCGAAGAATCCCTTTTCTAGTCAACAACAACAGCTATGATGTAATCCTACTAGACATGAACTTTACCGATGACACTACATCTGGCAAAGAGGGATTCCACTGGCTGAAACAAATCAAAGAGATTGATTCAAAGGCCGTTGTGATCTTAATAACAGCATTTGGAGATGTAGAAATGGCTGTAAAAGCACTTAAAGAAGGCGCATCTGATTTCATCTTGAAACCTTGGCAAAATGAGAAATTGCTAGCCACGCTTACAGCCGCCACAAGGCTAAAAGAAAGTTATGATCAAGTAGACAAGCTGTCCAAAAAACAAAGACAGCTACAATCTGACCTTAAAAAACCCTACTCTGATATCATAGGCACCAGCGCTTCTATGAAAAACATCTTTTCTATCATCGATAAAGTAGCACAGACTGACGCCAATGTGTTGATACTAGGAGAGAATGGAACAGGAAAAGAACTCATCGCTCGCGCAATACATGACAGATCACTTCGCAAAGACGATATCTTTGTGGGGGTAGATATGGGTGCCATCACTGAGTCTTTGTTCGAGTCAGAGCTTTTTGGACATAAAAAAGGGGCTTACACGGACGCCAAAGAAGATAGGGCAGGTAGATTCGAAATAGCCGATAACGGAACACTTTTCTTGGACGAAATCGGAAACTTAAGCATGCCATTACAGTCCAAACTACTCACTGTCTTACAAAAAAGAGAGGTAACAAGAATAGGCACCAACAAAGCCATTCCGGTTGACATCAGGCTGATTTGTGCCACTAACATGCACGTACATGAGATGGTAATGGACAATACTTTTCGTCAAGATTTACTTTACAGGATCAATACAGTCGAAATATTCCTCCCACCTCTTCGTGACAGGCAAGATGACATACCTCTACTGGCAAATCATTTCTTGAAAATCTACGGGCAGAAATATAGGAAGGATTTCAAAGGATTTAAGCCAGCTGGAATGCAACTGTTACAGCAGTACCATTGGCCTGGGAATATCAGGGAGCTGCAGCATGCTATAGAAAGAGCAATCATCATGGCAGAGGGTGAGGAACTGGACAGCAGGGACTTCTTTTTCCTATCATCCAAGCCTACTAATGATAAAGTAGCAAGCCCTGCCTCCTACAACCTGGATGAAGTGGAGAAAAATGTGATTCAAAAAGCAATTGATAAGAATGGAGGGAATATTTCTAAAGCAGCTAAAGAACTTGGCTTGACTAGAGCATCACTCTATAGAAGGTTAGAAAAATATGGACTATAAAGTTGGGTTGGCTGGTAGGATTATCTTACTAGCCGTTTCCATTTTCATTTTATCATACTTTATCATCAGCAGTGCGGGTGTGTTTGCGACTTCGCTATTTATCATTTTGATCTTAGCTCAGACGATTTTCTTAATCAGCTATGCTGAAAAATCATTTAAAAAAGTACGGTTATTCTTAGACAATATCAAACAAGACAATTATAGCGCACTTTTCCCTGTCAAGTTTGACGGGACAGAAACAGACGACCTTCACATTGAATTCAATGCCATTTTGGCAAAACTGAAAGAAGACCAAGCAGAAAAAGAAGCCAATTTCCAATACTTTCGATCACTCTTCCAGCACCTCAGCATTGGACTGATCACTTTCGAAGAGGACGGGAGAATACAGCTACTCAATACCGCTGCCAAAAGAATGCTCAATATTCAGCAGATCCAGTACATTGCGGAAGTAGAGCAAGTAAACAAAGAACTTCATCAAGCTATACATGGACTGAGAACAGGAGGAAGTGAATTGATAAAAATCGCTCACCCTGATGGCATTATGCAACTTTCTGTCTATGTGATAGAACTCGTGATGAGAGATGTGAAAATCAAACTTGTCTCCCTACAAAACATCCAAAGTGAACTTGAGGAAAAAGAAATGGAAGCATGGCAAAACCTTGTCAAAGTGCTTACCCACGAAATCATGAACTCCATAGCCCCTATCTCTTCGCTAGCATCTACTATAAACTCAGAGATTGAGCATAAACTAGAGCACAATGAAAAGCCTTCTGGTCAAGATTTGGAAGATTATCAGATGGGTATCAAAACGATTGAGAAACGTAGTGAAGGATTGATCAATTTTGTATCTGACTTTAGAAGCTTGGCTCATGTTCCCAATCCTAAGTTCAGTACCATTTCTATAAAACCACTATTGCTTCAACTCAAAACCTTGATGCAGCATCAGTTCGAAAGCGAGCAAATCATGGTCAACTGTACGGTGGAACCAGAAAATCTGATTCTTTTTGGGGATCAAAACTTGATAGAGCAAGTATTGATCAACTTGATCCATAATGGGATTCATGCTATGGAAGAATGTGTCACCAAGGTATTATCTATCAAGGCATTCATAGATGAAGCAGGAAAAATCATCATTGAAGTGACTGATTCAGGAAAAGGGATTGAAGAAGAGGCATTATCAAAAATTTTCATCCCTTTTTTCACCACAAAAAAGAAAGGATCAGGTATAGGACTAAGTCTCTCTAAGCAAATCATGCGTAGGCACAAAGGCAATATTCAAGTAAAATCAGAAATAGGTAGAGGCACTACTTTCAAACTGATTTTTAATGCTTAATCAAAACCTACTCGCTTGTTTCGAATAAAAAAATTCAACTCCTCCGCAGGATGTCACTTTATCATGGACAAGGTTATTCCCCTTTGTCAACTTCAAATACTCCGTACCAACCTCACCACAGCCATTGGACAACATCAGATTCGTCTGAAAAGTAAGCTCTAACTCATACACAAACGCTTCATCTGTAGACTCTTCTACATGATAATGACCCAGTGCCTGTAATGGTTCAGGCAGTGGTGTGGATGTTCTACTGTTCCTTGTAGTAAACTTAATAAAAGTGCCATCATCATTGAATATGTATCTTTCAGAAAACCTGATTTGCTCCCCAATGAGGAGTTCATCATCCTGGGATAACCTCACCATAACTACATCCCAGTAACCCAAGACATTATAATGCGGCTCTCGATCTTCTGAATTACAAGATGAGAAAACAACAACGATCAGAACACATAACAAAACCAAGCTTTTCATAGACAGCATTTATAGGGTCAAGCTAAATACTAAAGAACCATTTTCAAAGAAACTTACCTAAAAACAATATTTAAATAAAATCATATAGGGTGTTAACTTAAAATTCACACAATAGGTTTTCGATTAGCTAAACATCTCATTTTGATAATATTCAGATCATTTTGTATTGATCTAAGGGCTATATATTGCAAGCAAAACTGATAGACCTTGAAAACACACTTCAAAACCATCGTGATCTCGGATGTACACTTAGGTACCAAAGGATCCAAAGCTAAAGAAGTAGCAAGATTTCTGAAGCAATATAGTTGCGACAACCTCATCATGAATGGCGATATAATTGATGGCTGGCAGCTAAGAAAATCTGGTTCTTGGAAAAGAAAACACACGAGATTTTTCAATCGAATGCTCAAAATGATAGAGCAAGACAACACCAAGGTATACTACCTAAGAGGAAATCATGATGATTTTTTAGATCAGATATTACCACTCGAAATCGGCAACCTTTCCATACTTGCGGATATGATTTATGAGTCTAATGGCAAGAAATACTTCATCACACATGGGGACATTTTTGACAGCATTACCACTAACCTAAGATGGATAGCTTACCTAGGAGACATGGGGTATACATTTTTGCTTTGGCTCAACCGGCTTGTCAATTACCATAGGAGAAAGAGAGGGCTTCCCTACTTTTCATTGAGTCAATACGTCAAAGGAAAAGTTAAATCCGCTGTATCCTACATAGATCAGTATGAGGAAGAACTTGCTAAAATGGCGAAAGCAAAAGGCTGTGACGGTATCATCTGTGGACATATCCACAAAGCAGAAAATAGAAACATAGATGGAATCGAATACCTCAACTCTGGAGACTGGGTAGAGACAATGTCTGCCTTAGCAGAGGACTTTGAAGGAAATTGGCAACTTATATATTACAATGAGATCGATTTCAGGCAACAAAAAGAGGAAAATAACGATTCAAATGAAATGAATACAGAACCAGAGTACAGAGAACTCAAAACGGTTGCTTTCACCAAAATCCCAGATGAACACAAACCCCCACATTTTTTATAATTCATGAAAGTAATTTTTATCGTACAGGGTGAAGGCAGAGGACACATGACTCAAGCCATTGCCTTGAAATCTATGCTTCATGAAATGGGTCACGAAGTTGTAGCTGTCTGCATTGGCAAAAGTAATAGGCGAAAAATCCCAGATTTTTTTCAAAAGAAAATAAACACAACTATTTATACATTCGAAAGCCCAAACTTTGTCACAGACCTTGACCACAAGAAAATATTGATCGGAAAAACCATTAGCCACAACCTTTTAAAATCTAAAGCATACACCGAATCACTCCAACAGCTGGATAAAATTGTCAAAAACAGCAAGCCAGACCTTATCATCAATTTTTACGACCTCCTCGCAGGAATATACAACTACCTCTTCAAACCTAAATGTCTATTTTGGGTGATTGGACATCAATATTTGATCAATCATCCTGATTTCACATTTGCACCCTCAAAAAACCTGGAGAAAACCCTTTTCATTCTGAACACAAAAATGACAGCTTTGGGTGCAGACCTACAAATTGCACTTTCATTCAAAGAGGATAATATAAATCTTAAGTCAAAAAAAGTAGAAATCATCCCTCCACTTCTGCGACCCGAGCTTTTTAGATTAGAACCCACTCAAGGAGATTTCATACTGACTTACATGGTAAATGCAGGATATGGCACCGAGGTCACTGAATTTGCAAAAAATAATCCAGCAATAAAAATTGAGGCATTCTGGGATAATCCAAATGCTGAAAAGACAACTTCACCCTTATCGAATTTGACCTTTCACCAAATCAACGATCAATTATTCCTTGAAAAAATGGCCGAATGCAAAGGTCTCATGAGCACCTCTGGTTTCGAATCTATTTGTGAAGCCATGTACTTGGGTAAGCCAGTGATGCTAGTACCAGTAGCAGGTCAATATGAACAAGCATGCAATGCCTTAGATGCAGTAGCTTCTGGTGCAGGAATCAGCCACCATGAGTTTGATTTTGGGATTTTTGATAAATTTCTAACACATCAACAGCCACAGCAGTCGCACATGAAGCAATGGGTCAATCAAATGAAAACCAAATGGGAGCATATTTTTTCTACATACACAAAATAAAACAAGACAAAACCTGAGCTTCAATTGTCAAAATGAAGAGTTTGTTTACCCAATACCATACATTTTCAAACAAAAAAAGAAGAAAATTGTAATGTATTCTTGAAAAATGCCGTTTTCAAACGATTTCGAAAAAAAACCATTGAGAATTTCTCAATCTCCTATTTAATATACTGGAGTCTTGGACAAATTATTGTAAATTTCCAGTTGAGAGTACGGAATAATTACAGATGAATATAGAAAAACAAAGGCTTACAGAAGACAAGAATAAAGAGAAACATTGGAAAAAGTGGGGTCCATACCTTACTGAAAGGCAGTGGGGAACCGTAAGGGAAGATTATAGTAGAGATGGTTCTGCATGGGACAATGTATCTCATGATGATGCCAAAAGTAAAGCTTACAGATGGGGAGAAGAAGGAATTGCCGGTATCAGTGATGATAAGCAAAAGCTTTGCTTAAGTTGGGCTTTTTGGAATGGCAAAGACTACCAGATCAAAGAAAGACTTTTTGGACTAGCTGGCAATCAAGGCAACCATGGTGAGGATGTGAAAGAGATTTACTATTACTTGGATAGTACACCTACACACAGCTACATGAAGATGCTTTACAAGTATCCTCAGCAGGCTTTCCCATACGAAAAGCTATTGAAAGAGAATCGATCAAGAACGAAAAAAGACCGTGAATTTGAGTTGATCGACACTGGCATTTTTGACAATGATGAGTATTTTGACATTTTTATAGAATATGCCAAACAAGATTTTGAAGACATTGTCGCTAAAGCAACGATACACAACAGGTCAGATCAAGAAGCTGAGATTTGTGTGATGCCAACGATTTGGTTTAGAAAGACCTGGTTTACGGGTGATGAACCATTCAAGCCAAAGCTTTCTTTGAAAAAACCCTCAAAAATCAAAGCATATACCCCAAAAAGTGGAAATTACTACTTTGACTTTGATGGTGATCCAGAAATAAAATTCTGTGACAATGAGACGAATAGAGAAAGGTTATACAACATCCCAAATGACAAGCGCTTTCTTAAAGACGCTATCAATGACTACGTAGTCCTTGGGGAAGAAAAACATTTGAATCCAGAAAACTTCGGGACTAAGGCTGCAGCTATCTACAAGTTGAAGATCCCTGCACGTGGTGAAGCAACTGTAAAGCTAAGGATGACAAACCAATTAGTCGAAGATGCAGCTCAGGAATGTGAAGAGATACTCAAAGCCAGAAAATCAGATGCGGATGATTTCTACAATGAAATTCAGCAAATGGTTCAGGAAGAAGATCTAAAAAACATTCAGCGTCAAGCTTTTGCTGGAATGATGTGGAGCAAGCAGTTTTATTATTACAATGTAGAGCGTTGGCTTGATGGCGATCAAGGACGTTATATCCCGCCTGTGGAAAGAAAAACTGGCCGAAACCACCATTGGAGACATCTCCAAAATTATGATATCATTTCCATGCCTGACAAGTGGGAATATCCTTGGTATGCTGCATGGGATCTTGCATTTCACTGTATCCCTATTGCTAGGATAGATCCTGATTTTGCAAAAGATCAGCTGATACTTTTGCTCAATGAATGGTATATGCACCCCAACGGTCAGATTCCAGCCTATGAATGGAACTTCTCCGATGTCAATCCTCCAGTACATGCTTACGCTGTAGAAAGAGTGTATCAGATTGACAAAAAAATGAATGGAGGGAAAGGAGATTATGAATTCCTTGAGAGGGCCTTGCACAAACTGATGCTTAACTTTACCTGGTGGGTCAATAGAAAAGATAATGAGGGAAAAAACCTCTTTGAAGGTGGGTTTCTGGGATTAGACAACATCTCTCTAATAGACCGTAGCCACGCGGCACTTTACAAAGGAAAGCTAGAGCAAGCAGATGCCACCTCGTGGATGGCTATGTTTTCTCTAAATCTATTACGAATCTCCCTAGATTTATGTGAGTTCAATAAAGTATACCAACATACTGCAACAAAATTCTTAGAACATTTCCTCTACATTGCTGGTGCGATGAATAACATTTCAGGCGAAAATATCAGTTTATGGGACGATGAGGACAATTTCTTCTATGATATTTTCCACGTGCAAGGTCAAGACCCTAAAGTAATGAAAGTGAGATCCATAGTTGGCATCATCCCTTTCTTTGCTGTAGAACCTATCCGTGAAGAAATGTTTGAAAACTTACCAGAATTTAAGCGGAGGATGGAGTTTTTCATGAAAGAAAAGCCCAAACTAGCTTCTTTGGTTACAAGCTGGGAGCAGCCGGGACATGATAAGCGTAGGCTTTTTGCTTTGCTTAGAGGACACCGAATGAAGAGCATCTTGCAAAAAATGTTGGATAGTAACGAGTTCTTAAGTGAATATGGCATAAGATCGCTTTCTAAATTCCATGAAAAGCATCCTTACTCAATGAAAATCAACGGGAACATTTCCACAATATCATACGTCCCTGGAGAGTCTGACACTTTGATGTTTGGTGGAAACTCCAACTGGAGAGGACCGATATGGTTTCCTATCAATCACCTAATCATCGAGTCCCTAAAGAGGTACGACTTCTATTATGGTGGTGAATTCAGTATAGAATATCCTACAGGATCGGGGAATTACCTTACGATGGACTTGATAGCTAAAGAGCTATCTTATCGTCTCATGAAGATCTTTATGAAGGACGAAAATGGCAATAGGCCTTTCAATGGTGACAACAAGAAGATGCAGGAAGACCCTCATTTCAAGGATTATATTTTATTCTACGAGTATTTTCATGGAGATAATGGCAGAGGTTTAGGAGCCTCACATCAGACTGGATGGACTGGTCTGGTAGCCGAGATGATCTACAAATATTCAAAAGACGAAAAATCAATTGCGGATCATGCTTCTCCCTTATTTAGAATCTAATCGACTAGAAGCAGGTTGTGATGAAGTTGGAAGAGGGTGCCTGTGCGGTCCAGTAGTGGCTGCTGCCGTGATACTCCCAGAAGACTATGCTGATGAGCTGATCAACGACTCTAAGAAACTTAAAAAGTCTAGTCGTGCCACATTGGTGAATGAAATCAAAACCAATGCAATTGCTTGGGCAGTAGCGGAAGCAAGCGTTGAGGAAATTGATGAAATCAATATCCTCAACGCTTCATTCTTGGCCATGAACCGAGCCGTGGTCAAACTCACCCATTCTCCCGAACACTTGCTCATAGATGGAAACAAGTTCAAAACTGAATTAGAAATTCCTTACAGCTGCATAGTCAAAGGTGATGGCAAATATGCAAGCATTGCTGCAGCGTCTATTTTAGCTAAAGTTTACAGAGATACACTTATGGAAAAATATGCCCTTCAATACCCTGGATATGGCTGGGAGAAAAATGCAGGATACCCCACAAAAGCTCACCGAGAGGGTATTCGCCAACTTGGCTTGACGCCTATTCACAGAAAGACATTCAAGCACCTACCTGATCAGTTGAGTATGTTTTGAGGCACTTTACTTTTTGAACCCTATAATTTCTAATGCTAAAGCTTCACTCATAAGAAGATGTTCCATTTGACTAGCTTCATCACTTAGCATGTTAATATAAAAATATGTACCATCTACTAATGAAAAAACATGATGCGCAGCTACTTCAGGTTCTTCACATGATATGATTCCTGAACTTAGACACTCTTGAAGCAATAAACTAAACTTAGACCTTAATGTCTGATGGATTTTGCTAAACTTATCTCTAATATCAGGCTCTCTAAATACCATTGCGTAAGCACTATAATAAACGCCATCATCAAATAATGCATCCCAATCTTTAGAAAACATACTATGAAGTAATGATTTCAGTACTTCTGACTTTGAATCATGTGCAGCATACGCTTTTTCAAAAATCTGTAAGTACAACTCCAAGCAATGATCTATCAATGCTGTAACCAATTCATCTTTGCTCTTAAAGTAGTGAATGATCAAACTTGGCTGTATTTCAAGCGACTTCGCAATTTTTGCAATTGAAGTATTTTCTAAACCCTCGCGGATTGCTGTGTTATAAAAGGCTTTAACAATCTCCCTTTTCCTTATATCACTTATACTTTCTATTCCCATAGATACAAAACTAGGATTATTTTTTTAACTGATACAATTGAACACCTGTTCAATAAATTGAATTAACAATTAATTAATTGATGAATCATTTAATTAATGATTCCTTAAAAATTTTGACCTCATAAAGTAATACCAGTAACCTTATTTTGCTAAGCATAAAATAGCAACTTAACCTAATGGCTTATGAGAGTATTCTACAAAATCATCGCATGTGCATGTCTAGTTTCATTCTGGACAATAGTAAGCATGCATGAAAGCTTTGGACAGTCCAAAGTGATCACTGGAACAGTAATCGATGAAAATAGTCAACCTATCCCTGGTGCAACTGTGCTTTTGAAAGGCACATCGACAGGAGTGGTAACAGACCTCAATGGATCCTACAGGATCTCTTACACAGGAGATCAAAATATTTTGCGGTTTACATATATTGGCTACCAAGCCATAGAGGAGTCAATCAATAATCGCTCAGTGATAGACATTTTATTGACCCCAGATGTCACGGATTTAGAAAGTGTTGTAGTCACAGCACTGGGTGTAGAGAAAAGCGTCAAATCACTCGGATATGCAGTGCAAGAAGTAGATGGAGAACGATTCACCAAAGCGAGAGAACCAAACTTGATAAACTCACTTACAGGTCAAATCGCAGGTCTTCAGATCAATAACTCAACAGCACTTTTCCAAGACCCTGTCATAAGCTTGAGAGGAGCTACCCCACTTATTGTCATTGATGGGATCCCAAGTACTGAAAATGACTTCTGGAAAATCAATGCAGATGATGTGGAGTCAATCAATGTCCTTAAAGGTGCAACAGCATCAGCCCTTTATGGTGCAATTGGAAAAAATGGAGCCCTTATGATCACCACAAAAAGAGGATCCAAAGGCACTAAAGTAGAAATCAACTCCTCCACCATGTTTCAACCAAGCTACTTGGTGATCCCAGAAGTACAGACGACTTATGGAAATGGAGACAATGGACAATATGCCTACGTAGATGGATCTGGGAGTGGTACAGAAGGTTTTGGATGGATTTGGGGACCACGATTGGATGTACCTGACCCTACCACAGCAAGCGGATTTGTAGAAAGACCTCAATACAACAGCCCTATTGATCCAGTCACCGGGGAAAGAATTCCTATTCCGTTTATTTCAAGAGGAAGGAACAATATCAAAAACTTTTTCCAAAATGGGCTGATCTCCACAAACAACATCAACGTGACCTCTGGAAATGAAATGGGAAGCTATAGGCTATCTGCATCTCACGTCTATCAAAAGGGGTTGGTTCCAAATACGGACTTGAACAACACATCCTTCAGTGTCGCTGGAGGATACAAGCTTTCTGACAAACTCACCACGGATGCATCTCTTACTTACAACAGACAGTACACAAACAATTTTCCTGAAACTCCTTATGGGCCAGAAAACTACTTGTACAACTTGGTACTTTGGACAGGAACAGATGTAGATGTTAGGAACCTTAGAGACTACTGGGTACCTGGTCAAGAAGGATTTCAACAAAAGCACTTTAACAACACCTATTATAACAATCCATATTTTCAAGCATATGAATACCTAAGGGGGTATCACAAAGACAACACATTTGGGCAGTTCAAGCTAGACTATAAAGCCAATGAAGACCTAAACTTCACTTTGAGATCTGGTATAAACATGTATGCACTTGACCGGACAGATAAAGAGCCGAAAAGTTATGTCAAGTATGGAAGGGTTTCTAGAGGGAATTTTTACATATACAACTCTGCACAGATCAACATGAACACCGACTTCATCATGAGCTACAAAAAGTCCATAGGTGAAAACTTTGTGATCAACACCAATGCTGGAGCTTCAAACAGGTTTATCAGATTCCGAAGCGAGAGCTTAAATACCGATGGTTTAGCTATTCCAAATTTCTATAACGTAGCAAACTCCGAGCAGCCACTCTCAGGATCGAATAGACTGACCAGAGAGCAGATCAATTCTGTATTCGGAACAGTAGATTTTGAATTTATGAACGCCATCTTTATGACTATAACAGGACGTAATGACTGGGTTTCTACACTACCTGTAAACAACAATTCATTCTTTTACCCTTCAGTGACATTGGCAGGAACCATATCCGATCTCATCACAATGCCAAAACCAATCGACTTCTTAAAACTAAGAACAGGCTGGTCTCGGGTATCTGATGGAAGAATTAGCTCAAATCCATATAGCCACATCCAAGCCTACACTCCTGGCATCAACTGGGGAGGAAGCCCATCCCTAGTTTTCCCTGGAGCATTAATCAATCCTGAGATCAGCCCTGAGACTTCAGACAGCTTTGAAGTAGGTCTTGACACCCGACTATTTGGAGGCAAATTAGGTATAGACTTGACGTATTTCCACATCAAAGATTTCAACAATATCATCTCAGTACCAGTATCAACAGCCTCAGGATTTACGACCAGGTTAGAAAACGGTGCTGTTTTCACTAGAAAAGGCTGGGAATTGATGCTAAACACAACTCCAATAACACGTGCTGACTTTAGCTGGAGTATTGGATTAAATTTGAGTACATACCAAAGATACCTTACAGAAAGCTTTGATGGTTCTGACAGGTTTGGGAACATCATGGTGGGAGAAAGAACAGATCAGATCTTCTCCAATAGCCAATACCAAAGAACTCCTGAAGGTAGACTTATCATTGGTCAAAACGGATTCCCTATCAGAGACCCATATCAAAGGATGATGGGACATGTAAATCCTGATTTCATACTGGGTATCCAAAACACTTTCAATTATAAAAACTTCCAATTGGGGTTTGGTTTTGACGGAAGAATTGGTGGCACTATTTATTCCTTAACAAATGAGAAAATGTGGTGGGGAGGAACTCATCCAGGTACAGTAAACCAATTCAGAGATGATGCAAACAACGGTATCAGTTCATACATAGCAAATGGTGTAGTAGTAACTGGCGGCTCGGTCAGATTTGATGATTTTGGAAATATTCTGGAAGACACCAGGACTTATGCTGAAAACGAACAAGCAATAGATTATATCGCCTGGAACAAGACAACATTAAACGCTAATTACACACATTATTTCGATGCCTCATTTATCAAATTAAGGGAAGTATCTCTCACCTATCAGGTACCAAGCATGGTATTGAACAGAACATTCTTACAAAGTGCTTCCATATCTCTTGTAGGCAGAAACTTACTCCTCTGGTCAAATGTAGAGAATATCGATCCAGATTCAGGTGTAGACAACCTTCAGACACCTTCTGTGAGAAACGTAGGATTCAATGTTAATGTGAGCTTTTAAATTTTAGAAAACATGAAAATCTATCAAAAATTACATCTTCTAATAATTTGCCTATCAATGGCAGCATGTCAATCATTTGAAGACTTGCAGTTGGATCCTAATAGGCCAGTACAAGCAGAACCAAGTCTTCTTTTGACTGCTATTGAAACCAATGCTTTCAGTTCAGTCAGTACTGGAGCAGCTTTAGCCTCTCGCCAATTGATTTTCACCAACTCAACCTCTGATAATCAATACTACGGCTGGCAGAGAGCTGGATTTGGGGATTATGATCAACTTAGACAAGTTTTGAAATTGGAGGAGGAAGCAGAAAGGACTAACAATGACAGCTATCGGGCTTTGGCTATTTTCTTCCGCTCACACTATATCCTGAAATTGACAAACACGTTTGGAGACGTACCATTCAGTAACGCTGTAAAGGGACAAGAAGGCAATTTCTTACCTAGTTATGATAGCCAAGAATCTATTTTCATACAAGTTTTGGAAGATCTAAAAATGGCCAATGCCATGCTCAGTTCAGAAAGTGGTCAAATTCTAGGTGATATCATCTTCAATGGTGATCAGATGAAATGGAAACGCCTGATCAACTCGCTTTCCTTGAGAACTCTGATCAGCTTGTCTATCAAGGAAAATAACAGCAGCCTTAACATTATAGGGAAATTTGCAGAAATATATAATGATCCCAACACCTACCCATTGATGAGAGGCAATGAAGACAATGGAGCTTTGAGATATCTTGATATCGAGGGAAACAGGTATCCCCTTTTCAATTCCAATGATTTGAGAACAGCCTACTATCTGGAAAAATCATTCGTGGATAGATTAAAAGCTAAAAATGACCCTCGTCTTTTCTCCTTCGCAAATCAAACAGCGAATGGCAGGGATCTCCCAGAAAATGATCCAAATGCTTACGAAGGTCTTGGGGGAGCAAATCCATTGGCAGAAAACACAAACCAAATTTTGGCTGGTAATGGCTCTCCCATTGACAGCAGATATCATAGTGATCCTGAAAACCAACCTTCCCTACTCATGGGCTATCCTGAGCTAGCATTCACCATTGCAGAAGCAGCTCATAGAGGATGGATCAATGCCGATGCAAGTGCTTACTACAATGAGGGCATCAGAGCCTCTATGAGCTTCAATGGTATATCAGAAACAGAGATAACAAATTACTTAAATCAATCATCTATTAGCTTCAATCAGGCAGAAGGCTTAAGGCTTATTTTAGAAGAAAAACATACGTCCTTCTTTCTAAACACCGGTTGGGAGTCATTTTACAATCAAAGAAGAACTGGGATTCCTACTTTCAGTCTATCTACACAGATTATCAATCCAGGAGGAATACCAAAAAGATGGATGTATCCACAAAACGAAATCCAGCTTAACTTAAGCAACATGAATGAAGCACTTCAGAGACAGTTCAATGGGCAGGATGACATCAACGGTGAAATGTGGTTGTTGAGACCTTAAATATGCTCAAAAATAAAAATTAAAGAATTTCACAATAATAAACCTTAATTGATTTATCAGTGTCTCCTGATTCATCCAAAAACCTGTCAGGTTCAATAATTTGATAAAAAACCTGACAGGCCTTATCTTGATGACATAAATTGAAATATTCCTAAAATGAAAAATCTACTCCTTACCCTATTGATATTTACCTGTTCCACAACGATGTTGATGGCTCAAGAACAGCCAAAGAAAGTTGTTTTCATCATCTTGGATGGAATCTCATACGATGTGATTTCTCATGTAAATACACCTCACATAGACAGGATTGCTCAAGAGGGAGGCTTTACAAAAGCATATGTAGGAGGTGAGCGTGGAGGATATTCAGAGACACCTACCATCTCAGCTGTAGGATACAACAGCCTATTGACAGGCACCTGGGTGAACAAGCACAATGTTTTCGGAAATGACATCAGAAGACCAAACTACAACTATTGGACGATCTTCAGGCTACTAAAAGAAGAAAGACCAGATGCAAAACTTGCCATTTTCTCTACTTGGCTTGATAATCGAACCAAATTACTTGGTGAAGGGCTAGAAGAAACGAATCAACTGGAACTTGACTATTCGTTTGATGGGTTTGAAATCGACACCATCGCATTTCCACATGACGCTGAAAAGCGATACATTTTCGAAATTGATGAAAAAGTATCAAAAGAAGCCGCTAGGTACATAGCCCAAGAAGGCCCTGACTTAAGCTGGGTTTACTTAGAGTATCCTGATGATATGGGGCATCGATATGGCGACAGTCCACAGCTATATCAAGCAGTGGAGGAAGCTGATAGACAGACTGGATTAATTTATGATGCTGTATTAGAAAGAATTGCTATGGGTGAGGACTGGCTGATCGTGGTCACTACAGATCATGGAAGACAACCTACCACAGGACTTCATCATGGAGGACAATCTGATAGAGAGAGAGAGATTTGGATTTCAACCAATGCAAAATCACTTAATAAACATTTTCAATCCGATTCTGTGGCGATCGTAGATATTTTACCTACGATGATTCGTCACTTAGAGATCAACCCAACCGAATCACAACTCAATGAAATGGATGGAGTAGCTTTGACAGGTGAGATTTCATTGAGACATCCAAAAGTGATCCGAAATCAAAATGACATCACTTTCCAATGGGAATTCCTTGGGCAAGATGATGAGGATATTCAAATTTGGGTTGCCATTGGAAACCAATTTCGAACGACTGGACAAAATGATAATTTCAGGCACCTTTCAACTGTTAAAGGACGATTAGGCGAATTATCCCTGCCTATTGAAGATTTTGATCAAGAGCAATTCAAAGCAATACTCATCGGAAAGCACAACAGGGTCAACAAATGGTTGGTAAAACAAAAAACAAATGACTGATGTAAAATTCTGGATGGATAGCTTAGGGTGGCTAGGAGCCTTGTGCTTTTTGATTTCTTACTTTTTATTAATTACCAAAAAATGGAAATCCAATAGTATGAGATATCACTTTGCTAACTTACTAGGTGCTATCTTGCTAGTAGTAAACACCTATTACGACGCTTCCTTTCCAAGTGTGTTTATCAACGGCGCATGGGGAATCATTGCACTATTAGGTATGAAAATGGACTGGCAAAATGCAAAACATGAATCAAGCAAGAAATAAAAATACCTTGATAAATTAAAAAAGCTCTTAACGTCATGTTAAGAGCTTTTTTTGTGCGCACGAGAAGATTCGAACTTCCACACCCGTAGGGCACCACCCCCTCAAGATGGCGTGTCTACCAATTTCACCACGTGCGCAGTAAAGGGAGAGCAAAAATAGGAAGGTTTGCACAACCCTGCAAATCATAGATGAGATTTTTCAACATCAAAAAATCGCCATCCTCATTATCAACTCATTACTTTGAATAAACCTTACCTTCAGCAGCCAAAAGTGTATTATAAAGTAATGAGGCTATAGTCATAGGCCCTACACCACCAGGAACAGGTGTGATAGCGGACACTTTTTGAGACACCTCTTCAAACTTCACATCGCCGATTAGCCTAAAGCCTGATTTCTTTGTAGCATCATCGATCCTGTGAATCCCTACATCAATCACAGTAGCTCCTTGCTTTACCATATCAGCTGTTACAAACTCTGGCTTTCCAATCGCTACAATCAAAATATCAGCTGAACGAGTAATTTCTGCAAGATTTTGCGTCCTACTGTGGGTTAAGGTCACTGTACAATTGCCCGGGTACTCATTCCTAGCCATGAGTATGCTCATGGGAGAACCTACGATATGACTTCTCCCGATCACTACACAGTGCTTACCAGAGGTTTCCACATTATACCTCTTCAATAGCTCAACAATACCATAAGGTGTCGCAGCCACATAAGCAGGCCAACCAAGTGTCATTCTACCAACGTTAGCTGGTGTAAACCCATCCACGTCCTTCTCTGGCTTGATTTTATTGGTGATTTTCTCAACCGAAATATGCTTTGGCAAAGGAAGTTGCACAATTAGCCCGTCAATTTCTGAATTCTCATTGATATCAGCAACGACTTGAAGCAGCTCCTCTTCAGACACGGATGCATCCAATCTGACAAGAGTAGATTCAAAGCCTACTTGCTCACATGACTTCACTTTGGCGTTTACGTAGGTTTGACTTGCGCCATCGTTCCCCACCAAAATCGCAGCAAGGTGTGGTGTTTTACCTCCTTCTTTTTTTATTTTAGAGACCTGTACTGCAATCTCTGATTTTATATCTTCTGATGTCTTTTTTCCGTCGATTAGAAGCATTCCTTAATTTTAGATTTAAGATTTAAAGATTTTTGATTGATTGGTTGTAAAGTTTGAAGGGTTTAAAGTTTAAAAGTTTGGAACCTACCCAAACTTTTAAAATTGATTGATACATAATAACAGCTTATTGTTAATTATTTCAAATAACCTCAGGATTAGACATCATGGGATTTTTGAATCAAATAAATCTCCATTGACTTGCTCTCATTCTATTCACAAATCAGTCCGTCAAATAGGCTTAGCTGAACAGTACCTTGAGTATAATCATTAATCCAGCTTCAAGACAGCCATAAATGCCTCCTGTGGAACTTCTACATTACCAACCTGGCGCATTCTTTTCTTACCTTTCTTTTGTTTTTCAAGAAGCTTACGCTTACGAGAAATATCCCCTCCATAACACTTAGCCAATACGTTTTTACGAAGTGCCTTCACTGTTTCTCTAGCAATGATCTTTGTTCCTATAGCAGCTTGAATCGCTATTTCAAACATTTGTCTTGGCACGAGTTCCTTTAACTTTTCGCAAAGCCTCTTACCCCACTCATAAGCTTTATCTCTATGAACAATAGCAGAAAGTGCATCCACTACTTCACCATTGAGCATCACATCGAGCCTTACCATGTGGGATTGTTGAGCCCCGATCAGTTCATAATCCAATGAAGCGTATCCTCTTGAGATAGTTTTCAGCTTATCAAAAAAGTCAAATACAATCTCTGCCAATGGCATATCGAAGGTCAACTCAACCCTTTCAGAAGTCAGGTAGACCTGATTTTTGATCTGACCACGCTTCTCCATACAAAGTTGTATCACAGAACCTACGTAATCTGAAGCAGTGATAATAGTCGCTTTCACAAATGGCTCTTCAATATGCTTGAACTTGTTAGGGTCTGGCATATCTGATGGAGCATTAATCACATTATACTTATCATCATTCATCAATGCTCTAAACTGCACTGAAGGTACCGTTGTGATCACTGTCATGTCAAACTCACGCTCCAATCGCTCTTGGATGATCTCCATATGAAGCATTCCTAAAAAACCACATCTAAACCCAAAACCTAAAGCGGCAGAGGTTTCTGGCTCCCACACCAAGGAGGCGTCGTTGAGCTGAAGTTTCTCCATGGAAGCTCTAAGCTCTTCAAATTCTGTTGTATCTACAGGATAAATACCTGCAAAAACCATAGGTTTTACATTTTCAAAACCTTGTATTGCTTTGGCACATGGACGCTTGAGGTGAGTAATGGTATCTCCTACTTTCACTTCCTTGGCCACTTTGATCCCAGATATCAAATAACCTACATTTCCAGCAGCTACAGTCTGTTGAGGTATCTGATTGATACCCAAAACACCAATCTCATCAGCATCATATTCCTTCCCTGTATTGACAAACTTGATCTTATCTCCTTTGTTTATGGTCCCATTGAAGATCCTGAAGATTACCTCAACTCCGCGAAATGGGTTGTAAACAGAGTCAAAAATCATAGCCTGTAATGGCTCATCTGGATCTCCTTCTGGTGCTGGAATTTTCTCTACTACAGCATTGAGTATATCTTCAATACCCAACCCTTCTTTTCCAGAAGCCAAAATAATATCTTCACGATCACAGCCAATCAACTCTATCACTTCATCCGCCACTACCTCTGGGTCAGCTCCTGGAAGGTCGATCTTGTTCAAGACTGGAATGATCTCTAGATCATGTCCAATTGCCAAATACAAGTTAGAAATCGTCTGAGCCTCTATACCCTGAGATGCATCCACGATCAGTAAAGCGCCTTCACAAGCAGCAATTGACCTAGATACTTCATACGAAAAATCCACGTGTCCAGGGGTATCTATCAGATTGAGTGTATACTCTTCTCCTTTATAATTATATTTCATTTGGATAGCATGTGACTTGATTGTGATGCCTCGCTCACGCTCCAAATCCATATTATCCAGCAATTGATTTTGCATCTCACGATCAGAGACCGTGTTGGTAAATTGTAGCAATCTATCCGCTAGTGTACTCTTCCCATGGTCAATATGGGCGATGATACAGAAATTTCTTATCTTTTTCATATTCATTCAAGGCGCAAAAATAGAGAATTTTATGCGGAATAACAGAAAATCAGTAGACTATCCTCAAGAATTTCAAAAAGTATCCTAAAGCATACAAATTTATCCCTCTAAATCTCTAAAAACTGATTATAACACCATGGGCATATTCAATATCCTCAATTTGATTATTTTTGCAATCCATATTTCGAATTAATAAAAAAACCTCCCTCGATGATTGCAATAGCTGAAAAAAAATTACAGGCCAACCTCCCAGAGTACATCATTTACATGTATCAAATGGAAGACCTGATAAGAGCCTATGATTTTAATCTTGCTGACATTCGACAATATGTGATTTCACATTACCCTGTATCCGATGAAGAAAAATTAGCTACAGAACGCTGGTTCTCTCATCTTTCTGAAATGATGAAAGTCGAAGGCGTGAATAAAACTGGCCATTTGAGCATGATTCAGAAGCATGTTGACACACTTGCTGTTACGCATTGGCAGTTGCTAAAAGAAGACCAAACTTACTATCAAATATACCACAAGGCAAAACCCCACATTATTCAAATGATCATGGATGCCAATGGTGAAGACATTGGGAATGAAATACAAATCTGTATCAATGGCGTATATGGATTCTTACTTGCTAAGCTTAGAAGTCGAGACATACCGAAGGGATATGGTGAAGCCATCGAGACATTTGGTGATGTATTGAGCTACCTCAACTTATCACTGAAAGGCAAAGAGAATTAGTAAGACAAAAACTCATATATACTTCTGTAAGTACCTTCTTCTTGAATGTAAGTCAGTAGCTTGTCGTAAAATGGATGAGTAGCTAATGTAGCACTATCCCCTATGATCACAAGCTTTCTTTTGGCCCTTGTAAGTGCGACATTCATTCGTCTGACATCTGCTAGAAACCCAATTTCTCCCTTAGCGTTGGATCTCACCAAACTTATTATGATGAGATCACGCTCTTGTCCTTGAAATCCATCTATGGAATCTATGGTGAGCAAATCCTCAAATGCCCGCAAGTTTGGATAATCATAACTTTCAAAAATCAACTCTTTAAACTTCCTAACTTGAGCCCTATAGGGTGAAATTAATCCAATTGTTCTTTTTTCTTGCTTGAAAGTAGCTATACCTATCTTTTTCATGAACTGCTCAAGATAATCTAGTGAAAACTTCGCTTCATCTGCATTCAGTGTACTTAAGGTGGTACGCTCTTGCTGATCTGCATAGCCACTTCCCGCTGTATCTATGAACTCCATTACAGGCTCTTCTTGTCCGAAGTGATGACTTAAAGTATTCTCTGCTGCCTCTAGTTTCCCTTGATAAAACTGTGAACTTGAAAAACCCATGATAACACTCGGCATTCTGTATTGTATGGTCAGCATTTTAGAGAAATCCGGTTGACGCTTGATCACCTTCTCAAACAGGGTCTCACTTAACCCAGCCTTTGCAGCAGTTATAGACTTAATTGTAGGTGGCAATTGACAATGATCTCCTGCCATCACTACTTTGTTTGCCTTCATGATTGGAATCCATGTAGCAGCCTCTAGTCCTTGCCCTGCCTCATCAATGAACACCACTGGAAAACTCATTCCTTTCAGTGCTTGATTTGAAGCTCCGACCATAGTACAAGCGATCACTTGACTTGCTTGAAATACATCATAGACAATATAATTCTCTAAATGCTCTGCATCTTCTTTGATACGCTTTGCTTCTTCCATGAGTCGTTTTCTTTGCATACGCTCTTCATGACCAAAGTTCCTCTTGTACTTCTGCCCCATGCTCCTGTAAGATTCAGCGGATTTCCTAAGCTTTTTCAAGTCTTTATAGCTTGGGTGCTGAGAGATTTTTGCATCCAAAGTCTGAGCAAGGATTTTCTCTTCAACACGCGCGGGATGTCCTATCCTAAGCACATTGATATTCAACTCACTCAACTTCTCTACCAAGAGATCCACAGCGGCATTACTTGGCGCACATACCATAACTTGACTTTCGTAGCGCAATGTATCCATTATAGAAGCTACTAGTGTGGTGGTCTTACCTGTACCAGGAGGACCATGAATGATCGCTACATCCTGAGCAAAATTGACTAACTCTAATGCTTGGTTCTGTGCATCATTCAGGTTACTTAATTTTTGAAATGTTCCATTTTGAAAGTTAGCAACTTTGGCACCTAACAGCACTTTCTTAAGCTCTCCCAATCGACCCTTTTCTGCCTTCTGGACAGCTTTGAGTGCAAACTCCATTTCTCGATAACTAGCTTCATCAAACAATAAATCCACACCCAAGCGTCCCTCCTCTATCCAGTCTGGCAAGAAATCTCCTTGTAGTGTTACTACCATGGTATCCCTCTTCACGAAATTTACTACTGCATTGATGTTAAATTCCTGAGATTGGCGATCAGGTTGGTTTGAAAAAATTGAAACTGATTTACCAGATTGAAAAACATGCGATTGATTCACATCAGTTCGTTCTAGTTCCAAAATCACCCTGTCGCCCATTCCTATCTTTGACTTTTTGAGCATCACTGGATACCAACAAACCCCTTGCTCCTTTCGGTCTGAAATAGATGTATAGGCAAATTTATTGCGATATTGCTGCAAGTCTTCCTTCCATTCTTCTTTCAGAAGTTTTAATGAAAAGTTTAATTCTTCCTGAATATTAACCATCAATCAATTAAATTTAACCCCATAAACTAAAATGAATCATATTTGGTTCTTTTAGGAACCCAAAGCTCAGCAATCTGTGAATTTTCTCGCTCATGCATACCTATCTTTTGGTGAACCAAAGATACTTATTGGAAACTTTATTGGAGACTTCGTAAGAGGACCTATAGACACAATCTATGAAAAGGAAATTGTCATCGGTGTTCATCTTCACAGAGAAATTGATAGATTTACCGATACGCATCCAGTAGTAAAAGGAGCACAAGCACTACTAAAACCTCAGTTTGGCCGATATGCTTCAGTTATCACTGACATGTATTTTGACTACTTCCTTGGAAGATACTGGAACAACTATCATACACAAAACCTTGATGAGTTTGCTCAAGATGTCTACAAAGTCATTGACTCCTATGAAGACATATTACCAGAGAACTTCCTGAAAGCCTACCAATACATGAAGTATTATAATTGGCTATATGCCTATTCTGAAATCGAAGGAATCAGGAGAGCTTTGACAGGCATATCCAAACGAACTAGATTTGACTCTAAAATGGAAAATGCACATATCTTCCTAGATGAAAACCATGAAGTACTTCGTCAGCATTTCGGAGACTTTTTTGATGATTTGGTTAGATTTTCAAAACAAAAATTGAGTATCCTCAAAGCAGAAATATGACACATTGTAAACCTAAAATCAATACTTACTTTGCACTTAGTCTAGTTGTAATCATTCTTATTGGTGGACTTATATACATACTCCATGAGTTCACAAACACAAGAGCTTTTGGACTTTTCTTTTACTTGATTAGTGCGCCACTCATCACTGTAGTCACGTTGATGCTCCTAGTCAAAATGATGGCTGGGTTCAAGTTTATATCTTTTGGAAAAGAAAAAATCGTCACAAAGTATCCCTTGAGAGGGAAAACCAACCTTTATAACATTGAAGAAATCCTAGCGTGGGAAGAGGAGAAAATCATTGCTAACAAAAAAGAATTCAGGCAAATCACCGTCGCATTTTCAGACAAGTCTTCTTTCACCATGAGCAACCACGAGCACATCAATTATGATGAATTCGTAAAGTACATCACAAAAAAAGCTCCCAAGAAGAAAGTAAAGAGTTAAAGTCTTATGGAAAAAGAAGTTGTCACAGCTGTATTCCCTTTACTAAAGTTAGCTCCTGGTATTTCGAAATAGGCTTCCTCACCAAAAAACTGCCGCAACTCGATTCTAATTAAACCTTTTGGACTTATTTGATAATCCAAGTTAGCGGAAACCCCATTTAATTTCATCCCTTCTGTGAGGATCACAGCTTGCTTATCTTTGTAATACTCTACTCTTCCTGCCAAAAACCATTTTTCATTCAATTCCCTCCTGACTGATGCAGTAGCTCCCCTCCAATGGTTGACTTGTGAAAAAACAGTGGTCTCCCAACCAGCATCTACTCCAACAAGAAATCCCCATTGAGCATAATTATATTGTGCAAAAAAGTTATTATACACTCTTATTTGACCACCAGGATTGACGTCTTCATTACCTATATAATTGGCATAGTGCAAATTTAACTTATCCTCCACATCATAATCAACCGCAAAGCTAAGCCCTACTCCTTGCACTCTGTGTTCCCTCTGAATGTTCTGCCATCCATTTGTAGCCCAGAGCATGAGGTTTAGCTTATCATTTGCTTCATAACTCATTCTCGCCCCTGTAAGAAAATATGGGGAATTCTCGGCCAGCAAGCTTCTACTCAAGTGCCAACATGAAGCGCCTATTGCACTTTCAAACCCTATATCCGATGGCATCACACCCACATCTAGCCAAAGCTTATCCGTGAGTCTAAAACCAACAGAAGCCTCATACACCATTTGTGCCCATTGAGGCTCTCCTGCCAAGTTAAATTGTGCATAATTCCCAAGCATCAACCCAAGCGTACTGCGAACATGTTCGTCTTGATAAGATGAACTGATCAGCGCCAAGTTGACCGAAAACTCATTGTGTCTTTTGAAATTATACAGAAAATCTGGTCTAAGGTGATCATTTGGCTTATTGAAATCATAGGAATAATAAGTTTCCAAATAACCTGAAAATGTAATTTTCTGCTCTTGCTGCGCAAAATTTGTCAGTGGCAAGAGAAGCAAAAAGAAGAATACATGTCTAGCCATAATCAAATAAAAAAACCTGAATCCTACAGAATTCAGGTCTTGTATTTATCTTTGTGTTCTAAAATTCTTATCGTAAAGTTCTACACTCTCTTTTACGATTCTGAAAGCTTCTTCTTTACCCAAAAAGTCTTCTACTTTGACTTCTTTGTTCTCCAACTTCTTGTAGTCTTCAAAAAACCTATGAACCTCTTTCATCAAGTGAGGAGGCAATTCATCAATATCTTCGATGTAGTTTACAGACTGATCATCAGCGGCGACTGCGATGATTTTATCATCAGCTTCACCACCGTCTACCATTCTCATCACTCCTATCACTTTCGCCTTCACAAGAGTCATTGAAGGAATATCGATTTGAGAAATGATCAAGATATCCAATGGATCATGATCTTCACAAAAAGTTTGCGGTATAAAACCATAATTGGCTGGGTAATGAACTGCAGAAAACAATACCCTGTCTAATATCAGCATACCTGTTTTTTTATCAAGTTCATACTTCCCTTTGCTTCCTTTAGGGATTTCTATTACTCCCATAACATATTCTGGAGCATCTTTACCGATTTGCACATCGTGCCATGGATTGATCATATCTAAAAGCTTTTTGTTCTTATATTTTTCAAATGGGGCGCAATTTACCTCCTATTCACCTTCTAATCAAAGTAAAACATGGGTATTTTCTCATTTTTTTTGATCAAAATGGACTAAACCTCAACATTTGATTAAGTGATTTACATCAAAATCAAGTTTCTATCTTGCCTTCAAAACCTTAAGGGAAGGAAGTGTAATAGTAAAAACAGTACCTTTATCAAGTTGTGAAGCCAATTCAATTTTCCCACCCATCTGTATTACTGACTCTTTGACCATATATAGCCCAAGTCCTGAACCCACATTTCTTTGAGTGGCTCTATGAAAAAGGTTATAGACTTCTGTATGATACTTCTGATCTATCCCAATACCATTATCCTCAATTGTAATAAGTGCTTTGCCGTTTTCAACAGTCACTTGTAAATTGATCACCTTTTCTCCAGCATCTACTTTTTGAAATTTGTAGGCATTGCTAAAAAGATTGTTTAAAATCACTCTGATCTTTGCCTCATCAGAATAAAACTCCTCTTTTTGATCAATATCAACGATCAACTTAACATCTTCCAGCCTCCACTTATCTTTATATGCCTCCAATTGTTGCTGAACGATTTCTTCGAAATCGATTAGGCTCACTTTATTTTCAATTTTTGTAGACCTGTAGAAATCCAGCATTTTGTATATAAAATCATCCAACCTCAAGGTAGCTGAATCAATCATGTCGAAATACTCCAAGATGCTGGGATCTTTGCACTCCATTTTTGCAAGCTTGGACACACCTGATATACTCATCAAAGGCCCTCTCAATTCATGTGAGAGACTGTATACAAATTGATTCATTTCAGAATGAACCTTATGAAGCCTCTCATTTTTATCCTTTAGCTCCTTTTTAGTAAAGTAAATTTCAGAAGCATTTTTGATGGCATTTTTAATTTGCTCTATATTCCAAGGTTTGTCGATAAATCTATAGACTTCCCCCTTGTTGATAGCGTCTATTACACTGGCAATATCAGAATATCCTGTGAGTAAAATCCTCACTGGATCAGGGTTGATCAACATCAACTTTTCAAAAAACTCCACGCCAGTCAATCCTGGCATTCGCTGATCAGCAATTACCACATGTAGCTCTTCTTTCTCTGCGATAGCAAGCCCCTCCTCAGCATTCAAGGCTGTGATTACATGAAAGTCTTTTCTTAAACTAGCTTTGAATGAATTGAGGTTATTGTCCTCATCATCGATGTAAAGTACGCGTATCTTGTTACTCATTTTGAATGGTATTTTGATAGATAGGCAAAGTTATAATAAAACTTGTCCCCTGACCTTCTAGTGTTTCTACTTCTAGCGTACCACCATGATTTTCTATAATGGTATACACTATTGATAATCCGAGGCCAGTTCCTTTCCCTACGGCTTTTGTTGTAAAAAACGGCTCAAAAATCCGTTGTTTAACGGATTCTGGCATACCTGGCCCATTATCTTTGATCTCAATACTTATGTAATCATAATGATTACTAGTAATGATTTTTATCTCTGGGTCTGGATTTGACGGCATGTGATCTTGAAGTGCGTGAATTGCATTGGTAATGATGTTCATAAACACCTGATTGATCTTTCCTGCCAAACATTCTACCATTGGAATCTCACCATATTCTTTTATGATCTTAATTTTGCCAGACATTGAGCTATTTAGCAATACCAAAGTGCTATTGATACCATCATGAATATCTACCTTTTTGACATCTTGCTCATCAACTCTGGAGAACAACCTAAGGCCTTTTACAATCTCCACTGTTCTTTTTGCTCCATCTTCCATCCCTCTTAGTAGCTGATCAATTTCTTGCAAAACATAGTCAAGCTCTATATCTTCTTCAAGTTCATTGAGTTCTTTTTTAGTAGCCTCACTAAATTGCGCTGCCCCATGATCTCTGTAGCTCTGAACTACCTCCAACAAGTCTTTGATATCACGCTTCAATGGAGAAATATTAGAACTCACAAAGTTAATTGGATTATTTATTTCATGCGCTATGCCAGCTGTCAACTGCCCGAGGGAAGCCATTTTTTCTTGATTCACCAATTGTGTCTGGGTATTTTGCAAATTCACTAAAGTATTTTCTAATTCTTCAGTCCTTGCTCTAACCTTTGCTTCTAGAGATTCATTTTGATCCAAAATCAATTTCTCATTTTCTTTCAGCATGCGAAGCCTTTCCATTTGCTCTTCCTCTTTCTCCTTTTTGAGCACATTGATCTTATCAGCAAGTGCCAAAGAAAGCAAAATTGCTTCCATGGCTGTACCTAAAAGCATTGGAAAATTAGCTACCATCGTCACATTGATAAAACCATTGGACTGTAATATAAAAATCAATAATCCTATAAAAAAAAACAACCATCCTATGATAAAGTAAGCTGCTGGCCTATAGCCTATACGTGCTATTTTAGTAGCTGTAAAACCAAATAGCAGGATCACCATTAACCCAGAAATGTCCGTTAGTGTA
Organism: Belliella filtrata; assembly: GCF_022549775.1. Taxonomy (GTDB): domain Bacteria; phylum Bacteroidota; class Bacteroidia; order Cytophagales; family Cyclobacteriaceae; genus Belliella; species Belliella filtrata. The sequence continues at coordinate 18,409 of NZ_JAKZGP010000034.1, read as the reverse complement.
TAGCTGATTGACAAACTCCCAAGAAGTCTAAAAACAAAAGCAGCAAGATAAACTACTATATTCAACTGCAAAAACTTATCTAAAATAGGCGTGTAATATTTGGTCTTCAAGAAAAGCCTCATAAAAGAGATTCCAGCCACACCAGATATTGCTGAAAAACCTATAATACTAACTTCATACAACTTTACATTCATCCCTAAAAAGTAATAGTATGAATATCCCATCAAGGAAGTTTGCGCAAGTGCAATAAATAAGATGTAAAAACAGTAATAAAAATATGTACGGTCTTTTATCAGAAAGTATAGAATAAAATTATACAAAAAAAGTGCAAACATGATCCCAATATACACATTGACTATCAGTGCTTTTTTATAATACATTGCATGAAAACCATCCTCTGAAACCACCGAAACTTCAAACACTATGGGCTCATTGCTAAGGATGGATAAGTAAATTTTTTCTACACCTGTATCATCTCCTAAGAAAATCAGTGGGTTGGGACTTGCGAACAAATCAGTCTTTCCCCAATTGGTTCCTGACTTATTCAATTCCACTAGCATACCACTTTCATCTTTTTGGTAGGAAACAACTTCTCTGAAGGTAGGATTTTTAACCTCTACGACTACGGCAGAATTGTCGCCGGAAAGTGTTTTGAAGTTTGCAATATCAAACCCAACGTAAGCTTCATTAGCAACACCAAGATCTAAGACCCCAGACGGAGTAACCTGTGTGTATTGAAGAATCTCAAACTCTCCATCTTCAAAAACATCAAAAGTTTGTACCTCATACACGAATTGATCTTCATTGAGGTTGAGAAACCCATAAATTGGTAAAAAAACGAATAGCGTAATAACTAGACCAATAATCAACGGCTCTCTTATGGTTGGCAAATTCATCATAAGGCTGACAAATTCAAGTCAAATTCAACTTCCATCTCTCCCATTTTACTTTGAAGGATTTTTATTTGTTTAGGGTTACTTCTCAAGTCTGAAATAAAAGACTTCTCTTCTGGCAAAGCTCTTTCGAGTTTTTCAACATCCTCTACTTCCATAATAGTCGCTATAAGACCTTCTTTTGGGTAAAGAAAAGTGCCATTATCCCCAAGTTCTTCAATAATCCTTAGCCCTACAGCTTGAGAATTTGCTACTGTAAAAGGAGAGCAGAAAGCCATCAAACATTTCAAGTTCAAAAAGGAAGTAAGTGCTACACCTATTCGAATCAAATAAATACTTCCAATTCCATATCCAGACACCTCTTTGGAATTCCAGAGACCACAATACTCAGCAACCTTCAAATCTTCAAACTTGCTCATGTAAGGTACAATTCTTTCATCCTTTTCCAAAATAGCACCTTCCAAAGGCAATGGAAATCCCTCACTTCTCAACTGTACTCTTCCACCTCCCAATATGCGCTTACCATCTTCTGACTCTACCAGAAGTAAATACACATTTGGGTTGTGCACCCAAGACCTATCTGCTGATGTAACTTTGGTGACTCCATAAGACTCAAGTACTTTAAAATGTCCCTCTATATATTTTTCTGTATCTTCTGGGGCTGAAACAGCCCTTACTACTCTAATCTTAACTTTCATTTTCAGTGGCAAAGAAATGATCTAAATCAATATAATTTCGTCCCGACGTCACTACTTCATTCAAAAGTATTTTCCTAGCATAGTGAGCACACATTGCCCCCCCCATGATTACAGATGTCCCCAATTGTGGCCAATTCGAAATCGTCTTACCCATCTCTGCAAGACTTGCTTTTCCCTTCGCTGATATTTTTGAAAAATCCAAAATGGACATCAACATTTCTACATAATATGTTTGTGCTTTAGCCACCAAATCCTCTTCATTTCCAAACTGCTCTAATAAACCATGAAAAACTGGTCGGTTTTTATCGACATCAAACCTTTCGATGTCTACCATCCCTCTATCGCTCGTATCCATAATCACTGGAATCCCATGAGATTTTGCAAAAAGCCTCGACTTGATCTTGATTGGTAGACTATCACACTCCTCTATAAGTAAATCCAACTGCCCTCCATCTGTGAAGAATGCCTCCATGTTTTTATCCGTAATCCCATTTGGAAATACTGTCACTTTCAAAAAAGGATCAATCTCGGCTATTTCTCTTTTCACTAATATCACTTTAGGCAGACCAAGATGGAGAACACTTGTCCTCAATCTATTCATATTACCAAGCTCCAATGTATCAAAATCCGCTATTCTCAACTCACCAAACAAGCGTTCCATAGCAAGGCTAATAGCTACACTTTGACCTACTGAAAGTCCAATTATCCCTATTATTTTTGTTGAAAGCTCATCTTGCTCTTCTTGAGTAATCTTGTATTTGTTGCGCACTGTACGCACAGCTACAAAATCTTCCTCTGGTAACAGCCTAACCATAGCCTTTTTCCAAGGATAGTAAACCCAAACACCATATGAAGTCCTTTCTTTCTCCTCAAAAAATAATTCTACAGCTTTACTTAGTTCCTCTTTTGTGTATTTCTTAGCCGGATTTCTTAATTTAATGAGTTCACTAACTTGACTGTCCAACTCATCATAAACAGCAATAAAATCCTTGGATTTTAATTCTTCAGCTATCGCCAAATCCTTTTTTTCATAGCATTCTAAAATCAAAACGTCTTCTAAACGTTCCAAATCTAATTTTTTCTGAGTGAGCATTGAAATATATCAAGGGTGATTGATACTGGTAAAGTTATATTTTTGTATTTACTTTCATATTAAAAAGCCGAAAAATGTTCCTTCAAATGAAATTTATTTTAGATATTTGGTAATAACTGCCATGAAAAATAATGATTTTAATTGATTCTAAAAAGATTCAACAAACAAAAGAATTTTTCCTAGGTATAAAAAGCGAAATTACACCCATAATATACAATTAAATGCCTGATCGAAGAGAAGATAAAATTCGGATTTTGTATGTAGATGATGAAGAAAATAACCTACAAGCTTTTAAAGCTACTTTCAGACGTGACTACAAAGTAGCGATAGCAATTTCTGCTCCTGAAGCAAGGGAATTGTTGAAAACTCAAGAAGTAGATATAATTATCACAGATCAAAGAATGCCAGAAGAAACTGGTGTAGATTTCTTGGCGTCAATTATCCCGCTATATCCTGATCCCATTAGAATTCTCTTGACTGGTTATACTGACATACAGGCAGTAATCGACGCCATCAACAAAGGTCAAGTTTACCACTACCTTACCAAACCATGGGAAGAAGACTATCTAAAGACTGTAATCAATAATGCTTTTGAAGTACTCTCTCTAAGGCGTGAAAATAAAAAACTTACCGAAGATCTCCTTAAAGCAAATGATCAACTTGAATTTCTATTGAGACAAAACCTACTTTCTTAATATCTAGCCGCTAATAGTAATTGGAGCTCCTTATGGCTCATGGCAAATCGCCTTGCCAGATGAGCGTTTGTCAAGCTACCTCTATAGGTGTATACTCCTTTCATAAACCATTTGTAATTAAAAATCATCTCTTCAGCACCTTTTAAGTCTGACATTTGAAGAACAATAGGTGTAAATATATTACTCAATGCTACTGAGGCTGTTCTCGATACACGTGAGGCAATATTCGGTACACAATAGTGAATTATTTCATGCTTTTTATAAGTAGGCTGATCATGAGAAGTCATTTCGGCAGTTTCTATACAGCCCCCTTGGTCTATACTTACATCTATAATGATACTTCCAGGCATCATTGCCGCCACCATCTCTTCAGTTACGACAATTTTATTCTTCCCTTTTTCTGCTCTAAGTGCACCTATCACCACATCTGCCTCTTTGAGTGCTTGCGCCAAAGTTACGTTATCTATGGTTGATGTAAACACTTGCTGACCAAGAAGCTGCTTAATCCTTCTTAGCTTATATATTTGATTATCAAATACTTTTATATTGGCACCAAGACCAAGTGCAGTCCTTGCCGCATATTCGGCTACAGTTCCTGCACCAATAATCACAACTTGTGTAGGTGGCACTCCAGTCACTCCTCCCAAAATCAATCCTTTACCATCATTGACACTGGACAAATACTCTGAGGCTATCAGCATAACAGTGGAGCCAGCTATCTCACTCATCGCACGTACTACTGGCATGCCTCCAACTTTATCCTCTAAGTGCTCAAAAGACACCGCTGTGATTTTTTTTGCATTAAGTGCATGTATATACTGAGCCGATTGACGCCCTATCTGAAGTGCTGAAATTAGACAGCTCCCAGATTGCATATGTGCAATTTCTTCCAAAGTAGGTGGCTCTACTTTAAGTACTACATCTACTTCCAATGCTTCTTTGGCTGTCAGTACTACTTTTGCTCCTGCATCAGCATAGTCTTTATCTGTAAACTTTGAGTTATCTCCAGCTCCTTGCTCTACAACTACATTGATTCCATTAGCCACTAGTAGTCGTACTGCTTCAGGAGTCAAAAGAACACGTTTCTCTTGAGCATCCATTTCCTTAGGTACTCCTATCAACAACTCTTCTTTCTTTGGTTTCAACTTTGCGGAAGCTTCCTTTGGAAGAATCTCAACAGCCTCAGTAACATCAACCATACTGTACTCCATTAATAATTTTTGAAATGCTAATTTCCCTTACCTCGCTCTTGTCAACTTCTAAATTAATCAAAATGAAAGACTCTGGAATATAGTCTGGGATTTTTTCCGCCCATTCTATCCAGCATCTACTACCACTGTAGAAGTATTCCTCTACTCCAATCTCTAATACTTCCTCCTGATCATCGATTCTATAGAAGTCAAAATGAAAAAACTTCTCCCTATCTTCATTCACGTATTCGTTTACAATAGAGAAAGTAGGACTAGTAACTACTTCGGTAATTCCAAATTGCTTTGCAATTGCCTTTATTAGTGTAGTCTTACCAGCCCCCATTTGGCCCCTAAACACCCAGATAAGCTCATCCTCGCAGCTTTCTACGAGTTCTTTTGCCACAGCATCTAGATGCTCAATACGCTCACAATAGATTTTTCTCAATTTATCAATTATTCTTTGGTAATAAATGAACTACTGGAATTATTATCTCTTCCAAAGAAACTCCTCCATGTTGGAAAGTGTCCTTGTAAAAGTTTACATAATAATTGTAATTGTTTGGATATGCAAAGAAATAATCTTCTACGGCAAAAACATAACTTGTAGACACATTAAATCTTGGCAACTTGGCATCTTCAGGCCTACTAATCTCAAAAACCTTCCCGCTCTCAAAATTCAAATTCTTACCTTGTTTATATCTTAAGTTTGTAGTCACATTCTTATCACCTATAATCTTGTAGGGTTTATTAACCCTTTTTGTACCATGGTCAGTAGTTACAATGAGTTCAGCCCCTGCTGCACTTATTTTTTTGAAAAGGTCAAAGAGACTAGAATGCTCAAACCAACTTTTCGTCAAAGAACGGTAAGCAGATTCATCTGGGGCTAGTTCTCTGATCATTTTCATATCTGTACGTGCATGAGACATCATATCTACAAAGTTGAACACGACTACATTGAGATCATTGTTCAGAAGTGAATGAAACTGATCCACAAGATTTCTTCCCTGATATGCTTGTATCACTTTGTTGTAGCTGTACCTTATGTTCAACCTGTTTTTGTGAAGGTTTTCAGCAAGAAATTCTTCTTCCTTATTATTTTTACCCTCATCCGTATCTTCTCCTTCCCAAAGGTCTGGATGAAATCTAGCCATATCAGCTGGCATCATACCACTAAACAGGGCATTTCTTGCAAAAGCTGTAGTCGTAGGTAAAATACTGTAATAAGTCTCATCTTCTTTGGTATTAAAATACTCATGTACCAAAGGCTCTAAGTCCTCCCATTGATCCAATCTGAGGTTATCTATTACTACAAAGAATAATGGCTTTCCTTCCTTGAGATGTGGAAACACTTTTTCCTTCATCAAATGGTGAGAAAGCACTGGACGATCTGATTTCGAGTCATTAAGCCAATCTAAATAGTTATTTTTAATGAACTTGGCAAAAGCTGCATTAGCCTCTACTTTTTGAGTCTCAAGGACTTCATGCATACTTTTATTCTCAGTTTTATCAATTTCTAGCTCCCAATACGTTAGCTTTTTGTAAATATCAGTCCATTCTTGATGTGTTGAGGCATCACTACAAGCCATACTGATATTCATAAAATCCTGCCTGTAGGAAAGATTTGTTTTCTCTGAAATCAACTGCTTATTTTGAAGGATTTTTTTAACAGAAAGTAGAATCTGATTAGGATTGATAGGTTTGATCAAGTAATCCGCAATTTTCCCACCTATGGCATCATCCATGATATGCTCCTCTTCACTTTTGGTAATCATTACTACAGGTATTTGAGGTTTGATCAGCTTGATCTGCTGTAATGTCTCCAGTCCTGTCATACCAGGCATCATTTCATCTAGAAAGATTACGTCGTAGTTGTTTTGCTCTACCAGTTCGATAGCATCCAAACCACTATTGACAGTACTGATATCATAGTTTTTTTGCTGTAGAAATAATATATGAGGTTTGAGAAGGTCTATTTCATCATCCGCCCAAAGGATTTTGTACTTTTGCATAGGATTCCGTTTATATCGTTTAAAATTATATTTACTTTTGAAACAAATCAAATGTCCGAGACATTGAAAAGCCGCAAAATATTAAATGACCCAGTGTATGGATTTATCACCATACCGAGTGAATTGATTTTTACTATCATTGATCACCCATACTTCCAAAGGTTACGTCGAATCAAACAATTGGGTTTGACAGACTTTGTTTACCCTGGTGCTTTACATACCAGATTCCATCACGCTATAGGCGCAATGCATTTGATGAGCATCACCCTGGACAATCTAAGGAATAAAGGTAATGAAATAAGTGATGAAGAGTATGAAGCTGCATTGATTGCTATATTACTACATGATATTGGGCATGGTCCTTTTTCGCATGCTTTAGAGTTCTCTTTGCTGAAAAACATTCATCATGAATCTCTTTCACTTCTGGTGATCGATGAACTTAATCAGCAATTACATGGCCAACTGGACCTTGCTTTAAGAATTTTTAAGAATCAATATGATAGAAAATTCTTCCATCAGCTTGTTTCAAGCCAACTTGACATAGATAGGCTTGATTATTTGCAAAGGGATTGTTTTTTTACAGGTGTATCAGAAGGTACAATAGGTGCTGATAGAATCATAAAAATGATGGCTATCAAGAATGATCAACTGGTAGTCGAGGAAAAAGGGCTGTACAGCATAGAGAACTTCCTAAGTGCAAGAAGACTGATGTATTGGCAAGTTTACCTTCACAAAACCACCGTATCTGCAGAGAAAATGCTCATCAACCTCATTAGCAGAGCCAAAGATTTAGTACAGAGTGGACAAAGTATCAAGGGCACGGACGAATTCATGCACTTTTTAGGTAATGATTTTACTTTGGAGGATTTCAAAAACTCGAAAGACTTAATTCAAACCTTCCTAGAGTTAGACGACTACGACATCTGGGGAGGAATCAAACTCTGGAAAAAAGATTCAGATTATGTATTAAGAAATATCTCGAGTATGTTTTTACAGAGAAACTTATTCAAAATTAATTTGAATAGTGAAGAATTCTCTCAAGAAGAACTTCAAGACCTTTGGAATAAAACACAAAATAAATTGGGCGTCCCAGATGAGGATATGAAATATTTCTTTTCCTGCGGCTCCATTAGCAACAATGCTTATGTTGCCAAAGAACGCATTCATATCCTTACCAAGAAAGGGGAAATCATTGACGTAGCACAAGCTGCTGACTTACCAAATATCAAAGCGATGAGCAAAATCGTTAAAAAACACTATGCTTGTCGTGCTAAAAATTTAACTTTGTAGCCAAATACTCAGAAAATGGAATTTACCGTCGAACAGGTAGCTGCACTTCTCAATGGTAAAGTTGAAGGAAATGGATCAGCTACCGTAAATAGATTAGATAAGATTCAAGAAGGAATGCCTGGTGGTATCAGCTTTCTTTCAAATGAGAAATATGAAAACTTCATATACCATACCAAAGCGTCTGCGGTAATTGTTTCAAAAAACTTTCAGCCAAAAAAGGATATCAAAACTACCTTGATAAGAGTAGAAGATGCCTATACAGGGTTCACTCAGATTCTCGAAGCCTATTCCCAATTTACAAAATCCAATAAATCGGGTATTGAGACACCATCTTTCTTTGACCAATCCAGCCATATTGGCGAAGGTCATTACCTTGGAGCATTTTCTTATGTGGGCAAAAACTGCATCATTGGAAATCATTGTAAGATATTCCCTCATGTATATATAGGAGATAATGTAAAAATTGGTGACAACTGCATCATACATCCAGGGGTCAAAATAATCTCTGACACTATTATAGGTTCTTATTGTGAAATCCACCCGAACACTGTAGTAGGGTCAGATGGATTTGGATTTGCTCCGCAGACAGACGGAACTTACAAAGCTATTCCTCAAGTGGGGAATGTAATCATAGAAGATTTCGTAAGTATAGGTTCTAATACCACAATAGATTGTGCCACCATGGGATCTACATTGATTAAAAAAGGTGTGAAAATAGACAATCTGGTACAGATTGCGCACAATGTAACTATCGGTGAAAATACAGTCATCGCATCCCAAGCTGGAGTTTCGGGCTCAACTGAGATTGGAAAAAACTGCGTGATCGCTGGAAAAGCAGGTATAATAGGACATTTAAAAATAGCCGATTACACAACAATAGGTGCTAATACTGGTATTTCAAAATCAGTTGAAAAACCGAATCAAACACTCTTTGGGTACATGGGTATGGATTTAAAAGGCTTTTTAAAAGCTTACGCAATTTTCAAGAATCTACCCATACTTCAGGATCGATTGAGAGAACTGGAAAAAAAACAATAAATTTACGCACGATAATCAAACACAGGATTTAATACCTATGAGGGTAAAACAACATACAATAAAAAAACAAGTCACAGTTTCTGGTGTGGGACTTCACACAGGGGTGATTTCAAACATGACTTTTTTGCCTGCTCCTCCAAATCACGGATACAAATTCCAAAGGATTGATATTGAAGGATTACCAATCATAGATGCTGACGTAGACAATGTAGTGGATGTATCTAGAGGCACTACACTAGAGCAAAGTGGTGCGAGGGTTTTTACAGTAGAGCACGTATTGGCCGCTTTAGTAGGTCTGGAGATTGACAATGTACTTATTCAATTAGATGGTCCAGAGCCTCCAATCTTGGATGGTTCTTCTATACAATTTATCGATGCACTGGAAAGTGCAGGCATAGAGGAGCAGAATGCGCTGAGAAGATTTTTTGAAATCCCAGAAAGTATCAGCTACAGAGATGCTTCCAGGGAAGTAGAGATGGCAGCTTTGCCTTTGGACGACTACAGAGTTACAGTAATGGTAGATTACAACTCACCTGTTTTAGGCTCGCAACATGCCTCTATTACAGACATCAGTCAGTTCAAGTCAGAAATTGCATCATGTAGAACCTTCTGTTTTCTTCACGAGCTAGAGATGCTTTACAACCAGAACTTAATCAAAGGCGGTGATTTAAACAATGCGATAGTTGTAGTTGACCGTGTTGTTGAAGAAAAAGAACTAGCCCACTTGGCGAAAATGTTCAACAAAGAGAAAGTTGAAGTAAGAAAAGAAGGCATTCTAAACAATGTAGATCTAAGGTATAAGAATGAGCCTGCTAGACACAAGCTGTTAGATGTAGTGGGAGATCTCGCATTAGTAGGTAGACCACTCAAAGGTCAGATTTTAGCTGCAAGACCAGGACACGCTGCCAATGTGGCTTTTGCGAAGAAAATCAAGCGAGCGATGGAAAAAGCTGGACCGAGCCATATTCCACATTATGATCCGAAGCTACCTCCTGTGATGGACATTGCTCAGATCAGCAACATATTACCTCATAGGTATCCTTTTCAATTGCTTGATAAGGTGATTTATCTGGATGACACCGTTGTGGCTGGAGTAAAAAATGTAACAATGAATGAGCCTTTTTTCATGGGGCACTTCCCCGGCAACCCAGTAATGCCTGGAGTGCTTCAAGTGGAAGCAATGGCACAAACTGGTGGTATTTTGGTATTAAGTACAGTTGAAGATCCAGAGAATTATTGGACCTATTTCTTAGGTATAGAGAATTGTAAATTTAGAAAAATGGTCATGCCTGGAGATACACTCATCTTCAAATGCGAACTTCTTGCCCCTATCAGGAGGGGTATTGCCAAAATGAAAGGTGAAGCATATGTAGGCAACACATTGGTATGTGAGGCCGTTATGACTGCAAGTATTGTTAGAAAAGAATCATGATCAATAAACTTTCTCATATACACGAAAATGCAATTTTGGGATCAAACGTTCATGTAGATCCATTCACCATGATTCATGATGATGTCATAATAGGTGAAGGGACTTGGATTGGATCCAATGTCACCATATATCCCGGCGCTAGAATTGGAAAAAATTGCAAAATTTTCCCTGGTGCTGTAATAGCTGGAATACCTCAAGACCTAAAGTTCCAAGGTGAAAGAACCCTTGTGGAGGTTGGAGACAATACTACTATCAGGGAGTGCGTAACTATTAGCAGAGGCACACTAGATAAGTTAACTACTAAAGTTGGCAGCAATTGTTTGCTTATGGCTTATGTGCACATTGCTCACGACTGTATAGTAGGAAACAACGTCATCATAGCTAATGCTGTACAAGTTGCAGGTCATGTGATTATAGACGACTGGGCCATTGTCGGAGGAAGCAGTGCCATTCATCAATTTGTCAAAGTTGGGACACATTCCATGATCTCTGGTGGCTCACTTGTAAGAAAAGATGTACCGCCATACACCAAAGCTGCAAGAGAGCCTTTGAGTTATGCTGGTGTCAACAGTTTAGGATTAAGAAGAAGAGGGTTCTCAAGTGAAACAATTAGTCATATTCAAGATGTTTATAGGTTTTTGTTTTTGAATAGCTTAAACAACAGCAGAGCACTCGAAGAAATCGAAGTTAATCTTCCTGCCACAAAAGAAAGAGATGAAATCGTCAACTTCATTCGCTCCTCTGAACGTGGAGTGATGAAAGGATACATTCAATAAAAATGATAAAAATTGAGCTGGAAGGTGCCTCTAAGAGGTTTCAATATGAATGGATATTCAATAACATTCAACTTACTATTCCAGCAGGATCAAAGTGGGCTATCACAGGGAGTAATGGCTCTGGAAAGTCCACTTTGATAAAAGCCATAGCAGGTATTACGCCACTTTCAGAGGGTAATATCAAGTATTTTTCAAATCTTGGAGAAATAGATTCTGATCAAATTTTCGACCACTTGGTGATCTCGGCCCCTTACCTAGAGCTCCCAGAGGAATTCACCTTGATTGAATTGCTAAAATTTCATTTCAAATTCAAAAAGCCAATCGAATCAATTAGTATCTCGAATATGTTGGATATTCTTTATCTTAAAGAACACCAGCATAAGCCTATAAGTCAATTTTCTTCAGGAATGAAACAAAGACTAAAACTAGGACTTTGCTTTTTCTCTGATGTATCTATACTCATGCTAGATGAACCTACTTCAAACTTAGATAAAAGGGGTATAGTATGGTATAATGAAATGGTTATGCAATATGGCTCAAGAAGAACAATCTTGGTTTGTTCTAATGAGCCAAAAGAATTTGAATTTTGCACAAATCAAATCCGAATTGAAGATCACAAGAAAAAGTAAAGCTTTGATTTTTAGATCATATTGCTAAATTTACAATACTAAAACCCTAAGCAGCGTATGAAAAACTCATTAAGGTACTACTCATTATTTTTAATGTTATTGTCTTTAGCATTTTTTGGATGTAAAAAGGGAGACGATCCACAGCCACAAAAAACACCAGAACAATTAGCCACAGAAGCACTTACAGGGACATCACCCACGACTTGGGTCGTGGAGGGTGGAGGACAAGTTACAAGAAATAATATTGCTGTCACCAATACATATCAAAACTTTGAAATCACATTTGCAGCAAATCAGAGCAGCAGGACATACACCACTACAAGTGGTGGTGACATTTTTGACAATTCAGGCAGCTGGAGCTTTGTATCAAATGATTTGACAAAAATCATACTGGCTGGAAATAAACCAGCTGCTGGCCCCGAGATTTCATTTACCAGAACAGGTAGTGATTTGATTCTAGAGTTCAGCATAGTTCCACCCTCCTCTGGATCAATCGAAAAAATCCCTATTCCCAATGCAGCAATTGCAGGAAGTTATAGATTCACATTGAAAAGAAAAGCATAATCTATTACCCCAAATAAAAAAGCCCTCAAAAAGTCTGACTATTTTGAGGGCTTCATATTACTCTTTTAGGGCTTTTTTTAAGCTTTTAACTCTACTAAAGTAACTCCAGCTCCACCTCTATCTGCATGCTCGTCCGATACTTTTTTCACTTGAGTCATCTGTTTCAATATATTTCGAGTGATATCTTTTAGAATACCGTCGCCTTTGCCATGAACGATCCTCAAATCCTTCATACCTAGCATATGCCCATCATCTACAAAATTTTGAACTAAAGGTAAAATCTCCTCACCTCTCTTACCGCGAATATCTAAGTTGGGGGAGTAATCCAGCATTTTTGCATTCGCATCAAAGCCTGATCGTCTTGCCAGAGATTTCTTTTCCTTTTTCATTTCAGAAGTTGAAATCTTCTCTAGGCGCTTCAGCTTCACATTAGACTTCAAGTCTCCTATGCTGATTTCTACATCCTTATTCTTCATCGCTAGCACCTCGGCAACGGCTCCATTATCCTTTAACCTCACAAAGTCACCCACAGCGATCTCCCCTTCTATAACTTTTATCTCTGGTGACTTTGGCAGGGCCTTTTCAGGCTTCACTTTTACTTTGAATGTCTCCAAATCAGCCCTCAGCTTCTTGGTTGCTTCTTTATCTGCCTTTTGCTCTTTGATCGATTTGATCGTCACTTCAATCTTTCTATTAACCTCATCGAGCAATGCTTTTGCTTCAGCTTTTGCTTCTTGTATATATTGTTTTTTATTGTTTTCGAGGTTTTCTTTGAGCTCATTATAAGTTTTCAGCTGTTGAGAAAGCAAGCGTTCTTTTCTTGCATATTCATTGACAAGCTGCTCATATTTGACTTTTTCATTCTCAATCTTTGTCAGCATGCGATCATATCGCACACGCTCCTCGCCTATATTTTCCTTTGCATAATCAATGATTTCTTTGGAAATCCCAATCTTGGAAGCTATTTCAAGCGCAAATGAACTCCCAGGCTTTCCTATCTCCAATTGATAAAGTGGTTCAAGCATTTCCACGTCATAGCGCATAGCACCATTTACCAAGCCTTGATTTTTTGTGGCTATTTCTTTTAAGTTACCATAATGCGTGGTGATCACACCGTAAGCACCAGTTTTATTCAATGTCAAAAGTATCCCTTCCGCTATCGCTGCACCAAACTGCGGCTCCGTCCCCGTCCCAAATTCATCTATAAATAGAATTGTCTTTTTATTCGCAAATTGAGTAAAATACTTCATACTCATCAAGTGAGAACTATAAGTACTCAAATCATTCTCGATGTTCTGCTCATCACCAATATCAATAAAAAAATTGTCAAATACTGTGCATTTTGAATGCGAATCCAAAGGGATCAATAAACCACATTGCAGCATATACTGCAACATGGCTACAGTTTTCAAGGTCACGGATTTACCACCCGCATTTGGCCCAGAAATGATGAGTAGTCTTCTATTGTGATCTAACATTACCTGTAGAGGCACTACCTGCTTTCCTTGCTGTGCCAAAGCAAACTGTAGCAATGGATGCTTTGCATTGTGCCATTCAAGAACCTTGGTTTTCTCTAAAATTGGCCTTTGTGCCTCAGTTTTCAAAGCAAACTTTGCCTTTGCTCGTATAAAATCTATCAATCCTAGAAATTGATATGCTTTTCTTAACTCTGGAATATATTGCCTCAAATTATCAGTCAGCTGGGTCAAAATGCGCTGAATTTCTCGCCGCTCCATATAAGCGAGATCCTTAAGTTCATTATTAATATCCAATACTTCAGCTGGCTCTAGATACACCGTCTGACCTGTGGCTGATTCATCATGTATGAAGCCTTTGATTTTTCTTTTATTTTCAGCAAGTACAGGGATCACCATTCGACCTCCTCTGATAGTGATAGAAGCATCGTCAGGTGTAAACCCTTTAGACCGAGCATCTCTAAATATACTATCAAGAACTTTTCTTAACCTATTCTCTTCATAGAGAATTTGCGACCTAATTAAGGATAAGTCTTTAGATGCATTATTTCTAAGCTTCCCCTTCTCATCGATCACCCTTTCTATAGCTTTTAGCAAGTGATCTTCTAATTGAACCAAACCAAGAAGTTGTGTCAATTGAGGATATTCGTCTCCATATTTCTTGAAAAATGATACACACCCTGACAATGTAATGAGTGATAGCTTAACCTCATGGAATTCATCTTCATAGAGAAAAGTCCCTTCTATCTTTGCCTTATCTAAGAACGGGTGAATATTGGTGAAATTAGAGGACGGAAATGCCTCTCCAGAAAGTATTATCTTCCTAAACTCCTCTGTCTGATCTAGAAGGCGAGTGATCAAAGAAAAATCCTTTGAAAACGCCATCTTTTGAACAAAATCTGTCCCTAACGAACTGCTACATTCTGCTTTGATCAGCTCTCTGATCTTGTCAAAATTGATTTTTTCCTCTAAATTAATTGGGTAATTCATCAGTCTCTTTAATTAAGCCTTCCTTCTCTATCACATTCAACGAATCTATGATGCTTTCATAAATCTTATCAATTAACTTGGGTTTCGAAATGTAATACTCTAAACTCTTATGGAAAACAGTATCGATTACATTGTGTTTTTCAAAAACATCATGCTCAAACATCGGGTACAATGTGCGTGAGGAATCATAATTGATAGGAAGAGTACTTACATACCCCTCCGAAAGATGAATATCTATCAAGACAGCTATCATTTTCGCTTGGTCCAAAACTCCTTCAGGCTTGGAATCTCTTGAGCATGATAACATTAAAATGGTAAATAATATAAGTAAATTAAGTTTTTTCACGTT
Organism: Belliella filtrata; assembly: GCF_022549775.1. Taxonomy (GTDB): domain Bacteria; phylum Bacteroidota; class Bacteroidia; order Cytophagales; family Cyclobacteriaceae; genus Belliella; species Belliella filtrata. The sequence goes on along the minus strand of NZ_JAKZGP010000034.1, from coordinate 3,288 downwards.
TCAAAATTAATAGAATAAATAGAGAACTGCATATAAATTTTATTTATCAAAAGACTACCTTAAATTAGACATCCGAAAACAAGATACATGAATCAATTATTGAAAAAACTCCGCAGGTATGAAATCATGATCCGAAAGGTGGCAAACAATCACCTTCAAGGAGATTACCAATCTATTTTCAAAGGAGCAGGCCTGGAATTTGATGATTTGAGACCATATCAATATGGTGATGATGTACGGACTATCGAATGGAAAGTTTCAGCTAAGGGACATGGCACATTTGTCAAGACTTTCAAAGAGGACAAAGACCAAAGTGTGTATTTCCTATTAGACATCAGTGGTTCACAAGATATTGGTGCTCTTGGCAAAAAGAAGATAGATAAAGGAAAGGAAATAGCTGGGGTTCTCACCCTTGCGGCCATCTTTGAAGGAAGTCAGGCTGGTCTAATTTCATATTCAGATCAAAAAGAAAATATAATTTTGCCAGGTAAGGGGCCAAAACAAGGGGTTAAAATCATTCAAGGAATATTTAATCATAAAAATAAATCGCTCAAAACTAACTTAAACGAAATGTTTACGTTTGCTTTGAACTTGATTAAGAAAAGAAGTATCATCATCATTATTTCAGATTTTATAGATGAAGGATATGAGCGTCCTTTGAAAGCTTTAGCTGAAAGACATGATCTCGTGGCCATTCAACTAACAGATCCTCGTGAATCTCTCTTGCCATCATTAGGTATCATACCAGTTTATGATAAAGAAGAGGGTCGCACCACTTGGGTCAATACAGCATTCGGGAAGTTTTCCAAAAAAATCACAGATACATTTACATCCGAAAGAGATCACCTAAAGACTATCTGTAAAAAAAATCAAATCAATTACTTAGAAGTAGATACAAGTGCAGATATTGTCATGCCGCTTATTGAATTGTTTAAGTCACGAAATAAAACCATGAAACGTGGATAAATTACGCCTATTCTTCACTTTCCTAGGCTTTTTCACCATCTGTACATTGAGCAAGGCTCAAGATATAGAGGTGCAAGGATACTTTATGAAAGACTCCGCTAAAATCGGAGAAAGAGTCCCTTACGTTTTAAAAGCCAAATACAGCAAGGGAATGAATATCATTTTCCCTGATTCACTCTATGATTATAGCCCATTTGTATTGCTTGAGAAGCAAACATTCATGAGCCAAACAAAAGGTGATTTTACCCTTGACAGTGCAGTTTATTATGTGTCCAATTTCTCATTAGAATCTAAATCCAGCTTGTCAGTACCTGTCTATGATGTAATGAAATACGACAGTACGACTTATCAATCTAATGAAGCTTCACTAGCCCTTCAGCTTACAATTAACCCTCTACCTGAACAGTTGGCATTTAGAGATAATAACGTGTATCAGGAGATTCCAAAAGCTTTTAATTTCCCTTTGCTTATAGCTATCCTCTTGGCTCTGGTCTTAATGTCCATCATTGTTTTCTTTGTATTCGGAAAAGCTATAACCAAAGCTTTCAATAGTTACAGAGAAAAAAGAAAGTACAATAGGTTTATAAAAAAATGGAAAAATGCTGAGGTAAGATTTGTATCCAACCCAAATATGGACTCCGCAGACGAACTATTGGGGCTCTGGAAAACATACATGGAACACCTCAACAACAAACCTTTTAGAGAGTGGACTACCGTAGAAATCGCGAATTTCCTCGATAACAAAGCAATCATCAAAGATTTCAGAGAGATCGAAATGATTATCTATGCCGGGAAGCAGTCCAGCGATGTCAGTCAGGCTGTACACAACCTAAAAGAAATCTGTGCCGACACCTACCAACAAAAAATTATCGATAAAGATGAACGCAAATAATATATCTGATTTTTTTTCTATTTATTGGTTCTTACCCGACACGTTCAAAAATTTCGAGTGGGAAAATTTATGGGCGCTTCATTTGTTGTGGATTATACCCATACTGATGCTTTTAAGGAAGTTTATAAAAATCCTTAAAAACCCAGTGCTAGAGTTATCGCTTCCAGGAATAGTATCTCAAAACAACCCTTGGACTTACTTACGGTTAGTACCAACGCTCTTTTTCATCCTTGCCACATGGATGGTAGCAGTAGCCATTGCTCGACCTCAAAAATCCAACGAGCGAGTTGAACAATATACAGAAGGCATAGATATTATGATGGTATTGGATATTTCAGAATCCATGGATCTTCAAGATTTCAGACCAAATAGATTAGAAGCTGCAAAAGAAACTGCTATAGAGTTCATTAATGGAAGGTTTGGAGACAGGATTGGCATGGTAATATTCTCTGGAGAGGCTTATTCACTTGCCCCATTGACAACAGACTATGCACTTCTAACAGACCTTATCAAAGACATTTCATTTAACATGATGGATGCAAAAGGCACAGCTATAGGTAGTGCTTTGGCCGCTGGAACAAATCGAATGCGAGAAGCAGAGTCCAAATCCAAAGTTATGATCCTTTTGTCTGATGGAGAAAACAATGCAGGTAATGTGGACCCAATATTTGCAGCTGAATTGGCTGCTGCATTTGATATCAAAATATATTCGATTGCCGTAGGAAAAGATGGTATGGTTCCATATGGTGTAGACTTCTTTGGGAGACCCCAAATGATCGAAAGCTATTTGGATGAGACCACCTTAAGAGAAATTGCCAAAATCGGTAGTGGAAAATTTTACAGAGCTTCAGATGATGATGCATTGGAACGAATATTTGATGAAATAGACACTTTAGAAAAAGCTGAAATCATAGAATCACGCTACAAAGAGACAAATGATTACTATAGGGTATATCTTTTTTGGGCTATGTTATGCTTTCTTCTTTGGTTAGGCTTCAAAAGCACCTTCTTCAATAACTTCCTTTTGGATTAAAGAATTAGCTTCTAGATTTTAGATCTTAAATTTCAGATATCAGATTGATGTTTGCAGCTCAGAATGATTGTGACTCTTATTAGTAAGATTTTATAGTTGAAAGGTTAGAATTTCTTTTGGACAATAAAGGCTTATGCCATCTACTTTCACTCTTATATTTCAAATTGCTGATCATCTATTAAACCTATTGAAAGCATAAAATAGAACAAACATCTTCTCAATCTCTGCGAAACCTTTGAGATCATCGAGGTTAAAATTCAGCACGCAAAGACGCAGAGAGTTTCTAAGCAAAAAATGGATAGATTGGACATTTTGTGGACAATAAAGGCTTTTGTGACATGCTTTCATTTTTTTATCTCTTATTGCTAATTCACTAAAAAGTGCGGTTAAAAACAAT
>NZ_JAKZGP010000033.1 GCF_022549775.1 Belliella filtrata | reverse complement strand
CGAGCATGTAAAAAACATCTATGCTGAAAAAAATTAAGGTGTTGCCAGCTTCTTTCTACAGTATCATGAGTCTTTCCTCCAGCAAACTTGAAGCCTCTCTCGAAATCTATATAAATATCTATCTGACTTTGATTCGTACCATCAGCCTTGGTCATAATTATTTCTTTTATAAACCATGGCTTTTCTAAGCCTAAAGCAATCTCGAAAATCTGTTTACTATTCATCAAACAAAATTAGTACTTTCATGGACCTAGTTTCTATTTACCCACTTTAATTCATATAGAGCCTTCATGAGTTATTTTCTTTAATCTTACAAGCTAGAAAAAAAATTAAATTTTTAATTTATAGAGGGAAATATTAATATTTATCAATTTAATTCTTTTTTTCAAAATAGTAGCAATTTGATTGAGCTTTCATGCTCCAAGGATTATGTCCATTTCCCCTGCTAGTCCTACCTATCAGTAGGCAAGTTCAAAGCGGGAGAATGAAGATGTAGCTCGTACCTCGAATGAGCTCAATGAAGAACCTGTCAATTCGCCAGGCAAGGATGGTACTCCTGAAACTAGGTAAAAAATTTTGAATTTTTTAGTAGCACGAAGATCAAGCTGGGTCATTGAATAAGCTTCCATCTGCTGAAAGAGACAATACTCAATAAATGGGGTATTGAAAAAAATTTAGAGAATTTAGTCTCCAGTTGGCGTTTTTCATTACGCACTAGTTATTTTTTTTTTCTTACATGAGTATTTGATTTAGAATCTTAGTATTTATGGAGTTAGTCCATAAGCAATAATTAGATGTTTAGTCTTGCGCCAACCAAGTCTTATTATGATAATAAGCCTAAGAATACCTAATCGGAAAATCTTATTTTTTTACCCCCTGAAATTTTCATAGGGAAACTTCAAGGACTTGATTCTCTCCTTATCCCTTACCTACTGTAAGTTACCATTTATTCATTTGTTATTTTGATAGAAAAAATCTATTAATTTTAATTTGGATTTAATCTAAATAATATGACATTTGTGATATTATTTAAAATTGATCTAAATAAATGAAAACGAAGTTTATTATTGTACTCCTGTTTTTGGTAGCATGTTCTTCACCAAAAGAACAGCAAGCTTCCACGGAGCGAAGCATCATCACTGCTGGTGGAACAATTTCAGAAATTGTGACGGCATTGGGTTTTGAGGATTTGATCATAGCGACAGATATTACTTCCACTTTTCCTGCTTCATTACAAAAATTACCCTCAATAGGCTATCGCAATCAGATCAAATCAGAAGGCATCTTGTCCTTGAATCCTGAAGTGATTTTGATTGAAAAGGATTATTTGTTACCTGAAGTGATAGCGCAATTGCAAAGCACTGGGGTCGAAGTAAGGCTATTCGAGAAGCCACAGACTACAACTGAAACGATCAGTCTTATCGCTGAGCTTGCTGATTTTCTCCAGGTAAAAGAAGAAGGTTTAGCATTGATAGATAAGGTGAAAGCGGATTTGAAAACGCTGGATGAGTACAAGTCAAAAATATCGCTTTCCGAAAGGCCAAGTATGCTCTTTTTAATGGCTAGAGGTGAGGATATGGTTTTTGTTGCAGGAGAAGAGACCTTTGCCACAAGTTTGATAAGTTTATCAGGATTGTCAAATCCCACATTAGGTTTCAAAGATTTCATTCCTCTGACCCCAGAGGCTTTGGTTAAGTATAATCCTGATTATGTATTGATGTTTGATTCTGGTTTAGCTTCTCTAGGTGGAAAAGATGGACTTTCAAAAATCAAGGGGTTAGATCAAACCACAGCATTCCAAAAAGATCAGATATTGACTTATGATGGTCTCTTGCTTTCAGGTTTTGGCCCTAGAGTGGGTGAAGTAGCATTAGAAATAGCAAAAGAAGTTTATAGCAAATGAATGTGATGCAGGCCGATATCTTTTTGACAAAAAGAAAGGTTCAACACCTTGTTTTATCTGGCTTGAGCTTGGTACTGATGGCGCTTTTGCTTCTGTCCTTATCCATTGGAGCCTTTCATATTTCCATGAATGAAGTATTGGCCATACTCTTAGGCAAACTGGGTTTTGGTACTTATGAGGGTTCAGGTGCAGCGTCTCAAGTGTTGTTAAGTATCAGGATGCCCCGAGTTCTCATGGGAATTATCATCGGAGGAGGCTTGGGTTTAGCAGGCGCAGCTTTGCAGGGACTATTTAGAAATCCTCTTGTGGAACCAGGATTGATAGGTGTCAGCACTGGGGGAGCTTTTTTTGCAGTAGTGTTTATAGTATTTGGAGCAAAAGTTTTGAGCATGACACCTTTACTTTCGCTCATTGGACTACCGTTATTTGCATTTTGTGGTGGGCTGATGGTGACATTGATTGTTTATCGTATTGCCAGCCATACAGGGAAGACGGATGTGTCTGTATTGATCTTGTCTGGAGTAGCAATCAATGCACTGATGGGTGCTCTGATCGGCTTGGTGCTGTTTTATGCTGATGATGCAGCATTGAGGAATTTTACCTTTTGGAGTTTGGGAGATCTTGGCGGTAGTAGTTGGATGAAATTGTTAACAGCTTCTGTTTTGATGATTCCTGCATCGGGGATGGTGATTAGACTTTATCCCCAGCTCAATGCCATGGCTTTGGGAGAGCGAGAAGCATTTCACATGGGTGTGAATATTCAATATGTAAAATACGTCCTGTTCTTGTCAGCGGCAATGATTGTTGGTACGGCTGTTTCTCTTAGTGGTACGATTGGATTTGTAGGCTTAGTCGTTCCACATTTGATTCGATTGGGATTTGGAGCGGATCATCGATTGGTATTACCAGGATCATTTTTGCTAGGAGCGATACTTTTGTCAGCAGCGGATTTGATGGCTAGAAATATCGTCAGACCAGCGGAATTACCAATAGGAATTATTACAGCCTTACTTGGAGCTCCTTTTTTCATCTATCTTATAGTCAATCTCAAAAAAATCAAGCTCTGACATGTTACAAGGAAAAAACATTCATTTCTGTATCAGCGAAAGACCAATCATTGGTGAGGTCAATATCATGGTAGCTCCTGGAGAGCTGACAGCGATTATTGGACCAAACGGAGCTGGAAAATCCACCCTATTTAAATTATTATCTGGGGACTTGACCTGTAATCGTGGTGAGGTTTCATACAATGGTAAGCCTTTAGCTGGTTTCAAAAGTAACCAACTGGCAAAAGTCCGTGCAGTGATGCCGCAACACAGCGAAGTGTCTTTCCCATTTTCTTCTTGGGAAATTGTCGCCTTAGGAATGATCAATGATCCTGCAGCCATTTCAGATCGAGATATCCAAGCTGTAATGGAAAAACTCCAAGTATGGCACCTGAGAGCACAAGCTTACAACATGCTATCTGGAGGAGAGAAGCAGCGAGTACAGCTTGCGAGGGTACTGGTACAAGTGTGGAAAAAGCAGGCTTTTCCAAGATTTATTCTATTGGACGAGCCTGTATCCAGCATGGATGTGGCTTTGCAGCATTTGGTACTAGACTTTATGAATGAATTGAAGCAAAGGAATATAGGTATTTTAATGGTTTTGCATGACCTGAGCTTGGTAGCCAACTATGCTGATCAAGTGATTATGATGAAACATGGCGAAGTGATGGCCAATGGCCATGTATCTGAAGTCTTCACAAATCAAAATCTGGAAAGCCTCTATGGCTATCCTATACATGTAGAGAAACACCACGAGGGCTTGGGACTTCTGGTCCATAGTCTTCCTATTCACCATATCAATCAAAGAATCAATAAAGCACTTTAATACAATGGAAACTACACTATCAAGTCGAGAAATAGCATTGAAAGATGCGTGGGGAAAACTGAAGTCTGAGCAGTCTAATCTTAGGATTCGAGATGCTGCAGCGCAACTTGCTGTTTCAGAGGCGGAACTCTTGGCAACTCAAGTTGGTGAGTCTGTTACCAGGTTGAAAGAGGATTGGACTTCACTTTTGGTAGCGCTAAAGAAACTAGGCAAAGTGATGGCACTCACTAGAAGTGAAGGCTGTGTGCTTGAGCACAAAGGAAATTTTCAAAAAATCAGCATAAAAGGTAGTCCAGCACATCAAATGGCCACCGTAATAGGTCCAATAGAGCAAAGAGTATTCTTCTCTGCCTGGAAGTTTGGTTTTGCTGTAGTGAACGATACCCCTAGAGGAGTAATGCGTAGCATTCAGTTTTTTGACAAATCTGGTACAGCAATTATGAAAGTTTATGTGCAGGATGATTCAAAAGTTGAAGTTTTCAATGAACTAGTTGAGGCATATAAATCAGCTGATCAGGATGCCAATTTGGAAATAGGGCAGTTCGCCAAGCCAAGCTATGCCGAAAAGATAGACTTGGAAGCATTTACCAAAGACTGGGAAGAGATGAAGGATACTCATGATTTTTTTGGAATGCTAAGAAAATACAAAGTTCACCGAATGGATGCTGTGAAGTGGATCGATGACAAATGGGCTTATGAAGTAGATCGATTGGCAGCAAGACGAATTTTGGAAACAGCTTCATCAGCACAATTGCCAATCATGATCTTTGCAGGAAATAAAGGCAATATTCAGATTCATCAAGGAAAAGTAAAGACCATCAAGCAAATGGGAGATTGGCTGAATGTCCTTGATCCGCAATTCAACATGCACCTTGACGAAAATCAGATAGCACATGCTTTTGTAGTTCACAAAAACACCGAAGATGGGATCGTTTCCTCCTTGGAGCTCTTCGATGAAGAAGGTGAAATGATCGCTCAATTCTTTGGCCTGCGTAAGCCTGGCTTACCCCAGCTTTCTGATTGGAAAGCCTTGATAGATAGTCTTTGATTGCAAAGGAGGCAGGGATTTTAACCCTGCCTAAAAAAATTTAAACTTATGTTTAGAATTGATCTTAATAAACTCTCGATATTTCTTACATGCATCTGTTTTTGCTTTGCTTTTAGTAATGCAATAGCTGGTGTCAAAGGGCAAGTGAAGGATGAAAAAGGGCAAGCTGTACCATACGCTACCATTCAGTGGGGTGATGGTAAAGGTGTATTGGCAGATGAAAATGGCAACTTCGAGCTTCCAGATCATTTAAATCAATCTAAGATTAAAGTCACCGCAATAGGTTATGAGGCTAAAGTGATCACCTTGAGCAATCATGTAGACTTGACAGTCAAACTGACACCACTGGTTCAGCATCTTGATGAAGTAGTTGTGACAGGTAACGTTGACCCACAGAGTGCTCGGCAATCAGTGTATCAAGTCAGAACAATCTCCAAGGAAATCATTCAAAATAGAGCGGCTAGCAATCTCCAAGAAGTACTAAACACAGAGCTGGGGATCAGGTTCAGTCAAGACAATGCGCTCGGAAGCAGTAACCTAGAAATGCTGGGGCTCTCTGGTCAGAATGTTAAAATTCTGATAGATGGTGTACCTATGGTCGGAAGACAAGGAGTGAACAATGAGATCAATATCAATCAGATAGATATCAATCAAATCGAGCGCATAGAGATCGTAGAAGGCCCCATGTCTGTGGTTTATGGGGCAGATGCACTAGCAGGTGTGATCAATATCATCACTAAGCGACCAGGAGATACCAAGATCTTGCTGAATGCTCGTGTCCAGGAGGAGACTGTAGGTCAGGGTTATCAGCCACTGACAGGTAGTGGAAACCATATTCGAAGTGTACAAGGTCAATACCGTATAGATGAAAGCTTCAGTGTTTCGGCAGGATGGACACAAAATGATTTTGGTGGATGGAAAGGTGATTTTGAAGGTAGACAGTACTCTTGGTTACCCAAAACCCAAAACTTAGGAATGGCCCAACTCAATTTTGGAAGTGAGGACATAGATCTGTCTTACGGGATTGATTATTTGAACGAATCCATAACCAGCTTTGGACCAGAAAATAGAGTTGAGACCGTGGATAGTGAGTTTGTCACAAGAAGAGTCATGCACAGGTTGACCGGTAGCTATGCTTTGAATCAGAAATTAAAAGCAGCTATTCAAGCAGGATATACAGACTATCAAAGAAACACCATTACAACTTATACCAATGTGCGTACTGGAGAGACGGGACTTTCCAATGCTCCAGGAAGTCAAGCAGTGTTAAATTACAATGGGCTCAATGTGAGGCTGACTTCAATATGGGATATGCACGAGCACTTGGCCTGGACAGTGGGTGTGGATTTCAATCAAGAAGTAGGCTCAGGAGAGCGGATATCTACCAATGAGGGGATTAATGATTTGGCATTTTTCATAAGTGGAGAGTGGAAACCCACAGCGTCTTTTAGTCTTAGGCCTGGTGTAAGAAGGACGTACAATTCCGCTTATAAGGCGCCACCACTGATACCCTCAGTCAATGGTCGATGGGATTTGAGTCAGTCACTTGCTTTGAAGTTTGGGTATGCTAGAGGCTTTAGAGCACCTTCTATTAGAGAATTGTACTTTGATTTTTTTGATGCTAGCCATTCAATTGTTGGCAATCCAGACTTGCAAGCAGAGACATCTCACAGCTACCAAGCCTCGCTTTCATGGCTGAACAGCATGGGTAGAAATATCAAACTTGAGTCCACTATCAATTCATTCTATAATGATATCGACAATCAGATTACCTATGGTATTTCACCTGATGATCCTAGACTGACATCTTTGTTCAACTTGGAAAATTTCCGAACTGGTGGCGTCATGTTAAGAAACAAGCTGATCCTGAATAAACATAGCCTGGACTTCGGCATTTCAAGGATTGGAAGGTATAATCAGATTAGTAGTGAGAATCCAGACTTAGCCTCCTTGCTTTGGACCACTGAGCTCAATGCAAACATAGGTGTTTACCTTCCTTTAGTTGATAGCCACTTGCATTTGTTTTACAAATGGACTGGTGCATTACCAGCTTTTGTAGCTGATTCAGACAGCGTCGATGTATTTCGTCCAGTCCAGTTAGATGGGTTTCATTGGATGGACCTGACGATGAAAAAGACCTTGTTTGGAAGCATGGACTTGACTTTTGGAGCGAGGAATCTTCTTGATGTCAAAAATGTCCAAAGTAGTCTTGGAGAGGGAAGTGCACATTCAGGTGGAGCAAGTAGGCCCATAGGCTATGGCCGATCATATTTTATAGGAATTAATTACCAACTATTTAAATAAACAGTAATAATGAAAAACAATAATTACATTAAAATCAATGTGATACTAGCAGCTTTCGGGATGATGATTGCTTCATGCACAGATAATGAAAATCCGACAGTAGAGACCCCACCAGTAGAAGAGGCTTACATAGAGCTCAATGGTGGAGGCACTACCTTTCCAAATATGGTGTTTGTGGATCTTAGTGCTGAAGAGCAAGTTGCTGTAAGGAGAGATTCATGGGATTTTGCTTTTAGCAATGGCACGGCATTCCAAGTATTGATCAATGGTACTACAGGTGCAATGGCTTATGAGACTGCCTACACTGCATTTTCTGAAGTAGATGAAGCTTATGTGAACAATCTTAAATCTAGCGGAAGTCTAGATCTAAATTTTAACAATTTGAGTGGTATCCTTCGTGTCGATAATCCTTCAAATCCATTAAATAATGGTTCTGTATTCGGAAACTTAGCTAATAACGAACAAGATGCTAAGGTTTTTATCGTAAACAGAGGCGAAAGTGGAGCAGATACCAGAGAGTGGAAAAAGGTGAAAATTTATGTTTCGAATAATAAATACATCATCGAACATGCTCCAACTAATTCAATTGAAGTAACCAAAGTGGAGGTCAGCAAAAATGAGTCACACAATTTCACCTATTTTTCAATTGATAATGGGATTGTGGAAGTAGAGCCGGTCAAAGAAAAATGGGATTTTGTCTGGACTGCAGGAACTTCATCTACTCCATATGCACAGGCTACTGATGGCACACTTGCTTACTTTTTTCAAGATTTGGTTTACCATAATATATACGGAGGTGTTGGAGCTCAGGAAATACTGGAATCAGATCTGTCTTATGAAGATTTTGATATTCAAGACCTTCAGGGTCTAAATTTTAATGTAGATAATCGCTTAACGATAGGCTCAAACTGGAGATCTGGAGGAGGACCAACCTCCTCGCCTAGTGCAAGAGAAGACAGGTATTACATCATCAAAGATAAAGCAGGCAATCATTATAAATTGAGATTCCTCTCCTTGACTACTGGTGGAGAGCGAGGAAGACCAAGTTTGGAATACGCTTTGATCAAGTGACATTAATGTATGGTTTATTGATTTTGAAAAGAGGAACCTTGATGGGTTCCTTTTTTCTTTTTCAAGGAATTTTTGTTTGATCCCTGAGGTTTACCTTTGATTAGAAGATAAAGACTGTTTAAACTCAAAATTATTCATGAGCAGTACACAATTAGCCGGGTAGTTTAGTAATTTAGCCACATGGAGTACAACTGGAAGATAAGAGATAAAGCAGCGGAGGAAAATGTAACTTCCTTGAGTAGGGATATCAATGTGAATAATACCCTAGCCAATATGTTGGTCAACAGAGGTGTAGATACATTTCAAAAAGCGAAAGACTACTTCAGACCAGACCTAGACAAGTTGCATGATCCATTTTTGATGAAGGACATGGACAAGGCAATACAACGACTGGAGGAAGCGATAGGTCGTGAGGAAAAAATCCTTATCTATGGTGATTATGACGTTGATGGGACTACATCTGTGGCTTTGGTATACGGTTACCTTAGTCAATTTTACAAAAACCTTGAGTTCTACATTCCAGACAGGTACAAAGAAGGCTACGGTATCTCTGAACGAGGGGTACGCTATGCAGCTGAGAATAATTTCAAGTTGATCATTTCTTTGGATTGTGGTATAAAGGCAATAGAAAAGGTCAGTTTAGCAAAAATGCTTGGTGTGGATTTTATCATTTGTGACCACCATACACCAGGAGATGAGTTGCCACCAGCGGTAGCGATTTTGGATCCAAAGAGAAAGGATTGTGAGTATCCGTACAAGGAGCTGAGCGGTTGTGGAGTTGGCTTCAAGTTGATGCAGGCATTTGCGCAGCATACAGACAGAGATGCTACGATTGTGATGTCGTACTTGGATCTTTTAGCGATCAGTATTGCAGCCGATATTGTACCGATCACAGGAGAAAATAGGATCTTGGCATTTTACGGGATCGAAAGGCTCAATAATAATCCGAGACCAGGAATCAAAGCCTTGATCTTGAAGAGCAAGATTGAGAAGGAAATAGAGATTTCGGATATTGTATTCAAAATAGGACCCAGGATCAATGCTTCTGGGCGTCTAGAACATGCCAAAGCATCTGTGGAATTGCTGATAGCCAAAGATTTGGATGATGCACTCAGACAAGCAGAAGCCGTAGATACAGTGAATGCAGCTCGGAAAAATTTCGATGAAAACATCACCAAAGAAGCCTTGATGATGATTGAGGAAAAAAATGCCATAAGAGAAATGCGCTCCACCGTGCTATTCAAGGAAGATTGGCACAAAGGAGTGATAGGTATTGTGGCGTCTCGCTGTATTGAGAAATTCTACAGACCGACCATTATTCTTACAGAATCCAACAACAAGGCCACTGGGTCAGCGAGATCAGTGTACGATTTTGATATTTATGAAGCTATCAGTGAGTGTAGTGATTTGTTAGAGCAATTTGGGGGTCACAAGTATGCAGCTGGACTGACGATGGCTGTGGATAAAGTAGTAGCCTTTCAGGAAAAATTCGAAGCAGTAGTCAGTTCTAGGATACAAGATGTCCACATGATGCCGGTGCTGGAGGTAGATGATGAGATTCTTTTGGATCAGATTAATTATAAGTTCTACAATATCTTAAAACAAATGGCACCTTTTGGTCCTGGTAATCCTGAGCCGATTTTTTATGCCAATCAGGTATATGCAGAAGATGTAAGAATATTAAAGGAAAAACATCTTCGCTTCAATGTCGTTCAGGATGGACAGGTCACTCGTCCAGTTTGTATTGCATTTGGTATGGCAGATCGTACTAAATATGAAGATGAGATAGTTTACAAAATGCTCAAGAGAAAAATGCGTTTTGATTTGGCTTTTGAGATTCGAGAAAATACATTTAGAAACAATAGTAGCTTGCAACTGTACGTCAAAGACATCAAATTCGACTGATATGAAAGTACTCAAAGCTGACAACCTTGTCAAAATATACAAAGGAAGAAGAGTGGTCAACAACATCTCTGTGGAGGTAAAACAAGGCGAAATCGTAGGGCTTTTGGGCCCAAATGGAGCTGGTAAAACTACCTCGTTTTACATGATTGTAGGTTTGATACAACCAAATGAAGGGCAGATTCATCTTGATCAGGATAATATCACTGCACTTCCAATGTACAAAAGAGCACAGTTGGGTATTGGCTATTTGGCGCAAGAGGCAAGTGTTTTTAGAAAATTGTCTGTAGAGGAGAATATCATGGCTGTTTTGGAAATGAAAAAAATGACCAAGGCAGAGAGAAAAGAGAAAGTAGAGAGCCTTTTGGAAGAGTTTTCCCTTACTCATGTGCGAAAAAATTTGGGGATGGTGTTATCAGGAGGTGAGCGAAGGAGGACGGAGATAGCTAGGGCATTGGCCGTGGACCCAAAGTTCGTCCTATTGGATGAGCCATTTGCAGGGGTCGATCCCATTGCAGTAGAAGAGATACAGACAATTGTCGCTAAGCTCAAAAACAAAAATATCGGCATTCTGATCACTGACCACAACGTGAACGAAACGCTTTCTATTACGGATAGGGCTTATTTGATGTTTGAGGGGAAATTGCTAAAAGCGGGTACAGCAGAAGACCTTGCAGCGGATGAGCAAGTAAGAAGAGTATATCTTGGACAACATTTTGAACTGAAACGAAAAGTCTTTAACTGATGGAAGTAGTCAATACTTTTATGACCTGGATTTTTAAAAACCGAATAGGTCAAATTAATAATTTCAAAGAAAACCCAATAGCCATTCAAGAAGAAATTCTTTTTGAATTAGTAAATGAGGCTAAAAGAACTGAGTTTGGGAAGAAGTATAGCTTTTCAGAAATGAAAACCTATGCAGACTTTGCTTCCAAGGTTCCCATTCATGATTATGAACAAATGAAGCCTTACATTGAAATGACCATGAAAGGTCGTCAAAATGTAATTTGGCCTACAGATATAGAGTGGTTTTCCAAATCTTCAGGCACTACTTCTAGCAGAAGTAAATACATTCCAGTATCCCAAGAAGCCTTGGAAGAGTGCCATTTCAAAGGAGGTAAAGACATGCTGTCAATGTATGTCAACAATTATCCTGATAGTAAACTTTTCTCTGGAAAAGCCTTGACAATCGGTGGAAGCTTATCTAGCAATCCTCTTTCTAATGAGTCAAGTAGTAAAGTAGGAGACGTATCTGCAGTGATCACACATAACTTACCGATATGGGTACAGATGGCAAGGACTCCTAGTTTGGAGACTGCATTAATGAATGAGTGGGAGGCAAAGATAGAAAGGATGGCCAGAGAAGTGATGGATGAGAATGTCACTAGTATTTCAGGGGTGCCTACTTGGACAATTGTATTGCTTCAACGAATATTGGAGTTGAAGGGTGCTAATAATATTCTAGAGGTTTGGCCAAACCTTGAAGTGTTTTTTCATGGAGCTGTTGCTTTTGGGCCATATAGAGGATTATTCAAAGAGTTGATCCCTTCAGAAAGGATGCGCTACATGGAGACTTATAATGCATCTGAAGGCTTTTTTGGGATTCAAGATCAAAAAGATTCTGATGAATTACTGTTGATGCTAGATTACGGGATTTTTTATGAGTTTATCCCAATGGAAGAGTGGGATAATGAGCATCCGAAGGTAGTTCCATTGACAGAAGTTGAGCTAGGTAAGAATTATGCGATCCTGATCACAACTAATGCTGGACTGTGGAGGTATAAGATCGGCGATACAGTCAAGTTCACGAATTTACACCCATATAGAATCAAGATTTCTGGTAGAACAAAGCACTTTATCAATGCCTTTGGTGAAGAAGTGATCGTAGAAAATGCGGAATCAGCCATACAAGTAGCAGCTGAAGCTACTCATGCTACAATTACTAATTTTACAGCTGCGCCAGTTTACTTTGGAGATTCCAAATCGAAGGGAGCTCATGAATGGATCGTGGAGTTCAATAAGCTTCCAGATGATAGAGAAAGGTTCATTAACCTGCTGGATGAAGAGCTTAGAAAGGTTAATTCTGATTATGACGCTAAGCGATATAAGGACTTAGCCCTGACAGCCCCAAGGGTTCATGTGGTAAATGAAGGTGTGTTTGAATCATGGATGAGGTCTAGAGGAAAGCTCGGAGGACAAAATAAAGTGCCAAGACTTTCCAATACCAGAGAGTATGTCGATGAGATTCTTCAGATGATCAAACCTGCCCAAGCGTCATAGGTCTTTGGGTTTCACCTTGGATGCAATTACAGCAGGTCTGTAGGAAGCAACAAAGGTAATAGAAATCACAGCAATGCTTGTCCACAAAAAGTCTGTCCAGATCATTTTCACGGGATAGCTGTCTATAACCGAAGAGCTGATTCCTAACGTGACAAGGCCGTAGGTGTCCTGAATCCAACAAATAAAGTAGCCAAAAAACAATCCTATTGCAGCTCCTGAAAAAGCAATGATAGCCCCCTGTTTGATATAAATTTGTCTGATAAGCTTCTCGGTCGCACCCATGGCAAAAAGTACAGCTGTATCTTTTTTCTTTTCGATCGCCATCATTGACAGAGAAAAGAAAATATTGAATGAAGCCACAGCTAAGATAAAAGTCAATGTAATAAAGACAAAGAGCTTCTCAATTTTGATTGTTCTAAGTAATCCTGCATGCTGCTCATCAGTGTCTTTTACTGTAAACTCCTCGCCAAGGAGTGTTTTCAATTGTTTTTTGACGGATGAAATATTTGTCCCTTCCACTACTTTTACTTCTAGGGAAGTTCTTTTGTCTCCATAATTTAAGAGACTTTGTACAAAGGAAAGCGGAGCAATGATATAGTTATCATCAAACTCTTTTTCAATACTAAAAAACGCTGTGGGCTTGATTACTTGTCTTGAATACAACTGTCTGGGATCAAGTGTCCCAGCATTTCGTGGGGCTTTTGGGTAGAACACTTGCAATAGTTCATAATCATTATCAAGGTCTATAGATAAATAAAAACCAACCCCTCTACCAATGATTGCCTTAGGCTGGTCTTCGTTGCCTAAGTCCAAATTGCCCCATAAGTAACCTTTCTCAAACCTTCCCTGATCGAGATAATTATCACTAACGCCTTTGATGCGTGCCAAATGCTGGTAATCATCGTATTTGAAGAGAGCATTGTCTTCGATAACCTCGGTCAAGACATCAAGACCTTTTACAGCTTTGATTTGATTCAAAAAGTCTTCATTTACAGCAAAGGATTTTCCTTCACTTGCTTCTATCTTTAATTCGGCATCAAACGATGCATACAATCCCCTCACCAAATCTTCTAGGCCATTGAATACAGAAAGCACAATGACCAAAGCCATAGTACCCACTGCCACTCCGATCATGGAGATTCTGGACAAGATGGTGATGAAGTTTCGCTTTTTCTTGCTGCGAAAATACCGGGATGCTATAAAGTAAGATAGATTCAAGGATTGTATCAATTAATCTTCATCTCCTTCTTCATCCTCTTCATTTGCCTCGGGGATATCGAGCGAAGAGATTATTTTGTCCATATGCTGGGCGTAGGAGGCCGATTCGTCCATAAAGAAGGCAAGCTCAGGAATGATCCTCACACTTTTACCTATGCGAAGCCCTAAGTGTTTGCGAAGTTCTTTCTTATTATCATTGATTTTCTCAAATAGCACCTCATTATCTGCCAGTAGAAAACTAAGGTTGATTTTGGCAACACTCAAGTCAGGGCTCATCAAAACCCTTACTACTGTCACCATAGCATTTCCTACAAGATGTCTAGCTTCTTTTTGAAATATTTCTCCAAGTTCTTTTTGAATAAGTTTGGAATATTTTTGTTGTCTTTTACTTTCCATATTAATATTTGTTGGTACAAATTTAGTGATTTAAATGAGTTAGCTTTAATTTCGTGCGTTCCGATTCTCACACCTTATCAATTTAAATCCTTTGCTACGTTTTTTTAAGATCAACGACCCATTCAGATTATTAGGCATATTAGTGCTTCTTTTGATTTATAGTGGTTTTTATTACTTAGTCCTTGGAGCGCCCATTACGCAGCCAGAGCTTATTTGGATGCTAGTAGGAGAACGGTTAGCTGATGGCTTTCATATGTATACGGATGTGATAGATGATACAGGTCCATTGTCGGTTGGAGTCTACTGGATATTACATGAAATCTTTGGGAGAAGTTTCTTTGTCTATAAGATGCTTGCCTTTCTGATTGCCATATTTCAGATTACCTATATCAATACGCTATTTATTCAATACAAATCATTTGATGAGAACACCTACATTCCAGCAGCAGTGATGTTGGTGCTGTTTCATCTATCATTTGACATGCTAGTATTGTCTCCAGCATTGATGGGAGGTACTTTCTTGGTGTTAGCATTAGGGCAACTGTTTGCACAGACAGTTCTTCAAAAAGAAGGATCAGACTCTGTGCTATTGGCAGGCGTATTTGGAGGAATTGCTGCCTGTTTTCATTTCCCACTGATTATTTTTCTGCCGTTTTTGGTTGTTTCAGGTATAGCCATTAGCGGTTTTACATTTAGGCAATTTTTATTGTCACTTGTTGGATATTTTTTGCCTTTGTCTCTATGCGCTTTGTATTATTTTTGGATAGATGCCCTGCCAGAGTTTGTGTTTGAGTATATTTTTGCTTCAAGGGTAGTGGATGTATATCCCCACGTGACAATCTTAGCATTGATAGGAATATTTGCATTGCCGCTATTACTAGCTGTCATTGGTTATTTTGTTGGTGTTTGGTTCAAAGTGATCACCGTCAATCAACAGAAACAAAGGCAATTGTTATTTGTGTATGTGATTTTTGCAGTTTTATCTATTTTGATCACTAATAGAAGAACACCTTATCAATTCGTGATAATCATTCCTAGTTTGACATACTTTATTACACAAATATTTGTGTATGTGACACAGCGAAAGGCCTTGTTGGTTTTTACTTTTTTGCTTTTTGTAGGAGTGCCATTGTCAGGGTATTTGTGGCTTGGTTTGACTAAGCAATCGGGACTTTTGGATCAATACCAACTGAAAGTTGAACAGAAGCATCAGATTTCTAAAGGTAAAAAGGTGTTGGTTTTGGGTAAAGATACGGCCTATTACTGGGAGTCTCAGCCTGCTACACCCTATTTGAATTACAAATTATCAGATAGGATTCTAAAAGATTTTGATGACTTGTCCGATATGGCTGGAGTTTATCAACAGTTCTTGCTAGAAAAGCCAGAATTGGTGATAGATCAAGAAGGAACATTCCCTGCATTGCTAGAAAGAATTCCTCAGCTTGGAGATATGTATCATGTTCAAGGTGTTGGTATTTATGTCTTGAAATAATTATATTTTATAGACATTCCTTTAAATGCTTTTTTACATTGATAATTGTTGAAATCTGCTCATTTTTATTCTTTTTTTGACAGTTTGGATAATTAATTCTTGTCCAAATTTAATATTTGTAAATTTGAGTAGTAACCTTCATCTCAGTTGACCAAAATTTTCTTTTGAAGGATAACTATTTTTCGGTTGATTTGTCCATGAAAATTTTAAAAAACTCATTTACAGAGATTTATCCACAAAGCTATATTTGCAAAAAATACTGTAAACATCAGTAAATGAATGACTTACAGTGTTGTGTAAATGTTATGTGGATAAGTTATTGAAAATGTGGATAAAAAAGTCTTGCATTTTCACATCTTTGAATGCGTTCAATTCAGGGCTATTTGATTTTGAAAATAGGTTAATTTTCCGTTATGAAAATTTTTATAATTCTGAGATGGTTATGTTTTGAAAAGTTAAAAATTTTGTTTGTGTATTTTTGAGTAGTAAACGAGTGATTGGAGACTGTTTTCTAGGAAGTCACGATCAATAGTGAAAATCTACTACTATTCAAAAAATACAATTTTTTAATGTTAATCCTTTAGGTAATGATCAAGATGGAAATCAAAAAGAGCCTTAGAATACCTTTTGTATGGGGAAAGGTTCTAAGGCTCTTTTAATAAAACGTAGTAGAAAGCTTATATGGCTTTTGCAGCATCTAATTGATCTATGATATCTTCATAGTCAAGCTTGTCCCAGTTTTGGGTTATCAGTGGATTTGCCATTACTTTATCCATAATTTGTTCTTGCAATTTACCTTGTGCATATGCCTCTGCGTATGGCATAGTACTAAAAGTGACCATGGTATAAAGTGGAACCCAATCTTTAGGATACAAAGCATGGAGTTTAGCTTCGATCTTTTTCCTAATTAGGAATTTCGGATCAGATACGGCATCACGCATTTCTACAAAATTCTCTAATGCCAACTGACAAATAGCATCTGTGTCTGGTTTACGTTGTTTTTGGAATTTGGCAAATACAAGTTCCCATACATTGGTTCCAAGTTTGTCTATCAGACTGTCTAAAATAAACACATCTTCAAAGCCACAGTTCATGCCCTGCCCATAAAATGGAACCATGGCATGAGAAGCGTCTCCGATGAGTAAGGCCTTACCTTGTACCCAAGGATAGCATTCTATATTGATTAAAGCAGAGGTCGGATTTGTGAGAAACTCATCAGCTAGGTTTGGCATAAGTTGATAAGCATCATCAAAGTAAGTCTTGAATACTGCGTTGACATCATCCTGATCATTGATTTTTTCAAAGCAAACTTTCGTGCCTTCAAAAGGCAAGAATAATGTACAAGTGAAAGATTTGTCAGGATTAGGAAGTGCTATAAGCATAAACTTTCCCCTTGGCCAGATATGAAGTGCATTAGGGTCTAAGGCAAACTCACCACTTGCAGTAGCAGGTATGGTAAGCTCCTTGTATCCATGAGTGATGTATTCTTGCTTGTAGTTGAACCTGACTTGCTTCTGCATGGCCATGCGGAGGGAACTATAGGCGCCATCAGCACCTATGATCACACTTGACTCAATATCTTTAACCTCATTATTGTTGCTGAAAGTCAAAGTATTCTTACTTAAATTGACATCATCACATCTATGCGCAAATGCCAAGTTTACACCTGCATTTTCAGCTTCGTCTATAAGAATCCTATTGAATTTGCCTCTAGAAATGGAATATATGGCTTGATTGTCTTTCCCATAAGGGATAAAAGAAGTCTTTCCATGTTCATCATGCACCTTTCTACCATACATTGGAATGGCTAGGGGCATAATTTTATCTTTGAGTCCAATTTTTTCCAAGGCTCTCCATCCTCTATCACTCAAGGCCATATTGATAGACCTTCCTTCTTCTTTATATGCTTGCTGCCTATTGTCAGCCCTTTTTTCAAATATAGTTACATCCAATCCTCTCTTCTTGAGATAGATACTCAAAAGAGAACCTATCAATCCAGCACCTAGGATGCTAATTTCATTTTTTTTCATGATTTGTAATTCAGGTGTCGCTTAATTATAAGCGAATTTTTTAAGGGATAGTTTCAGGATCTCTGCAAACTTGTAAATATCTAAGAAACTGTTATATAGTGGTGTTGGGGCGATTCTAATGACGTTTGGGTGTCTCCAGTCTCCTACGATTCCTTCTTGATATAGCTCATCAAACACCGCTTTACCACCTTTATGAATCAGCAAAGATAATTGACAACCTCTTTCTTTCGTGATTTTTGGGGTAATTATTTCGATAATTCCCGAGCTTCCAGATACTTCTTTTATCAAATACTCCAAATATTGCGTTAATATTTCACTTTTTGCTCTTAAGTTTTTTATACCAGCCTCCTCAAAGATGTCTAAGGATGCTTGATGTGCAGCTAGGGCAAGTACATTTGAGTTAGCAAGCTGCCAACCATCTGCACCATACATTGGCTTAAAACCTTTCTCCATTTTGAAACGCTCTCCTTCATCATGTCCCCACCAGCCTGCAAATCTGATCAAGTCAGGTCTTTCAGCGTGATTTTCATGTACAAATATCCCAGAAATATTCCCTGGGCCGGAATTCAGGTATTTGTAACTGCACCAAGTGGCAAAATCAACGCCCCATTTATGAAGAGACAAAGTTGCATTGCCAGCGGCGTGGGCTAAGTCAAAACCTGCCAAAGCTCCTACTTCATGAGCCGTTTTGGTGATTGATTCCATATCGAAAAGTTGACCTGTGTAGTATTGAAGTCCACTCATCATTACCAGTGCCAGATTTTCACCATGTTTCTTTATGGTATCAACTATATCACTTGTCCTCAAAGTATGCTCTCCTTCTCTTGGTAATAGCTCAATGATCACTTTATCAGGGTCTAATCCTCTGAATTTGACTTGAGTTTCTAGCATATACATATCCGAAGGAAAAGCCCCTGCTTCTGTGATTATTTTGTACCTCTTATCTGTAGGTTGGTAGAAAGACACCATAAGAAAATGAAGGTTGGAACTTAGATTATTCATCGCTACGACTTCATGCTCATGAGCCCCTACAATATTTGCTAAGGCTGGTTTAGACTTTTTTCGCACATGATACCAAGCATCCTCACCATGAAAATGGCCATCTACAGCCATTTCTCCCCAATTGTGCAACTCTCTTTGTATGTAACTTTGAGTGCTTTTTGGCTGTAGACCTAGAGAATTCCCGCAGAAGTATATAGCTTCTTTTCCATTTACTTTTGGGAAAATGAAGCGGTTTCTAAATGCCTTCAAAGGATCATTTTCATCCATTCTATTTGCAAATTCCAAACTATTTTCAAATCTAGTACTACCTGATATCATAGAAATATAGAGGGTTTATATTGAACCTATTATTGCAAACTACTTGCTACATAATAAGTTCTTTTTCATCGAAATATTAATTAGGGGATTGTATAAGTTTGATTTGGATCATCTTTTTTATGTAAATGAGTCAAAGTAGGAACTTTATTTTATCATCACAGTGCCGCAATTACTGCATGTGGTGTGTTTTGGACTGGACCAAAAGCGTTCCATGATTGGAGGGAGTTGACTGACGATATCTGTGATTTCTGCATACTCTTCATAGAGCTTGTTTCCACATTGCTCACAGTGCCAGATGAACCCGTCTTTTTCTCCAGCTCTTCTATAGCGTTCAAATACTAAACCGATAGTGTTTGCAGGACGTCTAGGGCTGTGTGGGACTCTTGCTGGAAGCAAAAAAATCTCCCCTTCCTTGATAGTGATATCCACAGGCTTGTTTTCTTCTATGATTTTCAAAGTAATATCACCTTCAATTTGGTAGAAAAACTCCTCGCCTTCATTGAAGTGATAGTCTTTTCTAGAATTTGGGCCACCTACTACCATAACAATAAAATCATCGTTTCCTTTGTATACCTGTTGATTGCCGATGGGAGGTTTCAGTAGGTGTCTGTTTTCTTCAATCCACTTGGTGAAATTGATGGGTTTTGATACTGGCATAGGTTTGAAATTGAAGTTATACTTTATTTGAAAATCAAAAGATGCCTAAAAGTATGAAAAAACTATCATTTTTAAGTTTCTTTGAATATTCAAAGTATATGAACAAATATGAAACTGCCTATCATCGACACACATTGTGACCTACTTTCATACCTGGCTAAAGTTCCTAAAGCAAAGGCGGACAAGGTTGAAGACATTGCTTGCGCGATTCCCTTCTTGGATGCTGGGAATGTCAAACT
Source organism: Belliella filtrata (assembly GCF_022549775.1). Lineage (GTDB taxonomy): Bacteria > Bacteroidota > Bacteroidia > Cytophagales > Cyclobacteriaceae > Belliella > Belliella filtrata. The sequence continues at coordinate 34,014 of NZ_JAKZGP010000033.1, read as the reverse complement.
ACAAGTTTTGGCTATTTTCACTGACGTAATACCAGGAAGTATGGATTTTGCGGACATGCAAGTGACAAAATTTGAAGAGTTGCTTCGAGAGTTTTCTCAAGAGGTTACATATGCTGATAAAGCTCATTTGAATGCACTGAACGAGACGAGTAAAATAGGTTTTGTTGCTGCAATAGAAAGTGCTTCTGGCTTAGCAAATGAAAATGTTCCTATTCAAGTGGCTTTAGACAGGTTGGATCAGATTTTGACAAAGGTGGGTAGACTCGCTTACATTAGTCTCACGCATCACAAGGAAAATCGATTTGGAGGAGGTAATTATACCGAAGGTATAGGTCTTAAGCCGGATGGTAAAAGGTTGTTGGATCATATGGTGGGTAAACAGATTGCTATAGATTTGTCTCATACCTCAGATTTGCTAGCTGAAGGGATCCTTAATCACATAGATAGAAATGGACTAGAAATTCCAGTGATCGCAAGTCACTCAAACTTCAGAAGTATTTGGAATCATAAAAGAAACCTTACAGATGAATTTGTTAAAGAAATCATCCATAGAAAAGGAATTGTTGGTATCAATTTCTTAAGGGCTTTTTTGAATACAGAAGATCCCGATGGCATCTACGAGCACATACGATATGCATTTGAGACTGGGGTAGGAGATCAGGTGTGTTTTGGGGCGGACTTTTTCTACACAGTCGGTTTCCCAGATATCGGAAGGGTACCATTTTATTTTCCCAATGTGGAAAACGCCAGTAAATATCCCGAAATCTTGGCTACACTATCTGAAGAACTGAAGCAAAATCAACTTGAGAAATTAGCTTTCAGGAATGCACAAGAGTTTTTCCTGAGAGCTTGGAAGTGAAAATATTTAACCCTAAAAGAAGACTGAAGATCAACCAGTGGGATTCAGGTTGTTTTTAGAAAAACTTATGATGTAGTATTATTTAGTAATGTCAAAAAGCTGAAATTACAGTAACGATAACTATTTTTACCGTCAATGAAATAAAAAAGACGATGTTCATGATTTATTCTTCTTGCCGACAAGCCAGTCCCTGGATGTTCTTCTAGTTCTGCTATTAGTTTCTTAAGTTTTTTTAAATAAAGATTGATTTCCTGATTTCAAAATCTTTTCTTTATCCTTTATCGCTTCAGGACTGTAAACAATTATAAATTTCATACCCTATCTAAAAGCTTGCTAAATATTTCTTCGGGGAAAGGAGTCGACTTAACTTTTCCAGTTTCAATGCCCTTTTTTCTTCGAAGGATTTCCTTAACATTCTTTGGGTTATCAAAAAAAGGATCACCACTTGGTGAAGGGTTTTCATTTAAGACATCTTGACCCGTGACAACTTTAAAGTCAACGCGCACAGCTTCAATCATTTACTTCACTAAATCAAGCTTTGATTTATCCTTAGTTTGGATTACGATCTTTTCTTTAATATGAATTTACAAATTTTAAAATGATTTTTGTTTCAAAACGATGATGTGTAAATATTTATATTTAGGTTTAATCATTAATTTGTATGTTTATCCAGATAGATTCAATACCATACAAAGTGATTTCAAATTTTAATGGAAATATGACCTGTCACCTTCGGGCAAGTAGGTAGTAGATTATTTGTTCCAGTTTTTCGGAATTGGTTCAAAAGTTATTCCGTATTCAGTTGATATACTTCTTATGGCGTTAAAGCGGATGATTGCATTAATCAATTAAATTCACAAGCAACATGTCTTCCCACCATTTTGTAAAAGAACAACAAGAGCCAGCATTATTGATTTTGAGTACAAAAGGCTTTGGTTATGAGAGTATTGCGCCTCTTTTGGAATGGTCACCTACTGTATTGGTAGCACAAGAAGAGGTACATACAGTGATTTCTTGGGGGATCAAAATTGATTTGATCATAGCAGGCACGGATTTCCAAAAGAATAATTACAGCCTGCTGGAAGAGCAATATCCGGTGAAATTTTTGGGAGTCAGCAGCGAAGATTTTCTTGATGAAGGGTTACAATATTTGATTGCAACCAAACATGGTGCAGTCAATATCATAGGTTTTTCGCACAAGCAAGTATTCAGTCTCGAGGATAAACTTGATCACTTAGATATGGTAGTTTGGGATGCACCTATGCGCTATTTTCCCGTAAAGAATGGTGAGTTTAAAAAGTGGTTTGCAGGAGAAAGTTTGCAATTGCATGCTCCAGAAGGGGCTTTTGTGGAGGTGAAAGAGAACGATGAAAACCAAATACATTCCATTACCTACGCCACCTTTATAGAAGTAGGTGAAGGTTTTGTTAATTTTAAGTCAAACAAGGTTTTTTGGATTGGTGAATTTGTTATGGATTATTAGGATGATTGTTATTTCAACAATAAAAGGAGATTATCTCAAAACAGCCCTAACCATTCGGTTTTTCCCATTCAAATCTCTCAAGACAATCACTTCTCCATAACCCATTCCTACAAGAAGTGCCAGCACATCACCGCCAAGGGCTTCATTGATTTCGAAGTATAGTTTCCCTCCGTTTTTGAGACATGATTTTGCTTTTTGTGCAATCACATTATAAAATATCAAAGGATCATCATCATCTACAAAAAGTGCTAGATGTGGCTCATGATTAAGCACATTTTCATGCATTAATGTTTTTTCTGATTCACATACATAGGGAGGATTGCTCACGATGATGTCTAGTCCGACAACAGGAATCTCTTCATTCAAGATATCTACTTGGAAAAATGCGACACTTGCACCAAGTGATTCTGCATTTCTTTTTGCTACCTTTAGTGCATCTTCACTTATATCAATTGCAAAGAGTTGAGATGATGGGATTTCAAGATTCAAACTTATGGGGATGCATCCCGACCCAGTTCCAATATCTAGTATGCGAAGATTGAGCTTTTTGTTATCCTTTATGATTAAGTGAACAAGTTCCTCTGTTTCGTTACGAGGGATTAATACGCTTTCATTTACTTCAAATGTTCTCCCATAGAATGGCGCTTTTCCTAATATATACTGAATAGGTTTTTTTTCTAAGAGATTGCTAAGATTGGCTTCTAGGGAAGGAGGTATTTTCTCTAATGTTTTATCTAGTAAAATATCTTGCCTATTAATATCAAGTGAATCTTCCAACAACCACATACTTAAGCTTTCAGCTTCTTGTTTGTCGTAAATTGAATTAAGTTTTTCAGCATAGTTTTGAAACAGCTGTTTAAGGGAAATCATTTAATTATTGTGCTTGGATTTTTGAATAAATACGTAAAATAAGATTGTTCCGACTCCGTAACATACCACATCCCAAGGGTCTGCTGTGTATGTGCTTGACTTTCTGGGTAGAAATATCTCAAATATAAACGAAAAGTAAACCCAGCCTATTATCAATTGTTTTTTTGAGAATCTAAACTCTTCTTTCAAAGGATGGATCCAGCGGAATATTTGAAGTGTAATACCAAAGATCACTGGCATAGCCAATAAATCATCCAAATAGGCATGTACCCATGGTAGGTGTATTTTCCAAACCCGTTCTATTGCTTGATTTACCCAAAATACAACACAACAAAAAATGAATAGAGGATTTTTTAAAACTGACATTTAACCTGGAAGTGCGGCAATTACCCAAGCAAGAAATGTAATAATCGCCATGTAAACGGTGTAAAAGAAATTGCCAATCTTTTTCATTCCTTTGACGAAATCACTATCAGACTCTTTGATGTAGAAAATCCATTGTTCTTCATTGGCTTTTGTATCCCTATCCCTTTGCTCTTTGTAGGCCAGGTCTCTACCGCCGAGTGCCTGACCGCAATGTTCACACTTGTCGTTTATATCTGTAGTCCACTTGGACCATTCGCCACAATGAGGGCATTTTTTTTCTCCCATGATCAAAATTAAAGCTTATTGTTGAGATTCACCTACTGTTTGCTAAGTGATTACCATAAATTACCGATTGGCTTTGGAATAACCTACAATTCAATAACTGAAAAATTTCAGTCTCATTTTAATTGAAAGGGTGTAAAACATAACATCAAAATATGCGAGTATACGCTAATTTCAAATGTACTTAAATTAAATTTAGGTAATTAAGTTCGAGTTTGTAAGAGCAAAGATCAATCCATAATCAAGACTATTATTTCGTTTTTTTGATTTTATCCAAATTCTTTTTATTCTTCCTATCTTTGCAAGTTCAAATTGAGCAATATGAAACTCCACACCAGTACAGTCAATGGCGTAGTTACCGCTATTGATGAAATATTTAAAAATAACAAATACGCAGATAAGGTTATCGAGCGTACCCTAAAGTCTAACCCTAAGTGGGGTTCAAGAGATAGAGGGTTTATAGCTGAGTCAGTATATGATATGGTTCGGTGGTGGAAATTGATCAATGCAGTGAGCCCTTCTTCGGATACATTTCATCTTTTTGGAACATATTGGTTACTTCAAGGGAAGATTCTTCCTGAATGGAGAGAATTCAAAGGTATCAATCCAGAGGTAGTAGAAAGAAAGTATAAAAAAATCACTGACAGGGCTACCCTCCAGTCTATCCCAGATTGGCTTGATAAAATGGGGGAAGACCTTCTCGGATCAAAATGGGATGCTGAGATCATAACACTTAATACTCAGGCTGATGTGGTGTTAAGAGTAAATACCCTAAAGATCACCAGAGAAGACTTGATGAACAGGCTTGCTAAAGATGGAGTGGAGACTTATGCTCCAAAAGGCTACAAAGATGCTTTGGTACTAGGGCAGAGACAAAATGTATTCAAAAATCCTGCTTTCAAAGAAGGCTTGTTTGAAGTACAAGATGCTTCATCTCAACTGGTAGCGCAAGCTTTGGAAGTAGAGCCTGGAATGAGGGTAATAGATGCTTGTGCAGGCGCAGGAGGAAAGGCACTTCATCTTGCATCTCTAATGGAAAACAAAGGAAGAATCATAGCGATGGATACAGAGGCTTGGAAGCTTCAAAACACCAAGTTGAGGGCCAGGAGGAATGGAATAAGCATCATTGAACCAAGGGTGATCGAAGGTAATAAAACGATCAAAAGGTTGAAGGCTTCAGCAGATAGACTTTTATTAGATGTGCCATGCACTGGACTTGGGGTTTTGCGCAGGAATCCTGATACAAAGTGGAAAATCACACCAGAATCAGTTCAAAAGGTTCAGGACATTCAGCAAGAGATTATACAGTCTTATTCTGCAATGCTCAAGCCAGGAGGCATCATGGTGTATGCTACTTGCAGTATTCTACCAAGCGAAAATCAAGATCAAGTAGAGAAGTTCTTGGGCTCACCAAATGGAAGTCAATTTGAACTCATAGAAGATAGCAAGGTATTGGCACAAGAAAGTGGCTTTGATGGCTTTTACATCGCCAAATTAAGAAGAAGGGGATAATTATTATATACCTTAAATCCGCAAGACAATGTTGTATTTGATTGATTGATAGTGACAATAGACCTTCCATGTTTCACTCGATCATTTCTAACAACTGATTGGAAGTAAAGAAAAACCCTAAAGGTCTGCGGATTTTAGGATATAATTAAACAAAACACCTTTCATTCAATCAGATTCTTTTAGATTTGTGTTTAAAAAAATTCTTGACCCAATGCAACAAGAAAAAATAGATATTATAAAATCCCAAATAGCTTCAGCTGATGCAAGTAATGCAGAACAGCTCGAAGCTTACCGGATGCAATACATTAGTAAAAAAAGTGTAGTTGGTGAGCTTTTCGCTGAAATGAGGAACGTACCAAATGAAGAAAAGAAGGCGTATGGCCAACTGATCAACGAGGTAAAAATACTTGCAGAGGAAAAGTTTCAGGAACTCATTGAAAGAGTCAATAGCAGTCAAAATCAATCAAAAAATCAAGATATTGACCTTACCCTACCTCCTAGCAATGTTTCTGTAGGAAGCGTACATCCATTGACAGCTACGAGGCAGCGTATTATTGAGATTTTTGAAAGAATAGGGTTCAACTTGTCAGAGGGGCCTGAGATAGAAGATGATTGGCATAATTTTACAGCTCTGAATTTCCCGGAAAATCATCCAGCGAGAGAAATGCAAGATACCTTTTTCATTGAAAAGGGACCAGATATTGCTTTGAGAACACACACTTCGTCTGTTCAAGTGAGGGTAATGGAAAATCAAAAGCCACCGATTAGAACTCTTTCTCCAGGTCGGGTGTATCGTAATGAAGCGATATCTGCAAGAGCTCATTGTATATTTCACCAAGTAGAGGGATTGTATGTTGATGAAAATGTAGGTTTTTCGGACTTGAAGAATACACTATATCATTTTGCAAAAGAGATGTTTGGTAAAGAAACAAAAGTAAGGTTTAGGCCTTCTTATTTCCCTTTTACAGAGCCAAGTGCAGAAATTGACATTTCTTGTCAGCTTTGTGGTGGAGCAGGATGTAATGTGTGTAAAGGTACCGGTTGGGTAGAAATAGGCGGCTCAGGAATGGTTGATCCAAACGTATTAGAGAATTGCGGAATAGATTCAAAAAAATATACAGGATTTGCTTTTGGTATGGGAATAGAAAGAATTGCCATGCTTAAGTACCAAATTAAAGACCTGAGATTGTTTACAGAAAATGATATTCGGTTTCTAAAGCAGTTTAAGGCGATGACTTAAATTTCAAATTTAGCTGCACTAAAATTCATTTCTTAAGACCTGCCAGATGGGGTGTTAAATTTGATATTAATTTAGTTGAAATTTTTTCGTTCCATTTTAGCACTTTCAATCTTTTAGACAAGGTAGTCTGGCCAATGTTATCTGTTGTCCAACTTTTAACATTGGCCACATTTATTGATTGAAGTGCCTACTTTGTTAGCTTACCTGTGAACGCAGCAAGGCATAGGTTGGTGATCCCAACCATCGGGTTTGCTTGGATGTAGTTTTTGTATTTCCCAAATGCAGATTCTATTATATCTGAACTGCACAGTAGGCTTTCCAAACGGTCTTCTGGGCTGCCATCCATGGTTTTTTGAATATGCTCTGTAAGCTCCTTTCCAAACCAGCAAAGTCTGAGAGCATTGCAATGAGCCAATACTTTCTTACATTCCTCAAATGTATCCATGGACAGTCCTTGGGTTTTAAGGATCAGCTGTATTTGGTTGAGTAAGGACAGCTCATTGATAAGCCCTCTGTATCTCTCTGCCCAGTTTAAATTTCTCTTCTTCTTATGAAATGTTTTCGGAGCATTGTCCTACACGTTCAATACGGTCATTCCCCAATCAGATATGGGTCTCAGGTTCATAAAAAGTAAGTTTGCCCTTTGGGCGAGAGTAGATAGGACATCTTCCCAAGCGCCTAGGTGCCCCTCAAATGAGCAAGCCGTTTCGTGTACGCTTTAAATTCCAGGTCAGAAAGCAGTCTAAAATCAAGAGAATATTGACTTCTATGGGAAAGGTATGTCCATTCGTCAAAAAGACAGACAACTAATAGATTAAATCTTATGAAATTATACTTTTCCTAGGTAGGGCTCTTCTCAATAACAAGGAAAATACACAAAAAAAGAAAATTAGAACTTAGTTCAAGCCCTGCGTTTTAATTTCTAAGTAATTTTCCAAGAAGCCCTAAGTATTTAGGATGTTGAAAAATATATACTCCAAGGTTCAAATTTACCGCGAGAGATAAAGATCCCTAACCTGTAACTGTTAAAGGGCCACTTGATTCAAGTGGCTTTTTTTGTGTTTATCTTTTCAAATGAGTTTACAGCAGTTCAGTTAAAATCAAACGGTATTTTTCTCCGACTTTTGTCCCAATTAGAAATTGATCTCCCCCGTCTCTTAGCTTGTACTTTTTTTTGAGTTCATCTGCTGATAGCAGGTAGTTTCTGGTGATTACATTTACTTTTCCATCCAAAAACATATTTTTCAACTCTTTTTTTGGACTTTCAATAGATTTTAGAACTTTAAAAACTTTTCCGGGGATACTCTTTTCTGATAAATGTTGAGTAGTATACAGGTGACTGTTTGCATGTAGTTTTTTCAGGCTAAACTGTGAGCCAAATGTCTTAAATGCGCCAGCTTTCATGATGCTTGCCATTGGCTCGATGATTAACGCTTCAATATCGCCAATTTCATTTTGAGATAGATTTTCTTCTTCATGTGTGAAGTTGAATTCCTTATTTCCAAGAGGGTGAAGATCTATGCAGCTAATCTGTATTGGTTTTGATTGTGTTTTAGATTTTTCCCATAAAAGGAGGACTTCTTTGACTTCGTTTTTTACGGATACAATCCATACTTGTTGAATCTCAGAGATCTCTGTGATAGCTTGTTTGATGTCTAGCATAGGAGAAGCTTTGATCAAAATGCTTGCTGTTTTTGATTTCAAAAGGCTCCAATTTGATACCACATTAGGCTCACAATCCGTGAGTTTATATAGTTTTTGGTTGTTTTCCCCTCTCCTTGCCGGGTCTAAGTAAATCAAATCAAACTTATCAGGTTGGTTTTCAAGAAAGGTCAAACTATCTCCATGAACGATTTCGAACTTTTTCTTATCTAACTGACTGAAATTGTGCGCAGCAAGTGATGCGAGTGCCTCTTGCCTTTCACAGTAAATGGCTTTTTGGAAGTTTTTGGATAAAAAATAAGTATCTACTCCAAGACCTCCTGTTAAGTCAATCATTGATTGACCGCTTAGCAAGTTGGATTTGAATTGGGCAGTTTCCTCAGAGGAAGCTTGCTCCATAGAAATGCTAATCGGAAAAAGTAATTTGGGGTTATTGGTCCAAGTCGGAATTTTGTGTTTTGCTTTCTGTCTTGCTTGAATTTGCTGAACTGCGAATTTGAGATCAAAATCCGTTTTTCCGGCATACTTTAAAAGCAAATGTGCAGGATCTTCAAGGAGATGATCCTGCACAAATTGTCTAAATGATTCCGTATCGAACTGGGATAAATCCAAATTAAACCAAGTTGTGATCTACTAGGTATTTTGCAATTTGAACAGCATTAGTAGCCGCTCCCTTTCTTAAGTTATCAGCTACGATCCACATGTTCAGTGTGTTCGGCTGGGACTCATCTCTTCTCAACCTTCCTACAAAAACCTCATCTTTCTTATGCGCTGTGAGTGGCATAGGATAGATATTGTTTGTAGGATCGTCTTGTACAACTACCCCAGGAGCAGAAGCAAGTAATTCACGTACTTCAGTTAAATCAAAATCTTTGTGGAACTCTACATTTACAGACTCGGAGTGTCCCCCCATAGTAGGGATTCGAACTGTAGTAGCAGTTACCTGTATACTTTGATCATTGAAAATCTTTTTAGTTTCATTGATCATTTTCATTTCTTCCTTGGTGTACCCATTTGGCTGGAACACATCGATATGAGGTAATACGTTCATGTCGATTTTATGAGGGTAGACCATTTCAGCTTTTTCGCCAGCTCGCTCTGACATCATTTGGTCTACGGCAGCTTTTCCAGTACCTGTTACTGATTGATAAGTAGATACGACTACTCTTTTGATACCATATTTTGCTCTAAGAGGCTCAAGAGCTAGCACCATTTGGATTGTCGAGCAGTTTGGGTTTGCGATGATTCTATCATCAATTCTTAAATCTTTGGCATTGATTTCTGGAACCACCAATTTCTTGGTAGGATCCATTCTCCATGCTGAAGAATTATCCACCACGATTGTGCCTGCTTGAGCAAATTGAGGTGCCCATTCTTTTGAAGTATCGCCTCCAGCAGAAAAAATTGCGATGTCAGGCTTCTCAGAAACAGCCTGTTTTAGTCCTATTACCGTATACTCCTTACCCTTGAAAGACATCTTTTTCCCTGCGGATCTTTCACTTGCGACCAAGAGTAATTCATCAAATTGGAAATTGTGCTCTGCCAGCACTTCTAGGATTTCTGAGCCTACCAATCCGGTTGCTCCTACAACGGCTAGTTTCATTTTTAAGATTTTAAAATTGATTTTTTTGTAATGTTGCGCAAAGGTACGGTAAGATTTTTCAAAATGAAGAGTTTGATGCCGATAATTGACTATCCTTCAAATAAATGTCAGTTATTTTACCATTTTTTAGAATAAAACCTTCTTAGCCGTTTCAATTACCGTTTAATGATTGGCTTTTGGCTATATTCGTTTATGAGGATGTTCCAAGCTGTATGGAGTTTCTTTGCTTTTGCCATACTAGGTCTCAGTATGATTTTATCTTCAGAGATTTTGGCTTAGGTTTAGGATTTTGTAATCGTAAATCATCCTGACGAATTTTTGCCAGATTGGTCTGCTAATGATATTAGGAGCACTGCCACTTGTGTTTTCCAAACTAATGGGGAAGGTCGTAATGGATTTAGAGCTTTGGCAGTCCAGCCAATTGTACCATTCAATGGTGAGCTTTATTTGAAAATTAATCCAGAGAATTTCGTAGAACCTAAAATCGCTTTTTTTGGAAAGTCAAAGCAAAAAGGAAGTGGTAATAGACCTGCCACCGTTTTTGTGTCTTATAATAATGATGGAGTAACTTTTTCTATTCCTATTGCTATTGGCAATTCAGCGTCGTTTCCTAATTCAGACACAGCATATAAACTTTACGAAATAGCGTACCCGAGGAGTTTTCCGAAGAGGAATTGTTGATACTAATTCTTAGAAGTAAAATATGGCACTGGGACAGGGCTTTCGGCTAGGTTGTTCATGTATGATTTTGGTATCTATGATGGGGATATTACTTTTTCGAGGGAAGTTTCAAATGGCTCTCAACTGATGTTGACCCCAAGGAAAGAATTTGAGGAAGATATCAACTATGTACTAAGTGTACCGCTGCGAAAAACTATCCCAGGACTCCAGTACCATGGGAGCAGAAGAGATTTTTTAACTGGGATGCGACTCCACCTAATATTGATCAAGTTTTAGCAGTCAATCAAAATGAAATATTACTTTTATTTTCAGAACAAGTTGACCCAGTATTTACAGCTTTAGTTAATAATTTTAGTATTGATGGTGTACAACCACATCATGTGAGGCAGCAAGATAATGGGTACTCACTTTTGCTATCTAGGTCTCTTGAATTTATTGATGGAAACAAGTATAAGTTGTATGGTGGTGAGAGCAGCAGGTTTGGTAGGTAATTTCTCAAATGATTTATCGATAGATTTTGTTTTTGAAACACCTCAAAGTGTTGGATTCAAATCGATAGTAATCAATGAAGTGATTGCTGCTCCTAGGCCAGGGAATACCCTACCCAATGTTGAATACGTGGAGTTGTTCAACAAAAGTAATGTAGCTGTAGATCAAAGTGACAATTGGCAATCGGCTTCAGCTTCTGTAGGCTTTGTAAGCTCATGGCTCAGAAATTCAAATACTTTTGTTGGTCAAGAGTAATTTGGTATTGAGGTATTTCCCAAAGTTTTTCTGCCCGAAGCAGCAGGTGATCAGCCATTTACTATCATAAGTTACAAGGTGTATTCTCCCAGGAAAGTTAGTAACAATAAGAGTCTTCAGTACTGTTGGATTACTAGTAAGGGAAATTTGCCAAAATGAAATATAGGGTACTTAAGGATTTTATATTTGGGATGGCACTGACTCTGCAGGTAGGAAAGTTAGACCTGGACATTATGTTCTCTTATTTGAAATGTAAGATCTTTCATGTAATGTGATCAATACAAAAAAAACTGTTGTATTTTGGTCAAAAGTCAAATAAAAATTTTATTTATAAAAAAATCTTATTATTTTGAACCATATAACCGATTTAAACCTAACCCAAAATGAATCACGATATTATATCACAAACCTTAAAAACCTATTTTATAGAAAAAGGTAAGACTATCAAGGTAATACAGAGGTACTTACGTATGAAGTACCACTTGATAATGGATGAGAAAGTACTTGAAAAAAGAGTTGAAAATCTTTCACTGAACTAAAAACCGCCGCTAAGGCGGTTTTTTATTTTTGGAATTACAAAAGGTAGCAGTATTTTAGGGGCTTTCAAAACCCGCGGTGGGAAAAAAAGGTATAAACCACTAACAAACGCAAATGCTATGAGCCAAGAAGAAAAGACAGCTTACTCTTCAGTTGAATTGAAGGAGTTTGAAGAGATTATCCTACAAAAGCTCAGCGTGGCCAAAGAAGAGTTGAACTCTCTGAAGCAAACACTGAGCAAAAGCAATGATAGTGGTACAGACAACACAGCATCGACCTCCAAGCTTTTGGAAGATGGTGCTGACACACTAGAAAGGGAGAGCTTGAATCAATTAGCCGGAAGGCAGCAGAAGTTTATTATTAATTTGGAAAATGCATTGGTGCGTATCAAAAATGGTACTTACGGTGTGTGTGTTGACACTGGAAAGTTGATCTCAAAAGAAAGATTGAAAGCTGTACCTCATACCATGCATTCCATAGAAGCCAAGTTAGCCAAGAAGTAAATTTGGACTTTTTACACAGACATATTGAAGCACTGGTGTTTTGTGCACCTGAGCCTATTTCAGTGGAGGAAATTCAAAAATGCCTTTCTGAAATGTTTGAATCTGAAGTCCCATTAGATCATATTTTGACTGCAATCTCTGATTTGCAGTCAAAATATGCCTCTGAAGATTTTTCATTCAGCTTAGAGCACCTTGCTGGAGGTTACCAATTTTTGACCAAACCAGCATATCAAGCAAGCATCTCTATATTGCTCAAGCAGCAATCGCAAAAAAGGCTGTCTACTGCCCAGCTGGAAACTTTGTCGATCATTGCATATAAGCAACCAGTCACGAAAACTGAAGTCGAGCAAATCAGAGGTGTAAGTTGTGATTATTCTATCCAAAAGCTTCTAGAAAAGGAATTGGTGACGATCAAAGGCAAAGCTGATAGTATAGGTAGACCTTTACTTTATGGCACTAGCGATAAATTCATGGAGTATTTCGGTATTAATACCCTCAAGGACTTGCCACAACCAAAGGACTTTACTTCAGAAGAGAATCAAATAGGTGAAGAGAAGGATTAGTCTGATACTGGCTTGACTTCTGCGTGATTTGAAATCAAAAATTTCCTTCCAGATATCAATTCTAAACAAAGGACTCTTGTCCTTCGAAGTTCTAATTTTTCAAAAACCCTTCCTCTCAATTCAAATTTACTTCCAGTTTTTACCTGATTAAGGTAAAGACCATTCTCTATTTTTGATTTTTTGTCAAATTTCTTGATTTCAATCATTAGCCATGTATCTGCACCTGAACTTGCTTTTGGATTGATCATGTATCTTCGCAATGGGATTAATATCTCAATAGGGAATACGTCGGAAGTAAGCAGCGGGCTCAATAATTTTTGGAAGCTTCGTTTCCATTCTATTCCATGCGGTTTGATTTTCAAACCATAGGTAGAAAAGGCCCTTAAATGAGCCACTTCATGAATGTAAGTAATAAGAAATTGATATGGGTTTAGGTTATGGTTAATAGTAATGGTTTGTATTTTTTGGTTACTCCTATACCTGAAATCTCCCAGTTTACTCGTGCGCTCTTGCGTGATATGAAAGCTGAATGGTGTTTCTTCCCAAAGTGATAAACAATAGCTGACAGCTTTCTCAGGAAGGTGTTTTTTAAAAGCCTGAAGAAATCTTGGATCACGATTCATAATTCGAAATATAGTCAGGTTTTAGACATAATGTTTTATGGCATTCATTTTTTCTTGAAATACAGACTTGTATTGCTTAGGACTTTATTTAAAACCAAATACCTTTGCGATCACTTCAAAATTTGCGTCAAAATAAGGATTAAATAGCTGAGCTTGACTTCGGGAAATTTTTAATTTCTCTTCACAAAGGAGGCTGATTTTTGACACAAGATTGGCTATTAAATTTTACAGTATTTAAATATAGATGCAAAAAGTAATTAATCTGTTTGATTTCAGAATGAAAATCAATTATAAAAATGAGGTGCTTGCAGGTCTTACTGTAGCTATGACTATGATTCCAGAGAGTTTGTCTTTTGCGATACTTGCAGGACTTTCTCCATTGACTGGATTATATGCGGCTTTTCTCATGGGGTTGGTTACGGCAATTTTGGGAGGTAGACCTGGTATGGTTTCTGGTGGTGCTGGGGCAACTGTGGTTGTGCTGATAGCTTTGGCCTCATCTTATGGTGTCGAATATTTGTTTGCAGCAGTTATTCTAGCAGGGGTTTTACAGTTCTTAGTTGGAATATTTAAGTTTGGTAAATTTGTTCGCCTTATTCCCCAGCCAGTTATGTATGGCTTCCTCAATGGACTTGCGGTGATTATATTTATGGCTCAAGTAGGACAGTTCAAAGTGAAAGAAAGTGGTGTAGAGGTCTGGATGCAAGGTTCTGCACTTTACCTTATGATAGGGTTAACCTTACTTACGATTGCGATTGTCTTTTTTTTGCCAAAGATCACCAAAGCGATACCTTCTTCATTGGTAGCTATTATGGTAGTTTTTGGAATTGTATATTTCTTTGACTTAGATACCAAAAAGGTAATAAATATTGCATCGGTAAGCGGTTCATTCCCTTCGTTTCACATTCCTCAAGTTCCTTTTTCTATAGAAACTTTAAAAATTATTTTCCCTTACGCATTGGTTATGGCAGGAGTAGGACTGATCGAAAGCCTTCTGACTTTGAATATGGTAGATGAGATCACCAACACCAAAGGACAATCAAATAGAGAGGCGGCAGCACAAGGAATAGCTAATATTACCAATGGTTTTTTTGGTGGTATGGGTGGGTGTGCTATGGTTGCTCAAACGCTTGTTAACATTGGCGCGGGTGCTAGAGCCAGACTGTCTGCAATAATAGGAGCCTTGACTATTTTGCTTATCATACTCATAGGGGGACCAGTTATTGAACAAATTCCTATGGCAGCACTGGTGGGTGTGATGATGATGGTTGCCATTGGAACGTTTGAGTGGGCTAGCTTTCGAATCGTAAATAAAATGCCTAAACACGATGTCTTTGTAGCTTTTATAGTGACCGTTATTACAGTTTTGCTTCATAATTTGGCATTGGCAGTATTGATTGGTGTGGTGATTTCAGCATTGGTGTTTGCGTGGGAAAGCGCAAAAAGAATCAGGGCTAGAAAGTATATGGATGATCAAGGAGTGAAACATTATGAAATCCATGGGCCACTTTTCTTTGGGTCGATAACAGCTTTTATGGACAAGTTTGATGTGGTATCTGATCCAGCCACAGTTGTTATAGATTTCAAAGAGAGTAGGGTTGTAGACATGTCGGCTATAGATGCATTAAATAAAATCACTGAAAAATACCATAAAGAAGGTAAAAATCTTCAGATTAAGCATTTAAGTCCAGATTGTAGACAGCTTTTGAAAAAGGCAGAAGATGTGATTGTCGTGAATATCATCGAGGACCCAACTTACAAAGTCATGCCAAACAGCTAAAATCTCAAGCTGATATTTTAAATGACACAAGATATAAAAGGTGAAAAATGAGTTGGATAGTTTATTAAGATCATTTTTCACCTTTTAGTCTTTTTCAAGACAATGTGGGACATAGGTTTGCTTCAAAGAATAATTTCTTTTCTAAATTTTGAAGCTAATCAGAGTTTATTTTGGCTTTTTATATTTATCTCCATTAAAGATCGATTGCAATATTTTCAAAATCACAGATTTTTCACCAAATTGATTAAAATTAACCTTTTAACTTTTATAAATGAATTCAAAATTGCTTGTTAAGCTTGCTTTGGTTTTTAACTATATGGTCCTCGCCGTATTGTTGAATTCCGTAGGAGCAGTGATTCTTCAAGTACAAAGGACATTTGATGTGAGTAAATCAGAGGCGTCAATTCTAGAAGGCTTTAAAGATTTACCTATTGCAATTTTCTCATTTTTGGTAGCTTCATTTCTACCAAAGTTGGGAATTAAAAAGGGAATGCTAATCTCTTTAATTGCTGTTGCGTCATTATGCTGGATGATTCCATTATTGGCAGATGATTTTTGGTACTTCAAGATGCTATTTGCAGGAGTGGGTATCTCATTTGCTGTGATCAAAGTATCTGTATTTGCCACTATAGGTCTAGTCACAGACTCTTCAAAGGAGCAT
Source organism: Belliella filtrata (assembly GCF_022549775.1). Taxonomy (GTDB): domain Bacteria; phylum Bacteroidota; class Bacteroidia; order Cytophagales; family Cyclobacteriaceae; genus Belliella; species Belliella filtrata. The sequence continues at coordinate 18,045 of NZ_JAKZGP010000033.1, read as the reverse complement.
AGTAGCTTGATGAGTACCATTGAAGGCTTCTTTATGGTAGGTGTATTGTTAGGCAATGTGTTTTTCAGCCTATTTGTAAATGATCTTGACCCTACATCCATGAGTTGGTTAAGCATCTATTGGTTTTTGGGAGCTTTAGCACTTGCAGCAGCCATTCTTCTTCTACTTTCAGAAATAGATGAAACCGCTTCCAAAAACCTCTCAAAAACCTCTAAAGATGATTTTTTTGAAATGCTTCGATTGATCATAAAACCTTTGGTAATTGTTTTTGCTGTTTCTGCATTTCTATTTGTCCTTATTGAGCAGAGTTTTATGACTTGGACACCGACATTCTATCAAGATGTGTTGAAGGTGCCTGCGAGTATGGGAATTCAGGCAGGGGCAGTTTTAGCAGGGGCTTTGGCGATTGGTCGACTATTGGCAGGAGTGATTTTGAGAAAAGTCCATTGGTTGACATTTACACTTGTTTGTACCATTTTGGTAGGTGCATGTGTCTTATTGACTTTGCCACTAACAGCTGGTGATCATGTATTTTCAAATGATGTTACGTGGTTTGACGCACCCTTTGTGGTGTACTTATTTCCTATATTGGGTGTCTTTTTAGCACCTATATATCCTACGATCAATTCTGTAGTGTTGAGTTCATTACCGAGGTATTTACAAAGCTCTATGTCAGGCCTGATAGTGGTGTTTTCGGCGTTAGGAGGGACTACAGGTTCTATGGTGACTGGGCATATTTTTGAAGCATATGGAGGAGTCAATGCCTTTTATTTTTCATTGATTCCGATATTCGCCTTATGTTTGATTATGATATTATTGCATAGACAAGTAAAAAAACAAATGATATGAAATATTTCAGGCAGCCAGAATTTGTATATCCTGGGCTATTTGAGTTGGTGCAAGGAAGTGGACTGTATCCTGATTCTAAGACCTTTGTAGATGCGATTCCCAAAAGGAATCCTGAAGATATCTTGAGTGATTTTTACCGTGCAGTAAAATCTGGGAGGTTAAATTTGAAGGGTTTTTTAAGCCAAAACTTTACAGTTCCAGTAGATAAAGACTTACCTGAGGAAACTTTCGATGATGGCTTAAGTCTGGAAGAGAGGCTTCATCAGCGTTGGGATATGCTGACACGCGAACCTGATGAGGAGGTAGAAGGATCCAGTCTAATCCCATTGCCCAATCCATATGTAGTGCCAGGGGGGCGGTTCAGGGAAGTTTATTATTGGGATAGTTATTTTACTTTGCTTGGCTTGAGGGAATCTGGAAAGATAGACTTGATAGAATCTATGGTGGAGAATTTTGCTTATTTGATAAGGACGTTGGGGCATATCCCTAATGGAAATAGAACATATTTTATCTCTAGATCACAGCCTCCATTCTTTGCCAAAATGGTTGAGCTTCTTGCTGAAGCAAAAGAAGATGAAAAGGTTTATGAAAAATATTTGACAGAGATATGGGTGGAATACTTGTATTGGATCGAAGGTGAGGAAGAAATTCCCTTGCCAGGGAAGTACTACAATAGGGTAGTAAGAATGGATGATGATACAGCACTCAATCGCTACTGGGATGATGAAAATGAGCCCAGAGCTGAAGCCTATATTGAAGATGTAGAAGTGTCAGAAAAGAGCAGACGATATCCAGAGAAGATTTTTAGAAATATTCGAGCAGCTTGTGAGTCAGGGTGGGATTTCAGTTCAAGGTGGCTTTATGAGCCCAATGAACTGAAGACCATTCAGACCATTGCATTGATACCTGTGGATTTGAATGTGCTGATAGGTGAGACTGAGCGCATCATCATAGAATCCATGGAACGTATCGGTGAGGATTCGTTTGTTGTCAATAGGATGAAAAACTTTAGGAAGAACAGAATTGAAGGGATAGACAGGTATTGTTGGGATGAAGGTAGAGGAATATTTTTAGACTATCATATCAAGTTCAAAGAGAAAAATGATAGACCTACTTTGGCCATGCTTTATCCACTTTGGGCCAAAACAGCAACTCAATCTCAGGGTGAGAGAGTTTTGGATTTTGTAGAAAAGAATTTCATGAAAACAGGGGGGCTTGTAACCTCTTTGATTCATTCAGGACAGCAATGGGATGCACCTAATGGATGGGCTCCTCTACAGTGGATAGGGTTTCAGGCAATGATAAATTATGGTAGGTTGGATTTGGCTAAAAGCTTGGCTGAAAGATGGACCAAGCTAAATGAAGAGGTATTTGAGAAAACTGGAAAAATGCTAGAGAAGTACAATGTCGAGGATTTAGAAGTAGAGGCTGGAGGTGGAGAATATCCTGTTCAAGATGGTTTCGGATGGACGAATGGCGTATATTTGGCAATGAAAGCATGGTTGAAAAAATCCGAATAAATTGAACTAACATGAAATTTAAGCAATTTACACCCTTTGCATCACTCATCCTTAGTCTGTTTTTTACTTTGCCCCTATTTGCTCAAAGTGAGCCTTATGGTTTCTATCTTACTTGGGTGGAAGACCCGACAAGTACCATGGTTGTAGATTGGCATAGTGATGATACCAATTCTACTTCTCTAGAGATCAGAAGAAAAGGCACTTCAAACTGGGCATTAATGGAAAGTGATGTGCTTCCTTATCCTTTTTCTGATCGAAGCATCCATAGGGTAAGCTTGCAAATGTTACGAACAGATACAGCCTATGAAATCAAGTTTCCGGGTTCTGATGAGATCTACTATTTCCGAACCATGCCTAAAAATATCAATGAGAAGCCTATAAAAATAGCTATTGGAGGTGATGCAATGCATAACAAGGAGTGGTTAGAAAAGACCAATACAGTGGTAGCATCCTATGATCCTGACTTTATCATCATTGGAGGAGATATGGCTTATGAAAATGGACTTGCAGAAAATGTAGGCCGGATTTATGATTTTTTTGATAGTTACAAGAAAACTTTAATTACCAAAGACAATAGGATTTTACCTTGTTTGGTGGCTGTAGGTAATCATGAAGTTGTAGGTGGGACGATTTATCAGCACGATGGCTATGAGCAGACAGATGAATTTAGAAGGAAGATATCGCCATACTTCTATGCACTGTTCCCTTTTCCTGGTCAGCCAGGGTACAACACCATGGATTTTGGGAAGTATTTGAGTTTGATCATTTTGGATACTGACCATTCAAATCCCATACTAGGTAAGCAGACAGCATGGCTTGAAGAGACATTACAATCCAAAAAAGACTTTTTGCATACCATTCCAGTCTATCATGTACCAGCATTTCCTTCGGTCAGAGAATTTGATGGTAAAACGCAAACAATAGTAAGGGAAAACTGGGTTCCGATTTTTGAAAAGCATGATGTCAGAATAGCTTTTGAAAACCATGATCATGCTTACAAGAGAACTTACCCAATCAGAGACGGTCAAAGAGACCAGTCAGGGATTGTGTATGTAGGGGATGGTTCATGGGGTGTGGGGCCAAGAGAGATTCATGATGTGTCCACTACATGGTATCTTAAGGAAGCAGCCTCTATCAATGCCTTCACATTATTGACGATCGAAGGAAGGCAATTTAGTTTGATTTCGGTGGATATTGATGGTAATGTGATAGATAGTTATCCTGAAACCCCAAAACCTAATACGCAAGATTGAGAATTTAATTGAGGTTATTGTATATCTTCAAGGATACCAGTAACCAAAACGTATAAGGTGTTTTCAGGATTCAGATATGAATTGATACCTGTCCGATGTAGCGGGCTGGAGCCGTCCAGTCGGACAAATTATTAGTTGATACTGCTCCCTAAGTAATCTATTATTTAAATGAAATTCTTCTTCAGGCGTAAAACGGATAATCAAATTGATGTTTAACTTGTAAGTTTGCCCAAGTTTAAAGTAAGTTAATATGGAAAAAAAGATTGCACTAATCACAGGTGCAACTTCAGGAATAGGTAGAGCTACAGCAATGGCTCTTGCCAGTATAGGCTTTGATATCATCGCTACAGGAAGGAGATCGGAATTGCTAGATTCCTTAGGTAGAGAACTTCCGAAAGAAGTTAGGTTTTTGAGTCTTTGTTTTGATGTCAGAGACAAAGATGTAGTAAATCAGCAACTTGCATCGTTGCCTGAAGAGTGGAGTCAAGTTGACGTGTTGGTAAATAATGCTGGAAATGCACATGGCTTGGATCCAATACAAAATGGATCGTTGACCGATTGGGATGCGATGATAGATATCAATGTGAAAGGCTTGCTCTATGTTTCTCATGAGATCATTCCAAAGATGGTAGCGAGAAACAGTGGGATGATTGTAAACATTGGATCAATAGCTGCCAAAGAAGTCTATCCAAGTGGCAATGTTTACTGTGGTTCCAAGCATGCTGTAGATGCTATTACTCAGGGAATGAGAATGGATTTGAATCAGCATGGAATCCGTGTGGTGGGGATTCACCCAGGCCTAGTGGAGACAGAGTTTTCTTTGGTAAGGTTCAAAGGAGATGAGCACCGATCTTCAGCAGTTTACCAAGGTTATGAGCCGCTTCTAGCTACAGATATTGCTGATACGATCGCCTTTGCTGTAAGTAGGCCAAAGCATGTAGTACTTGCAGACATTGTAATATTACCTACTGCTCAGGCTTCTGCTACTTTGGTGAAAAAAAATAACATATGAGAGGTAAAAAATCATTAAACATAATAACACTTTCCTTGCTCATCTTATGGGGTTGTGGAAATAGCGACTCTTCAGAAGAACGTGGTGCAGCGTCTGACTTGGGAGATGTAGAAAGTGAGACAGTAGAGGAAAGTCAGGGTAAAACGAAAGAAGTAGAAGTTGATGAATTGGAGCAGAGTTTGATAGCTGCAGGATTGGTGGATGTTGAGAGGGTTATTGAAGATGTGTTTGTAGATCTGAAGTACTCTACTACTGATAATTTTTTTGGGATTGATGTTTATGGAGATTTGGAAAGATGCTATTTGCAACCGGAAGTAGCTGAAATGCTAAGAAAATCGCATGAGCATCTTCAATCTACACATCCTGAGCTCACTTTTTTGATCTATGATGGGGTAAGACCACTCTCTGTGCAGCAAATATTGTGGGATAATTTGAATAAACCTGATAGCATAAAACCACTCTATGTAGCAGACCCCAAAGTTGGGGGGCTACATAATTATGCTGTCGCTGTTGACCTGACGCTAGCAGATAAAAATTCTGGTTTACCTTTGGATTTAGGTACTGAATATGATTACTTTGGGTATCCTGCATATCCAGACCGAGAAGATCAGATGCTTAGAGAAGGCAAAATCACCAAAGAACACGTAGCAAATCGAGAGATATTGAGAGATGCTATGGCTAAGGGAGGATTTACAGGAATTGGCTCCGAGTGGTGGCATTTCAATGCATTTTCAAGAAAAGTTGCTGCTCAAAAATTCCAATTAATCAAATAATCGAAGCTATATCTTAAAGACATGTTACTTTAGATTAAGAAATGTGATCTGAATATATTTTCACAAATCCATAAGTGCCACTAGAACTGAAATCTTGACATGAAAAACCCTCAAACCCGAAATTTCCTTTTGACATTGATTATACTTTTACTGTTTTCAAACCTTAGTTTTGGGCAACATCAATTTAAAGCATTGGTGTTCAGCAAGACAAAGGGATTTCGTCACCAAAGTATTCCAGACGGCGTGGTTGCTATCAAAAAATTGGCTAGGGATAATGTTTTTGATGTTTTTACCACAGAGGATGAAGATTTCATAACGGACAAGAATCTTGCTGATTTTGATGTAATTATACTCATGAGTACTACGGGGACTATCTTTAATTCAGATCAAAAGAAGAGTATAGAAAAATTTGTACAAGCAGGTAAAGGTATAGTAGGAATCCATAGTGCTACTGATACAGAATATGAATGGGAATGGTACACTAAGCTGATTGGGGCTCAGTTTCGCAACCACCCACATCAGCAGACTTTGAAGCTGAATGTGGTTGATAGAGACCATCCTGCTACTTATCACTTGCCAGAGAAGTGGGTATGGTCAGATGAGATTTATGCTTTCAAAAATTTCAATTCAGAGGTGAAAGTTTTGATCACAGCAGATGAGAGAACATACAAGACAGGTAATGGCATGGGAGAATTTCATCCTATCGCTTGGACCAATGAGTATGACGGTGGACGGATGTTTTACACCGCATTGGGCCATACAGATTGGGCATTTCTTGATGATAATTTCATGAAGCATATACTAGGTGGCATTTGGTGGGCAGCAAAAGGATATCCTGTAGACTGATTAAGTATCATTCAGCTAAGTTTTGCCAGATTTCAATACAACAATTACAGAAGTTTCACGTGGTAGGAAAGTCCATTAAGAAAAATGAATCTGGCAAGTCTACTATTCTTTGCTGAATGATTGGAATTAATATTAGTAAAACAATACGCAATGAGCTTAGAATTTTGACTGAGCTAAAATTTATTTTTCAATGTATAATAATAGCAATCAGAATTGTTTGTAACTTTGGCGGGCAAATAGGGTGACCTAACCAATATTTGCTATGAATCGAAACTCCGATAAATTTCTCTTTGAAGCACTCACTTACGATGATGTGCTTCTTGTCCCAGGATATTCTGAAGTCCTGCCTCGCGACACCAACACTTCCACCCAACTTACTAAAAACATCCGCCTGAACATACCTTTGGTATCAGCAGCTATGGACACTGTGACTGAAGCAGAACTAGCTATTGCTATTGCGCTTGAGGGTGGCTTGGGATTTATTCATAAGAATATGTCCATAGAGAAGCAAGCTGCTCAAGTAAGGAAGGTAAAGCGTTCACAATCAGGAATGATCCTGGATCCTATTACCCTTGATATTGAAGCCAAAGTAAAAGATGCTGAAAATATCATGAGTGAATATCATATCGGTGGAATACCAGTAGTGGATGATCAGCGTGTACTAAAGGGGATCATTACTAATAGAGATTTGAGATTTATCAAAGATCATGGCCGAGCTATCAAGGACATCATGACTAAGGATAATTTGATTACAGCCAAGGCTGGTATCTCATTGGAGCAAGCAGAGGAAATCCTTCAAGAATTCAAGATTGAAAAGTTGCCAATCGTTGATGATGAGTATAAGCTTACAGGCTTGATTACTTACAAGGATATCTTGAAGCGTAAAGACAAGCCACATGCTTGCAAGGATGAGTTTGGAAGGTTGAGAGTTGGGGCTGCAGTCGGTGTGACGGCCGATATTGTAGAAAGAGTAGATGCTCTCAAGCAAGCTGGAGTAGACGTAGTATCTATAGATACTGCTCATGGACATTCCAAGGGAGTGATAGAGACATGTGCCAAGATCAAAGAAGCATTCCCTGATTTGGATGTGATAGTGGGGAATATTGCTACTGCAGAAGCGGCTATTGCCCTGGCTGACGCTGGTGCGGATGCTGTAAAAGTCGGTGTTGGACCAGGTAGTATTTGTACTACAAGAGTTATTGCTGGTGTAGGGGTACCTCAGTTATCTGCTGTGTATGAATGTTCTGAAGCACTTAAGGGTAGAAATGTTCCAGTAATTGCTGATGGTGGTATCAGGTATTCTGGTGATTTGGTAAAAGCTGTGGCGGCTGGTGGTAGTTCGATTATGATCGGCTCACTACTTGCAGGTACTGAAGAAGCACCTGGTGAAATGATCATCTATGAAGGAAGAAAATTCAAATCCTATAGAGGAATGGGTTCACTAGAAGCGATGGAGTCAGGTTCGAAAGACAGGTATTTCCAAGATGCTGAAGACAATATCAAAAAGCTAGTGCCAGAAGGTATAGTAGGGAGAGTTGCTTACAAAGGACTGGTATCTGAAGTATTGTATCAATTGGTCGGTGGTCTACAGGCTGGTATGGGCTATTGCGGCACCAAAACAATAGAAGATTTGCAAAAGAATGGTAAATTTGTGAAGATCACAGCAGCAGGAGTAAAGGAATCTCATCCACATGATATCAGTATCACCAGAGAGGCTCCTAATTATTCTGCAAAGATGTAGTATTTATAAATGAAAGCTAAAAGTCTGCTTAGAAAACATTTTTAATAGTAATATTAGGTTGAAATCTAAGTTAAAACAGGATATTTGAAACTTAAAGCCCCTAGCAATTTTTCATGGCTAGGGGCTTTTCTTATGTGGTTTTGTATTAGGCTTTGCCTAAATGTATTTAGATGGTCTTAATTGGCTGGGAATCTTTGAATTTCAAGTAAATTCTCAGCAGTCAAGTAAGAATTTGCTGCTTCTTGAATACGGTCTACAGTTACAGCTTCTATGGAAGCTTTACCTTCTAGGATGGTATCCCATTCAAATCCATAAGTTCGTACAGCTGACATTTGGCTACTCCAAAAGTTGTTTCTTTTAAGGTTTTCCTCATAAGCGATTCTTCTTTTCTCTTTCACTTTATTAAGGTCTTCCTCAGTTGGTCCATTTTCCTGGATTTTTTTCACCTCTTTCCAAGCTGCTTCTGTGAGCTTGTCTACCATATCTGGACTACATGGGAATTGAATTGTAAAGCTGAAGTTATCCACTGGCTGTATTCCCATGCTTCCACTAGCACCTACACCATATACTCCACCTATCTCTTCTCTCAGGTTCTCGATCAGTTTGATCGTGAGTATCTCACCTAAGTAGCTGATATCAGCAGCTTTTTTGCGATCGTATGATGTTTCACCACAGAAAAACATAATAACCTGAGATTTCTCATCTGTTCCCACCTCGATTCTTTCCTTTTCACCTCTTGGTCTGCGAATTCCTAAGTCTACGAATTCATCTTTTTGATCAGGATTGCCTGGTAAGCTACCAATATATTGCTCTAGCATTGGTTTGAATGTGTCTAAGTCAATATTTCCAGTGAAGAAGAACTCAAAATTTGCTGCATTTGAAAATCTATCAGCAAAAATTTCAAGACCTCGGTCAATATCGATTTTATCATAATCTGCTGGGTCAAAAATCCCCATAGCCCTCGGGTTGCCATTTGCCAAGATTTTATTCAAGGCTTTCGAAAATTGATAATCAGGATTTGCTTGTGCTCCTTCAAGCTGAGTCTTTTGATTGGTTTTATATACTTCATATAGCTCAGTATCCTTGCGGGGCTTTGTAAAGTACAAATGCATCAATTGCATTGCAGTCTCAAGATCTTTCGGTGAGGTTGTTCCTGATATTGTTTGAGAATATGTACTGATATTTGGTGTCAATGATACTGTTTTTCCAGCTAGTACTTTTCTAAGGTCACTTGGTGAAAAATCTCCAACTCCCATGACATTCACCATAACGCCAGCATTGCTAGCAGTCAAATGTTCTTCGTCAGTATATAAGGACGTACCGCCTTTACCAGTTACAGAAATGAGGATCTCATCATTTTTGAAGTCGGTAGATTTGACAAATACCCTTGCGCCATTTGATAGCGTAATTTCTTGAATGTCAACTGTAGCAATTTTTTCGGAAGAAATTACTTTTCCCGCTTTAGGTAGTTCTGTAATGAGTTCTTCTGCAAGTAGCTTTTCTTGATAAGGCGTCAATTGCTTTTGATCGACTGCATCGAATAATGCAAGAACCTCATTTTCGCTAGGAAGATTGTCTTTTTCTTTATCTGGTGCTGTGATCACTATGACCCTGTTGTCCTCTCTTACAAGGACTTTGGCCAAAGCATTGATTTCTTCTAGGGTGATTTGAGGCATTACTTCTTGATAGAACTCATATCTCCACTGTTGATCCTCTGCAAAGCTGCCTTCTAAGTAATGTGACACATATTTTCCAACTAGGGATCCGGATTCGGCTTTGTCCATTTCTTTTGAGGCTTTTTCTGCAGAGTTCATCAAGGATTTTTTAACCCTATCTAACTCCTGCTCAGTAAAACCGAATTGTGCTACCCGCTCATTCTCTTCTATCAATGCTTGGATCGCTATACTAGCTTTGCCAGGAGCCACGGCTCCAGAGGTTGAGAAATAGTCTAGGTCTCTGACAAAATTTCCATACCCAGCGCCAGCATATATAAATGGTGCATCTGGTTTTTGCCTGATTTCATCCAATCGCTGACTAAGCATTCCACTATACAGTCTTCTTTTCAAGATGTTTCTGTAATCTTCTCGTGTAGACGTAGGTAATGCTTTATGCTTATAGTAGAGCTGAACTTGTATTCCAGGAGCTTCATGATCAGTTGCGATAGTCACGAATGATTCCTCATGTACAGGAACTTTGTAAGCCTCTCGTTCTTTTGGGTTTTCTGGATTTTCCAATCCAGAAAAGAATTCCTTGATCAATGCTTCTAATTTGTCAGGGTCTTCATCTCCAACAGCTACTACTGCCATCAGGTCTGGCCTATACCAGTCTCGATAAAACCTTCTGATTGTCTCGTATTCAAAATTTTCGACAATTTCCATTTTTCCGATAGGAAGCCTGTCTGCATACTTACTTTCATGAAGTAAAACAGGCAAAAACTTATCCCTTATTCTCTGTCCGTAGCCTTGACCAGTTCGCCACTCTTCTACGATTATACCTCTTTCTCCATCAATATCTTCTTCCTCCATCAAAACACCTCCGGCCCAATCTGCCAAAACCAAGAATCCACTTCTAAGCTTCTCTTCATCATCTGAAGGTATAGGCAATATGTACACTGTCTCATCAAATCCAGTATAGGCATTCAAATCCCCTCCAAATGAAACTCCAATAGATTGTAAATAGCTGATCAGTTCATTCTTTTCAAAGTTTTTAGTACCATTGAAAGCCATGTGTTCTGTAAAGTGTGCTAATCCTGCTTGATCATCGTCTTCCAAAACAGATCCTGCATTGACAGCAAGTCTTAATTCTACTTTTTTTTCAGGTTTTGGGTTCTGCTGTACATAGTAAGTTAGGCCATTATCTAATTTTCCAGTTCTTACTCGGGAATCAAGGGGTACTTTCTCTTGTGCGATGCTAGGAAAAATATTTACTAGCATTATACCCATCAAAATTAAAGTGAATTTTGTTTTCATAATTTTTAAAATTTTAATCACTTCGTAAAATAATAAAAATTATTTAGTTCAAAGAAATCTTGGTGTTATAATGTGTTAAACCAAACTTATTATTATCAATGTCAAGTCAGTGAATTTGATTATTATTCATGATGGTAAGGCTCATTCTTCAATATGGTAAATGCTCTATAAACTTGCTCTATGAAAAATGGACGTACCATTTGATGAGAAAATGTCATTTTGGAAAGGGATATTTTTCCATTGGCTCTTTGGTAGACTGTATCAGAAAACCCATAAGGTCCGCCTATTACAAAAATAAGTTGCTTCAATCCAGCATTCATTTTCTTTTGCATGAATGTTGAAAAATCAACTGAACTGTACTGCTTACCATGTTCATCCAAAAGTATTAATTCATCAGATGGCAGGATTTTTTTTAAGATCATTTCACCTTCCTTCTCTTTTTGGAGTAACTCTGTAATTGATTTAGAATTTTTTAGATCCGGAATGATTTCTAATTCAAATTTGATGTAGAAATTTACACGTTTAGTGTATTCATTTATCAATTCGATTATTGCCTTTTGGTCTGTTTTGCCTACTGCTATGAGCTTGATTTGCATGATGCAAAGTTACTTTTCATTTTTAAAATTATGTTACTATTACTTGACTTTGGGAGGTAAATAAATTTTGCAGCATTTTTACTTTCAAATTCCTATAATTCTTATTCATTACTTAAATATTTGTGGTTCAAAATGAATATTGTATTTGAAATATATGTTGATAATTGTCAACTCTTAAATAAAAAATAATCTTTGAAAAATACATGAATGTAAGAATTTGGGATTTGAATGCTGTTTTTTTGTCATTTGTGATTTTTTTTTAAAAAAAATATAACTTCTTGATAAACAAAGTGATGTTGTTTTGAATTTATATACCACTAACCAAAAACTATTTAACTATGAAAAAATTACTAGCCTTTGCTTTGATGGTTGCTTTTTTTACAACCTCAGCATTCACACTGAACAATGACACAAGTTTAAAGTCAGCTGAAGCTGATATCGTAGACTTGGCAGCGCAGACAGAATTTCTATCCACTCTAGTTGCAGCTGTAAAGGCTGGTGATTTGGTCGATGTTCTAAAAGGTGATGGTCCATTCACTGTATTTGCTCCAAGTAATGAAGCTTTCGAAAAGCTTCCTGCTGGAACAGTAGAAACTCTACTTAAGCCAGAAAACAAAGATCAATTGGTACAAATCCTTACTTACCATGTCGTGCCTGGAAAAGTATATTCTAAAGACTTGAAAGATGGTATGACTGCAACTACGGCTCAAGGGAAAGATGTTAAGATCTCTTTGAAAGACGGAAAAGCAAAAGTGAATGGTGCCACTGTAACCTCAGCCGATATTGAGGCTTCAAACGGCGTAGTGCATGTTATTGATTCTGTCATAATGCCTACAATGTAATCGTAGCTTTCTACATTTGACACAAGGAAAAAAGCCTTCTTAATTTTCAAGAAGGCTTTTTTATGTTCTGTTATTAAATACGCTTTTTTTGATTTGAGCGATTTAATTCCTGAAAATTTTGTTGTAATTAAACAATCATGATATTCGGATTAAGATTCTTTAATGTATCCTTTTCTTTTAAGGATGGTTTCAACAAACTTTTTATCATTTTCTGAATTGAAAATTTTAAAAGGCAAATGAATAAATTGGGCTTTGGACATTACCAATACAAAGGCATCTTTGGTCTGCTGCACACTTTTAATCATTCCCCAGTTCACAGGCATACCTTGCTTGGCATTTAGTTTCATGAGTATTTGTCTACTATCGATTTCATAGGCAAGCTTTTCGAACATGACCTTGTTTTGTTCCATTTGAGTCACACCAGTAAATTGAATAACCCAAAATAAGATATATAGAATATATGCTAAAATAGCCATGCTGATCCACCACCACGAAGGAATCCACAAGTACCCACAACCAATCGCAATGGCAATTAGGATTACCCACCATTGTTCCTTAAGTACATTGACTAATCCCATTTTGATATATGTACCAGCTTCAAGTTTGTATTTTTTTGTTTTTACTATCATTATGCTAATTTTTCAGTTTGCAAATATCCGATGATCTCAGTTATTTACCAAGCTAAAGCTGAAACCTTTGGTGTTTTTCGCGATGTATCACATAAAAATGAAATAGTTCTTGACAAAAAATTGAAAGTTTGAACTATATATTATAACTTAAGGAAAATTTTCGTCATTATGAGTAGCCTGTTAGTCGATTTGATTCTCCTTGGACTCGCCTATGTGGTGCTGATTTATATTGTTGCTACGCTTACCAAACCCCATGTTCATAAAGGAAAAAATAAGGGTGAAGATGGTGAAGGTGGAGTAGAAGACTATACTCCTCCAAAAATTGACTTACCTCCAGGTGTCGTTTGGTATTCAGAGGTAGAAAAAGCCAAAAGTGAACAAGCTACCATTGATTTCTAATCCAAGTCAATAATTTCGATATTTGCCTATTTTTTTTGTACTTAGCCCCCTAAATCTTAATTACATTTATTACATATTCCTTGGATCAACAAGTTCGCCTCTTTGTTGACAAATCCTTCTGGGAGCTTCACTAATGGTAATGTGGAATCTTCTAGACAGATAGTTTTGCCACATTTTTCACATTTAAAATGGACATGATCGTGGTCATGATGATGGCTTCCTTTGCTATGGTCGTGAGAGCAAAGTGCATACTTAGTAGCTCCACTATCATCTAGAACTTTATGAATCAAGTCTTTTTCCAAGAAAGTTTTTAAAGTACGGTATAAGGTTACCCTGTCAAAGTCGTTTTTCAATACATTTTCCAAGTCAGCATGTGAAAGGGCGGAATCTTTATCTATAAAAGTCTTCAATACTTCCTGTCTACAGCTTGTTACACGAAGATTATGATCTTGTAATATTTTCAATGGAGTAATAGCCATGCGTTTGGGGTCATTTTCTGAATAGGTAAAAATAGAGATAATTTTCCTATCTACCACAATTTCATGGTATAGCATAAATAGGAGGTGCTGAAAAATGTCAACTGGAGAATAAATTCTTAAAATTTTGATGATTCCCCCATCTAAGGAGTCCTGTTTTTAAGTATTCCCGAAATAGAAAGGCTACCAGAATCCTGGTAGCCTTTGATAAATCTCATAATTCAATTGACTTTATTTAGGGTCAAGGATCAGTTTGATACGCTCTAATGCGTCTTCTAAGTGAAGTTTAGAAGACCTATCGGAAGTTTTACCAATTGCAGAAGAGACTTGTCTTTGTAGTGTTTTCAGTTCACCTCTTACTATTGGTCTAATATCAGATTGGGAGGCGTTGATCATAGGGCCAAACCTTCTAGCCATCGGAGAGTTTGGCTCATCATTGGTCATGAGGTATTCCAATCTTTCTAGATGAGCTCTTTGCAGAGTCCTTCTGTGGATGTCTATTGCTTTACCAGAAGACAGTTCGGTCCAAATGCCATCTCTTAAGTCGTCAAACAATTCTAGCATACTGTAAGCATTTTTGCTATTTAATGCTTCATTTTCTATTACTCTGCCCAATCGTCCCCAGTCTAGGATACCGTTGAGTGCTCCTACTTGTACGCCTCTGATTCTCTCAATTGCTCCAAAGTCTCCAATCCTTGAAATGATCTCTTGATCCATCAGCCATGTTGGAGTAGAAAACAACTCTTTGTTCAAGAATTGAACAGCTCTTTTTTGAGTTTCTTTATCGGTATGAACATAGACAGGCTCACCTTGACCAGTTGACTTATACAATTCATATACACCACCAATATTGGTTCTCACATGACCCATATAGCGGTTATACTGACCAATTACCTGTCCATACATTTCTTCCAGGTCAGCGTAATCCTTGTAAGGTTTATCTTCTTCTGATGTCCAAAGCATGAGGTTTGGAAGAATGACTTTCAAGTTCTTGATTCCATAATCAGATGCCTTCATGGCATCATCTCCCAAGTCTTCACTCTGTGTGCTTGGATCATAGTTGTTTCCTTGACGGCCAAATCTGTAAATAGGATCATCAGCTTTTTCCATGATCCATTTATCTAAAGTTGGTTGCTCCTCTTCAGGTGTTTTTGCATCAAGTATCGGCTTGTATCCCCACATGATGGAGTATTTGTCATATGGCCCTACATTTGGCATAAGACTTACGTTTTCATCTCCTGGCTGGGCGATATAGTTGAATCGCGCGTAATCCATGATGGAAGGAGCTGTGCTATACTTGGCTGTGAAAGTTGCCGAACGCAGAGAGTCTACAGGATAAGCGTGTGATGAGGCAAAGTTGTGTGGCAAACCTAATGTATGGCCTACCTCGTGAGATGATACAAATTGAATCAATCTACCCATCACTTCCTCACGGAAATTGACCCCCCTAGCTTCTGGATTGACGGCGGCTGTTTGTATAAAGAACCAGTTTCTTAACAAGTTCATTACGTTGTGATACCATCCGATATCAGACTCTATGATTTCACCAGATCTTGGATCTGATACATGAGGCCCGTATGCATTTTGAATGTCGGAAGCAAAATATCTGATCACTGAGTACCTTGCATCTTCTGGGCTCCAATCAGGGTCTTCTTCCTTAGAAGGAGCATCTTTAGCAATAATAGCATTTTTGAATCCTGCCAGCTCAAAAGCTGCCTGCCAGTCTTCTACTCCTTGTTTTAAATAGGGAATCCATTGACTAGGTGTAGCTGGGTCTATATAGAATACGATAGGTTGCTTTGGTTCTACAAGCTCTCCTCTTCGGTATTTCTCATAGTCTTCCTCTTTGACCTCTAATCTCCACCTGTCCAAAAATCGCTGAGATGTAGCCTTCTGCTGATCCAGTCCGTAATCCACAACGGATCTACTAAACCAACCAACACGCCTATCAGCAAGTCTTTTCATCATAGGCTCTTCTGGAAGGAGTACCATCGATGAGTTCATTTCTACTGTGATCAGACCAGTACTTGAGTTTGAAGGCGGCTCGGTAGCTGCATAAGTCATGACATACCTTGCCTCAACATTCATCGGGAATGTGCTGATTTTTTCAATATAAGACCTGTCAGTATCTAGTCGAGTCACTTTATATTGAGTCCTGTTGTTCTTTGGTAAACCGATCGCTTGCACATCCTTACTGAAAAGATCAGTCACTTCGATAACAACACCTTTGTCATCTTTTGCCAAGGCTTTGACGTCAAATTTTTGAAGGATTGGTTCTAAGTTAGAATTTTTTACAGCGATAGAAATCGGTAGAGAATCTGCGGCAGTATTGGTATATGAAACTACTCTCAAAAGTACATTGTCTTTTTCTTTGTCCCATCTTACGAGTAAGGTATTGGTGCGCTCTCCGCCATAGCCAATTCCTTCTGCTGTTCTAGCTATTGTCGTCACGATGAGCATCTCTCTGCCGAGCATCTCTTCTGGGATTTCATAAAAATATTTCCCGTCGAGTTCATGTACATTGAAAAGCCCTTCTTTGGATGTGGCTTTGGAGGTGATTACTTCGCTATAAGGTTTTGGGCCAGATTTAGAAGCTTGGGGTTTTTGGGTTGAGCTAGATTCTGCTGGAGGAGTAGCGGATGCTTTGCTTTTTTTCTTTTGAGCCATTGTATCTTGTGCAAATAGCAATGAACCCAAAACCAAAGCTCCCATCATACCTCTGCGGATTTTGATGAGGGTAAATTTCTTCATATGGATATTGGTTGACTTAAATTTGACTTTGAATTTAAGTCCGAATTTTATTTTTTGATCTAAGAGGTACATTAATATTTTACGAGCGGTGATTCGTGGCAATAGAAGGTGTGAAAATTTGTATTTATTGTGATAATGAAACCTTACTTAAATATTAAGGTTTTTTAAATGTTGGTTAATTTGAGTCTAAAGTGAATGAAATCAAAAATTTGGATTTTTGAAAGGTTATAAAATGGATTCTGCACCCCAAATTTATGCTTGAGGCAAGATTTTTGTTTAGTTTTGTAAATCTTTGAGAATTGAATTAGTTTATAAATGTGAGAATATCAAACCAAATAATAAATAAAAAAAATAGTTATGGAGTTAAATTTAGACATGATTGACATTATTCAAGCAAAATTCGTAGAGTTTTTGTTTGATTATGGTCCAAAAATCATAGGGTCACTGATTACATTTTTTATAGGTAAATACATTATCAATGTCCTGATGAAGGGGCTCTCAAATCTCTTTTTGAAATACGACATTGATGCTTCACTTGCTTCTTTTTTGACTAGTTTATTTAGAGCTTTATTATATATAGTATTGTTCATTACCATAGCGACACAGCTAGGTATGGAACTCACCTCTTTTATCGCAATCTTGGGGGCCGCTGGTTTGGCTGTAGGTCTGGCCTTACAAGGATCACTATCAAATTTTGCAGGAGGTGTATTGATTTTGATATTCAAGCCCTTCAAGGTAGGTGATACCATAGAAGCTCAAGGTACCTTAGGAGCTGTAGAAGTGATAGATATCTTGTATACCAAAGTGAGAAACTTTGACAATAGGGTAGTGACTATTCCAAATGGTGCTTTGGCAAATAATTCTATCATAAACCTTTCTCAAAAGCCCACCAGAAGAGTTGAAATGGCTGTAGGAGTCGCATATGGTACGGATTTGAAAAAGACACGAAAAGTGATCATGGATGTTTTGAAAAAGGACGAGAGAATCCACGCTGACCCAGAGCCAGTGATGAAGTTTATTGGATTTGGAGATAGTTCTTTAGATCTTACTGTTAGGTGCTGGACTGATGCGGGGGATCTTTGGCCTGTATACTGGGATAATATGGAGGCATTGAAAGAAGCTTTTGAAGCTAATGATATCGAAATTCCATTCCCACAAAGAGATGTCAATCATTACTATCCAGAAGGTAAGCCTGGAGAGCCATCTGAAGAAAGGAAAGATTGATTTTAAACGAACAAAAAAAAGCTATCCAAAATGGATAGCTTTTTTATTGTGTGCCGTGCATGGTAACTAACTAGGTGGTGAAAGTCCACTGTGGGGGTTTGTAATCGCCAACCACTAGCCAAGAGCAAGGGTGTCCAATGCGAAGTGGAATCTGAAGGAAGCTGG
>NZ_JAKZGP010000032.1 GCF_022549775.1 Belliella filtrata | reverse complement strand
TTTGCCGCCAGCTTCCTTCAGATTCCACTTCGCATTGGACACCCTTGCTCTTGGCTAGTGGTTGGCGATTACAAACCCCCACAGTGGACTTTCACCACCTAGTTAGTTACCATGCACGGCACACAATGCAAAAAGGCTGGAATTTATCCAGCCTTTGTGGGCAAATCTTTACCTGTTTCGAACCGATTTACAGAAGATGTGATTAAATTGGGCACTCTTTTCCAAGAAATTGAGTCAAAATTGGGTAATTTTCAAAATTTAGGATTAAGCAATAGTTTAATGAGTGACAATGCTTTTTCTGATGACCAAAAAGCAATTAAAAAATTTATTGAAATGCATGAAATGAAATATCAGAAAAAAGGAAAAGCGAGCAAAAAAAAGGGAAAGGGGTTGAAGAAAAAATGATTTTGAAAAACTAACGCAACTAGATTTAATTGAGTCTATAATGCGTCAAACTAAATATGGAGTGTAGACCGTCCCAGCATTTTGTGTCTTAGGCAATTTTGTTTGATGAAAAGGTTTTTTCTCATTAATAATTAATGACTTGAATACAGTAATAATGTATCCGTCCGAGGAAGTGCAAGCCCAACTGAGAATAAATTTTTCGTAAAGTTGCATCATGAAAAAGATAAGCAACAATGAGTATCGCGACCTGGTTAATAGGTGGCAGGAATCTGGGAAAAGTAAAGCCAGTTTTGCAGAGGCAGAAGGTATTTCAAGGACCACATTTTATTATTGGTGTAAGAAATTCAGTTTGAAAGAATCCACTCCAATAGATCAGTCATCATTTTCTGCGATTACACCACATCTTGATTTTCAAAGAGATGCAGCCGTAAGAATCAATTACCCTTCAGGAGTTAGTATTGAGTTCTTCGGTAAGGTTGATGTTGAGTCGATCAAAAAGCTTGTTTAATGCTTGCCCTTTCGAATTCAACCAGGTATTTTATGTATAAAGAGCCGACTGATATGCGCTTTGGTATCAACTCACTTGCTGGCTTGGTCCGCAACAAACTGGGCTTTGATCCAATGAATGGGGATGTTTTTGTTTTTATTGGTAAGCGATCAAACCAGGTCCGGATCCTTCAGTGGGACAAGGATGGTTTTGCCATGTATATCAAAAAGCTCGAAAAGGGTACTTTTGAACGTCCTATACTCTCTGGAAGCTCAATTACAAGTAGTCAATTAAGTCTTCTCTTACAGGGGGTAAGGCTTGAATCTGTGAGCTACAGAAAGCGCTATGATGCGTTAAAAAGAGCTTAAAATAAAGTGACTTTTTAAGTACAAAAACAGCCTCTAAATGTATCTAAAGCCATTTTTTTTAGTATCTTTATATCATGGAAAACGGGGAAAAAGACTACAAAAAACTGTACGAAGAAGCCCTGTTGACTATATCTGAAAAAGAAGAAACCCTGCTAAGAAAAGAAGAGATTATCTCAGATCAGCAGTTCGAACTCGATAAACTCCGCAGACATCTTTTTGGATTTAAGAGTGAGAAACGCACAAACAATGTAGGAGATGACCAGTTGGGACTTTTTGAACTTGGCACCACCAGATCAGTACAGGAAGAGCTTTCTGGATCAATAAATGTGACTGAAAAGCCAGCTCCAAAGAAAAGGGCGAAAGGTACAGGGCGTATGTCTCTTCCCGAAGAGCTTAGAAGAGAAGATGTGGTGATCGAGCCATCCGAATCGACAGCGGGCTGCGTGAGAATAGGAGAAGAAGTGACTGAAGTACTTGAGGTAGTTCCTGCATCATTCTATGTAAAGCGATATATCCGCCCTAAGTATGTCCGATCCAACGGTGAAGGCATCATTATCGGGGAGCTTCCTGACAGGGTGATAGAAAAAGGGATTCCATCCGAGTCGGTAATCGCCCAGATGACTGTTGACAAATACGTCTATGGGATGCCACTACACAGACAGATAGATAAATACTCCAAAATGGGTGTACGTATCCCAGCTTCGAGTGCATCGGATTGGATCATGAAAGGCTGGGATCATCTCAAACCACTTTGGGAACTGCTTCGGCTGATTGTGGTCAACCAAAAATATCTCCAGGTAGATGAAACACCGATAAAGGTTCAGGACAGGGACCATAAAAACAATATTCATCAAGGGTACATGTGGCTTTATCATTCCCCTGTGGACAGACTTGTATTATTCGATTACCAAAAAGGCAGGGATCAGTCTGGTCCCAAGAAAATGCTTGCGGACTTTAGGGGTATCATCCAAACTGATGGTTTTGCAGTCTATGATTCACTTTTTGGGAACCACCCAGATATCCATCTGACCTTCTGTATGGCTCATGCTCGAAGGAAGTTTGTGGATGCTGTAAAAGACGATGAAGTCCAGGCCAATTACGTACTGGACGAAATCCAGAAACTCTACCTTCTGGAAGCAAATATGCGAGATGAGGCAATGGACTGGCAGCAACGAACAGTATTAAGAAAGGAACATGCGGAGCCTGTATTGGAAAACCTTGGCAAATGGCTTGAGGAAAAACAGTATAGCTACAGACCTAAAAGTCCAATGGGACAAGCCATAGCTTACGCCCACAAAAGATGGGCTGGATTAAGTGCATACGCCTTGCACGGGCAGATGGAAATAGATAATAACTTAGTTGAAAATGCAGTAAGACCGTTAGCGGTCGGCAGAAAAGCATTTCTTTTTGCCGGATCACATCAAGCAGCCGAAATGGCAGCGGCAATGTACTCTTTCATGGCAAGCTGCAAAAAGAATAAAATTAACGAGTTTGATTGGCTCAAAGATGTGTTCGAAAGAATCCAAGCTCACAAGCAAAAAGATCTTTATCAACTACTCCCTTCAAACTGGGAACAGTACCGACCTAAATAAAATTATCCCATACAAGATGGGGTTGGTCGGATGGATACGTAATAATCATTAAAAGGAATTTGCAATTCTTAAAACAGTGCTACACTTCATCGTCTGATAATGTAATCAGAATATGATTTAAGTAGGTTATAAAATTGAAAAACCAAAAACCGCTCTTTTGATAACATATGTAACTTGACATGTTCTTAACTTTTTGAATTTTTGGAGTCTTACTTCT
Source organism: Belliella filtrata (assembly GCF_022549775.1). Classification (GTDB taxonomy): domain Bacteria; phylum Bacteroidota; class Bacteroidia; order Cytophagales; family Cyclobacteriaceae; genus Belliella; species Belliella filtrata. Next base: position 50,868 of record NZ_JAKZGP010000032.1, on the reverse strand, counting down.
TATGCTTTACATCACCGGAATCTCATGTTTCCATATATTTTGAAGATTAAATTATTTTTCAAAAAACCCGAAAATTATCTAGACTGAAAATATTCTGCAGTCTGGTTTTTTATGTTTGTTAGAATTCACTTTATCAAATAAATGAAATATGGACTCTAAACATAAACTAATCCATCTACTTTTATTTTTGATCCTTGCCTCTTGCAAGCCCTGGTCCTCTGAGACGAATAATGCATTAGACCTAGCTGGTGAAAATAGAGAGGAATTAGAAAAGGTTCTAATTCATTATCGAGATATCAATCCTAACCCTTTAAAACTGAAGGCAGCGGAGTACCTGATTGCAAATATGCAGTATCAGTATTCTAAATTAGGTCCAGGTATAGATAGCCTAAATAGAAATTATGAATATGTATATGGAGTGTATAGGGAGAATAGGAATAGTGTGTTTAGGTCTGACTCTTTAAAAAATCAAAGAAGTGCAAAGATTTATGAAGAATTTGACCTATTGAACATGACATCAGATCAAATGATTGCTCTAATTGAATCTGCTTTTGAAACTTATTATCAATACGAATGGGCTCAATTTTATTCCTTTGAAATGTTTTGTGAATATATACTGCCTTATAAAATAGGTCATTCACAAAATATTGACTGGAGAAAGACTGTCAGGTCAAAGTTCGAGGCTATGGCAAATTATTCACCACTTATGGAAGAAGAAAATCTTCACGAAGCCGAATGGTTTACGGTCAATGACGCCAATAAAATTAAAATTGAGGCGGCCTCTGGAGGATATGTACATAACTTAGCCCAGGGCGTTTCAAAGGATCTTGAAATCACTTTTGATATAAAACAAACAGGCACCCAGCTTTTGGAAATATACTACTTCAATGGTCATAAAGATGGCATAAGCATAAAGGTGGCAATTGACGATATAGAATATGAAGAATTAATTTTTCCTTCCACAGGAGCTTGGGATAAGGTTGATAAGGATGTACCTCCCGTTCGAATTCATAAGGAACTGAAAAAAGGAAGTCATACCCTAAAGCTAATGGCAATAGAGAAATTCATTTATTTAGATTATGTAACTACACCAAGAAACTTAAGTCTAGAGATTTCAAATTCAAGACTTCAAGAAGGAAGGTATTACCTGAGCAATAAAACAGGTGAACTGAATATCGACCAAAGTGTATTAAAAAATGGCTACCTATTGCGAATTGATTCAAATCCAACGAAAAGATCCCCAATTGAAATTATTGAGTCTGGTCAGAATTTTCATCAAATTGTTTTAGGAGGAGAAAATGGTCAATTTATAATTGACGCCGCAGCTACCCCGTCCAGTGACTTTGTACAGACTTATACAAATCATAGAGGAAATAACCAAACTTGGATATTTTACCCAATGGAAAATGGCGGGTATCAGATTCGAAATAAAAGTACAAATAATATCCTAGCTTATAATGAAAAAAACAATGAATTGATACAATTGCCTTTAAGTGAGATGCAGGAAAAATTCATTTGGAACTTAGAAAAGGTTGAAGAAGATACCTCTTCATCTCAAAGAGATCCCTCCAACATGATACTCCGAAAAGCACGACAAATCAGCAAAGTCACGGATGAGTTTCATTGGTCAGGAACTGTTGTGAGTATTGGTTCCATATCGAATGACCACTTGTTATCATATGCTTATGGTACTTGTGTAGAGGAGACAAATTTTCAAACTATGCTTTTGCGGTCTATGGGTATTGCTTGCGCAGTGGATTTTGTCTTCAACTATCCCGAGAGGAATGCAGGACATAGCTGGAGCGTAATTTTTGATGCTGAAGGAAATACCATTCAGAACAATTGCCATAATCCAGTTGGAGCAGGTACATGGGTAGATGTGTTTGCAAAGGGGAAGGTTTATAGAAATACAAATACAATCAACAAGGAAAGCTTGTTTATAAATAACAATGGAAAGGAATCTATTCCTCAAGAATTTATAAATCCTTACTTTATTGATGTGACACCAGAGTATTGTGAAGTAAAGGATATCGAAGTAGCTATTTCTTCCGAACTAACGACTTTAGATAACAGGTATGGCTATTTAATGGTATTTAACAATAAGCAATGGGTAGTGACAGCATGGGGTGAAAAGACACGTGGAGGTAAAGTAAAGTTCAAAAACCTGGAAACAAGGGGTATGTACCTTCCTGCATTTTATAATAATGGAAGGTTTGAGGCATTCAATACTCCGTTCTATTTTGATTCTCTAGGCAATACCCATCCTGTCAAAGTCTCTGAAAACAAAGAAATGAACCTTGTCCTCAAAAGGAAGTTCCCAAACAGACAAGTCAATGAGACACATCACAAGCTCATTCTTGGAGGAGAGTTTCAGGCCGCAAATTCAAGGGACTTCAAAGACGCAGTTGTACTTGGGACGATTGAGGATGATATGCTCGATCCTGTTTTTCATACTTTTGAAGTAGATATAAAGGGGGAATTCAAGTATTTCCGGTATAAAGGTCCTGAAGGTGGACATTGTAACATCAGTGAGCTTGATTTTTTTGATAAGGAAGGTATGCCAATCAAAGGGACAATTATAGGAACAGAAGGTAGCTTTGAAGGAAGTGAAAGAACGAGAGAGAAAGCCTTTGATGGGGATGTGTTAACCTATTTTGATGCACCAGATCCAACAGGAGGATGGGTTGGGATCGCATCGGAATCTCCAAAAGAGATAGGAAGTGTCCGCTTTGCTGCACGTAATGATGGCAATATGGTTGAGCCGAAGGATGAGTACGAGTTACTTTATTGGTCTGGTAGAGACTGGACAAGTCTGGGCGTTCAGATCGCGGCTACAGATTCCTTAGTCTACAGTAAGGTACCTGAAAATGGTCTCTACGTATTAAAGAACCATACCAAAGGATGGGAAGAGAGAATTTTCACTTTGGATGATCATAAGCAACAGGTATGGTGGTAGAAATTAAATTAAAGATTTTCTAAAAAAATCAGAGAAATTTTCACACTGCAGATTTTTTTCAGTTTGAGCGTTTAGTATTGATATATCATTACGTTCATAAGTATAGATTACAAAATGAATATATTAAGTGTTAAATGGTCAATTGCTTTGATCAAGCAAGTCAACTTAACCAATACTGTCGCAATGGTATTGCTATTTGTTGTATTAGCTTTACTTCCTCTATCTTATAATAAAGAATTGTTTTATGAAACAGAATCAATTAAAACAATACATTTTTTGATTTTATTAATCCCATTATCAATAGTTGCATTCTTGAAACATATCCAGAGGAATAGTAATACAAAATTGACAAAAATTGATTTGACCTTTGGTTTGTTCATTTTCTACCTTTTGATCAATAAAAAATTGATGGGAGATACTCCAATATTTTCCATTCAATATGTAGAGTTAATTAGTTTAGGGTTTTATTATTTGTTTATCAGACTACTGGGTGATGAATTGAGGCACAAAGCACTACTTTTCATAATAATTGGAGGGTTTATTCAGGCTTTATATGGACAAGCTCAAATTTTGGGTTTGGTAAGCTCCAATCATTCGCTTTTTAAGGTCACAGGAGGTTTTTTTAATCCAGGACCACTTGCAGGGTACTTATTAAGTTCAATTATTTTGATCCTTTGGCTGATAATTAATAAAGAGAACTTTAAGCGCAATTTGGGAATAGCAAGCAAATCAATTCCAGACTATACGTTTGGTTTATTTTTGATTATCCTTTTTATGATAGCAATACTAATTTCGACCCACTCTAGGGCAGGCATCTTTTCTATTTTTACCATAGGATTAATTATGTTTTACCAAAAGCAATCATGTGACCATTTATTTAAGAGATTAAAAAACAAGAAAACATTTACTGGAATAGTTCTCTTCTCATTTTTAAGTATAGTAGCCCTAGTTTCACTTTACTTTTTCAATCTTAATTCAGCAGACGGACGATTTTTAATTTGGAAAGTTTCCAAAAGTATGATTTCGGATAACATACTTTTCGGGGTAGGATTTGACAACTTTAGGGCCTACTACATGAATGCACAGGCATTATTCTTTGAAGCAAACCCAACAAGTAAGTTTTCCTGGGTCGCTGATGATGTTGAGTATGGCTTCAATGAGCCTTTAACGTATGTAGTTGAACAAGGAATGATTGGGGCAGTAATCGTCTCCACATTATTTTATCAAGTTATAAATACGCCAAATCTCCAATTCAATCAAGCTGTAAAGCTATCCCTTTTGGGAATACTTATATTCTCTCTTTTTTCCTACCCATTACAAATCCTTCCTGTCAAATTAAATGTTGTGACCTTTATTGCTGTTTTAGCATTTGACTCTAAAGAAGTCTTTCTTCAATTTGAAAGAACAAAGCAGTCTAAGCCGATTAGTCACTTAACCACCTCATTGTTATTAATTGCAATTCAATTTTCAATATTTTTTCATATAGATCATAGTCGATTTATAGCAAACAATTACAAAAAATGGAAAATAGCCTTTTCAGCATATCAAGGAGGAGATTTACACCATAGCATAACTACTTTTGAATCTATTCCAAAAATTCTCTTAACTGATTCAAAGCTTTTATTGCCATATGCTAAAGCGTTAGAAAGAACTAATGAAAACCAGAAGTCTAATTTGTATTTACAAATGGCAATGATAAATGGAAACAATAGTCTAGTGATGAACTCCCTAGGGAAAAGCTATCAAAATTTAGGAATGTATGAATTAGCTGAAGAATCATACATGATAGCTGAAAATATGATTCCTCATAAGTTATATCCCAAATACCAAAGATTTTTGTTGTACGAGGAATTAGGGCAAGATTCTTTAGCTAAAAACTTAGCCATAAAAATCATGCAAATGCCCGTTAAAATAGAATCACCAGCAAGTGTGGAAATAAAAGAAAAAGTCGAGAAATGGTTGGCAGAAGTCAATTAGAAGTTTAATAAAAAGTTAAAAAATATGGAAACTAGATGTAAAACCAGAATGGAATTAGCTAATGAATATGGCGTTGATAGAAAAACATTTCGAAGAATGCTAGAAAGAGTTGGGGTAAATTTAACTTCCGGACTAGTAACACCTACAGAGCAATCACTGATTTTTGAAAAACTGGGAATCCCTGAAAAAATGAAGAAGAGGATACTCAAAATTCCCCATTAATACCCATTATGCCCCATTTAAATTATATTAAACATCGTATTTTTACAGAAACAAACCTTTAACTAAAACAAAAAAGAAATGAAAAATTATCTAAAAACAAGTAAGTGGCTGCGTTGGGTGGCTGCTGGAGCATTCAGTTTAATGCTGGTATTGAACATTATGGTCAGTTTGGAATTTGAAAAAGGCAAATTACTTCCATCAATTACTCTGACAGAATTGGGAAATAATGCTATGGCTCAGGGTGAAACAGGTAGCTCAGGAAGTCCTCATTGCGGACCATTATATGGAAACCAAAGCGGAACTCTATATTGCTGTGGTAACACGAATTCTGATCATTGTTATGCAGACCATTGTTAATAATTCAAAAATTGACAGGAACTAAAGTTCCTGTCAATTTTTGAATTACTATATATAATTGATTATCAAACATAAGTTAAAGAAAGTCATGAAAAAATATTTTTATTCGCTGTTTATTTTGTTTTTTTCTTACTGTACAACAAATAAAGAATTTGAAGTTGATGCTAATACAAAGTTATTGGAGATAAATCCATCAACTGCTAAACACATCATGCTATCTGAATTATTTGAAGATGTGGAATTTATAAAGTTAGAAACCAAGGAAGACTTTCTTATTTCACAAATAGAAAAAATCGAATATTTTAACAATATGTACTTTGTACTATCAGGAGGAGTAATTTTTATTTTTGACCAAGTGGGAGAAATCGTTTCAAAAATTGATAATAAAGGCAAAGGTCCAGAGGAATATCAAACAATTTGGGATATGTATATCGATAGGGATAACAATACAATTGAGTTACTTGATACCCCTAGTGCTAAAATCCTAACTTATGACTTTGAAGGTAATCTTAAAGATATTTGGCGACATGGGCTCATTGCAGAATCATTCACAAAGGCAGATAGTGATAAGTACCTTTTTTACTGTGGAAACAATTTCAACGATAAAGTTTCTCAGAAATTGGTAATAAAATCAAAATCAAACAATAAAATATTGAATTCATTTATAGAAATAGACAAGAAGCACGCAAAGTTTTTGCATTTTAAAAACAATAGAAGATTTGCACATACCAGTAAAAGTATCTCAATAGTTGAGGTTTTTGAAAATGTCGTTTATAAATACCAGAACAATGAATTAAGTAAAAAATACTCCGTTGATTTTGGCAAAAATAATATTTCAAAGGAATTTTTGAATCAGGATTTTGATAATGCTATGTTCTTTGCAAAAGAAGCAAGATTAAATGAATTTGCTTTTTTAATTCATTCCTTTTTTGAAAGTGACGATTATTTGTTTTTTGCTTATGAATTTGGAGAAAAAGTCCAGTTTGTCTTTTATAATAAGATTAAGGGTTCAATTTTAAACGTTAAAGGTTTATCTGACGATCTATTCTTTTATGAAAAGAATGAAATCTCTGAAATAAGAGAGTTTTTACCATTGGCACAAAGTGAAGAGAAGTTTATAATTGCAATTGAGCCTTCAACTTTCTTAGATATGTTTAACAAAAGCAACAATGTTACAAATGAAAGTCCTAATATTCTAAACCTTGTAAAATCAATAGAATACTATGAAAATCCAATATTACTGATTTGTAAACCAAAAATATAAACATTTTTTTATGAAAAAGGAACATTTGTTATTAGTAATTGTTGTTATTCTAATTACTATCCTGGTAATTAATCACAAAGAATCTACTAGATATAAAGGCCAGATTGAAAGTCAATTGAAAGTAATTAAGGATCTAAGTGATGAAAAAAACAATATAGTTTATGTGTTTTCTAAAACTTTTAAGATTAACAATTTTTCTGTAAACAAGAATACTACAATAAAGGACAAGAATAATAATGCTGTTAGTTTTAGAGATCTATTAGATTCTGTACCTACTTTAATACTTTATATGCCAAAATCAATTTGTAACTACTGTTTTGATAACTTATTCGTACAGCTAGGAAAAATAATTGAAAGCTATCCATGTATTAAAATTATAACCATATGTCCTCATGAAAGATTTCGTGAGACGTCGGTTTTTCTAAATCAGTATAAAATGGTATCTGAAGTTTACTCTATAAGTTCAAAGGAAAATTTTATTAATGAAGATTTACTACCAGTATTGTTTTTTGTTGATTCTTCTATGGTTTTACGGGATTCTTTCATACCAGATCAATATAATTTTAAATTTACTGAAAATTATATTGAAAGTGTTTTAGAAAAATTATCAAAATTTAATCAGTAAAGTTAGTATTATTTTAACAGGAACAAATATGATTTTTTTTACCCAATTGAAAGTTGTGAATTAGAAACACTGAAAAGAGTATGTTTTTCGGACAAAATTTAATTCTCTCCCCTTCTGGGGGTGTGTATCCATCGACCAATCTGTGGAAACAGGACAACTCTTAAAAGGAAAAAAGATTTCCTTATTTTGAATCCCTCTATGAAACCTATTAAAGAATCTATCAAATCTAAAATTGTTGATCTTATAGATCAGGAAAACGATAAAATGGCTAAGGCTAGAAAATTGCTTTTAAACGAATCCATAACCCCTGAAGATTATAAGGAAATGAAACGAGATTGTGAAGCTGAAATAACCAGTCTAGAAATAGAGTTGGCTAAGGTTGCACCACCACTTGACCTGCAACCTATTAAGTTTTTGGATAGTGTTCTGAAAATGGCTTCAAATATTGATAATCTGTATGTTACAGCTAATGTGGAGTTAAAAAGGCGTATAGTTGGTTCGATCTATCCCAAAAATTGGTGTTTTGACGGAACACAACATCGAACCACTTTAGTCAATGAAGCACTTCGAAGTTTCTACCTGATTAACAGCATGTTAGAGTCTAAAAAAATAAGTCCAAAGTCGAAATTTTCGACTTTGGACAGTGTGGTGGGCCCACCTGGGCTCGAACCAGGGACCTCCTGATTATGAGTCAGAAGCTCTAACCAACTGAGCTATAGGCCCTATTTGTTTATTCTTTTTATAACCTCCTGCCACGATATTCCGGAAGCTTTCGGGAGAGTCAGAAGCTATAAACAACTGAGTCTCGATTACTATCGGGAACCTGCTGCTTTTCGATAAGAAAATTAAAAATGGATTGATGAAAATTTCAAATCACATTAACCTTGCAAATCGGAGTGCAATGTTACATATTTGAATTTAAATTTACAACTTGATCGACCATGAAAAAACTTGAAAATGTAGATTTTTTACTCTTTGATTTGGGAAATGTAATCATCAATATAGATTACAGCTTTACTATCAATGAATTAACAAAAAGACTCCCAAAAGAAAAACATAACTTGACATCAGATTTTTTTCCGGCAAAATTTCACAAAGACTATGAAAAAGGCTTGATCTCAACATTGGAGTTTAGAGATGCTGTCAAAAATCATTTTCAAGAGTCTTGGGAAGATACTGAAATTGATTACCTGTGGAACAGTTTGCTCAAAGATATCCCAAATGAAAGAATTGAATTAATAAAGCAATTGGGGGAACATTATGGCTTAGCTGTATTGAGCAATACCAATGAGTTGCACATCGACGCTGTCAATGAACTCTTGAAAAAGCAATTTGGAGCTTCTTCTCTCCATGATATTTTTGATGAAGTGTATTTCAGTCATGAACTACAATTGGCAAAACCTGACCCTAATATTTACCTGAAGGTTTCGGAATTATTAGTCACCCCACCTGACAATATTCTTTTCTTTGATGATTTGATAGAAAATATAGAAAGTGCAAAAAATATAGGTTATCAAACACACCACGTAACTCATCCTCAAGCATTAATCAGCTATTTTGAAAATGTACAGCACTAAAGAATACATTCGCCATTTAGTATTATTTATTTTAACCTTGATATGTACCACCTTTGCAGGGGGGGAATGGCTATATGGTAGAAGTATTCTAGGAGATGGAGAACAATTTTTGAATTGGGAATATTTTCTAAAATCCCTACATTTTTCAATCCCATTTATTGGTATACTTCTGATTCATGAGCTTGGGCATTGGTACACATCTATGAGATATGGAATCAAGTCCTCACTACCCTATTTCATTCCAGCTTGGTTTGGGTTCCTAGGCACTCCTTCTTTAGGTACATTTGGTGCGGTGATTCGAATTAAGAGTTTTATAAATAGTCGAAAAAAGTTTTTCGATATAGGTGTAGCAGGACCTTTAGCGGGTTTTGTACTTACTTTGGGTGTCTTAATTTATGGGTTTACACATTTACCTGATGCTGATTACATTTATGAAATTCATCCAGAATATTTAGATCCAAACTTTGAAGGACATAATGTTGAAGATGGCTATATGAGTATAGAAATAGGTTATAATTTATTATTTTATGCCTTAGAAAAAGCCTTGGCAGACCCCGAAAAAATGCCAGTCATGTCCGAAATCATTCATTTCCCTTACCTTTTTGCGGGGTATTTAGCACTATTTTTCACAGCACTCAACTTACTACCTATTGGTCAGCTTGATGGCGGGCATGTAATTTTTGGTCTGTTTCCCAAGCATCATTTTAAAGTTTCCTTGGCAGCCTACACCGTATTCATCTCATATGCAGGTTTGGGAGTCATCAATCCATTCGATAATATAGACACCTTGATGTGGACCATTCCACTGTATATCGGGTTTCTATATTTTTGCTTCAAAAAAGCACCTCTTTCAACTCAAAACAAATGGGCTATTGTCATGAGTATAGCCGCCTTTCAATATTCACTAATTTCAATTTTCCCAATGATCGAAGGATATTCAGGGTGGTTGTTTTTTGCTTTTCTACTTGGAAGAGTAATGGGAATTCAGCATCCTGAGGTATTAGGTTTGAAGCCTCTAAATAAGGGGAGGAAAATAATCGCATGGATCACTATCTTGATTTTTATCCTGTGTTTTACGCCACAACCATTTCAAATTGGTGTATAATTTAATAATACTACCGTTGACTAAAAAAACATTAAACCCTACATCCTAATAACCGATGGACATTGACGAAATTCTCGATTCAGTTTCCCTTATACATGAAGATCCAAAAGCAATTTTGAAGTCTTACACAAAGGAAGTGAATTTCCCTAAAGGTCATTTACTCTTACATGCTCAGAAATGTGAGAAGAGTATTTACTTTATCAAAAAAGGAATCGTTCGAGCATATTCGAACACAGCAGAAAATGAGGTAACTTTTTGGTTTGGGAAAGAAGGTGATGCGGTGATTTCTATGAAAAGTTACATTGCAAATCAGCCTGGCTATGAAAACATAGAGCTATTAGAGAATTCATGTTTTTATGAAATGAATAATACCGAACTTCAAAAACTCTACAACGAACATATTGAAATAGCCAATTGGGGAAGAAAATTTGCTGAAAATGAGCTTTTAAAAACAGAAGAACGACTTATATCAAGGCAATTCCGGACAGCCTCTGAAAGATATGATGAATTGTTAAAGAATCATCCGCATCTTGTCCAGAGAGTTCAATTAAGTCATATTGCTTCATATTTAGGAATTACTCAAGTAAGTTTAAGTAGAATAAGAGCTGCGAAAAACTAATCTCATTATTTAACATTTGTAAAATTTTCTTTGTCCTTAGATATCGATCTTTGTGGTGCAATCAATCATCAATTCCAAAATGAAAAATTAGCAGCTTTAAACTGTTTTATTTCTCTAGGATTAGAAAATTAACAAAATCACATGAATTGGATCATATTAATCATCGCAGGTTTATTTGAAGTGCTATTTGCATTTTGTTTGGGAAAAGGAAGACAGTCCATAGGGAGTGAAATGTATCTGTGGTATGCAGGTTTTGTAGTCGCTCTGACAATAAGCATGATTTTACTTATCAAAGTTACTCAAACATTGCCATTGGGGACTGCCTATGCTGTTTGGACAGGAATTGGAGCAGTTGGAACAGTCTTAGTAGGAATCTTTGTATTTAAAGAACCAGTAACCTTTCTTCGGCTTTTCTTCATCCTAACGCTGATAGGCTCAATAGTTGGGTTAAAAGCTGTTTCGACACATTGACAGCCTGTTTTTCAGAAAGTTGTCTATGTGAAATATTTCTGCAGTACTAAAACGACACCTTAATTTCTGTCTTCGCAATCAAAACTGTACTCCTCTCTCCTCGGTTTGTGTCACCACAAATCGATACTACCTCCCCTTCCCTAGGTTTGTGTCTTCACAAACCTATACTGTCTCCAAAAACCAAAACTCACTTAACTCAAGCCTAAACTTCACAAAATCCCAAATTAATCATACCTTTAGTAATTATCCAAAACCCGCAAGAGAATGTTGTAATCGATTGATTTATAGTAACAATAGACATTTCAGGTTTCACTCGGATATTGTTAATAACCGAGTGATAATCAAAAAAAACTAAATGGTCTGCGGGTTTTAGTAATTAGCTATATCTACAAATAACATACAATAAGCTCAATTGACAATTAAAAACATGCCAACCTATATATCTATATTGAGAGGAATCAATGTCAGCGGAAAGAACCTTATCAAAATGGATTCCCTGAAAAAATTGTTTCTTAGAATTAACTTTGAAAACATTCAGACATACCTTCAAAGCGGAAACGTTATTTTCAACACAAACCAAGAAGATATTAAGGTTTTGGAAACTAGCATTTCTAATGAGATAAAAACCGAATTTGGATACGAAGTTCCTGTTATTGTTATATCAATTGATGAATTATCAGACATCATATCCAAGAACCCCTTTGCAAAGATAATGGATAACTCATTCCTACATGTCACCTTTTTAGCCTATGAACCAGAGAACTTCGAGATAGCTTTATTAACTGAAAAACTTGAAGCAGATGAAGCCCTTATTCAATATAGAAGAACCATTTTTCTCTATTTGCCCAATGGTTATGGTAAAACAAAGTTGAATAACAACTTTATAGAAAACAAACTAAAAATCACAGCCACCACTAGAAATTGGAAAACAACAAACGAAATCTTAAAAATCGCTAAAGAAAAATCTATATAATCATCCCCTTGGTTTGTGTCATCACAAACCTGAACTGATCTGTCCCATTTTGCAAAAATCCTTCCCTCAGTTTGTGTCCTCACGAACCGAAACGAAATGTTTTGTAGGAGCACAGAACATGGGGATGGATAACAAACTCAAGAGTATTCTTACCTAGCAATCTTGAACCTAATCATATTTTTCTATATTTGATTCTTCGAAAACTTGGAATCGATACATGAAGCATATACTACTGATTTGCCTAACCATCCTAATGGCAAGTTCTTGCATCAGCAACAAACGTATTACTTACCTCCAAAACTTACCAGGTAACCCAGAGATCAATTTGGATGAGTTCATACCCTATGCTGAAGTTCAATACAAATATATTCTTCAGCCATTTGACATTGTAGATATTGACTTTGCAAGTGCTAGCCCAGAATTGACAGAGGTATTTGAATTTCAAGGTGCGAGAAATATGAGAGGAGGAATGATGGGAGGCGCTGGTAACGGTGATTTATTTTACTTTACAGGTTATTCTATTGATGAATCTGGCAAAGTAGAACTACCTAAACTTGGGAAAATTAAAATAAGTGGACTCACCGAAGAAGAAGCAAAAGATACGATTCAAGAAGCCATTAATACTTACTTCAAAGAGGATGTCTATGTGAAGCTAAGAATGGCAGGAATCAGGTATACTACCTTGGGAGAATTTGGTTCATCTGGTACAAAAGTAATCCTTCGCAATAGAGCGACAATATTTGATGCACTTGCTGCCTCTGGTGAATCCAACATCCTAGCTAAACGCAATAGGCTGTTTATCATAAGGCAATATGATGGAGGAACAAAAATCCACCAAATCAACTTGCACGATAGAGCATTATTAGCATCACCTTTTTATTTTATTCAAAACAACGACATTCTCTATTTGGAGCCTATGAAAATCAGACAATTTGGAAACGCTGACAACCTATCATCTAGCTTACAGTTGTTTGGGACTTTTCTCGCTTCTGGTTTATTAATTTTTGGATTGTTAAGAGGTAATTTCTGATAATAATGGAAAAAATAGACATCAGCCAACTTGAAGGAGAAGAAAAGTCACTTGAGATAAAGTACTTAATTGCTAGGTATCTAAGACACTGGCCTTGGTATATACTTTTCATTATTCTTTTGGTTATTGGTACTTATTTTTTTCACAGATACACTGTCAACGAGTACATGGTATCCGGCACTATTGTAATTAGGCATAATAGCAAGCCAGAGACTCGGATTCTTGATAGATCTGCAATTTTTTCAAGTCAGAACAGCCTTGACAATGATATTTTAATGCTTTCTTCAAAAAACCTTGCAAGAGAGGCATTGGCTAAGTTGCATTTTGACGTCACTTATTTTGCCAAAACAAACATCAAAACCATAGAGTTATATAACAGTAGCCCTATCAGAATTGCGGTAGACTGGAGCCACATGCAAATCCAGCAAACACCCATGCAAGTGGAAATCTTAAGTGAAAGCACTTTTAAAATACTTCCAGAATCTAATAACATTCTTGATATCAAATCTGGTCAATCTCAAAACGATGAGCTATTGTTTGATAAGATTTTCAAATTTGGAGAAGAAATAGAAACCAGCAAATCCAAATTCACCATTCACCTTGTAAATCCGTCAAGAGTGGGCGAGACGATAATTTTTGAACTTAGAAGCCCGACATTTTTGGAAGAAAAAATGGCTAAAGCTATCAGTATTCACCTGGTCAACAGTGCCGCATCTGTACTTGAAATCAGGATGACAACCACCATCATAGATAAAGGTAGGGATTATATCAATGCCCTGATGGAATCCTATTTGGAATATGAATTACGAGAGAAAAACAGGATATCGGAAAACACACTTGTTTTCATCGAAGATCAGCTTGAGCTACTTGAAGATTCATTGAAGAGAAAAGAAAGGGAGCTACAAGATTTCAAAGTTAGCAACAGAATGGTCAATGTAACTGCCGAGTTTTCGGAGATTCTGACCAGGATCAATCAGCTAGATGATGATGCGAAGGCTTTGGATCTAGAGTTAGCCTATTTCAATTCCATCAAACAATACATGGAGGAAAAAACCAAAGACTATAGTCAGGTTATTGCCCCCTCTGTGATCGGAATTCCAGATCCTTTATTGAATGGGTTGATCCAAACGCTAGTCACTTTGTCTCAAGAAAGACGAAAACTACTTGCTTCTGTCAATGAAAATCACCCTGAAGTTTCTAAGGTAGATGTTCAAATGGAAAAAGTAAGAGAAACACTTTTTGAAAATGTGATCAATCTCATCGAAAATACCGAAAAAAAGAGAGTACTACTTTCTGAAAATATCAGGAATTACGACCGAAGATTTGAAACACTTCCTGAGTCCGAATCTAGGTATACTAGTATTTATAGAGAATATAGGTTACGAGAAAACCTGTACACTTACCTACTAGAAAAGCGTGCTGAAGCAGGTATTGCCAAAGCTTCAAATGTATCAGACAATGCCATTTTGGATTATGCTAAGCAAGGCAAATTAGTATTCCCAAAGAAAGAAAGTAACTACCTCATGGCCATTGGCCTTGGGTTTCTTATCCCTTTTGGTTTTTTCCTGATTAGAGACATGCTAGACAATAGGATTCGTGATCAAAGAGACCTTAAAAAGAGCTTTATGATACCACAATTGGCGATAATAGGTCATAGTGAGAAAGAAACCAACATGGTAGTGTTGGAACATCCCAAATCTTCGGTATCCGAGTCATTTAGATCACTAAGATCGGCAATCAATTACATCGCATCAGATAAAGTATCGAAAAAAATCCTTGTAACATCAAGTGTGTCTGGAGAAGGTAAAACTTTCACCTCATTGAACCTCGCTTCTATCATGGCGCTGGGTGGGAAAAAAACAGTAGTGGTTGGAGCAGATTTGAGAAGACCAAAACTTGCATCATACTTCAATCATGTTAGCAAAACAGGCTTATCAAACTATCTTATTGGAGAAATTTCTTCAGATGAAATAATCATGCCTTCGAGTCATGAGAATCTCTTTTTTGTTCCTTCAGGAATAATCCCACCCAATCCAGCAGAATTATTACAAACTCAAAAGCTTAAAGACTTCATCCGACATTTGGAAGGGCAGTTTGACATCGTAGTCTTTGACACTCCTCCACTGGGATTGGTTTCAGAGACTGTGGATTTGATGAGGTTATTTGACATCAATTTGTATGTAGTCAGACAAGATTATACGCTGAAAAATCACTTGGTAATGATCAATGACCTATTTAATAACAAACAGGTCAATAACGTGTATGGCATCTTTAATGGAATCATAGACGCTGGCTACTATTATGAAGGATATAATTATGGCTATGGCAACACCTACCTGTACACCCAGAACAATAAGTATATTTATAATTACTTCGGAGAAGAAGACTCTCCTAAATCTTCCAAAATAAATCAAGGCAAGTCGGCATTTTCACAAATTTGGAATAAATTCATACAGTCTTTCCGTAGATAGTTAGCTACATTTCCCTATGAAAAATTTAAAAACCACAGCACTAATTCCTGCTCGATACGCCTCTACTAGGCTACCGGCAAAATTGGTTCAAGACTTAGCTGGTAAATCAGTAATTCAGCAAACTTATTTAAGTGCAAAAAAAACAGCGCTTTTTGATCAAATTATCGTAGCTACTGATCATGAAGAAATCGCAGAACAAATCAAAGCTATCGGTGGGGAAGTATTCATGAGTCAAGAAAGCCATGAAAGTGGATCTGACCGCATTGCTGAAGCTGCTCGACATATAGATACCGATATCATTGTCAATATTCAAGGTGATGAACCACTTTTGGACAAGGACACCTTGTCAAGATTGATCCAAGCTTTTGAAGAAGAGGGGGTTCAAATGGCCTCTGTAATGTTCAAAATTCCCGCGTGGGAAGCTGAAAACCCCAATGCTGTAAAAGTGGTCGTGGACGAAAATTTGAATGCCTTGTATTTCAGCAGGCATGCGATTCCTTTCAATCGAGAAAAAGAAGTTGAGCTGAGCTACTGGAAGCACGTAGGTATCTATGCCTATCAAAAAGACCTTCTGATGCAATTCACCAAATGGCCGAAGTCAGCTTTGGAACAAGCTGAAATGTTGGAGCAATTACGGGTATTAGAACATGGTGTGAAAATAAAAATGGTTGCTACTACTCACCAAGCCATCGCCATAGACACGGCAGAGGACTTGATAAATGCCAGAGAGCGTTTCGGGAAAAACAATAAGGAAAATTAAATTGAAATTTCAGTTCACTTAGAAGAATGAAAAACCATTAAACTACTAAGTGTCTCTAAGCAACATCTGCAAAGATTCTCTCCATTCTTCGGAAGTAAAGTGTTCCATAAAAGAAAAACAAAACCGCCACTATACTCCCTGGCCATATCCATTCCCATGGCATTGGCCTGTCCAAAAATGCAGCCCTGAACCCTTCAATCACTCCTACCATAGGATTCAATACATAAAATATTCGATACTGATCTGGTACAGCTGTGGTGCTATACACTACAGGTGCTGCATAAAGAAGAAGCTGAACCAAGAAAGTTAATGCATGCTTGACATCTCGGTATTTGACAGCCAAGGCTGATAAAAACATCCCAATTCCCAAAGAAGTCATCAACAGCTGCAGGATCAAAAGCGGGAGAAAGAGTAAGCCCCATCCTGGACTTACTTTAAAATAAATAAGCAAGCCTATCACGACCACAAATGCAATGATAAAATCTAAAAGCTTTGATAAAATGGAAGATAAAGGCAAGACCATCCTCGGAAAATAAACTTTGGTAATCATGTTGGCATTTTGAATCAAACTATTGGCTGACTCTGTCAACGTCCCTGAAAAGTAATTCCATGGCCACAGCGCCAAGTAGGAGAAAAGCAAGTATGGAATACCATCAGAATCTACTTTTGCAAGATTTCCAAATACTACGGTGAACACTATCGTAGTGAACAATGGTTGAATTATCGCCCAAGACACCCCCAGAATAGATTGAGCATATCGTGCTTTGATTCCTCTCAAAGTCAGAAAGTAAAGCAAATCTTTATACCTCCACAACTCTTTCAAGTCGACCAACTGCCAGCCTGAACTTGGTGCTATGATTTTTACTTTTTCCGCTTCCAATTTTATGCTTTTCTTATACCTTATCTGTACTGGGTGAGTGCTTTGATTAGTAAGGATTTTTTCCTATTTCAATTAGTCTGCAAAATAGCTATTCCCTATGAATATCAGCTAAGCTTTGCATCGAAAAACTTTCCATACCGAAGTTTTCTTTAAGCATAGTAAAGTGATCCAAAATCTCTTCGAGCTCTTTCATAGATTGCAATGGATCATTTCCAAAGTTATGTGGATGCCACCAAAGGTGATAGGCTTCTTGGTGTTTTGCAGCATAAGTCATTTCATTTTTGATGCGATTCAGCTTAAGCTTATTTAGCCATTTCCACTGATCATGATATGGCCTTAGTAGTCTAGAGGCTGGGATTTGAAGCACTGCAGAAGGGCTACTTGCTAGGTTGCAAGCTTCAAAAGTCTTCCTAGAACCCATTTGCACAAAACAGTCTGCCGTCCTGAACACTTTCTTCGCAAACGTCTCTCGATAAGTCTCTTGCCAATACCAATCTATGGGATTCGATCTATACTGCTCAAAACCCTCTTCTTGACAAATCTTCAAGTAATCAAGGTTTATTTGATTTCGAGGAAAAACCATTGATTTTAACTTTAAATGAAATTTGTCAAAAGCTATACCTCGCGCAGCCTGAAGATCACTTCTCCACTGATCAGCATGTTGTCCAGCCTCACCAACATAGTAATGCCCAAAAGTATGACTACCAACCTCTTGATGTGGTGTTTTCAAAATCATTTGTATCAACTCAGGTGCAAAATGCCAAGTAGGATTTAATCCAAATCGGTCCACCCAATGATAAGGAGAAAGGTTGGGGTTTTGGTAAGTGGGTAAACTTTTAGGCATATACATTCTCCACTCCTCCTCACTTTCAGCAAACAGCATCCCCACAGTGGCCCAAGTAGCTGCAACTTTATGTGACTCAAAAGTTCTTAGAATTTGCGGAATTACCTTTCTTGTATTTGAAAAATAGGTAGGATAGACCTGACCTCCTACTCTATCAAAAGTCCCCCATAGGAGTTCGAAGTCTAAAGAGATAATAAATTTCCCACAATTTCTAAAATCAGTCATATCACAAATATATCAAGTATAGTTGATACTCTTTTTTTTCTTAACTTTAGAAATTGTCTTTATCCGCTATTAATTCTTTACCCGAATACATAAACCCTAAAACAGCGGAGAATCTTTTTCATATCAAGAAAAAGATATAATCATCACCCTTAGAATTACCTCTTTGTCATGCGCTATAACCAGTTTGAAAAATTGGCGCACCTCCTTAGATAAACATGATCAATTTCAATTAACCTATAAACCAAAATAACAATGAATCCAAAGCACACAAAAGAACAAATTTCTCATCAAGCTTATCAGCACAAGCATTTTCTCTTTGCCATTATTCTCTTAGTGAGCTCACTTACAGTATTTGCTCAAGAAAGAAACTCAAGAATTATCGAAAATGGAGGGAATGGTCCGCACAGCGCCATCATGGAGCAAGATCCTTCCCTACTCACACATACGATTTTCAGACCTCAAGACCTTCAGAAGTTTGGCGTTGCTAAGAAGCTTCCAATTATCGCTTGGGGAAATGGTGCCTGTGCAAACTCTCCTTGGGAACATGTGAACTTTTTGAATGAAGTAGCCTCTCATGGCTTTTTGGTAATAGCCATTGGGCCAATGCCTGAAGAGGGTGAAAAAGGCTCAGGAAGATCTACTTCATCTCAAATGATTGATGCTATCGACTGGGCTATAGCTGTCAATGAAGATCAAAATAGTCCCTTTTACGGAAAAATTGATACTTCCAAAATCGCTGTAAGTGGTATGTCATGTGGTGGCTTGCAGACTTTGGAATCCGCTCCTGACCCTAGAGTGACAACAGCAGTTGTGTGCAACAGTGGCATACTACCAAACCCAGAAAGTGGTATGCCTGGCATGCCAAGTCTAAACAAAGATCAACTCGAAAAGCTGCACACACCTACCCTATACCTACTAGGTGGTGAGTCTGATATAGCCTATAACAATGGCATGGATGATTTCAATAGAATCAATCATGTCCCAGTTTTTGTTGGGAATATGGATGTAGGTCATGGGGGTACTTATGCTCAGCCAAATGGTGGTGAATATGCTCGTGTAGCCACAGCCTGGTACAAATGGCAGCTGTTGAATGATCAAAAAGCTGGTAAAATGTTCACTGGAAACCCAAGTGGCTTATCCCAATCCAAAGAATGGACCGTGGCTAAAAAGAACATGGATTAATTTGGAAAATGAGGAGATAAAGCTATCCTTTTGAGTTTTGGAAAATGGTATTATGAACGAAAACCATCTTCTATACTCAAAAGGGTTTTGCTTTGCTGGGACATTTGGACAAATGGAGTATCTTGCAGCATGCAAAAAAAGCTCAAGATTTTACATATCATAAAATCTCTTGGACGAGGTGGAGCAGAAAAATTAATCGCTGAAACTTCCAGGATCCATAATAGAGACAAGTTTGAGATTTATTGCATTTACTTTCATCAAAGACCCCATCATGTCATAGAAGAATTGAAATCATGTGGTGTACATGTCACCTACTTTCAAGCTGGTAATTTTGGTTTATTGAATCAAATCAGCAGAGTCAGCACATACATCAAATCTCAGGACATTGACCTGATTCATGCTCATCTCCCTTGGGCTGGTATACTTGCAAGATTGGCTGGATATCATCATGAGGTTCCTATCATCTATACAGAGCACAATGTCTGGCACAGGTACAATAAGCTCACCTATTTTCTGAACCGACTGACCTATAGCATGCAAGATCTCGTCATCGCTGTATCTGATGAAGTAGCACATGCTATTAAGCCATTTGAGTCACTGTCTTTCAAAAATAAAAATCCAAAAATAATCACCCTTCAAAATGCCGTAGACACTGCGTTTTTTACCAAAAACATCGAACTCGGTAATCAAATCAAAACTTCGCTATCTATTCCCAATAAGGCTTTTGTGGTTGGAAATGTTGCTGTATTCAGAAAACAAAAGCGACTTGATATCTGGATCAAAGAAGCTACAAAGATCTGGGAAAAACTTCCCAGCACCCATTTTATTTTAGTCGGAGATGGCCCATTGCTTCCACTGATCCAATCAATGGTCAATGAGTCACCAGCTGCCAAGAATTTTCACCTAGTTGGAATTCAGCATGATGTACTCCCATATCTATGTGCTATGGACTTGTTTATGATCAGTTCAGCCTTTGAAGGGCTTCCTATAGCTATGCTGGAAGCGATGTCCTGCAAAATCCCAATAGTATCTTGCCAAGCTGGAGGGATTGGCGAAGTTATAGAGCCTGGTAAAGAGGGGTTCCTGTGTACCGTCGAAAATCATGATAAGCTAGCTACGCTTTGTCTTCAAGCGCTCCAAGATCCAAGTACGCTGGTGTTGATGGGAGAAAATGCACGAAAAAAAGTAAAGGAGAACTTCTCACTTGACAAGTTTGCTTCTCAATTGGAGACAATATACCAGGGTACAGTCCAAACCACAAAAAAGACTGCTGAAGAATAACAAAAACATTTCTTCATAAAATCAAAATGAAAGCATCTTCACATTCATTACAAAATCCCATTTACAATGCTTTACCTATTTGGACAGGAGTGATATTCTTGGTGTCTGTGTGGTACTTGGGCTATGATGGCATTACATTCAGTGATGATGTGTATTACTTGCTCAAAGGGAAAGAATTTTGGAATGGTGAAAATGTCCTAAGCGATCATCACTTTTCTAGCCGATTGGGTTCATACATTTTCTCTGGCTTTTTCACCTACCTTTTTTATTTCGATGATCATATTGGGAGTATTGCCTCACTTCTATCCTACATCTTTGGCCTATTATTGATTACACGTTTGATCAAAACTCCTGAGGATCAATTATGGACAGTTGCTTTCTTTTCCACACAGGTATTTTTCATGCATTTCATTCATAAAAATTATCCTGACAGCATTTTGGTTGCATGGATTTCTATGATCCTTTTCTCTTCATACATACGTCATCAAAAGCCTGTGATCGCAGCCTTTTTGATGAGTTTTGCTTTTTTTGGAGCTATGTTGACCAAAGAGACCATCGTTTACTTGTTTCCATTTCCTTTGGCTTTGTATTTCTTAGAGAAAAAGACCAAAGACAGACACAAGTTTTATTTATGGCTTTTGATTTTCGCTACGATTACAATAGTCATCTATTTAGGGTTTTACTGGTTCAAATTTGGAAATGCGCTCTATAGAATTCAGACCATTCAAGATGGACACTATATTTCTGAATATTCCTTTGCCGATAAAGATTGGAAAGTCATGCTTTGGAGAGTTACTTTTTGGCCTTTCGTTTCCTTTGTTGAAAGAGGGTATTGGCTGTGGATTGTCTTGGCTATTCCTGCGATCATCTCTGGTGTCAGGCACAAAACTAAGATCAGTTTTGAATTTGGAATAGCAGCCATTTGCTTGTTTGCTGGATTTTGGTGGATGAGCACCAGTCTCCAATTTTACAATCCAATACATCTCAACCCTAGGCACCTGATCATTCTAATCCCTGTTCTTGCTCCATTGATTGGAAATGGCTCTGGTAAATGGCTGCATGATAGCAAAACCCGAATTTGGGTATCAATAGCCATATTACTTGGAGCAGTGATAGCTTTGACTGTAGGTGATTGGAAGCAGATGGCTTTTCTTGGATTTTTTTCAAGTCTATTATTGTTCAAACCATTCATCAGACGAGAACTATTGAAAGTCACATCGATTCTAATGCTTGTGGCGCCTGTAGTTTTAAGTATTGGTTATCAAAAAAAATTAAAAAACTATACGCATTTCGTATCCAAACTCCATGATCAAGTAGAAACCAATGAATTGGTCATGGTGAATAATTTCGTAGATTTCAGTAAGGAGGTTTTGCTACCCAATCAAACTCAAAATCAAGCCAAACTTTCCCCTATAGAAGACCTAAAGGGATTTGAATCACTGAGCCCAGACACTTTTACTTTAATTATATACAACTACTACATCCATGCCTACCCCAAAGAAATTCCAGATGTCGAACTTTTCTTTAAACTCTGTGAATCCCTGGACTATGAAATCACCTTTGAAGTTGAAGACGATTGGTTGAGGATTGTACGTTTTGAGAAAAGGAGGAAGGGTTAAGGAGGAATTTGATATATGCTAAGGCGATCTACAGTTGATATTTGCCTGCGGCGATATAGGCTTGCTACGAATGTTCTTGCAAAGAAGTGAGCATTATTCTCGCTTCTCATCTCTTTGGTTTGTCTGTGCCTTAGTGGTAAAAAACATGCATTTTTTTTTACAAAAATGCATTAAGTAGGCCCCTTCAATATTTCAACTATCTAAATCATCCAGCCAGTATCTAAATATTAAATCACCGAACAGAAAACTAAAACACTTTCTATTCTTCCAACCTCTGATAAAAATACAGGATAGGAACAATGGCATTGCTAAACTCACTCAAGGTATAATATGATTTTTCGGCATCAAAGCATATTGCTTCTCCTTGAGGTTCAGTAGGATTATAGGGTGCTAGTTGAGGGGTTTTTGTAAACATATCAACCATGTTTTCATTACCAGTCCTCGTCCAATGGAGAATAAAATCATAAGTTTTGATCAACATCTCATTTCCATCTAAAGAGATATTACCTCCTACAGCTCTAGTAAAAGGAAATTCACCAACTTTCACTGCTTCGATCTGCTCATTTGTATTTTGTGGATAAGGCAGAACATAGATGATAGAATGAAAATCTCTCTTGGTAACCAAAAACAAATCCTTTGTCCATGGGTCAAGAAGTAATGTCTCTACATCATGTTTTGTGTTTCCGGGGTATTGGAATGTAATAGTTTCAATTTCATCACTCGAAATGGTATACTCACTTGTTCCACTAACAAAAGTTGGCTCTTTAAAACGATAGATTTTATAATCTCTATAAACTCTGTCGTTGTCACCTACTTCACCCAAGTAAATATAATTGGCACCTTCCTCTGGCCCAGGCCCTATTTCTATATCTTCCCAATCTCTATTAAAAACTCCATCTAACTTAAATATAGCAGCAGTTTCTCCAGTTTGGATATTTAGTAAGTATATCTCATTCTGATTTCCCTTATCCTCATGAGTCCATAGAAAACCTTCATTTTCAATACTAATCACAATTCCAGAAGCTTCTATCAAGTCTGACTCTCCTCTAGCCTCAGCAGTTTCAGGGAACCTATTTGACCTTACTAGACCTAATGAAGTACTGTACTCAAGTTCAAAAGGAATGTGTGACTCCCAGAAGTCTTGAATAGTATCTGGTGAATCTGATGCTTGATCACAAGAAAATAAAGATAAAAGGCTCAGTAAGGTTATAAATGAACAGGTCTTCATGCTTAAGATGTTATGCTAAGTTTTAAGTTGTTTAAAAAAATGAAAGGAGTCGAACCATTATGATCGACTCCTTTAAGGTTTTGTATTTAATCGGCATTTACCGCACCAAAAAAAGTAGATGGTAGTGGTGTTGTATATGTTTTTCCATTGGCTACATACTCGGAATAGATTGGACTGAAATCAGTCGTTCCGCCTGTTATGGCTGGACTTTCAGGGGACAGTTTGAACATTTCAAACAAGTCATTAACAAACTTTGCATCGCTCATTGCTCTGTAGTTTGCTGGAGTATAACTTCCCACACTATATCCCACAAACATAGGATCATTATCTCCTACTGCGCCAAATATGTCAGAAGTTGGGATGGTAATTCCTTCATATCCTGGGACATTCTGACCAATGATACCATTGATTGGATGAAATCCTTCAACCATTTCTTCATCACTTCCATAATAAAAATGATTTCCCCACTTCATATTGGCCATATCTGGCTCATCATCTGGTGGGAACAGACGTAATCCGTATCTACAGTCAGCCACCAAATTATTGAAAGACTCCCCACGCGCACCATTTTCATAATTTAGTGATCCACCTCTTCCAGCTTGAGATCTTCTCCAGCCAGACCCTACGATGGTATTATTGTAATAATTGTTATTACACTGCGGTTGACGACCTTTTGAGTTAGCCGCTTTCAAACCATTGGTCGCAATTCCATAAAACACATTGTAGCAAAAGTCTCCTACCACACCACTTTTAGTGTTGACAGATTCACCACCTGTTTCACCGTTGAAAGCAAATTCACTATAGGCAATTAGCGTTTTTGCACCGTTGAGACGGATAGCATCATCTTTGGTGTAAGCTATTCTAGAATGCCACATGATAAAGTTCCCTTCCGGATTGACCATATATACTGCATATCTTGGTTCACCTTCATCAATCTCTCCTTCTGCAACGATTGATGATCCTGCTTCAGCAGGTGCACCTGCAAACTCTATAGTGGTGTACTCAAACACTATATCTTCTGCAGTATCTGTCCCTATTATACCTCCCCAAAACCCTCTAAAGATATTGGAAACAGTTCGCTTTTCTTCTTCTACACCTATGTATACTGGTTTTTCGGCTGTTCCATAACTGTAGAAACTTCCAGCAACATTGATCTCAGGACTACTTCCTGCTCTTCCAGTTCCATCGATAATGATGTTTGTACCTTCCATAATTGTCAAGGACTCCCCTGCTCTTATGAACAAATCACCAGTAACCCAATAATTTTCATCTGGTCCTAAAGTACCACTTACTTCTCCTTCCAATTTGGTAAACCCAGCTGGTACATCATCATCTCCTCCAATGATGTCTCCATCATCATCATTGACAAATGAATTATCACATGCGGTAAATGCCAAAAATAGCATTATCAAGCATGGTAAACTAAATCTCAATTTTCTCATATAATTAATCATTTTATTGGTTTTCTTTATTTATATCCCATTGATTTTGTATCTCACTCCTAGTCGGAAAGATTGCCAGAAAAAATCCCTTTGGACGATTGTTTGACCAGCTCTATCTTGTAAAGGGAAATCTAGTTGCTCAGTTTTTCGTGGACTTTTTACAAAGAGTTCGTAGGGCGTATTGAGCAAGTTGTTTGCCTTTCCAAAAACTACCCAGTTACCTAATTTTTGCTCTATAGAAAAATCAAGCTGTGTAAAAGGTCTTGACCAAATATCAAGGTCAAGCCACGGAGAGACAATCTCTATCCGCTCACCTGTATATACAGCTGACAACTGTAAATCAGTACCAGTCTTTTGATTTTTATACAATAAACTTAAGTTACCTATATGATCAGCTTGTCCTTGAAGAGGTCGTGTTTGATTTACCTCTCTTAGAATTAGTTCTGAGCTAGTATCATCTGGATTTTCTCTCACTCGCTCACTTTTTGTCGTAGTAAGTGAAGATCTTGTAAAGGTATAGTTTGCCCTAATCCCAATATTGTTGAAGAATTTACTGTAGTCCATTTCCAAACCCCAATTGGTAGCCGTACCAGAATTGGTTGGTGTGAGATTTCTTGGACCTGTGGTCAAACTGGTCTGTCTGACAAGTAATAATTCAATCGGGTCTTCTATTCTTTTATAAAAAGCGCCGAATAGAAACTGTTCATTTGCATTTGGGAAATATTCATACCTTACATCAAAGTTATCAGCAATAGCCCTTTGTACATCAGGGTTTCCTTTGAATGGAAACTCATCATCCTCATCAGAGATGCCATCTACAATTTCAAAATAACCAGGTCTATTGATCGCTTTGTAATATGAACTTCGCAAATTCACATCACTCTTGGGCTTGTATTTAAGGCTAAGATTAGGAAGTACATCTGTATAAATTTGATTCAATTTAGGTAACTCAAACTGATTGGTAGTTCTCGATACATAGCCTTGATTGGTATGCTCAACCCTAGCTCCTGCATTGACATCAAGCTTTCCGAATTCGAGATGTAAAATCCCATAATATGCTCCAATTTGCTCGTAGGCGTTGTAATTCAAAGCATGCCCAAGTGTTCCTGTAGGATTCAATATATCCCATTGCACATCTCTGAAATCGTTCCAATCCGTGCCTTGTTCTTGAAATGGCGGATTAGGATCAAACCTATACCTGTTGAAGAGCGCTCCTCGCTCCTTGTCCCTTGCCATTCCACCTACTTTAATGTACCCTTTGTAATCATCCAAGAGAGCAGGTTTATATAGCATATTGAGGTGCAAAGTGAAATCCTGATCATAATGCTTTTCCCATCTTCTAGGATTTCTTCTTTCGATGTTTTGAGGCATTTCAACCCCATTTTCTACCCCTCCATTTCTTGAAAAAATAGCATTGTCAGGTCTATCAAACTCTGCCCTAGAATATACAGCAGACCAGTCTACAAGAAGCCTTTCATCAGCAAGGTTATGTTTACCTTGCAATGTGGCATTCCTAATACCACTGTAAGTCGACCTGATTCTTGTTTGGAAAAGATAAGTTGCATTTACATTGTCTGGAGATATATCTCTGTCACTAGTGATCATTTCTCTAGACTCAAAATCATTGAGGGTAAAATCCCCATAGTATAAACTAATGTTGTTACGCTTATTGAACTGGTAATCTATTTTGGAGTGAAGGCCCAACCTAAACTGCTGGATAGAGGTTTTTCTCATTTGAAAACTTGAAAGCGCTGGACGTCCTGTGCCCAGAGGGTCTACATCCACTTTGTACCAATCCCTATCTGCACCTCGAAAAGAATTCTGCACGGATGCACCAACCATTACACCCAGTTTACCTTGCATAAATCTATCCCCGATTGTGATACCTCCAAACAAATCAGGAAGTGGATTGATCGGATTGATGATTAGGTTTCGGGTAGAAAAATCCGACATATTAGCCTCATACCTAGAGCCAAAGCGCTCAGCAGGTGAGAACCTGTTCTCTGTAGCACGGTCATAGCTATAAAAAGGTCTATTCAAATGAATAGTGTTGTATCCAAGTTGAAAATCTGCATTGACTTCAAACTCTTCTGGAGCACTTTTCATTACGAGATTCACACTACCTCCTATCGCATCCCCCTCCATATCAGGTGACAAACTTTTGGCAACTTCTAGCCGCTCAAGCATTTGTGCAGGAAAAATATCCAGAGGAACATATCGGTTTTTATTGTCTGGAGAAGGTATTTTCACACCATTTACTAAAGTGTAATTGTACCTTTTATCCATTCCTCTGACTATAGCATACTGTGGATCACCACTAGCATTTCGCTCTATAGAAAGTCCTGATACACGCTGTACAACATTAGCTACTGTAATATCTGGTGATAATTCAATAGACTTGGCCGATACCACATTAATGGTATTGTTTGCCATTTGTTCAAGCTTTCTGGCCTGTGCTTCGGTTCCGCGATTGACTGAACCCATGATAACCACCTCACTCAAAACCTGACTATCTGGATTCATTTTCACTAATTCATCGATAGAGGAATTGGAGACTTCTAGTGCCTTTTTGTAATTTTTGAATCCAATGAAACTCACTTCCATTTCATAACTACCTTGGCGAACCGTGGACCAAGCATACCTACCATCTACATCTGTGACAGCACTATGGTCTGAGCTTCCATTCTTTAAGGTAACTACAGCTCCTATCAATGGCTGATTGTATTCATCATACACAGTACCAGACACTTCTACTTGAGCATGTGCCATATGCACAAGGGTAATCGAAATCAAAAAGAGTGTTATAAACTTTTTCACAATCTCTTATTTTGGGCGATTCTGTGAATTGCCAATTTTACAGCATTATTTTAAATTGAAATAATAGGCTGATTGGTCTCTTGCATAAAACCAATCAGCCTAGTCATCGTGAACTCGATTAGTCACAATCACTGAAATCTCCAGCAGCTGAAGACCATTCCAACTCGCCTTCTGGAAAATTACCTACCCATGGATAGATTGCGCAAAGATCTGTGATTGCATTATTTTGAATATCCAAAGAAATCTTATTGTCAAACTCTTCAGAAAGTGCCTCGGTGAAAGCACCTGCTTCGAATAATGGAACTAAGGCCATAACAGAAGTGATGCCTGTATTTCTGATATTTGACTCGACCAATTTGGTCTTATTTGCAAAAATCTCAGCAAAAAGCTCATCTCCAAGCACTGTGTTTCTTAAACTTAGGTAATAAAGATTTTCCATTGGAGTAATTAGCCCTGGGTTGGTGATACCATTTCCTCCACCAGCTCTATTAAGGTTCAAAAACTGTAACTGAGTCATGCCCTCTAAAGCAGAAATATCAGACACATCAGTTTCTCTTAAGTTGATGTGTGTAAGTGAAGTCTTTCCAGCAAGTGCTGAAATGTCAGCAACAGCAGTGTTTTGAAAATCTATGTTTTCGATATTTTCCAAAGGAGCTAGAAAAGACAATGATGTAGGAGTCACAGCATCTCTCATATCCAATACGATCAAGTTTGTCAAACTGGATATAGGAGTCAAATCTTCTACCTCAACACTTCTAGCATAAAGTACCTCCAAATTTTCAGCTTCTTCAATACCACTGAATGTTGACAGCACTGCATTGCTAACATTCAATTCAGTCAATTCCATCATTCTAGCTTTTGTCAAAGCTCCAGCGCTTTGGATGTTCAATTCATCCAGAATGATCTCTAATAGCTCCGAATCCTCAATCACTACTACTTCATCTACTGGGTCTACAGCTGGATCATTTTCATCATCACTACAGCTTGTAAATGTGAATCCTAAGACTGCCAAAGCCATTAGAAAACTGATAGATCTCTTCATTCTTTCAAAATACTTCATAAAGGTTGGTTTTTTTTAAACGATGCCTCAAACCTATAGGCTTGATCTAAAAATGCCCAATTGACAAGTCGATTGTAATAGAATCATAACAGGTAGGTGAAGTACAATTAACATTACCAATGGTTTTGGTAACATTCTCTTAATTTGAAGAAGGATGAATTTGATATATGCTAAAGCGATATACAGTTGATATTTGCCTGCGGCGATATGGGCTTGCTACGAATATCCGTACAAAAAAGAGAAAAAGAGGAAGGAGGAATTGTTTCTTGGTTTGTGACAGACATCTCTAATCTCTCGTCTCTTAGTACCTTAGAGGCAAAATGCATCCAATTCTTAGCATAAAATACACTCTACTAGATCAACCATATAAACTTTTCAACTCTCTAAACCAATCAATATATATCTTAATACTTCGAAACAGAAAACTAAAAAATACAAAAATCTAAATCAACTGACATCAGGAAGAAGCCTTAACCTTACGCTCTTCCTCTTGAACAATCCTATTATAAATCAATGCCCTCTTTTTGAGCCTATTGGTCTTCTGCCAATCTAAGAATGCTACAATTACAAATAGCATAAAGTACATAATTTGACTTTTCTGCCGTATGATAATCCCCAAATTTGACATAATGTATGTCATCGATATCGAAATGGAAATAAAAACTACGCCGGACATTTTCACCATGGCTGGCGCATCTTTGATGTAAGTGATAAAATCTCTACTGAATATTTTGCTAAACATGTAGATATATAGTGCATTTTCAAAACTCACCACAATTCCGAGGAAATTTGGAGAATCTATAAATAAAGGTCTAAACCAAAAGGTAAACAACTTCATCGGTAAACTATAGCTACTCATGTTTACTGCTGATCCAGCCGAGTAGCTTAGCCTGTGTGCATTAAGGGCTGATTCTTCTTCAAAAGACTCAAAAATATTATTAGGATCATAGCCTAAATAAAGAATGATTTTCTCATACATAATTACTGAGACGACAAGACCTGCAAGCGCGACAAGGTACTTTTGATACAAAGGCACCTTCCCTTTTCCTAATACAAATCCTACTGACATCCCAATCAGAACCGCAAACAGAATATGTGGTCTAACCAAATAGGAAACAAAGCTACCAATCAAAATATGTGGAATTCGCTGAGCTGGCCGAGACAATCCATAAACCAAAAAACCCAAACCGCTGAATATAATAGCACCTTTGCCTAGAGACGCTGTCCAGAAGTGCATGTTGGGCAAAAACATAAATATCGTAATTGCATCCCACCCTTTTAGTTTAGGGTTAAAATTCAAGTTCTCCTTGATGAAAAGGTAAAAGTATAAAAATCCCAAAAAGCCGAACCAAGTGAAAAGCATCATGGTCATTTCATAATTGAAATTCAAAAACCTCACAAAAGGAAATGCTAACCACTCTATAAAACCAGTGCCTGTAGAAAAAGCATCTGACCACTCATTCCAAAATTGAAGTGCTCTTAGGTAATAAAGCTTTGAATCTGATCGATTGAAAACTGCATATAAATAATATACCAATCCAAAAAACATATGATACCAATACAGTTGGTTCAAGAGTTGAAGATTGACCCATTTATGCTTCGCCTTGACATCCTTTAGGATGGGTTGAGTCAACAAAAACAGGAAAATTATCAATATGAGTGCTCCAAGCATGATCAGAAAGAAAGTGGATTACAAATAAAGGGTTTATTAAGTGATTTATCAATTCTCATTTCAGTCTTTGACTTTGAAAATTGACTTAATCTTTACCGTTACACTTCAACTATAAGCCTATGAAAAACAAAGATTTGAACATCTGATAAAGTCAAAAAATAAATTTGATATTCATGAGTATTTTATTTGAAACTATTTCCTATTTTTCAAACAAAATTCTCCTTAGTTATCAATCTAAGTTTCTTGTAAAGGCTTATGCGAAATTGACACCAAATTATCTTTTTCATTTTCATAAATTTTGAAATGCTCCAATCAGATCATTTTCAGAATTAAAACTTAAAAATATGGAAGATAAAAGAGTCTGCATACTTCACCAGATACAATCAAATTGCGATTGTGAATTCATTTAAGTCATATATTACTTAGTTTGATGTTAGAAATGCAATTAAAACCCAACACACCTCTTAAGGTTTATGCTTATTGGAAACTGATTTTCCTTTTTATTCTTTTTTATACATTTAATTTTGCATCATTTGCGCAGCATCGGAATCCTATCCCTTTCAAGCATAGAGTTGGAGAATCTGCACCTGAGGGGAATATATTTAGAATCAAAGGTGACTTTACCATCATTGGTAACTCCAACCTAAAACTCCTATACCACACGGATTCATCATTCAACTCTTACTCAGAGACTTTGTATACAGATATAGATGATGATCAAAAAACCTTCAATTCTTCCTCTGCTACACTGGTATTTTCAGAAGAAAACAATGCCGATCCTAACTGTTCAGAAATACGTTATGCTGGCCTCTATTGGTCTGGCAGGACTGTTCCGGATACTGATGTCAGTTTCGAAATCACCAAGAATGTTATTCCTGGAGAAACTATTCATTTTATAAATGAGGAGTTTAAATTTTCAGACACCGACCTGGATGAAAATGATCACTTTATGGTATCATTTTTCAAGAACTCAGATGAAAATGAAAAAGCAACAATTATCATCTCAATTCTTGACAATCAGTATAACATGCTACTAAGCTTCAATTTCCATGATGGCGTTGCTGTAGAATATACTACAAATGGTTATGAGTATATAAACGTACAAAATCTTAAGATTAAAACAGAAAATGGCATAACTACAGCAACTTTCACACCTATTGAAATTAAACAAAATGATTTGACATTTTCGTTTGGTAAGCTGACTATCAAAGAAAAATATGAGGATCCACTTGAGGCTTTTACAGATACATTTGTTCATGTAGTCTTCAATGGTAGCCACACTCCTATTCTACCATATACAAACACCTATGATAAGAGAAAAGTAAAGTTAAAAGGACCAAATGCCAATTCCTATACAGAAATCACAGCTGATGGCAATGCTATCCTATTTCCAAAAATTGATCTAGCTGATATCTACGCAGGCTATTCAGATATCACCGACTATGTCAGGACTCATGGTCTAGGTGAATACACTATTGCAGATATTGCTTTACAAGAAGGATACTCAGACAATACAGGATTCTTTGGAAACTGGGGAATCATCGTGGTATATCAAAACTCCAAAATGAATTGGAGGGATATCACCATCTTTGACGGTTATTCTTTCGTCCAATCAATGGATGGAAATGAGCACATGGGAGAAATCGAGATAAGTGGATTTGGTACTGTGAATTCAGGACCTGTAGAAATGAAGCTTGGGCTGATGGCTGGCGAGGGTGATCAGCCAACAGGCGGAGACTTCTTAGAGATCATTGATCAAAAGGGTGAATGGGTACGATTGAAACACCCAATGAACACAGTTGACAATTTCTTCAATTCAACTATCTATACACCTGTAAAAAATGCTGCAAATCAACCTGTCCCTACACCCAGATTCCCTAACCTTAAAAACAACATAGGTGTAGATATAGTGCAATGGGATATTGAAAATCCTAGCAATAGTATCATTACAAACAATCAAACAAGTACAAAATTCAGGTTTGGAACACGTCAAGATTTATATGCTATTTATTTGATGGCCTTTTCAGTCTTAAGTTACATTCCAGATGTTCAAGTCCTCAATCAGCCTGTAAGCATCAATGGACTGCCTATAGATGGTACCACACCCACAGTAGAACCTGGTCAAGAAATCACCTATTCAGCCGATATTAGAAACTTAGGTAGCGAAGAAGTCAAAGACACAAAAATCACCATACCACTACCTTATACTGCTAACTTCATTTCCGCTTCTACTATTCCCAGCAACTATGGAAAAGTGACTTTTGACCCAAACATTGGAATAAACGGCACTATAATTTGGGACATCGGAGATCTACCTTTGAAACAAAATAAAGAAGAGATCATCGCTACATTAAACTATACCATTAAAGTAACTGAAGATTGTACAATCTTGGCCAATGCAAGCTGCGAAACCAATGTAATTATAGAAGGTTTTGTCTCAGGTTATGGAAAACTTTCAGAAAACAGCTTTTCAAACTTGCCTTTTGCATACGAATTAAAAGAAGGTGCATGTGAAGGTGAAGAACTCAATACACCTACCGAAATTCCGATAGTAAAAAGGGCTGAATATGCTGCTGCAAATTGTTCAAATTTTGATGGACTAGCGGGGCTTATTCCTATCTCGACACTAGCTTTTTGTCAACGGGACACCCCAGTAGACCTCATAGATCTAATCAAACCAACTGACCCTAAGTACAATGTATTCTTCTTCTCGGAAGAAGTGGGAGGCAATCCATTTCCCAATTATTTCATAAACACCTATGCAGTAGGAAAAGAAATCATATGGGCTGCCCAAGGACTAGAAGGAGGCTGTACGGGTCCAAGAACACCCATAACTATTGACATTACAGCCACAGCTCCAAACCCAAAAGTATTTGATGGCATATTTTGTATAGGGTACAACGAAGCATATTTTCAAGTAAATCAAATTGAAGGATATACGCTTAATTACTATCAGGATAATTCACCATTGTCAAAGCCATTGGAAGCTGTACCTATTTTAGATCCTGACAAACCTGGTCTGTATACAGTTTGGGTAAGTCATTCTAAGGTTGGAGAATGTGAAAGTGATAGGATCAAAGTTGAAACTAGAGTCTATGACTGTACACAAACCGCCAATATTACTATTGACATAGTACCAGACATCAACCCTTACACTCATATAGATCAAGCCATTACATTTACTATTACAGTTACAAATATAGGAGACATTACCTTGTCAAACATTATAGTTCCTGAAACCCTCATGAACAACAATTGGACGCTCCCTGAATTAAAACCAAGTGAAAGCAATGCATTTACTTTTACCTATTACATAACTGCGGCTGACCTTGAAAGCGGTTCTTTCATGGCGGAAACTTCTGTAACTGGGACAAGTTTTTTAGGAGTTAGCTACTCTTACAATTATACTACTGTCTTTTCTATCCCAGATTACTTCAAAGACTATGAAATAACAACTGAAGATGCTAATTGCGGCCAAAACGGAAATAATTTGGGTGATTTAATTGTAAAATTTAAGGATCAAAATGCTCATGGGTATATTGAAATACTTGAAGAAGAAAGTTCGGTATATCGGTCTTACTTTGATCCAACAAACCAACTTAAGGTTCAATTAAAGCCTGGTAGATATCAAGTGATTTTGACAACTCCTAATGATACAAAGATTCCAGATCAAAATTATTATATCATCAAAGAACCAGCTTCTGTAGAATTTGATCTTCAGGATGAAAATATCTATGCTTGTACTACCTATGAGCTTTCACTAAATGATCAAGCTATCACCTTTGAAGTATTTGGGCCTAGTGGTAATAGCATTCAAAGAAATACATCGGGGAATTTTCTACTTACTCAATCTGGCAACTACAAAATACTAGGTAAAGACCCTAATGGAACCAAATGTTCGCTCGAAAAAACAATAAGAATAGAAATCCCGATTCTTTTTGAGTTAAACGTAGAAATAGGCTCTTTTTGCCAAAATGATTACTTGACCAACGTACAATTGCTGAGTGCTACCACTTCTCATCAAATCAATTGGTCAGTACTATCAAATAATGGCTACATTTCTTTAAATGAATTTGATGAATTATCCCAAATTCAATTAACTGAACCTGGAACGTATCTAGTGACAACCACTAATCAAGAAGGATGTATTGTAGGAAGAAAAACCTTTGAAATAAGTCGTACGCAAAATCCTGAACCAGCTATCGCCGCATTCTACACCATTTGCCCAACAAAACAAGGGAATCAATCCATAACAGTCCTAGGGCAATTTGAAAATTACTCTTGGTTCATTGGTGATTTTATAATCAGCCAGGAAGCTACACTATACCCTAAAGAGAATGGAAAATACACTTTAGTGACTACTGATTTGTCGGGCTGTACTTTTGCTAAAGAATTTGAAGTAGAAATCAAATGTGAACCTACATTGATATTCTCTAATGCCATCCTGTCAGGGGTAGATGGCCATGGGCTTAAGATTGTCACAGACAACCTTATCGAAAGTCTGTCAGTTCAAGTGTTCAACAGATGGGGCGAATTGATATACACCTGTCAAGACTTGGCTCCCCAAAACGGAAAATCTTCAAGCTGCTTTTGGGATGGTACAGTAAGTGGAAAACGAGTTTTGGCTGGAAATTATTCCTTGTTGATTGTTTATAAAATAAAAGGTGAAAATAAGGAACATAAAATCTTTGACATGATAATGGTAATTGAGTAGTACTTGAATTTGGTGGGTTGATATTTAATTTTTTTACAAATCGTTTCAATCGATAATCTAAAAGTGTATATTCAACACTTGATTAACAATTATTTCAGTTGCTCGATTAATTTACTATTAAACTCAATTAACCTTAACAATAAACCTATGAATGCACGAAGAAAGTTTTTACAAAAAAGTCTTTTAGCCACAGCCGGACTTAGTATGCCTACGATACTTTCGGCAGAAGAATTTTTCAGAAATACCTCAAGAATAAGTCCAAATGACCAAATCAATGTGGGTCTGATAGGCTGCAAAGGCATGGGCTGGTCAAACATGAATGCTCTACTTAAAATTCCAGAGGTAAACTGTATTGCGCTAGCAGATATAGACTCAAGTGTGCTAGATCAGCGGTCTGCAGATGTAGTAAAAGCGAGAGGCAAAAAGCCAGCAACCTATAAAGACTACCGTAAAATGCTCGAAAATAAAGACATTGATGTAGTAGTGATCGGCACACCAGATCACTGGCACTGCTTGAACCTTGTAGATAGCTTAGACGCTGGAAAGCATGCCTATGTAGAAAAACCTCTAGCCAACTCCATAGAAGAATGTCGTATCATGGTAGATGCAACCAATAAATATGGTAAAATAGTACAAGTGGGACAATGGCAAAGAAGTGGCTCTCAATACAGTGAGGCTATTGACTTTGTCAAATCAGGACAACTTGGAAATATACGCTTGGTTAAATGCTGGGCTTACCAGGGCTGGATGAATCCTGTCCCTGTCAAAAACAATGGGCCAGTACCAAATGGGGTTGACTATGACATGTGGCTAGGACCAGCCCCCAAGAAACCATTCAATGAAAATCGTTTTCATTTCAACTTCAGGTGGTTTTGGGATTATGCTGGTGGATTGATGACTGATTGGGGAGTACATGAAATCGACATTGCACTTTATGCCATGGGCGTCAAAGCACCAAAATCAGTAATGGCTTCAGGTGGAAAGCTTGCTTATCCTGATGATGCATCCGAAACACCTGATACTTTACAGACAGTATATGAATATGATGGGTTCAATATGCTTTGGGAACACGCCACAGGTATAGATGGCGGAAACTACGGCTATACCGAGGGAATCGCTTTCATAGGCAACAATGCCACACTTGTCGTGAATAGAGGTGGATGGGAAGTGATCTCTGAAAAAGACGGAGACAAACCAAAACTAGAAGCCGTTTCTAGGGTCAAACCTCAAGGCAATGCTATGGACAATCATATGACAAATTTCATTGAGTCCATAAAAAACAACACTCCTGCAACTCTCAATTGTGGTGTAGAAACTGGTAGCGTCGCTGCGATCAATGCTCATATGGGAAATATTGCTTATAAAACAGGAGAAAAAATCTACTGGGATGAACAGAAAGGTTTATTCACTAACAAAGAAGCTAATAAACTCATTAAAGCACAGTATCACAATGGCTGGAAGCTACCAAAAGTTTAAATTCAACGAATTACTCAAATTAAGGATTTATCAACCTTAACTTATGAGTATTCCTATATAAATATTTAAAATTTCATTCTGCATTTAGAAAATACAGCTTCTGCAAATTAATTGTAGAAGCTGTTAACTAGGGCTTGCTGAAAAAGTCTCAGGGATTGTATCCCTGAGACTAGCCTGAAAATTTCGAGTTTAGAAATTTTCAAGTGTACACAAATTCAGCAAGATCATAGAATAAGCTTGCACCTGCTTAAAAAGGCAATACCTGGTAAATGAGGTATTGGTCAAAATTTAAAAGATTTTTTCTCCAGATAGCGTTTTTCAGCAAGCCCTAACTATTTTTTCTTTAAAAGCTTTACTATATCCTTCTCGATTGCTTCTGGCTTTGTGATTGAAGAATAACGCTTCACTGGTCGACCATTGGTGTCCAAGAGAAACTTGGTGAAATTCCACTTGATTTTAGACCCAAATATCCCTCCCTTCAATTTGCTTTTGAGGTATTTGAATAATGGATGTGCCTCATCTCCATTTACATCCACTTTCGAAAACATCGGAAAACTGACACCATAATTGATTTGGCAAAACTCTGCAATCTCCCCTTCACTTCCAGGATCTTGACTTCCAAACTGATTGCATGGAAAACCTAAAATCACTAAACCTTGATCTTTATATTTCTGATGCAACTTTTCCAATCCTTCAAACTGGGGCGTAAAACCACATTTACTTGCAGTATTCACTATGAGTACCGCCCTACCCTTATATTGTTCCATTGATTGCTGTTGACCTTTAATATCTTCAGCTTTGAAATCGTAAAACCTATTTTCCATAAAATCATCTAATTATTACTTTAACAAACCAAATTCAAGAAAGTTATCAATCCATTCATTTACAGTTCTAAAATCGAATTGCAAAACTTTTTAGTTCGTGACCTATTTGATTTATTTGAAAGAATTATAAAAACATGTACATATATTAGTGTCTACTGAAAAAATCAGATTGTATTTCAACAAATAAAATCAAATGAAAAACCATAAATCTACACCTCCTTTATTTTGGAAAGGAAGACAAGCTGACACAATACAATATTGGCATCAGAAAGTGCGCTGTGTAGAAGATTTGAAAATAAATTTAGAGAAATATAGCGAAAACTTAGCACTCCTTGGGTATGCTGTAGATGAAGGGGTAAGAAGAAATCAAGGTCGTATGGGAGCATCATCAGGGCCAGATGGAATCAAAAACGTATTAGGAAGCATGGCTTATCACTTACCTCAAGACATCAACTTACAGGATTTTGGAAACATAATTATGGAAGAAGGTGATTTAGAAGAAATGCATATGCTCACCAAGAGTACAATTACACAGCTTCTAGGCAAGAATTACTTCCCCATTATCCTAGGAGGCGGACATGATTTATCTTTTCCACATGGATCTGCCTTGATTGATCACCTAGCTTCTACTGGTCAAAAGTTAGGCGTTTTAAACCTAGATGCACATTTTGATTTGAGACCATTGGTAAATGGAAAGGCTCATTCAGGATCACCATTCCTCCAACTTCTTGAGTATGCCATTGAGAAGAATACCACACTCAAATACGCATGTATGGGAATACAAAATGCTGCCAATCCTATTTCACTGTTCGAAACTGCCAAAAACAATAATGTATCATGGATGGCTTCTGAGCATTGCAATTTATTTCACTGGGACAAGTCTGCCTTATTTTTAAAAGAGTTTTTGGATGAAGTAGATAAAGTGTACCTCACCATAGATTTAGATGGCTTTGCCTCGGCATATGCACCAGGAGTAAGCGCTAGTTCACCAATGGGTTTTGAGCCAAGCTTTGCCTTACAAGTATTGGAAATACTTGCAAAAAGTGGGAAACTGATCAGTATGGATGTAGTAGAATACAATCCAAGCTACGATATAGACCTTACCACAGCCAAGCTGGCTGCTCGATGCATAGAGTATACGCTTAGGAAAATCTACGAATGATCGGTAGACTAAGGAAATTCTTGTATTTTTGCGGCTTGAAGTTTTAAAACAAGCGCATTAATTATAAATATGTCATTAGCTACGAAATACAATCCTGAAGAAGCTGCATCAAAATGGTATGCTTACTGGATGGAAAATGGTTTTTTCTCCTCTAAAGTAGATCACAAAAAAGAGCCTTATACCATAGTCATACCTCCACCAAATGTCACAGGAGTATTGCATATGGGGCATATGCTCAACAATACGATCCAGGATGTATTAATCAGAAAAGCTAGGATGCAAGGAAAAAATGCCTGCTGGATACCAGGAACTGACCATGCTTCTATTGCTACCGAAGCCAAAGTAGTGGCAATGCTAAAAGAAAGAGGGATAGATAAAAAATCCCTTTCTCGTGAAGAATTTCTAAAGTATGCATGGGAATGGAAAGAAAAGTACGGCGGGATCATTCTAGAGCAATTGAAAAAGCTAGGAGCATCATGTGATTGGGATAGGACCAAATTCACCATGGATGCAGACCTTAGCAATGCAGTGGTATCTGTTTTTGTAGACCTTCACAAAAAAGGTAAAATTTACCGTGGAATTCGAATGGTCAACTGGGATCCTCAAGGAAAGACAGCGCTTTCTGACGATGAGGTGATCATGAAAGAAATTCAGTCTAAACTATACTACATAAAGTATCAAATTCAAGACACAAATGATTTCCTTACCATCGCTACTACCAGGCCAGAAACCATCATGGCGGATGTAGCAATATGTATCAATCCTAATGACCCGAGATTTACTCATCTGAAAGGAAAGAAAGCAATCATTCCATTGATAAATCGTGCTATTCCTATCATTGAAGATGAATATGTTGATATGGAGTTTGGTACTGGATGCTTAAAAGTGACACCTGCACATGATATCAATGATTACGAACTCGGCATCAAGCACAAGTTGGAGGTCATCGACATTCTCAATGATAATGGTACACTCAACGAAAAAGCGCAAATTCTAATCGGAGAAGACAGGTTCGTAGCTAGGAAAAAGGTGGGTAAAATGCTTGACGAAATCGGGCAGCTTGAAAAAATAGAAGAATACAAATCAAACGTAGGTCACTCCGAAAGAACTGACGCTGTGGTAGAGCCTAAGCTATCTTTGCAGTGGTTCTTGAAAATGGAAGACATTACCAAACCAGCATTGAGCTCAGTGATGGAAGATGTGATCCAACTTCACCCTCCAAAATTCAAGAACATGTATCGCTCTTGGATGGAAAATGTGAGAGACTGGTGTATTTCTCGTCAACTTTGGTGGGGGCATCAGATCCCAGCCTATTACCTCCCAAATGGCGAATATGTTGTAGCCAAAACAAAACAAGAAGCTTTAGAAATTGCTCAAAAACATCATGATGCTTCTTATTCTATTTCTGATCTCATTCAAGACGATGATGTACTAGACACATGGTTCTCTTCTTGGCTTTGGCCGATTTCGGTATTTGACTCAGAAGTATTCTCTACTGGCCAACAAAACGAAGACCTCAAATACTACTATCCAACCAATGATTTGGTGACAGCACCAGAAATTTTGTTTTTCTGGGTAGCTAGAATGATCATCGCTGGATATGAATATACTGGTGAAAAGCCTTTCAGAAATGTATACCTCACTGGAATTGTAAGGGATAAGCAAGGAAGAAAGATGTCAAAGTCTTTAGGAAACTCTCCTGACCCACTTGAGTTGATCAAGCAATATGGAGCTGACGGCGTTCGTACAGGTATGCTCTTCTCTTCTCCTGCTGGAAATGATCTTCCATTTGATGAAAAACTGGTAGAGCAAGGAAGAAATTTTGCAAATAAAATATGGAATGCATACCGATTGGTAAGTGGATGGGAAATTGACAATAGTCTAACGGGAAAAGAAAACGAAGCTTCGATCAAATGGTTTGAAAATAGATTCAATCAAGCACTCACGGAGATTGAAGACCATTTTGAAAAGTTTAGAATTTCCGATGCTTTGATGTCTACTTACAAGTTGGTTTGGGATGATTTCTGCTCTTGGTATCTTGAGATGATCAAGCCTGCCTATCAGGCACCTATTGACCCACTGACTCATGCCAAGACAATACAGTTTTTCGAAGAAATTCTAAAAATCTTACATCCTTTTATGCCATTCTTGTCAGAAGAACTTTGGCATCAGATCAAAGAAAGGAAAACAGATGAAGCTTTGATCATTGCCTCATGGCCTGAGGTTGGTCCTTTTGATATACAAATCATCAATGAAGCTACTCAAGTATTCGATGTGGTATCTCAAGTAAGAAACACGAGGGCATCAAAAGGAATATCCCCTAAAGAAACTTTCTCCTTGACGATCAAAACTTCCCAACCAGAACTATACAAGAGGTTCGATATAGTCTTGAAAAAACTGGCGAACTTAAATGAAGTAAACTTTGGTGAAGGGATAGACAATGCAGTAAGCTTTGTAGTAAAGGCGGATGAATGTTTTATCCCAATGGAAGGCCAAGTGAACCCTGAAGAAGAAAAAGCCAATATCGAAAAGGAGCTTACCTATACAAGAGGATTCCTGAGTTCGGTAATGAAAAAACTCAGTAATGAGAGATTTGTAGCTGGCGCACCTGCAGCTGTAATCGAAAATGAAAGAAAAAAACAAGCTGATGCAGAGGCTAAAATCAAGACCTTGGAAGAAGCATTCGCTA
Organism: Belliella filtrata; assembly: GCF_022549775.1. Classification (GTDB taxonomy): domain Bacteria; phylum Bacteroidota; class Bacteroidia; order Cytophagales; family Cyclobacteriaceae; genus Belliella; species Belliella filtrata. The sequence goes on along the minus strand of NZ_JAKZGP010000032.1, from coordinate 9,346 downwards.
AACTAGGCTTATAAAGTTAGAGAACATCAACCTTTACAAACTTTGATCTAATTCAAAATTAGAGAAAGTCAATGTAAAGGTTGATGATTTGAGAAATCACAAAAATCAACCAGCCAATGGCACTAATCAAATCGATCAACGGAAAGCAACCAAAATGGGGAGAAAACTCCTGGTTTGCCGATAATGCAACCATAGTGGGTGATGTCACCATGGGTACCAATTGTACAATATGGTTCAATGCAGTAGTGAGAGGCGATGTACATGAAATTATAATTGGTAACCATACCAATATCCAAGACGGTGCTGTCATACACTGTACTTATCAGAAAGCAGGTACTTATATTGGCAATAAAGTTTCTATAGCACACAATGCCATAGTACATGGTTGTACCATTCACGACAATGTTTTGATAGGCATGGGAGCTATAGTAATGGATCATGCTGTGATTCACTCAGGAGCAGTTATCGCCGCTGGCGCAGTAGTTTTGGCTGGCACGATCGTGGAAGCTAACTCTATATATGCAGGTATGCCTGCCAAAAAAGTGAAAACCACAGGTCCGGGAATGCTTGAAGTAATCGAAAGAACCGCCAATAACTACCCCATGTATGCAGCCTGGTATAAAGAGTCATGAGACATAAGGTTTGAGATTAGTGAAAAATACTTTTCCAACACCCGAACTTCACACTTCACCCCTCTATCTCCATTTTTTAATATCACGATTCTCACCTCTAATTTAAAGACACAAGGATATTAGCTAGAAAAACTTTTGACACTTTGTCTTATTTCTAATCCCTTGTCTCTTGCTTCCTCCCTCATTTTTTCATTAACCTGCCACAAAATCCCCAAAAGATATTTGATTTCATTGTCATTTTTATAGTTTTGTCAGCAATTCATTGAAAATAAAACAAACATGACATCAACTCAAACCCAAGGTTACCAATCTATTTTAGACAGAAGAGCTACAGAAGCTGCTTTAGATTACATCAAAACCAATTTTCCTAAAAGACTTTCTGAAAAATTAAACCTTTTCAAAGTAAGTTGTCCAGTTGCAATCATTGATGGTACTGGTATCAACGACGATTTGAATGGAATTGAAAGACCTGTTAGGTTCCCTATCAAAAATCAAGGAGATAAATCTGCTGTAGTAGTGCATTCTCTTGCAAAATGGAAAAGGTGGACCTTGTCACAGCTGAACTTCCCGAAAGGTGAAGGGATTATCACTGACATGCGGGCATTGAGACCTGATGAAGATTATTCTCCGATCCATTCACTATATGTAGATCAATGGGACTGGGAGAAATCTATAGATGCCAATGATCGTAACTTGAACTATCTCAAAAGCACGGTTGAAAGTATCTATGAAACGATCAAAGAAATTGAAGTGAGTTTGTTCGAGCAATACCAAGGACTTACTCCTTCATTGCCAGAAAAAATTCACATGATGCATAGTGAAGAATTGCTAAGAGACTTTCCTAATGCAACGCCAAAAGAGAGAGAATTCGAAGCTGCAAAAAAATATGGAGCAGTATTCCTGATTGGAATAGGTGGCAAGCTTTCCAATGGGGAATCACATGATGGTAGAGCTCCAGATTACGATGATTGGAGTAGTATAAATACAGATGGGTACGTTGGATTGAATGGAGATATCCTTGTTTGGAATCCCGTATTGCAAAATTCCTTTGAGTTAAGCTCAATGGGAATTCGTGTAAATTCAGAAAGTCTTGAAAATCAACTAGAAATTGCTGGTGCATCTTCAAGAAAGTCACTTCTTTTTCATAAATCTTTATTAGAAGGAAAACTTACAGAAAGCATTGGTGGTGGAATCGGTCAATCAAGACTTTGTATGTTTTTATTGCAAAAAACCCACATTGGAGAGGTTCAGGCAGGCATTTGGTCAGAAGAAATCATCACAACTTGCAAAGAAATCGGAATAGATTTAATCTAAATTTTGGCATATCTAAAGATTCGCAAAAAAATATTCTTCAATTTAATTTTTATTGAAGAAACTATGCGTACCTTTGGTTCATAATTAATTCAATACAATATCATGAACACAGGAAAAGTTAAATTTTTTAATGAGTCCAAAGGATTCGGTTTTATCATCGAAGATGAGTCTTCTAAAGAGTATTTTGTACACATCTCAGGATTGGTTGACGAAATCAGAGAAGACGATGCAGTAACTTTCGACCTTAAAGAAGGAAGAAAAGGTCTTAACGCAGTGAATGTAAAATTAGCATAATACATATTCATTGACAACCTAAAAAATGGCTCGAATCGAAAGATTTGAGCCATTTTTATTTTTACCAAGTTTCATTTTGATCGTAGATCAATGTTCCAGAAACAATTTTTAGTGGTGAAGCTATATTGTTATGATAAAGCTGCCCTGTACCTAACCCTTGCGGGAGACTATTTTTTAGGATAGCCGTATATTGAGCAATGGCATTGAGTCCAATATTACTTTCCAAAGCGGAGGTCATCCACCAATCAATGTTCAACTCTTCAGCTATTCGAATCCATTCATCACATGAGGCAAATCCTCCTAGTAGTGTAGGCTTCAAAATTATGTATTGAGGCATGATGGATTCCAAAAGACTACGCTTATCTTCAATACCATGCACACCAATCAATTCCTCATCCAAAGCAATTGGTAAGGGCGTACGCTTACAAAGTTCCCTCATTGCCTCCACTTGTCCTTGTCTGATCGGCTGCTCTATGCTATGCAACTTATATTCAGAGAGAACCTCTAGTTTTGTCAATGCTTCACCCACTCCAAAAGCTCCATTAGCATCCACACGAAGCGTTATTTTCTCTTCATCGAAATGCTTCCTTATATACCCTAGCAATTCACATTCTTGCTCAAAATCTATAGCTCCTATTTTCATTTTGATGCAATCATAACCTTCTCTAAGTTTTTGATCAATTTGCTCAAGCATGAAAGATTTATCCCCCATCCAAATAAGCCCATTGATGGGAATTGCATGCTCCCCTTTCACAAAACCACTTGGGAAAATAGTGCGAACACCCTCATGAAAAAGATCCATAAGTGCCGTCTCAACCGCAAACCTAATACTTGGAAGGCTTGCTGGTACAAATTGATCGACAACATCATTTATTTCATCTATAGAAACAGAAAGATTAGCATCTGTCAATTGCTGAAGGATATGAGACAACATACTTTCAAAGCCATCTAAATCATCTATACTCAACTTAGGTAAAGGTCCAGCTTCTCCAAGTCCAACTTTTTCTTTTACTGATTTCTCATTGACTGATATAATGTATGTTACTTTCTGATTCAAAACTCCCCTTGAAGTACCTGCTTCAAACTTGAAATCGAGTATCAACTTTTGATAATTGAATTGTAGACTTCGTATATTCTTCATTTTATGTTAGAAGTTTTATTACTTAAATAATTGAACTTTTTGAATGGAGATATCTCATTCAAATGGTCTTTAACTAATACAAATCAATTATTAATGATCCGAAACATGAATTTATGTCGATTCTCATCGAAAGCGTTCATCTATCAATTATATTTGAAGTCGATTTGCACAACTTGAAAGCTCCATACTGAATGCACAAAGATATAATTGATAGTTTACAACTTTCCGATTACGAATATACCTTACCTGAAGATAAAATAGCCAAATTCCCTTTAGAAAAAAGAGATGCCTCCAAGCTTCTTCAATTTAAGGATGGTGAAATTAGCCATTTACAGTTTGAGGACATTACGACATTGATACCATCGGGAAGTCTAATGATATTCAATAATACCAAAGTAATACCAGCACGGCTAATTTTTCAAAGAGAAACTGGTGCTAAAATTGAGATTTTTCTACTTAAACCTATTGCCCCAACCACTGTAATCAATGAAGTAATGCTCCAAACACAAACGGTGAACTGGGAAGTAATGATCGGAAACCAAAAAAAATGGAAAGATGGAGAAATACTCACAGGAGAAATCATTCATCATGGAATTTCAATAAAGCTATCCGCTATATTAGAAAACAGAGGTGATAGACTAGTTAAGTTTACCTGGAATGGCAATATCCCTTTTGTGAACATTGTAGAGGCATCAGGTGAAGTACCTCTCCCACCCTACTTGAATCGTAAAGCTACAGAAGAGGACAAGCCTAGATATCAAACTGTATATTCCAAAAAGGAAGGTGCAGTGGCTGCTCCTACGGCTGGCCTTCACTTTACAGAAGAGGTTCTAGCTGCACTGAAAAAAAATCAAATAAAACAAGATTTTCTTACACTCCATGTTGGAGCTGGAACATTTCAGCCTATCAAAGCTGAAAAGATTACTGAACATGAAATGCATAGCGAGCAAATCGTAGCAACTAAGCATACCATCATGCAGATTGCCCAGCAAAACGATAAAATCATAGCTGTGGGCACTACCTCTATGAGATCCTTAGAAAGCTTATACTGGTATGGCGTGATGCTTATAAAAGGAAAAGATGATTTTTTCATGATACCCAAACTTTACCCTTATGAAGAACATGGTAACCTACCTTCTAGAAGAGAAAGTTTTGAAGCAATTTTAGAAATGATGAATAATCAAAATCTAGAAGAAATCACTGGTAGCACAGAAATATTCATTATGCCAGGATACGACTTTCGCGTATGTGACGGACTAGTTACCAATTTTCATCAACCAGGATCGACTTTAATTTTACTTGTTGCAGCATTTACTGAAGGGGCATGGAAAAAAATATATGATCAAGCTCTCGAAAGATCATATCGATTTCTTAGCTATGGAGACAGCAGCTTACTTTGGAAAGGAATTAGTTAAAGTTTAATCTTTTACTCAGTTTGGCTATGGTTACTCGTTACCGCTTGAAGACAGTTTATTGATACCATTGATAAGGTTTTGGTAATATGTTCTACCCACTGGTACAGTATCTTTACCCACCATTATCTCTCGAGGATTGATAGAGACAATTTCATCTAATCTTACGATATAGCTTTTATGAATCCTTAAGAAGTCTCCCTCCGGAAGTACTGCTTCGAAATCCTTTAAGATATTTCGCAATGAATAGACACTATCTCTAGTCACAAGTGTAGTATAATTTCCATCACCTTTCATCCAAAGTATATCTTTGAATTTGACTTTTACCAAACTGCCTTTATTTCTTACAAAAATTGAATCTTTGATCAAAAGATTTTGATCAAGGTTACCTTTAATGCTTTCTTTTTCCCTTTCTTTTGTACCATTCCCATTGGAACGATGATTTTCTAATAACTCTTTCATATCTCTCACCTATGATGTAAACTCAATCTATTCAGTCAGAAACCAGATTTTATAATTCTAACAATCTATAAACTTTTCAAGTGACAATAAGTTTAAAATTTGTTTAAAAAATTTGTAATTATTTTAAGATTTTTTCACGAACTCTGATTTCAAAGCCATTGATCCAAAGCCATCTATCTTACAATCGATGTTATGATCCCCTTCTACTAGTCTAATGTTCTTAACTTTGGTACCAGCTTTTATCGGCTTAGGTGCACCCTTAACTGGTAAATCCTTTACAATCAAAACGGTATCTCCATTTCGTAAAAGTGTACCATTTGCATCTTTTACTCGAAATTCTTCAATATCATCTACCTCAATGATCCACTCAAAGGCACATTCAGGACATACTAATTTACCTTCAAGTTCGTATCCATATGGAGAACTACAGGCTGGGCAAGGTGGAATATTTATCATTTGACAAAGATAAGGTAGAAGTTTTATAAAGATCATCCTAGACACTGGATTTCAATATATCCATGGATAACTCTTACAAAACATGATGCAAAAAATACCCTATCTTTACAAAATACTTAAATGGAAGCTGAAAGAATGTCACAAACGGATATACAAATTGAAGAAATCAAGCAAATCACTAAGTCTGTAAAGCAGCATTTTGGGTCGATTGGTCAAGAATTGCTTTACACCAAACCAAACTCATCAAGCTGGAGCATTGCTGAAAATCTGGATCACTTGATCACTTTGAACAGCAGCTATTTCTTGATTTTCAAAAAGTTAAAATCAGGAACTTTTCAAGCAGCGTTTGTAAGTAAAATAGGCTTTTTTCCAAAAATTCTTGGAAACATGATCATGAAGTCAGTTTCTGTAGACAACAAAAAGAAAGTGAAAACTTTCCCTCAATGGCAACCCAAAATACAAGCCGATACAAGTGTTGATATCATCAGGAAATTTGAAAAACACCAAGCAGAATTAGCAAACTATATCAAAGAAATGGAAAGTTTTGTTGAAAATGGAACGATCATCCATTCCCCAGCAAACAAATTGATCGTCTATTCATTAAAGCAAGCTATTGAAATTATCATAGCGCATGAAAAACGACACATCTTTCAAGCATTAAATGTTTTGAACCAAATCAAAGCTTAATAAACAAAAAAAGGCTAGCGATTTAGCTAACCTTTTTTTGTTTATTTTTTTGCAATTATTTCAATTCAGCAAGTCCATCCTTTGCTAGTTTGAAGTCAGGCTCCAATGCTATGGCTTCCTGATATGCATTTCTTGCATCTTCTTTACTCCCTTGCTCTACATAGACCAAGGCCTTCAAGTTCAAAGCCGCCGCTTTCATGCTTATTTCTTGAGTTTCAGAGTCTGATACAGGGAATCCAAGCTTCTCTTCTGCAGATTTCGCATTTTTCACAAGCATATTGATAGAATTCATCGTCTCATCATACTTCTTCAAGCTAAACTGCAAATAAGCAGACTTGTACAAAGCAAAGATATCATCTGTCAAAAGATAGAGTCTTTCAAACTGAGTCAAAGATCTTTCCAATGCCCCAATTTGCTCTAAAGAATAAGCTGCTATCTCTAAAGCTTCAATACTACGGTCATTCACCTGCAATACATCCAAAGCAGAAATCGCAGCAGAACTAAATTGATTTGTATCAAAATAAAGTGTAGCCAAAAGCTCACCATACCTAGAGTTGGTTGGATTTCTTTCCAACAGCTCCATCAATTTCACCCTTGCCACTGCCATATCATTGTACCTGATAGCAAGTTGGTAAATTCTCTGGTCTGTCTCATTTCTTTTTCTAATGGTTTCAGAAACCTCTTGTGCAGGCTCTTCTTGAGCCAACACTGGAAAAGCAGCCATCACCAACAACACCAATAGCAATCTCATTTTGTTCATCATGTTACTTTAATCTATTTTACGTTTTAATCCCCTAAGTTCGGCTAAGCGGTATAATAACTGCAAAGCATCCTCTTTATTGTTTTGGATGGTCCCTTCTAAAATGGCTTCTTTGATATCCTCTTTCAATTCACCAATAATTCTCGAAGGTTCGATTCCAAAAATAGACATAATTTCTTCTCCAGAAACAGGTGGCTGAAAATTTCTTACTTGATCTTTCTCCTCTACTTCCAAAATCTTCTGTTCAACTTTGTCAAAATTCGCAAGATAACGCTGGACTTTGTTGTTATTTTTGGAAGTCACATCTGCTCTACATAACTTCATAAGATCATCTATAGCATCTCCAGCATCGAAAAGCAACCTACGAACTGCTGAGTCTGTGACCTTATCACTTACCAAAGCGATAGGTCTCAAATGTAACTTTACCAATTTCTGCACAAACTTCATCCGCTCATCCATAGGTAACTTAAGCCTTCGGAAAATACCAGGAGTCATTCGAGCTCCCTTATCTTCATGTCCATAAAAAGTCCAACCTACCTTTTTGTTAAAGCGCTTGGTAGGTGGCTTAGCTATATCGTGCATGATAGCAGCCCACCTTAGCCAAAGGTCATCTGTCATCGTACAAATATTATCCAACACTTGTAAAGTATGATAAAAATTATCCTTGTGGGATTTATCCCCCACAGAATCTACCCCTTGCAACTCCACCATTTCAGGGAAAAACTCATGCAGTAACTTACTAGCAAACAAAAGCTTAAATCCATACGATGGCTTATCTACCAAGATCATTTTATTTAGCTCATCGATGATTCGCTCTCCAGAGATGATACTCAACCTATTTGCATTATTCACGATTCCATCAAAAGTATCTGGATCTATATCAAAATTGAGCTGTGCAGCAAAACGAATAGCTCTCATCATCCGAAGTGGGTCATCAGAGAAAGTAATATTTGGATCAGTGGGAGTTTTGATCAACTTACGCTTGATATCTTCTACACCACCAAATGGATCAACAAGCTCTCCATATCTAGCTTCATTGACACAGATAGCCATTGCATTTATCGTAAAATCCCTTCGCTCTTGGTCTTCTTGAAGTGTACCATCTTCTACGATTGGCTTTCTTGAATCAAATTTGTAAGATTCCTTTCTTGCCCCCACAAACTCTACTTCCCAGTCTTCCAATTTAATCATGGCGGTGCCAAAATTTTTAAATACTGAAAGAGGAACATGGTCATCAAAACTACTTGCAACTTTGGTGGCTAAATCTATTCCAGGACCTACGCAAACAAAATCGATATCTTTACTTGGCCTATTCAGTATTAAATCTCGCACATAGCCGCCTACTACATAGGTCTCAAGCCCCATTTCATCAGCAATCCTTCCAACTCGCCTAAATATATCTTGATCTTCTAATTTTTCCTTGAAATTCATCCTTTTATAATCTTCACATCACCATCTGGACTTAAGAAAATCTCCTTAACATCAGGTCCATAAAGTGGAAATCTTTCTTTTATCTCAAAATCAATCGAAGCTTTTTCTACCTCTACAAACACTACTGGTTGAGAAATAGCAAAAAGTAAGTTATTCCAAAAATCATTTCTGATCAATGAAAAACGTACCCTTCCATTTATAATAGGCCCCTGATTAAGAACTCTATTTACAGGACATTGATAGATGGTTGCTTTTGTGGCATAATCTACTATATCCAATGAAACTTCAGAAAACTGTTCTGTTAAAGACCTTATTTGAAATAGTTCGTACAAAAGGAATACAGCTTTTTTGTCTTGATCATTTGATACCCAATGAGAGGGAAGCACAAGCTGCATCAATCTTCCATTGCCTTCTTTGATGGTGATTTCCCCTTTTGATTTAAGTAATTTGGCTACTGCAGTATTTTCCACGTGATTAAAATTTTCCCAAAAATACAGCAGATTATTGGGAATTAAGACTTAATAGGCTAAAAAGTGATAATCCTGCTTAACAAGGTTGCATAGATATTAAAGTTAGTAGAGCTTGACCATCAATGCAGATTGAAAGGTATTCTCAATCAAACATTTTAGCTAACCCTACTTTGTCAAGTTAAGAAAAGAGGTAAAGAATTGGCAAAGGACGGCATCCTTGCTTATCTTTACCTCAGCTAAATATTACTATTGTAAAACTAACAAAAAAGGCCGCTATATTAAATAGA
>NZ_JAKZGP010000031.1 GCF_022549775.1 Belliella filtrata | reverse complement strand
ACATCATTGAAGTTCAGACACCTAAGAGGTATGTGGGCTTGACCATTTCAGAGACAAAAATTAGACAAGATTATAATATCAATATCTTGAGCTTGATTAAAATGGAAGAGAAGTTGAATATTTTCGGAGTAAAATCAAAATCTAAGAAGGTTACTGGAGTAGTCACAGCCAATACCGTGATTGAAGAAGGGGACATTCTGCTACTTTTTGGGCATATCAAGGATATCAATACGATATTGAATTTGACAGATTAGAAGCATCTATATTAGAAATAAGGTTTACTAAAGACCATTTCTACAGAATATATAACTTTTTAAGTGTGTTTAAATAATTAGATGGATAGTGATAGTTTATATTAGTTTTTCATTTAAGTTCAATAAATTAGCGCATCACCCAAAGCAAATCTTATGAAAAAAAATCTATCTAGTCCTAAATTACTTAGTAGTAAATTTTGGGACGTAAATAAGATTCTTAGCGTTTCAGCTATATTTATTTCTTTTATGACTTTTTTAGTGTTGATCTATCAGACTAAGATTCTTAGGGAGCAACAGTTATTGTCTTCCATGCCTTATATAAGTGTTTCTAATAGGGGATCTTATACCCCAAATTACAAAGTCGTATTGGCAAATCATGGAATAGGCCCTGCAATATTAGAAGAGGTCAATATTTTCTATGCTGGAGAGAAATCCAATTTTAAGGATTTGGTTGGTTTTGTTTTTGATAAGAGTGATACTATTCGTGAGTTAAATTATTTGCTTCATTCAAATATTTATCCTGGTATGTTAGTTCCAGCTGGTGAAGCTATTTCTATTTTTGAAATAGAAGACGATGTAGAAGAGTCAATTTTACTTCGATCAGAAATGAACCGACTCTATGAAACTGGTTTGACGTGGGAACTGGTATACTCCTCTGTGTATAAGGAAAAATGGAGGATTACACAGGAATCTCTTGCGCCAGAGAAGTTATAGAAGTCTATAATTGAGTGGAGCTAGAATAAATAGTAGATTTTTTTATTCTTATTGAGCTTCTTAGAATCCACGATTTCACGATGCTTCAAATGATTTTGATTGCATCAATAAGAGGATCAAACTGCTCAAAATAAACAATTTGAAAAGGAATATAGGGTCTTATAGATTCAGTCATTCCTGCACTATGCTGAGCAAATTTTTGCAATGACCCTTATAAAAATAGTCATCATATCGACTTTTAAGGGCGTATGTGTAGTAAACATCATTCATGTTTGTTGAAAAAATACTTTGAAACAATAGTAGTAGCCGCGCTAGGGCTACAATGAAGCCTTATGTTATCCAAAATAGCCCTTATTTGGCTAAAAAGGGGTGTACGTGTTGTATAATTTTGTTTTTAAATGTTGTACATTTGTATAAATCATAAACTATGGCATGGACAATTAGCTTATTTCGGCACAAAAGAAAAAAAAAGGATGGTACTTTTCAGATAAAATTGAAAATTCGTAACCGTGATTTAAAATTTCAATATGATTTTCCTATAGAATATAAAGTTGCGGGTAAAAAAAAGAAGCTTTCATTATCCTTAGATTTTTGGAATAATTTGTCGAAAAACAATAAGAAAATTATATATGTGGCAGAACACAGATACAAAGAGATTCTCTTTTTTTTGGAAAACAACAATGTTCCTATTACACCCAAATCAATTCGAAATCTTTACATTCAGGAGCCATTTGATATAACTAAAGAAAACGAAATAGAAAAAATCAAACATTTGCTTTCATATGAATTATCTGAAAAGGAAATAAGTGAATATAGTGGCGATCAATTAATTGGTATAGCAAATAGCCTTGATGATTTGCAAATTGGTAATGATGAGATACTTCAAGAAGATCAAGTTGGAACCCTCCTTATACTAGCTGAGGAACATAATCGAAAAAAAGAAGAATTAAATAAAGCTCGTAATATCGAAAATAACTTAGATCGCTGTGATGCTCAATACAAAATCACTGGTTATTATGATTACACAAGAATTATAGATGCATTTGGGTATTATTGGACTCTCAAAAGAATTAATGATAGTCGTTACTTGACAAAATATGATGGAAAGATAGTCTTGCGAGTTGCCCAATTTATCTTTCTGACTGGAGCTTCAAATAGAGTAGAAGACCTCAATCACGAATGGGTTAAATCTTATTTTTTGCATCTGAAAAATTATGGTTTTTTAGATACTAGAAAAATAAGAAATTATACTCCCTTAGAATTGTACGATTATAAAGATTTAATAATCGAAAATCAACATAGGAACAAGATTTATAGTTTGGAAAGTTACGTTGACCAAATTAAAAAATTTAAAAAATATTTTAGAACGCTTAGAAAGAAAACCACTTTTTTTGACTCCATACCCAAATTGGATTTAGACGATTTTGACATTAATTCTCTTAAAAATATTGAAGCGGATTATGAGCAAGTTAAGACTCAAAAAGATCATTATTTAAATGTAGAAGAGCTTGAAATAATGAGCGGTTTTAAAAGTGATAATGAAGAATTAAACTTAACTAGAGATCTTTTTTTTATTCAAACATTCTCTAGTGGCAATCGAAGTATAGAAAAAGACCTTGTGGCTATTAAGGTTCATAAGGGAATAACCTATTTTGAAGTCAAGCATAGTAAAACAAAATCAAAGAATGTTAATGGTCAATTTAAATATTTGAGAGAAGTTCTAACGAGGTACAATTATATATTACCAGAGATTAAGATGAATTCTCGTCAGTACAATGAAAATTTGAAGAAAATTGCAGAAGAATTAAATTTTAATCGAAAGATTGAACACGTTGTGAATAAAATCAATTCCAAAGCGACAGTTTATAATTATATACCTCTAAAAAAATGTATTTCTCAGTATTATTCGAGACACACATTAGTTAATTATCTTGTTGATGGTGGAACTAAAGATACTGACATAATTAAAATCACAGGACATGTAAACACTGATATTCTTGATCACTATAAGAAAAATGTGACCGTTCAGGAAAAACAAAAAATTATTGATATTGCTGATAAAAATAATCAGAGTAAATCTTAAAAGGGGAATAGTATTTTTTTCAAATGTTACACAATTAGAGTATACTCTAAATAGTAACAAAATCTTTATTCCTAAATATCTAATATCCTTGTTTAATCAAATTATTGTTACTAATTTAGGGTATAAATTATACACCTATGAATAGTAACAAAAAAGTGAATGTTTTTTATTCAAGAGTATCGACATTAGATCAGAATGACGCAAGGCAGTTAGATAATTTAAGTGGATTTGATTTCGTATTTGCTGATAAATGTTCTGGATCTATACCAATTTTTGACAGGCCTAAAGGGAAACAGATTCGGAAGCTTATTGATAATGGGCAATTAGAATCCCTAACAATTCATTCAATTGATAGGCTTGGAAGGGACACACTTAGTGTTTTGGATGTCTGGAAGCAATTGACTGAATATGGTATTAAAATAATATGTAGAAATCCTAGTTTTCAAAACTTGAATGAAGATGGTAGTATCAACATATTTTCAGATTTGATGTTATCCATTTTATCAATTATGGGTGACTTTGAAAAGAAATTGATAAAAGAGAGGCAAATAGAAGGAATTGAAAAAGCAAAACTTGAAGGTAAGTATACAGGACGAGTCGTGAATTCAAAAGAATCAGTTGAACAATTTTTAAAAAAGCCAAAAATCAAAAGAATAATAAGAGATATCAATAGCGGTTATACAGTTCGTGAGATAGCGGAAAATGCTAACTGTAGTAATACAACAATTTTGAAAGTAAAAAAACTCTTACTGACAAAGCCCAAATTGTGATTATTATATAATCTACAAGGTATCCCGCCCATGCACCCACCTGTGGGGAGAGGGTTTACAGTGCATATAGTGCATTCATTCATATTATTTTTTAACTATAAAAATTTTAGATTAAAAAAGAATTTGGCAAAAATATTTTTATAAAATTTTATAGTTTTTTGTAATAATTCCTAATATTTAAACTGGGTCTTTTAACTATTTCTGTTCCCTATTAATCAACTTAACAATTGTAGAATCACTTATGTAGTTTAAATAAATTACATAATTTATTTATAGAATAATATTTTTAAATATAGTAAAAAAACAGAATATTAATTAAGTTAAATAGTATAAATAACTTTTTAGTAATTATATATGGATTAATTTTCAGAATAAAATTTTTTTAAATAATTTTGAGAAATATAATTTAAATTAAAAAAAAATGGAAAAAATCAAATTACACCATAATGAGCTTGAACTAATTGGACAAACCAGAATAAGCGGAAATATGTATTCACTTTATCATTATGAGCTTAATGAAAATGACCAATTTGATTCTGGCTTATATTATCCAAATAGTTTACATGACGACGAAATTAATAGGGAAGTTTTGAATTCAACGTTTAGTTTATTACTTGAAACCTTAGGAACACACCAACTTCAGGTTGATTATGACTACTCAACTACATATTATAGTGGCGCTTTTGGAACTAAATATTTCACCTATGATTGTCCTGAGCTTCCTTTTATGTTGATTGATTGGATTCATGATAAAAGGCATTCAATTTTGATACATTTAGAAGAGTGTGATGATGAAGACTTTACATTAATAGAAGTTGAAAATTCTATATTAAATGAGTGTTTTGAAAATTTTCTTCAAAATGAAGTTTTTAAAATAAATGATGTAGATTAAAAGTAGTTGGGATTTTCAATATTCAAAATTAGCCGATTCTATTTTGTTTCGGCTAATTTCGTTATATCTATACTTTAGACCTTATTAAAACTCTAAAATTCATTATAATGTAGTCAATAAGTTCCTCCTAGTTTACAGATTTTTTATTGTTTTATCAGATCCACTATGCTATGTATTGTTCATTTTTGATTGAAGTGATTTTACCCTATTTGTAACTTCCCTTATTTACAAGATCAAAAAAATTTTTTGCTAAACACTCAGACGAAATGTTTTGATGAACAACTCAAAAAGTGGAAGTCAATGAATTTCATCCTTAATTATCACAAAAAAAATTCCAAATTTTATATTGTTTTTGGATTTTTATATTTTAACTAATTTACTTCACTTTTTTTCTACCTATTTTTAGTTTTTTAAAAGAAATTAAAATGTGAAATGAGTAAAGGAAATATTTAATGAGTGAAGACCAGAAAAAGATACTAGAACAACAACTTTGGAATATAGCCAATACGCTGAGAGGCAAAATGAATGCGGACGAGTTCCGTGACTATATTTTGGGCTTCATTTTCTACAAATACCTGAGCGAGAAAATGGAAATTTTCGCTAATGTTATTTTGAAGCAAGACAAAATCAAGTTTCGAGAAATAACGCCAAAAACAGCACAAGCCAACGACTTTTTGGAAGCAATCAAAGAAGAAGCACTTGAAAAATTGGGTTACTTCCTTAGACCCGAAGAACTTTTTACCGAAGTGGCTAAAAGAGGAATGGGCAACAATGAAGACATTGACCAGTTTGACGAAAGCAAAACAAATTTCATACTTGAAGACCTTCAAAAAATACTGACCAACATACAGCTGAGTACAATGGGTACTGACAGCGAAGAGGACTTTGACAACCTCTTTGAAGATATGGATTTGAACAGTACCAAACTTGGTAAAACACCCGAGGCAAGAAATACAATTATTGCAAAGGTGCTAACGCACCTTGACAAGATTGATTTCAAATTGGAGAACACGGAATTAGATGTTTTAGGTGATGCTTATGAATATTTGATTGGACAATTCGCCAGCGGTGCAGGGAAAAAAGCGGGTGAATTTTATACACCACAAGAGGTTTCTAAAATATTGGCAAAGATTGTTACCACAGGAAAGCAAAAACTAAAATCGGTTTACGACCCTACTTGCGGTTCAGGCTCTTTGTTGTTGCGTGTAGCCCGAGAAGTTAAAGACGTGGCAATGTTTTACGGACAAGAAATGAACCGTACAACTTACAACCTTGCCCGAATGAATATGATTCTGCACGGTGTGCATTATCGCCAGTTTGACATTAAGCAAGAAGACACTTTAGAATATCCGCAACATATAGAAGACTTGCCTTTTGAAGCCATTGTTGCCAATCCGCCTTTTTCTGCCAAATGGAGTGCGAACCCTATTTTCACAAGTGATGACCGTTTTAGCCAATACGGAAAATTAGCTCCTGCAAGTAAAGCAGATTTTGCCTTTGTGCAACATATGATTTACCATTTGGCTGAAAATGGAACTATGGCAATTGTATTGCCACACGGTGCATTGTTTAGAGGTGGAGCAGAACAACACATTCGTAAATTCTTGATTGAAAACAAAAACTACTTAGATACAGTAATTGGCTTACCTGCCAATATATTTTATGGTACAAGTATTCCCACTTGTATAATGGTTTTTAAAAAATGTCGTGAAAATCCTGAAGATGTTTTATTTATTGATGCAAGTAGCGATTTTGAAAAAGTTAAAACGCAAAATGTATTGCGTGACGAACACATTGATAAAATTATTGACACGTTCAGAAACAGAACCGAAACGGAGAAATACAGCAAAAGAGCCTTATTAACAGAAATTGCCACAAACGATTATAATCTGAATATTCCTAGGTATGTAGACACTTTTGAAGCAGAAGCGGAGATTGATATTGAAGCCATTGCCAATGAAATTAAAGCCATTGATGAAAGCATAAAGGAAACAGATAAATCCATTGCCGATTTTTGTAAAGAATTAAATATTTCAACGCCTTTCTAATGAAGCAAATTAAAGACATACCACTATTTGTTGGCGTAAAAGAACAATACACCATTGCCAAAAACAAAGGAATGAAAATCGTTTGTGCCTTGAATAGAGCCAATGGTTTTGTTACACATCAATCTATGGTGGGTTGGCAAGGAAGAGGTTGCGACCCAAGACACCCACATTATTTATTTAGACGTGATGAAGATGCCATTTACTTGAATATGATTGATGGTGACGACCCTAAATATGTTAATGATGCAATGATTAATCCTGCATTGGATTTTATACATCAAAATTTGAGCAATGGCAACGAAGTTTTCGTGTATTGTAGTTTGGGTGAGTCACGAAGTCCATCCATTGCCTTGATGTACTTATTGGAATACAACTTGATTGAAAAATCTGCGAATACTTTTAGAATTTTCCAAAACGAATGTTACCCGAACTACCAACCGAAGAACGGAAACTTACTTTACATAAAAAGAAGATGGGGAATTTAAAAAATATACCAAAATTACGTTTCCCTGAATTCAAAAAAGTTTGGGCTGAAAAAAGTTTGGGCGAACTCTTGGAATTCAAAAATGGGATAAACGCATCCAAAGAGCAATATGGAAAAGGCGTTAAGTTTATCAATGTTTTAGACATTCTTAATAATGATTTTATTATCCACGATAGAATTATTGGAAGTGTAGATGTAGAAAAAAATATTGTTGACAAATACCCTGTTAATTATGGAGATATTTTATTTCAGAGAAGTTCTGAAACTAGAGAAGAAGTCGGTTCCGCTTCTGTTTATCTTGATAAAGAACATACCGCAACATTTGGTGGCTTTGTAATACGTGGAAGAAAAATTGGTGAATATGACCCAATGTTTTTAAACAAGTTACTCAAAACTGATGCATCAAGAGATTCTATTACCTCTAAATCAGGAGGAAGTACAAGGTATAATGTTGGACAAGAAACATTATCGTCTGTAAAATTGCTTTTCCCTGAAATTTCCGAGCAAACCAAAATCGCCAATTTCTTCACAGCAGTAGATGAAAAACTCCAAGCCCTCAAAAAGAAAAAAGCTCTTTTGGAGCAATAAAAAAAGGCGTAATGCAAAAACTCTTTTCGCAGGAGTTACGCTTTAAAGATGAAAATGGAAATGAATTTCCTGATTGGGAGGTGAAAACGTTGGGAGATGTTTTGATTGAATCAAATGAAAGAACTAATAAATCTAATCAATATAGAATTTTGTCATCAACGGCCAAAGGACTTTTTAATCAAGATGAATATTTTACTAGAGATATTGCAAGCAAGAACAATAAGGGCTACAAAATTTTAAGAAAAGGACAATTAGTATTTAGTCCTCAAAATCTATGGCTAGGTAATATTAATGTAAATTTGGAATTTGAAATAGGAATTGTTTCTCCTTCTTATAAAATATTTTCATTTTCGAGAAATGAAGCAATTCCAGACTTTTGCCAATATTTTCTTTTAACTCCTAATATGTTGTTTGAATATGAGCAGGCATCAGTTCAAGGAGCAAGTGTGGTTAGGAGAAATTTAGATATGGATAGATTTTTAAACATAGAGGTTATTCTTCCCTCTATTAAAGAACAGGAATTAATTTCAAAATTTATCCAAGCAATTGACGAAAAAATCAATAACATTCAAGCACAGATTTCAAAAGTTGAAACTTGGAAAAAAGGACTTTTACAAAAAATGTTCTGCTAGTTAAATGACTGATATGGCAACAAATAGAAAAAATAGTTTGAAAATGTTTACAGAATTCAAAAATAGTTGTACCTTTGCACCAACAGTACCCGTTCAGCATACCGTAAGATCTGCTAGCGGGTCATTCTTTTTTTATAGCTATGGCAAATAAAGTTCCACACTCCATAGCTGACCAAATTGCCTTGCTCAAACAGCGAGGAATGCTCTTCAAGGATGAGCCTACTGCACACCATTTTTTAGAAAACATCAGCTACTACCGTCTCAAAGGTTATTGGTGGGATATGCAAGCCGATTATACGCTTCATACATTAAAACCCAACACCTACTTTGAAGATATATTAGACCGCTATACTTTTGACAGGCACCTGCGTTTGATTCTATTTGATGCTATTGAACGCATAGAAATTGCCCTACGCACCAAAATGATTTACCACCTTTCAATGTCGTATGGTGGTTTATGGTATTTGAACCCAAATCTATTTGAAACTACGCCTCTACCATCAGACCCAAACATAACAATTTATCAAAACACCATCCTTGAACTCAAAAAGGAATTTTTCAGAAGTCAGGAAATTTTTATCAAAGACCAAAGACGAAGATATCCCAATCAGGATGCAGATGCTTGGAAAATAATGGAAGTAGCTTCTATGGGTACATTATCAAAGCTTTACAAAAATTTGAAACACCAATTGCCCGAAAAAGCAACGATTGCAAATGAAATGGGATTGAACCTTCATAACGAACTTTCAAGTTGGTTAGAAGCTATTACTTATGTCAGAAACATTATTGCCCATCATTCCAGGTTGTGGAGTAGAAATATGGTAAAAGTACCAATTGCCAATTTGAATAACCCACTTTCCATTTGGTTAGACAAACCGCTAAACCCAGTTCAAAGCAAGAAACCTTTTCTAATTATAAGCACAATGGTTTACTTATGTAACGAAGTAACGCCCAATCATCAAATAAAAAGCAAAATATTAACCCTTTTTGCCAACAACCCCAATATACCTATCTACAAATTAGGATTTTTGAACAATTGGCAGAACCAAGGTTTATGGAAATAAAATGAGTAAACAAAGCGAACAAATATTAGAAGAACAATTGATTGCCCAGTTACAAAAATTGGGTTATGCTTACCTGCCTATTGCAGACGAAAAAGCACTGATAGCAAACCTTAAAAGTCAATTAGAAAAACACAATCAAATTTCCCTTTCAGATGCTGAATTTGACAAGGTAATTAATCTCTTAAACAAAGGTTCAATTTTTGAAAAATCAAAAACGCTTCGCCAAAAACAACACATTGTAAGAGATAACGGAGATAACCTCTATTTTGAATTTCTGAATACCGAACATTGGTGTCAAAATCAATATCAGGTAACCAACCAAGTAAACCAAGAAGGAAAATACAAAAACCGCTATGATGTTACGATTTTAATCAACGGTTTGCCATTGGTTCAAA
The DNA here is from genome assembly GCF_022549775.1 of Belliella filtrata. Classification (GTDB taxonomy): domain Bacteria; phylum Bacteroidota; class Bacteroidia; order Cytophagales; family Cyclobacteriaceae; genus Belliella; species Belliella filtrata. The sequence goes on along the minus strand of NZ_JAKZGP010000031.1, from coordinate 45,116 downwards.
TAGAACTTAAACGCAGAGGTTTAGAACTCAAAGAAGCCTTTAATCAAGTAAACCGCTATCAACGCCATTCATTTGGTGCAAATTCGGCTTTGTATCAGTACGTTCAAATTTTCATCATCAGCAACGGATTAAACACAAAGTATTACGCCAACAACCGCAACCAAAGTTTTAAGCAAACTTTTTATTGGACAGATTTTGAAAACAAGCGATTGACCAATATTCTCAACGGTTTTACAGATGCTTTTTTAGAGCCTTGCCACATCAGTAAAATGATTTGCAAGTACATTGTACTCAATGAAGCCTATAAAATTCCAATGGTACTCCGTCCTTATCAATTTTATGCGGTAGAAGCATTGATTGACCGAGTAAAAAACTCCAACAAAAACGGTTATATATGGCATACGACAGGTTCGGGCAAGACCTTAACCAGTTTTAAAGCCAGTCAAATTTTGATGAATTTCCCAGAAGTTCACAAAGTTGTTTTTGTGGTGGACAGAAAAGATTTGGATTACCAAACCACCAAAGAGTTCAACAGTTTTAGTGATGGTTGCATTGACGGCACAGATAACACAGCCAATTTGGTAAAACAGTTTATTGGCACATACAAAGACAAAAAAGGCGAAGCCAAAAACACCAAACTGATTGTTACTACCATTCAGAAACTCAATACAGCCATCAGCAAATTGAAGTATGAAAAGAGAATGGCAGACTTGAAAGACAAGCGAATCATTTTCATTTTTGACGAGTGCCACCGAAGCCAATTTGGAGAAACACACAACAGAATAAAAGAGTATTTCAACAATGCTCAAATGTTTGGCTTTACAGGCACACCCATTTTTGCCGACAATGCCAACAAAAACGAATTGGGCAAACGAACAACCAAAGACCTTTTTGAAGACTGTTTGCACAAATACGTCATAACAGATGCCATCAAAGACGAAAACGTATTGAAATTTTCGGTTGAATATGTAGGCAGATACAAGCAAAAAGACACAGCAACCGAAATTGATATTGAAGTTGAAGACATTGACACGCAGGAATTGATGGAAGATGAAAAGCGATTAGAAAAAATTGCCGATTATATCATCAACAATCACAACCGAAAAACACACAGCAAGGATTTTTCGGCAATGTTTTGCGTGGACAGCGTAAAGTCATTGATTCGCTATTACGATATTTTTAAACGAAAAAAATTAGCAGGAGAACACAATCTAAATATTGCAACCATTTTCAGCTATGCAGCCAACGAAGATGATGCAGATGCCAATGGCTTTATTCCCGAAGAAGTTTCTGTAGTTGAAGAACCGAGAGCTTTGTATGGCTTGCAAGCCCACAGTCGTGAAAAATTGGACGAGTACATTGAAGATTACAATCAATTGTATGATGTAAAATATTCCACCAAAACCAGTGAGGATTTTTACAACTACTACAACGATATTTCAAAGAAACTGAAAGACCGAGAACGCCAACCCGAAAATGTAAACAATCGGATAGATGTTTTATTGGTGGTGAATATGTTCCTTACAGGTTTTGATGCCAAAAAAGTGAATACGCTTTATGTGGACAAAAACCTTAAATATCACGGACTGATTCAAGCTTTCAGCCGAACCAATCGAATTTTAAATGAGCAGAAATCACAAGGTAATATTGTCGTTTTCAGAAATCTGAAAAACAGAACAGACGAAGCCATTACCCTATTCAGCAACAAAGAAGCGATTGAGGTTATCATAATGAAACCTTATGAAGATTATGTCGCCAAGTTTGATGAAGCCTTTGAAAAGTTGTTGGAAGTTACACCAACAACAGACGCAGTTAACGACCTTGAAAGCGAAGATGATGAACTGAATTTCATAAAGGCATTTCGTGACTTGATGAGAATTAAAAACATTCTCACAGCCTTTTCAGACTTCAAATGGGAAGATTTGAAAATGAACGAGCAATTGTTTGAGGACTTCAAAAGCAAATACCTTGACCTTTACGACAAAGTAAAAAGCAACCACCAAAAAGAGAAAGTTTCCATCTTAGAAGATGTTGACTTTGAATTGGAGTTGATTCACCGTGACGAAATCAATGTTTCTTATATCATTCAGCTTTTAATCAAACTGAAATCTCAAACACAAAAAGACACGACAAAAGCAGAAAAGGAAATTTTCAATTTATTGAGTACAGAAGCTACGCTAAGAAGCAAACGAGAGCTAATAGAGAAATTCATTTTAGAGAATCTTCCAGTCATAAGCGACCCCGACAACATTACAACTGCCTTTGAGGAGTTTTGGAACGAAGAACAACAAAAGGAATTTTCTAAAATCGTACAAGAAGAAAATCTATCAGCCGAAAGAACAGAAAAACTCATTGAAGATTATCTGTTTGCTGAAAGAGATCCACTCCGTGATGAAGTTTTAGAACTCATTGAAGGAGAAAAACCAAATTTACTTCAACGCAAAAAATTAGGCGACAGAATTTTAAAGCGAATAGTGGATTTCGTGGATACATTTATTAACGGAATGAATTTGGACTAAACGATGTTTTCAAATCCAAAAATCTAGATTTTGTGTAATTGAAATCTAAGGCTCTAAGATAAATTATCCTGATCATAAGGTGTTAATATTGTGATTTATGTGCTTACAAGAAATGGAATAAATCTGATTTTTTATCATTTAAAATTTCCATCTAAACATAGAAACTCGTGAGACACTTAAAAAAGTATTATTTCTTTTGGTCGTGCGACATTTAAAGATTCTGTATTCGTGCGACATAAGGTAATATATATTATTTATTATATATTACATATAATATTTTATATATTAGGATTGTACTACCAAAGAGATTTCCTTTTGATCCATTCCTGAAAATGCTTTTTAGAAATTCACCAATTCTTATTTAAAATAGGTTAATTGATTTATTAATTTTTAGTTATAAAATAAAATTATCTATTAATTTTTATATTAAAAAATTATATCAATTATTGAAAATATTATAATTGTAAATAAAAATGTGTATATTTGAAAATATTCATTTAATAATTTAAACTGGATAGAGAGGAATTAGTATCTTCTTGTTCTTTTATATTTTAATAATGGGTATAAAATTATATTTAGTTTAACCACTTACTTTAAAGTGAAAAAAAATGAAAATTCAATTGAATTATTCTCCACTATTTCTCCAGAAAATCTAAATCAAAGACTTCTAGAAATAGGTGTTAAAGAGAATTTTATCAAAAACCACTTTGTTAAATATTTTTATATCATCCATAGGATTTATTCCCATGATGTATTCAATAAAAATGAAAATGAATGTAGGTTACATTCAGAAATATTAAGAAGTCTTTTGGGGAGTTATTATTCTTCTATCTTAAATCACTTAATTACTATTGGTATTGTTCAGTTATCTTCTAACTATTTGGCAGGTGGAAGGAGTAATGGATATTCTCTAGTGGAGGACAAGGGCGCTATACTTTATCAATTTGAAAATAAGCATAGGTTCGTAAAAAAAATACTAAAGATAGATCAACCTAATGTACAGAATGGTACACAAACATTAAGTAGATTATACAGATCCCTATCAAATCTTGAATACGACCATATTGATAAAGATTCACTATCAGAGTCTGAAAAGAAATTTATTCATTTTTTGGAAAACGATCTTTTTCAAACTGTTGGAGAAAGGGGAAAAAGAATTTACAATAATTTCTGCAATCTACCTAAAACCCTAAGAAGTAAATTAATGCTCAATAATGAAGAGCTCACATTTGTAGATATTGTTAATAGTCAGATGATATTTTTAGGTTCTGTGATCAAAGAAACATTAGAAAAGCAAGGTAAAAATATTGATAGTTCAACAAGTGTATTCATAAAAAATGCAAGTACTGGAAAGCTTTATGAACTTCTGATGCATGAATGCGAAGTTGTAAATCGTTCAGAGTTAAAAGATCAGATATTCAAGATTATTTTCGGTAAAAATTCTTTTTCAAAAATAATAAGCAAAAAATTTAATAAATTATTTCCGCAGGTAATTGAGGTCATCAAATACCTAAAACAAGAAGACTATAGGATCCTTTCACATCAGATGCAACAGATGGAAGCTAAGGTGGTTTTTAGAGCCCTAGATTCAATAGATTTCGAAAAAGACATACTGACTGTCCACGATTCACTATATGCCCCCAAAAGCGAAAAAAATACCATTCTAGAAGCTTTGGTCAATTCATTTAAATGTGAAGGATTAGAGGCAGTAATAAATGTCAATGACGAATATTCAACAAGGGTATTTGAGTATGATGATTTTGCCAATAAAATTGACAAGATTTTATCTGGTACACCAAGAATGAATGATGAAACAGAAAATAGAACAATAATGGTCGATTTTGGCTCCGATGAATATGACGCAGTGGAGGATGAGATGAAATTTCTAAAGCATTGTTCTGTAAAGGAGATCAATTTTTATTTAGAATTTTATAAGTTTAGTGAACGAATCACTTCAAGAAGCGATATTGATATAATACGAAAGCTTGCTCGAAAGAAGGTGATGGCATTATTAGATACCTCCATTAATTCACTAGGTTCAGATGATGATTTTGATGACTTACCTTTCTGATTGCAAAATTCATTTAGTTCAATTATAGACTAAAGACTAGATTAATTTATGGAAACTGTTATTGGATTGCTTGCATTTTTAATAGGTGTACTACTTGTTTATTGGAGGGAAAATAAGAAAACCTTTCAAGAAAAAATTTTTGAATACAAGTTTGAGGCATATCGAGAAATTCTTGAAGCAATAGGAACATACTATCAAGATGTATATAATTTTTTAGAACGTTTTCAAAATTTTGATGGTAGTGAAAAGGAGTGGGAGCTAATCTTTTTAAAAGAGTCTGGAACTTATACTTCAAAAGCTATGAGACTCGAATTATTATTTTATAAATATTTAAGTACTTTACCTCAAAAACAACTAGAATTGTTTAGAGAGATAACTTTATTGGCTCAGGGTCATATTACGAATCATTTTCATTGTAGATCATCTTTCCCTCACGATAGTTATGATAGGCTTTGGGATTTGTTTATTGACTTTTCGGAAGAAGCTAGAAAAGATCTAGGGTATGATATTTTAAACTCATCATTAAATAAGAGACTAAGCCAACAATTCTATCCAGTAGAAATTCCAAGGAAAAAATCATGATAATAACCAAACATGGAAAATGTATTTAAATAGGCTAATAAAAATACTTGGTAATCTAAATTTAGCTTATGATTACTATACTATATTAAATGAGCTTTTTAGAAAAAATGGTCATTTGCCATTTATGGTTACTAATTATGGTCAAGGAAAATCTTTAATGCGGGCAAGACCCATGTATCCAAATGAACCTAGATTTAAAAATGTTAGTGACTTCTCCTTCAAGCCACAAAAACTAAATCATACCTACCAAAGAGCAAGTACACCTTATCAATCTATGTTTTATGCAACTACCACTAGAGAAAGCCCGTCTGATGGTGAATTTGATTCTGCTAGATTAATTAGTGTTGAAGAATCAATGCCTTGGGTTCGAGATGAAAATAGTGTAGGTGTTAGGAAAATAGCTTTTGCAAGGTGGCTTGCTAAAGAATCATTAAATTTAATTACAATAGTTCATAATAGTGAGTATCATAAAGTTAATTCATATACAAAAGAGGTGTATGAAGACTTTAATAAAACAATTTCTGCAAGTCCCAAAGATTATCAAGATGCGGTAATGAATTTTCATAAGGCATTGGCATACGAGTTTTCAAAAGAAGTAAATAATCATTTAGAATATCAAATTTCAGCAATTTTTTCTGAGATTATGTGTGGAAGGTCTGATATTGATGGTATTTTATATCCAAGTTTTAGAATGGAAGGAAATGGATTAAATGTCGCAATTAAACCTCAGTCTATGTATAAACTAGGTCTTTATGTAGCAGGTGAATCAATTATTTATAAAAATAAAAAAGAATTAGTACTTGGAAATACTGCAATAGTTCAACTTGAAGAGGGGACTGAAGCATTTGAAATGATTGATATAGAAAACCATGAAGAAGAGTGTTTAAATAAAATAGGGGTTAGTTCAATCGAAGAGCTTTTGTTATAATGTTTAATTTTGAAAGCCAATAAAAATGTTATGTTCTAAATATGGAATATTAAATTTTATGATTATTCGCAATGACACCAGTATGGATTTTTCTCTATGTCAATAATTGAACAAAGTCAAATTAAAAGAGATATTGATTTATGTTAAGCTAGGGTTACATATAGTGATATAATCATGGTTGAATGTCAAAATTGATATTTAGATTTTTTTGGTGAAAATGACGTCATAAACTAATTATTTGATATAAGAATAAGAATTAAACTAATTTTTAGTTATTAATTAATAGTAAAAAATTATAGCTTTTTACAAGCTATTTTTGTTGTACATTTATTTGTAAATTTGTTGTACAATTTTACAAAAATCCCTTTTAAACGTCTTAAATAAAGATAAAAGTAGCCGCGCTAGGAATCGAACCTAGATCTAGCGTTTAGGAAACGCTTGTTCTTGACTATATATTCAATCTATTGAAAAACAACGTTTTAAAATTTTTATTTGCAGTAAATACATCCGATATAATACCCCAACTGCAAAGTTTACTGCAATGGAGTTCTCTATTTCTAAAAATAAATTACACTTAAAACTAATTGCAAATACAATTTCTCCAAACGTAGATCCTATAAAAAAAAGCAAGTTAAATTAATATTTTACTTTCAGGTTATTTATGAAAAGGTCAATTTTATTGGTCATTTCAATGACATCGTTCGCTTTCGATGGTGATGTATTCTCAGGTAATTCTTTTACTGTTAGCTTCAATGTACGAACAGTTTTAGGTTCGATATCAATGTAAATGTATGCTACATCATAGTTCTGGTAAGCTTTTTTGGATTGTTTGATTAAGTTTTGTCCAGATGTTGGTTTTATCAATTTGTTCTCGCTGTCCCATTTCCCATTTTTAGTGAAAATTTTATAGTTCAAATCTTCAAAAATTTCAAGAACATCAACATCATTAACATTAAAATCAAAATACTTTTTAAATACCAATTCAAGGGTTGATGATATGTAATCTATTTCATTGCCAGAGTTCTTCCTTTCATTCCCTCTAATTGGAAGAAAATGTTCTATAAATGATTTTAATATTTGATATTCTGTATCCTTTAATTTTGACCTTTTCACATGCAATATTTTATCAACCTAACTAATTTTAACTAAAAGTAACGAAAGTATCTGAGTCCTTATAATGTCAAAACTTCATTTAGCCTTTTTGACCTCAAGTAAAGTGTTACAAAAGTCTATATCAATAATATTCTTAAGAGTGTTTTCCCAAATGCTATCATTAACAAGAAACGTAAATCTATTATTTTCAAAAATTTCTTTAAATTCGGAGAATTGAAGACAATCATATTTTTTAGTAAAACATTCATCACTTACTCTGTCTGATTCTGAAAACTGTAAAAAATCTTTTGACTTCAAATTGCGAGTTGTTACCTCACTCCAATATAGAAATGATGTGTAGTTCCTTATTTGAATTTCTTTCTCAAAATCAAGCGGTATAATAATATCTAAATAATCTTGTTCATCATATTCTACTGGATCAAATCCTGTCCCTTCCACCCTGCCGATGTATAGGTTTCTAAACCCATAATTATACTTAGCCCTTAACTTACTGTTCCATCTAATATTTTTATTATATGACAATCCAAAGCTTGAGTAAAAAACAGATTCAATATCAGAAATAAATACTGAGTAATGAGCAGATCCATGTTCAAGTAATTCCCAATTTTCAATTAAATAACTGTAATCAAAAGGATAATGAATCGAAATATATTGAATAGCTAAGTCTATGTTATTCAAAAAAATTGTCTTGTAGTTGTTGTAAATTTCCGAAGTAAAACTATCAAGTAAATTATAGGGTAAAATGTTATCATTTTTACTATTCCATATTTCAGTGAAAGGTTCTGAATTGTAATTCTCTGATTTAAATTTCCTTGCAAAAATTCGATATACAATTGTTTTAAAAAACGCTAATTCGTCTTTAATTTCTTTTCCACTTAGGTATTCTCTCTCAAAGATTCTTTTAAAATATTTCCCAGGATATTTTACCCAATCATACCCTCGTACTTCTCCATTTGTAAATTCGACGACTATGTCTGTGCCACCTGGTTCAAAAGACAATATATTCAACCTATATTCTCTATCTATCCAAGAAATTTTGGATTTTAATTTTTCAGGGATACCAATATTGACTCTTTCTACTTTCATTTAAATTAATTTTGTTTTAGAATCTTCTTGGTTATCATATAAAATTCAATAATTACTAAATAAATACCAAAAAACCTTATTCTTTATTTTTTTAAAACTAATAATACCATTGGACATTATTAGTTTTAAAAGTAAATTAATCTATATTTAATTCTTTTACTCTTTGGAAGATATATACCTATTCCTTTAAGCCTTTCACTTTTTCAATAAACAACTTCAATTAGTAAAGGGAGCTTTAAAATATTTAAAGGGTTAAATCTATATTTTTCGGCAAAGTTAAACTAATGAAGAATTCACCTTAACAAAATAACTTCTTAGCGAACTAGGAATATCTACTTTTTTTGAGTGTTTATAAATGTTTATAATAAATAAAGTATTTCTCTAATTTTCTTATTCCAGGATTTTGTTTAAACAAAAAATAAACTGAAATTAGAGGTTAATAATCAGGTAGTTGTGAGTTAAAAATGTTAAGTAGAAACGTTAAAATATATTATTAAGATAATTTTTGTAATCAAGTTCGAAAAAAAATATTTTGGTGAAACACATAAAATTTTACTTAATTAAATTAAAATGGAAAAAATCAAACATGATTTATTATTAGCAGTCGAAATATTTATATTGAATTGTACAAAAAAACGACAAATGCTATTGCAGAATGCAATATCAAAAGCCAAAGTAAGAAAAAGATTAGCAGTAACTTCAGGTATATTAGCTTTACTATCTGCAGGTGCAATTACGTCAGTCCTTATTAAATTTCTCGGTAATGAAATACTTCAAATTGTCGGAGCTTTTTCAGCAGCTCTTTCTGGGTTTATTTCATTATTAATTACCTCAAATTACAAGGAGGAAGAAACATCAATAATATTTGAAGGCTCTTCAAAATATTTATTATTAAGAGATAAAGCATATCGAATTCTTATTAATCCAAATATTTCTCAGAAATTAATATTTAATAACTTAGATGCTCTTCAAACCGAGTATGGAAATCTTGATGGGATATACTCAAAATATTTTATTCTTACTGGTAAGTACGATAGATTAAGGTCTGGAGGTTTTCCAATCCCAAAATTTGAAAAGGATATAGATGATGCACTGGAAATTGAAATGACAAAGTTTGATGAAAAATTTGATATAAAAGAAGACAGAGCTTGGCAAGAAAAAAAAATGATTTTAAGAAGATTTCTCTTATTGGTCAAATGATTTTTTTTTATTCACTTTTAGTGCTTTATAGACCTTTTGACTTAAGTGGACTTCCTACAAAAATGTTAATAAATTGTGTAAAGCCAGATAGATCATTGTTCAACGGCCAATGTTTTATTAATGTAACCTTTGACTAATTTGAAACGTGTTAGATATGTTAATATAAATACCATGTTAAATCGTCTTTTTTCAAAGAACAATCCTTTGAAAGAGGATTAAAAAATTAACCTATTGGAAAGATGTTTTTTCAATAGGCGGTTAGCTGATAAAAATTAGCAATCCGGTTTAAAATTAAATTCATTATCATGAATTTAGACATTTTTTTCTTGGTTCTAGCAATTTATTTCGTTTCAAGAATTAAGAAGATTAAACTAAAATAATTCCTTACGAGGATTATAACGAGTCAATTGAATTGACTCGTTTTTTAATTTAAAAAAACTTTTATTTTTAAATATGAACACCTCTAGGAACAAATGAAAACCTGTTCCTCCAATTGTCTACTGAATTCTTTTTCTAAATCTCTTCGTGGTTTAATCTTTCTTTTATTTAATGATAAAAATTGAAAGTTACTTTTGCAAATCTTGGTTATTATTGAGAACCCTATTTCCCATAAAAAATTTCCCAAAAAATTTTTCCCCCACCATCGTCCCCCCTCCTAGAACACCAAGATTTGCCCCAGGGGAGGGGGGATACTTATACATCTCCCTCAAGACTTCAGGAGCCCAGGGGACCGCTTACTTGAGAAATCTTACCGGCAATTGAACACCTCCTCTCAAAAAAAGTAGGTCAGAAAAAATGTCGACTCAGGTCCACACCGGTGGACCTTCAGACCATATTCTTACTGGCAACAATAAATAGCTGGGAGGAATGTTAACTTCAGTCAACATCGGGAGGTCCACGAGTGAGAATTCAACTGGCAATAGGATATGACTTTTGCCAGTAATATTTATTGTAGCGAATGCGCCCGGAGCATTTTTTAGCGCAATTCAGCATGCTGGTGTAGCAATTTTCACTTTTGATTTGTTATCATGTTTTCATTTATATCAATATATAAATAAACGCTGATTTTAAGCTAATTAGATACTGAAACAGGAGGCAGATTGAGGATTTGGCTGTATTTTTATTCTTACATTTTAATTAAAACAAAATGAAGGTAAAGTATAATCGGGTTTCGACCTTAAATCAAACAGGTGACCGCTTTCAAGCAGACACCGACCAGTACGACTTAACTTTGATGGACAGGGTATCAGGAACAGTGAAGTTCGAAGAACGTCCAAAAGCCAAAGAACTAATATCACTTGTTGAATCTGGAAAACTAAAAATTTTGGTAATAGAGGAGCTTTCAAGACTTGGAAGAAGTATGGGAAATGCGATCCAAACTTTGGAGTGGTTAGAAAAACATGAGGTTAATGTAGTGGTCAGAAACCTAGGAATCCAATCAAGACCTCAGGGAAAAAAGAATCCAATTTGGAAGATGATTTCGGCAGTGATGTCAAGTTTATATGAACTTGAATTGGAGAATATTAAAGAGAGGACAAAAACAGGAAGGATGATTTATGTTCAAAAAGGAGGAGTACTAGGAAGGCCTACAGGTACAAATGAGACTGAAAAGGACTTTTTACAAAAAGAAGGGAGTGCTTCGATTTTAAAATATCTAAGCAGAGGTATGACAATTCGAGAAATATCAAAACTCACCAGCTCATCAACCCGAACAGTAATCAAAGTGAAAAAACTAGCCACCAAACATCAATTGTTAAATTAATAACAAATGGATTCTATTAAATTCATCGCAAACTATAATTATTACCTAGATGAACTCTCGGATGTCATACGGGAAGAATATCAACATGTCTTAGAGGTACTTCGAAATAAAGACCCACATGATATAGTTACCCCTGACAGGTGGTTTTCAAACGAAATCGAGGCAAGAGGATTGGTTTGGGTGATGTTTTTAAACCAATTGAAAAAATCAAAGACTATTTCAGCCAAGTGACAATCCCTTAGAAAGAATTATGGAATACACTTTCACTAGAAAAACACCCTCAGAGGTGTTTTCTTTGATGGATTTGACAATATTGAGAGTTTTCATTTGTATCATGTTCGGTACGACAAAAAATGTCAAAAAATCAACAAAATATTACGACAAAAATTCAAATAATTGTTTAATATTCAGATTGGCATAGACTTCAATTTCAGGTAATACATCATGTTTCATTTTAATACAAATTAAATCCTCAACTTCCTTTCTTTGTAGTAACAAATTACCAAAATGAATCATTGGAAGTGGTTCTTCATTAATAGAATTCCTAAGGATTGCCAGTTGATTTTCAATTAAATATTTCCGGGAGTAGAAATCCTGAAGAGAATTTCCATTGATTTCATTCATTAGGTTGTGGTAAAAATCAATTACCGAATTTAATCTCGCTTTAGTCGATTCTTGACCAAGTCGAGCATAAAAACTTTTATCCTCTTTACCAACTATGTTGTTGTAGTACAAGTATTGATATATAATCCATTCTAGACTTCTTTCATTTTTAAAGTTTTGTCCGAAAATATACTGGTATCTTTCTATATCCATGATTTCATTTTTGGCTAATATCTAGCCATTTATGAAACCTTGCTGCATAGGTTAGACAATATTTACACCCTTCGTGACTCTGTTATTATTCTAGCGAGAAAGCCAAGAAATTCATTGGTTGTACAGTGAATAATAACTTCATTATCCTCTTCTGGATCTATGTAAAGGTCATCTAGTATCTTAAGTCCGATCTTTCGCTCTATATTATTGATAGGTTCTGCCTTATCTCCATAATCCTTAATGTCTAGGTAATAAGTATCTCTATTTGTCTCTTCCATTATTTACTTTTTTAGTAATGTAATAGTTTATTGATTTTCGCACTAGGTCCGATTTGGTGGTATTCTCCTTTTTTATGTAATCATGAATCATTTTTTCTTGTCGAGTAGTGATTCTTATTCTCAAAGGAATTTCTTTCATGTGCTTCTTCATATTTAATAAATATCTGATGTATTCCAAAAAGTCATATTGTATAAAAATAAAAATGTTATATTGTTAAAAATCATTACATGAAATTAAATTCTGTATAAATTTCTTTTTACGACTTTTTTTTGATATATTATTTAAACCCCGAAATCTGAAAAATCACCAAAGGATGGGGTTCACTTTGGTTAACTTAAAATCATATTTATCATGAAACAAAATTCTAAGAGAAAAGGAATTTGGATTCCGCTTGAAATCCTTGGGAACAATAATCTGGACCCAACAAACAAAATCTTACTAGCAGAAATACTCTCACTCACAGAATTACCAGAGGGTTGTTTTGCGTCCAATCAGTACTTTGCAGAATTGTTGGGGCTGACCAAGTCTTCTGTATCTAAACGAATATCATCCCTTCAAATATTGGGATATATCAACACTGACAACATCTACAAAAACAACCAATGTCTTGGAAGGATAATCACTAAAGGGCATGTAGTATCTCAGAAGACGACTACCAGTTCCACAAAGAAAAAGGGTAGTTCACTGAAAGATAGGGAGGTTGTTCCTCAACGAATTGGAGGTAGTTCTTCATTGGATAGGGGGGTAGTTCTTGAAGAGATAGGGGGTATTTCCGAGGGGAAGCCAATTAATACAACTACTAATTCAAATAAAATAAATACAAATATTAATAGAATTACTAATACAACTAATAATACAGAAAATGAATTAAATATAGAATGTAATAGCAATAATTTAAAGAATGCTAATACTATTGCAAATATTAAAATTAATGAAAATGATAATTCACAAAAAGATGCTTTTGCTTCAGAGCAAGAAACTGATAAAATGTCTTTATATCAATATTACATTAAAACACGTGAATACGATAAGGCAAGAGAACTCTTGTAATGTTTTTGTTTCTTATAATCAGAGGAAGTGGAAATAACTTAAAAATAGAGTCCCCTCAACTTATGTGGACGTAGTCCAGCTTATGCCGAGGGGAACCCACACCCCCCAGTTGCGCTCACCCCCCTCTCCCGAAATCTTTTGGGAATATCTGAAATTGATGTTGATATTAATGATTTTAATAAAGTTTACTCAATTTTTGCTTAACTTATTATTTACTACTTTTACCCTTAGAATATTCCAAAATTTAAAGAAGTACATGTCCATCCAATTCCATATATCTGATTTTTTCAGCAAACTATTTCCTGAAGTTGATGCTACCAATCATGATATCGTCAAACAGAAGTTGAAAGAATTTTACAAGCCCTTTAATGTCAATATTGAAATCCAAGGAGATAAAATTCATGTGGAGTTTACAGATGATTTGAAGGATACCAAATCGAATGATTTTTATAAGGCGACTGATTTCTGCACCAAAAAAAGATATCAAGAAGCTATTCCTATTTTCATCAAACTGATAGAAGAGAACCCAACTGACTCAGAAGTTCATAGAAATCTAGCTCAGGCGTACGAGGAGTCTGGAGATTATGAAACCGCCATCAATCATATAATAGATGCCTTGAAATGGAATCCTTCAAACCCTTGGGCGTTGATTTTAATGGGAAATATCTACATCCGGTATTATAATGATGTAAATAGCGCCATGACTTATTTTGACCAGGTGATGGAAACCGACCCGAATAATTATGTGGCCTTGAATAATATTGGAGGAACATTTCTACAATTGGGTAAACTGACCTTAGCAGAAAGATTTCTATCCAAGGCTTACAAGGCGAATCCTAAATTTTCCCATATTACCCTAGGTTTGGGTTTGGTGAATTTCGAAAAAGGAGAATTCAGAACAGCTTTTGATTTCGCCATCGATACTTTTAAAAACGAAGAGCATGTTGGTAGTCCAGTATACCAAAAGTCCTTACAACTTGCCTTGGAATCAGCCAAATCTCTTGTCAAACAACAGGTGGGAAAAGAAACATTGGTAGACTATATCCAAGAGATTGAAAACCTAACTGGCAAGGAAGTTAGAATCGAAGAAGACTCAACCATTGCCACAGCGGCCAAGGTAGAGTTTGCGGAGAATTATGGAAGGGATTTCCACTTGGTCAAAACCAATCCAAAGTACCCGAATACCGACCACTTGATTGCACATGAACTTACCCACCTCAGACTGGCAGAAGATGCCCGTAAAGAAGGGGTAAACAAGTTGTTTATTGGTAAAGACAGTAAAATAGAACAATTCAAAAAATCTATTCAATCTTCATTAAATAAATTAGAAAAAAGACGGATTCCACAGACTAGCATAGAGAAATATTCCCATGATTTGTTTCATGGAATCCTTGGACAAGTCTTCAATACTCCAATCGATCTTTTCATTGAAGATTATCTTTTTAACCATTTTCCTGAGCTGAGATACGTTCAATTCATTTCATTATATCAACTGAATGTAGAAGCACATAAAGCGGTCAATGATCCTAAAATCATTGAATTGTCACCTCCTGATATTTTGACAAAAAGTAAAATTTTCAATATGGTTTCAGCCAGACATTTCGAGTCCTTGTTTGGGTTGAAAATGGAAAAAACCTACACTATCAAGCCTTTTGAATTGGAGCAGGTTGATGCTTTTTGGGAGGAGTTCAATGAATATCGGAACGATAAGAAACCTGGAGAGGAATACGAACTGATTCAACACTGGGGAGAAGACTTGGAACTGGATACATACTTTAAGCTAGAGGAAGAGAAATCCTATAAGTCAACTAATAGTCCTTCATCCAAGTCTCCTGAGGATGTTCTGGAGGAGATAGAAAATGACCCATTCCAACAAGATGGTTTGGATGATGAAGAGTCAGAGGAATTGAAAAAATTCAAGGAACAACATTCAGGAAAGGATATCAATATGGCCGTAGCCATGTATATGGTGGGTGCCTTGGATTATTTCAAAAACATGTCCAAGGAGAAGATAAAAGAAATCGCCTTTGAAATCGCTATGTTGGGTAGAACTGGTATCAATCCACAGAAAAAAGGATATAAACTCAATCTAATTCCCAATACCTCCTTCTCAGGCTACAATCTCCTTGCCTATTACTATGTCAGCTGGGCTATCGCCATGCCTGAGGTATTGCCGGACCTTCAGATTCCTTTTGATAAGGAATTTGAACTGGCAAGACAGATTTCGGGAATATAATACTCCGCCAACTACTGTCAATAATCCAATCAACTGAAAGTTTATCCGAATTATTTATTAAGTTTATTAATCATTGGAAAATCCATCAATTTATAAATTCTCTTTTACGGCATTGTCTCTAAAAGTAAGAGAGACCATTTCGCTTGCCCAAAAACTGAAGGATGAAAATCTCACCTTGGAGGATTTGTCACCAAAGGATTTACCAGACCAGAGGGGAGCAACGAGTAAAAGGAAATTTCAGGAGTTGATTAGAAGATTGAACCAATTATCAAAAGAAGAATTGAACTTATTGGCTGAAGGAAATCCATCTGAACAAAAACAACTTTGTTTATTGGGATTTGCTCGCTATTATAGGTTTTTCTATGAGTTTGTAACGGAATCTATGGTGGACAAAATCATGTTATTCGATTACGAATTAACCGATAGGGATATCAATTCCTTCATTAGTAGGAAATCCATAGATCATCCTGAACTGGAATCTTTGGCGGAGACAACAAGGAAAAAGGTGGTTCAGGTATTATGGAAAGTCTTGGAGCAATCGGAGTTGATTAATTCGGTAACTGATAGAAAAATCACTCCTCCTTTTTTGGAAAAAAGGTTGGAGAATTTAATTGTTAAAAACAACCCAAATGACCTAAAGGTCTTTATGTATACAGAGGACAAAATCAAGTCAAATGACAGAAACTGAACAGATACATCATAAATTCTCTCACATATTTCAGGTAGTCAGTTCGGAGAGTTTTTTGAAAATGGATGCACTGGGTGGTGAAATTCCATTTTGGATTGCCCCTTTTGAAGTGAGTGCTACCAACCTGGTCGAAATAGAAATCAAAAATTTACAAAAAAAACTACTGGCAAAAGGTATAAAACCTTTGGTAGTAGACTTATTTGAATTGTCTGTTCAAATACTAGATGACCATGTGGGACTGGACGATGTCTTTTTCATTGAAGAGGATAGTGATAAGGATTACTTCAAGGAAACACTTCAGTCCATGTTGAATATCCATGAAAGATTTATTCCCAAGATGATTGAACTTAAAAATAGTAAAAAACCCCAAGTCTTCATGATTAAGGGAGTTGGATCGGTGTATCCATTTATCAGGTCACATAATATACTGAATAACATTCAGGTAGCCATGAATGATATCCCAACCCTGATGTTCTTCCCTGGAGTGTACAATGGCAAATCATTGAATCTATTTGGGCAACTTATGGATGACAATTACTACAGAGCATTTAACATTGATAATTTTAAAATATGACAGCATTTAAAGACCTTTTTCGAAAAAATTTTTCAAGACCAATCGAGACTGTTATTAAGGCAGATGATACTGACCATGTATATCAAGAGGTAGATGAATATGTAGTAACTAGGGAGGTAGCCAAAAAACTAGCGGATTTTTTTGAGTCTTACAATGATTCCGACAACATCAACGGGGTTTGGATTTCAGGTTTCTTTGGTTCAGGTAAATCCCATTTACTTAAAATATTGAGCTATGTATTGGAAAACAAATCCTTAAATGGAGATCACTTAGGGGAATTATTTGCCAGCAAAATTTCTGATGAACCTAAACTCAAGGGTGATATCTTGAGTAGTACAAAGAAGTATAAATCGGAAAGTATTCTTTTCAATATTGATCAACAAGCTCAGATTACAAATAAAACCGAATCCAATGCTATTCTTCAAGTTTTTTATAAGGTTTTCTATGACCATTTAGGTTATTATGGTTTCAGACCCTTCATCGCCAACTTTGAAATGTATTTGGATAAGGAAGGAAAATATGAGCTTTTCAAAGAAAAATTTGAATCAGCTTATGGTAAACCTTGGAAAGAGGGTAGAATGGACTATCCATCTAGAAGAGTCAATGATGCGGTTGCCAATTCATGTGGAATAATTTTTTCTGAACCAGAATCTAAATTCGAAACACTTCTGAAAGAGTACAGAGAAACTCAAGTGTTTTCAATTGAAGATTTTGCTTTGAAAGTGAATGCTTATATCAAAGATAAAGGGCCAAATTTCAGGTTGAACTTCTTTGTTGATGAAGTAGGTCAGTACATCGCTGAGAATACTAAATTGATGTTGAACCTTCAGACTATTGCAGAATCTCTCAATACCAAGTGTAATGGGAATGCGTGGGTAGTTGTGACTTCTCAGGAAGATTTGGAAAATTTAGTAGGTGATGACAGTGGGATACAATCCGATGACTTCTCAAAAATTCAAGGGCGATTTCGGGTTAGAATGCCACTTACTTCTGCAAACGTAGATGAAGTAATCGAAAAAAGACTACTTGAAAAAGATGATTCAGGTACTGAGACTCTTGTACAACTTTTTAGAAAAGAAGGTGAAAATCTAAAAACTTTACTCTCTTTTTCCGAAACTGGAATGCAATTCAAAGGATATAGAGACGAGAATGACTTTGTCAATAAATACCCTTTCATACCCTATCAGTTTGATCTATTCCAACAATGTATCAAAGCACTTTCAAGACATAATGCCTTCCAAGGGAAGCATCAGTCAGTAGGTGAGAGATCTATGTTAGGTGTATTCCAAGAGGTTTTGAAAAACACCTCTTTTCAAGGTCTAGATGGGATAGTTTCATTCGATAAGATGTTTGAGGGGATTCGTGCTACTTTGAGAACAGAAGCACAAAATGCGATCATTGTTGCAGAGAATCAACTCAGTGATTATCCATTTGCTCTCAAAGTTCTGAAAGTTTTATTCTTGGTGAAGTATTATGATAATTTCAAGACGACTTCAAGAAATGTCAGTGTACTACTTCTTGACTCGATGGAGGTCAATCCTGCCAAGCATCACGAAGAAATAGAAAAAGCACTTAACCTTCTTGAGCAGCAGACCTATATCCAAAGAAAAGGAGAAGAGTATGAGTTCTTAACTGATACAGAAAAGGATATAGAAGAGGAAATTAAGAACACTCAAATTGATGAAATAAAAGTATCTGAATTGCTGGGGGATTTGATTTTTGATGGGATTATTAAAGACTCTAAAATAAAATATACCGCCAATAAGCAGGAGTTTGAATTTGCCAGAAAGATTGATGGTGACTCGTTTGGAAGGGATAAGGAATTGAAGATTGAAATCATCACTCCTAATGCCAGTAATTACAATGATTACAGTCAGCTGTCAAGTTCCACTCTTGCAGACCCTGGATTGATGGTGGTGAAACTCCCTGAGGACAAGCGTTTGATTATTGAAATCAGGATGTCTCTAAAGACAGACAAATACATCATGCAGAATAGATCCCTGTCCAATGATGATAACATTATCAGAATATTGGCAGAGAAAGGGCAACAGAATAGTGAAAGGAAAAGGCTACTTGAGAACAACTTGAATGGATTACTGGCCAAAGCGACATTCTTCTTAGCAGGTAAGGAACATGCAGTCGGAACGAGTTCTGATGGAAGGTATAAAGTTTTGGAGGTAGCTCAGGATATGATAAAAGTTGCCTATTCTAAATTGGAGTTACTGGGTTCTGCCAATTTGGATGAAAGTCAACTACGTCTGATCATGAGAAGTGGTCAATACGGTTTGTTTGATGGAAATGAAGCAACATTATCTGCACCTGAAAAGGAAATATCCAACTTCATCGAAAGGAGAAAATTACAACACGATAGAACCACTTTAACTGACTTGAGAGAACACTTCTCAAAGAGGCCTTATGGTTGGACACAAATGGCGGTTTGGTGTATTGTGGCTCAATTATTCAAGAGAGGAAAGTTAGAAGCCAAACAGGATTCTAATTCACTAGAAGAGAGTGATTTTCTAGAAACACTCAACAACAATAGACTTTGGAGTAATACGCTTCTTGAACCTCAGATTGAATTCAGTGGTGTTCAGATAAAACGTCTTAAGGATATCCATGTAGAGATGTTTGATGAAACCAATGTCGCTACAGAAGCCAAGGATGTGGCTAGACTTTTTAAGGAAAAAGCAAAATCACTTGAGTCAGAAATCAGAGGATACTTGTCTCAAGCTAATCAATATCCATTCTTATCATCAATGGGTAATCTGGCCATATTACTCAGAAAGTTGGGGAATATGGACTATGCTGATTTACTAACCAAGTCAAGTGACTTTGAAGATGATTTGCTTGATGATAAAGAGCATTTTCTGGATCCAATACGTCAATTTTGGAATGGAGAGCAGAAAAAGATCTTTGATAGACTACTTCAATTTCTACAGGGTAATCAGGCAAACTTCGATTATATAGATCATCAAGAACGAGGTTTTCTATCTGAACTAAGGGAAGAAAAAGCTCCCTACAAAGGAGATTTAATCAAGAAAGCTAAGGAGTCTATGGATGCCCTAGAGGCTAGATTGATTAATAAAATCAAGGAAGAGAAAGATTTTACAACTGCTTTTGCAAATGAAAGAATAACCCAAATTCAAGTACAAGAGGATTTTGCGGAGCTTAAACTTCAACAACAAGAAGAAATATTGGCTCCTTTTAGAGAGATTGTTTCGAGAGCGAAAAGTCAAAATTATATCGCCAACCTCAAAGTAGATAGAGAAAGATTAAGTGATCTCTACACGGAACAACTGAATAAAATAGGCAATTTTTTAGCTGAATCTAATCCACCTGCAACTGGGGAACAAGAAACCGCCCCTGTAGATCATTTTATCAATATAAAAGAGGTAGAGAAAAAGATAAGAACTACCAAAGGTCAATTGAAGTCAGCTGAGGATGTAGAAGATTACATCAATTCTCTTAAAAAAGCGATGATGGATGAAATTCATTTAAATAGAAAGATTACTTTGAATTGAGTTTTAAATTAACAGTTGGTTATGGGATCTATAAAAGACCTTATTTATTTTGATTTTGAGAAGGCACGTTCTCTGATTAGTCAGCTTAATGGCGGATTAGTCAGTGAGATTTCAAGAGCTATTGAAAATGAGGGAGAATTGAAATCTAATGTAGGGTTTAACCTTTTTTTAAAGGGAGGGATTGAAGGAAGAGATAAAGAAAAAAATATAAAAGTTGAAAAAATCGATCTTTATCACGAGTTGTTAAATCAGATTGAAAAAGAGCTTCAAGAGAAAAAACTTTTAATAGATATAAATGAATATTTTATGTCTGCTAAAGGGAGTTTTAATGATTTTATTGAAAAATTACCATCATTCAGTTTTATAAAATCGAATGGTTGGTCTCAATTTGAGGATTTCGAGAGATTCAAAAACATTTTTTCAAACTTTAATGAAATTCAAAGAATGGTTTATTCATCAGGGTTACTGGATAATCCTGAAATAAAAAAAATTCAAGAACAAATAAGTGACGAAAGAAAGAATATACAGTTAATGGGAGATAGAAATGTTAAAAACAAAGAATTTGGAAAACTTAAAGCCTATGAAAAAAAATTTGACGAATTATTGAAGAGCCATACTGAAATTGGTACGCTTGATGAAGTTTTTATTGAAAGGATTAAGATGTTTATGGATACCTTTTCTCCCAATAGATTAAATTTCAGACAAATTCCGTTTGATGATTTTAATGATTTTCAAATTCTTGCAAGTCTCAAAGAGAAGTATCTTGTCGATAGTAGTTTAGAAAACATTATTTATACATATGGTACTAGACCAAATATAAAATTATCTGTTTTCGGAATTATAACTTCTTGTCCAAGGAAAGAAGAAAATAGAGTTGATTTGAGTGACGAATATCTGGCTTTTGATGATAAAGAACTTGATGAAGTAAAATCATTTGATAAAGCATTAAGAAACGTTTTTAAATCATTTGAAGAATTTGAAAAATTCTTTTTTGTTCCAACATACCCAAAATTCGCTATAAGTCCAATTGCAATTTATAGAGAAGTTATTTACAAATAATAGGCAGTAAAATTTAAAATTTAATTTTTATACTAAATCCCAATGAACACCAATAACCTCAAGAGATTCGCTCAGGATGCGAGAAGAAAACTTTTAGAACAGGTATCTTCCAAATTGGATTATGTCTTATCACATGATTCATCAACTTTAAGAACTAAGGCTGAAACACTCAAAAGATTAAATGATGAAATAGAAGCCACTGGACGAGATACAGTAGTAGATAAGGTGGCCTATACTTGGTTTAATAGATTGGTGGCTCTCAGGTTTATGGATGCTAACAGTTTCCAGCCTATGGGGATCAATGTCCTTACACCTGTATCCGGTATAAGTCCTCAGATTCTGGATGAATCTCATGCTGGTCATATTCCTGAAGAACTTCCTATCCGCAAAGAGGAAGTAATGGATATTTTGGATGGCAGGGTAGCTTCTGTTAATCCAGACAATGATGCTTACAGGATCTTATTAGTGGCTTCATGTAATCAAATCAGTACTGTATTTCCATTCTTATTCGAAAGGATAAACGATTACACCGAATTGCTTTTGCCTGATGACCTTACCTCCTCCTTTAGTATCATCAAGGATATCCTCAATGGAATGTCTGATGAAGATTGTCAAGAGGTGGAGATAATTGGATGGTTGTACCAGTTTTATATTTCTGAGAAGAAAGACGAAGTTTTTGCCTCGGGAGAAAAGGTCAAAAAAGAAGATATCCCAGCTGCCACTCAACTTTTCACACCAAGGTGGATAGTTGAATATATGGTGCAGAATACCCTTGGTAAATTGTGGTTACAGAACAGACCAAATTCCAAATTGAGGGACTTTATGCCCTATTACATAGAGAGTCCTTCCTCACAATCAGATGATTATCTTAAGGTGGGTTCCGTAGAAGAAATTACTCTCCTAGACCAAGCTTCTGGGAGTGGTCATATCTTGGTGTATGGGTTTGAACTCTTTTCCAAGATTTATGAGGAGGAAGGATATACTAGCAGTGAGATTCCGCAACTGATAATTGAGAAGAACCTATTCGGGTTTGAAATCGATGAAAGAGCGGCTCAATTGGCAGGATTTGCTCTTATGATGAAGGCAAGGTCTTATCATAGAAGGTTCTTCAAAAAAGAAGTTAAACCCAATATCCTGTGTTTCCAAGACCTCAAAATTGCCGAAGAAGAAATCAAACCACTTTTCAAAGATTTAGGGATAGCCATTTCTGATATTTTGTTTCATGACCTCAAAACAATGAAACAGGCTACTAATTTTGGGTCCTTGATTCAACCCCATACCGATATCAAAAGCTTAGAGAAAACCAGAAATTCTCTTCAATCCAAAGTTCATGGGGCTGATATATTCTCTAGACCGAAGATTGAAAATTTGATTCAGACCTTGAACCAATTATTTCTACTTAATATGAAATACCATTGTGTAGTGGATAATCCTCCTTACATGGGCGGAGGTAATATGAACAAGGAACTTTCGGAATTTGTCAAAACCAACTTCCCAAGAGGTAAGGCAGATTTGATGGCCTGTTTTATGGAGGCAGGATTGAATTCACTTATTCCTAAAGGTTTTTTAGGGATGATTAACCAACATTCTTGGATGTTCCTGAGTAGCTATGAAGAATTAAGGAAAGATCTAATTAAATCCATCTCATTTGATACTCTGCTTCACTTGGGACCAAGGACATTTCCCGAGATTGGAGGAGAAGTTGTTCAAAATTCAGGATTTAGTTTTTGGAAAACCCAATCAAATTCCAAAGGATCTTATATAAGGTTGCTGGATTATGATCGATCAGATCTTAAAAAAGATAAAACGATTGAAGCCATAAAAAATCCTGCATGCGGATGGATTTTCTATTCTGACCAAAAAGACTTTGAAAAGATCCCAGGAAGTCCGCTTGGGTATTGGTTGAGTGATAATTTTATCAAAAACTTTGAAACAGATATTGTTTTTGAAGATTTAGGTGTTCCAAGACAAGGCCTTGGAACAACAAACAATACACGTTTTGTAAAAAGTTGGAATGAAGTAGAATTTGATAAAATTAAATTTGATAGTCAGAATGCTAATATTGCAAAAGAAAGTGGGTATAAATGGTTCCCCTATATAAAGGGCGGTGGATTTAGAAGATGGTATGGAAATTATAATGATGTTGTTAATTGGCAAAATGATGGAGAAGAAATTAAATCAGCATTAATAGGAAAAAATCCAAATATTCCTAGGTCTGAAAAATTATATTTTAAGACCGGAATTACTTGGGGATTAATATCTAGCTTTGGATTTAGCTGTAGGAGAGTAGATTACAATTGTATTTTTGATGTGGGAGGATCCATGGCATTTCCTAATGATAAGTATATTAATTTCTTAATTGCATTTTTGAATAGTAATCTAACAGTAGAAATATTAAAGGTATTTAGCCCAACTTTGAATTTTCAAGTAGGAGACTTAAAACAATTACCTATAAAATTTTCAGAAGAAATAAACAGGTTGGTGGAACCTATTGCTACAAAGTCAATTGTAATTTCAAAAGAAGAGTGGAATAAAAATGAAACATCTTGGGATTTTAGTAGAAATGAATTATTAAGAACTAAAGCCTTTACATTAGAGGAAACTTTCGAACAGTATCAAGAATATTGGAAAAATAAATTTTACCAGCTTCATAAAAACGAAGAGGAACTCAATAGTCAATTTCTTAAAATCTATGGTTTGGAAGATGAACTTGATCCAAGAGTCCCATTAAAGGAAATCACTCTGCTTAAAGAAGAAACAAGTATCGTTCAGGAAAACCTTGTCTTTCATTCAGATGAAGTATTTGCTCAATTTCTATCCTATTCAGTTGGTTGTATGTTTGGTCGATATTCCCTTGACAAGGATGGTTTGATTTTAGCTAATCAAAGAGAGACAATTGGTGACTATTTCAAAAAAGTTGAAAAATCAGAAAATGAAGTTTCATTTCTACCTGATGAAGACAATGTATTACCTGTATTGGATGATACATGGTTTGAGGATGATATCGTTTCGCGATTCCATGAATTTTTAAAGTCTAGTTTTGGAGAAAAAAACTTTAGGAAAAATCTGTCCTTTGTGGAAGAATGTTTGGGAAAAGATATCCGTAAGTATTTTGTCAAGGACTTCTATAAAGACCATGTAAAGAGGTATAAGAAAAGACCTATCTATTGGTCCTTTTCTTCTCCTAAGGGACATTTTAATGTATTGATTTACATGCATCGATATACACCTGATACGCTGAACCGGATATTGAACAATTACCTCAGAGAGTTTATAGAAAAACTTCAAGCCCACCGTAAAAACCTCCTACACATTGAAGTAACTGGTACTCCTGTAGAACAAAACAAGGCCAGAAAAGACATCAATAAAGTGGATGAAATGATAGCCGACTGCCGTCAGTATGAAACTGATATCTTATATCCTCTGGCTACAGAACGTATCTCCATTGACTTGGATGATGGGGTATTGGTGAATTACAATAAGTTTGGCAAGGCAGTAACCTTAGTCCTTGGACTTAATGATAAGAAAGCGAAGGATAAGGTAAAAAAGTTTAATTGGATAGATAGTTCAAATATAAGATAATTTATATGAAGGTTTTAGGCAAAGTGGGTCACGGTTATTTCTGCAATGTAAAGTCAATAATTAATGAAGATTTAAAAGAAAAATATGCATTTAAAGAGTTAAAAAAAGAGCATTACCATAATCAAGATTATAGATACAGGTTTAATAGAGAGATACATTTGTTAAAGAAATTACAGGGATGTGAAAATATTATTGAACTTTTAGATGAAGGTCATAATGAGGACAAAGAAAGTTTATGGTACTTAATGCCCTTAGCTGAATTTAACTTATTCAATTACGTAAAAAAATATAATGGTAGTTTAGGTGATGAAGAGAGATATGAATTAGCAAAACAAGTTATAAATGCAATTAAATTTGCACATAAGAAAGGTATCATACATAGAGATCTTTCTCCAAGTAATGTTCTTATTTTTAAGAATAATGGAAAAATTGTTGTTAAAATTTCTGATTTTGGACTTGGTAAGGACTCAGAATCTCTTTCCCATTACAGTGCTTCGCATGTAAATGGCTATGGACAATATTTATATATTTCTCCAGAGCAAAAAGAGAAACTTAAAGACGCCACCTTTCGAAGTGATATATATTCTTTAGGGAAGGTAATTTATTTCATATTTACAGGGAAAGATCCTGAGAAATTCAAACCTTTTGACCTATTAAGTTTAGTTGAAAAAGCAACCAATGAGCTTCCTGAAGATAGACATGAAGACATTGACTCTTTTGAGGATCACTTTTCTGCTCTCAAAGAATTTAAGCTTAATTCCAAGCTATCAATTGAAAATTTGACTTTATCTGAAATTCTTGAGTTAAAGGATGATTATTCTTGGTTAGAAATACATGAGATTTTGATTCAAGGAAACTATTCAGAACATGTTTTTCAAGATTATATAGAACCTGTCTTAAAGTTATTTAGTGATACTGACAAACTGATTGGATATTATTCTGAAGTTAAATCTTCTATAAGCGGATTCGTCAAGAAATTTTCAGAGAGATTAAATGATTGCTATAAAACTACAGGCTGGCCATTTAGAAAGTTAGATGATTTTGGTTCATTTTTAATTAATATTATTAAAATAGTTGATGACGATGAGGTTAGATTAATTTGCTTTAAGCAATTATGGTACATAGCCTATGAATCTGACCAGTGGGCGGTTCAGACCAAAGTCAAGGAAGTATTTAATGAGAAATTTATTTCACCTAATATTTCTACTCAATTAGGCGAATACATTATTCAATCAGAAATTGATGTTAATTTAAAATTATTCAGTGGATTAATCTTACCAATGAAGGTAAAGCAAGCCATTCATTTGTCTAAGGAAAATGCTCAAAAGAGCAAGACCAAGGATATTGATTGGTAGTTTCTTGAAAAATTAAGATATGAATAAAATTGAAGAAAGTTTAAACAGGTTATTTTCTAAGCATCGAATCATTATTTGGTACGATGGAGAGAAGGATTTTCAGGAAGATTTTGATTCCCTCTCACTTCCCGATATAGAGAAGCGGAAGGTGAATAACAATGAGTTCTTTCTGAAACATGAACTTTTGATCTTAAAACCGAACCAAAAATTCTTACTTTTTGCTCCATTTCCTAAGCCGAGAAATGAAGACAATTGGCTGTTGGATATAGAATTGAGTCACCAAGTATTCCATACTGATCAAGAAGCCATGATCCTTCAAGAATTGGATCTTGCTTTTTCATATCGGAATTGGGTACAGAGACATATAGAATTTTTCAAAAGTAAAGATCGGGTCAATAAGCTTAAACAATTGATTGAGGGCAAAGAAACTGAATCTGAGTTGACTTTGAAGATGCTACAATTGGTTCTAGGAGACGAAGGACTCTCTATAGAGGGAATGGTAAAAGCGTATACCCAAGGATTTTTGAATGGCAAGGAGGAGACCAATAACAAAGAATTGGATAGGTTTGGTCTGAAGGATCCGTTTTGGTCTATGATTGAGAACCATTTCAATTACAAATCTGCTAGTCCTTCCATTTATGACTTCCTTTTGGAGTCATTTCAAAAGAGTTTTCACCCACTAGCAGCAAAAGCTCAAGTGAATAATTCGGCTAAAGTCTTACTTTCCACATGGAAAGATACCAGGTCGTTTGAAGATTCTTTTAAGTTACTTTCTGAGCGTGTTCAGGGGGATTTAAATATCAATAATTTACTCAATAAGTTTCCAGTAGAAGATCTGATTCATGAGGATGTATTTGAGGAGATAGATCGTAAAACGATAAAAGAATTAGCTCAGCATATACGCAGTGAGACTTTGTCATTGGATAAAATTGAGAGTTATATTAAAATTAGGGAATCCAAATTTTGGTACCCAAGATACCGTCCATTTTATGATACTTTATACTATGGTGCTCAGTTGGTGGAACAAATCAAAAGAAACCTTGATATTACAATCAAGGACTATGATGACGGCTTTAGACTATACACTGAAAAGTGGTATCAAATGGATCAAAACTACCGCCTATTCCTTCAAAATTATCGAGAGACCAATCAGAATAATGCCCTCAATGCACTATATCAGAGAATACATAAGATGTATTCAAATACTTGGTTATTGAAATTAAGTGAGAAATGGCAGGAAGTTATTGATAAGCAAAAGGATTGGTATTTTGGGGTGAATTCTCAAAAGATGTTCTTCAAGAGAGATGTGCAAGCACCTTATTTGGAGAAAAAGATTAAGGTTTTTGTGGTTATATCTGACGCCTTACGATATGAATGTGGAAGTTCACTTCATGAATTATTTCAATCCCAAAGTAGATTTTCCTCTAAATTGGGATATCAAGTAACAGGATTACCTTCTTATACTCAATTAGGAATGGCTTCACTTTTACCACACAAAACATTGAGTTTTGGAGAAGGCGATGAAATCCTAATCGATGGAAAAAGCACTAGAGGAAGTCAACCTCGGAAAAAAGTCCTGGAAGAACATTCCAAGGTAAGGGCAACAACTATACTGGCAGAGGACTTAATGAAGATGGCTTCAAGAGGTGAAGAATCTAAATTGTTGGTTCAGGAACATGACTTGGTCTATGTTTATCACAATAGAATTGACAAACTTGGTGATGACAAGACCCAAGAGGACAAGGTAATTGAAGCCTCTAGAGATGAAATTAACTTCTTGGTAGAGTTGGTGAAAAAGATTACAAACATGAATGGCAACCATGTGGTGATTACTTCTGACCATGGATTTATCTATCAAAATGAAGTATTGGAAGAAAGTGACTTTGCTGATGCCAACGTACAAGGTGATGTCATTAGAGATAACCGGAGATTTGTACTTGGTAGAAACCTTACCTTCAATAATAATGTGTCGAAATTTTCGGCTGAGTCATTAAGTATCAAGTCAGATGTTGATGTCTTGATTCCAAAAGGAATTTCTAGACTTAGAAAGCAAGGAAGTGGAAGTAGATTTGTACATGGAGGAGCCACACTGCAAGAGGTAGTTGTGCCAGTATTATTTGTGGCAAAGAAACGAATTGACACCATTTCAAAGGTTGACATTGATGTAATTAATAAAGCGAATAATCGAATTACCACGAATATCCATACCATTAAATTCTACCAAGAACAACCTGTATCAGATACCGTCCTTGCGAGAAGTATTAAATCCTATTTTGCCATATTCGAAGGTGGTGAAGCCAATAAGAAAGTTATCAGTGATGTAGTTACCTACACATTCGATTCCGAGTCCAAGCGAGCAGAAGAACGAGAGGTAGTTAAGAAATTTACAATTTCAACCAGTCAAAAAACTAGTTCTAGCACTTTCTTGGTGATTGAAGAAAAGGTAGAAGGGACAAACAAATGGAATATCATTTCCAAATTCCCATACACTTTAAAAATAGGAATGGATAATGATTTTGATGACTTTTTTTAAAATGAATAAAGTATGAAAGAGCTAGATGTTTTGATTAATAGACACTTTGGAGGTAAAGTAGTCCGCAAAGACTTAACCAGTCAGGTTAAAGGAAATGCCAGTGTACCTACTTTCGTATTGGAATACCTTCTTGGACAATATTGTGCTACTGATGATGAAGAGACCATTCAACAAGGTATAGAAACGACCAAACAAATCATTTCCAAACACTTTGTTCATAGAGATGAAGCTCAAGTTATCAAATCCGTAATTAGAGAGAAAGGCTCACACAGAATTATTGATAAACTGTCAGTTAAGCTAAACGACAAGGAAGATAGATTTGAAGCTAGTTTCGCCAATTTGGGATTAAATAAAGTTCCTGTCAGAGATGAATTGGTTAAACAATATCCAAAGTTGTTATCTGAGGGTGTTTGGTCATTGATTACCATTGAATATGTTCCTTCAGATGAAAGAAACACCCTACCGTGGGTTATTGAAACTATCAAATTGATTCAGGTATCCAAAGCGGATTTGGAGGAATACAAAGTATTGAGAAGTCAATTTACTAAAGATGAATGGGTTGATTTGTTGATGCAATCTATTGGGCTGAATCCTGATGAATTTACGTTCAGGTCAAAATTGATGGCACTGACCAGACTGGTTCCATTTGCAGAAAACAACTACAACCTGATAGAACTAGGCCCCAAAGGAACAGGAAAATCACATGTCTTTTCTGAATTATCACCCCATGGTATCCTGATATCCGGTGGTGAAGTATCCAAGGCAAAACTATTCGTCAACAACTCCAATGGAGAGATTGGATTGGTGGGATATTGGGATGTGGTAGCCTATGATGAGTTCGCAGGTAAGACCAAAAAGGCGGACAGAGGATTGGTGGATATCATGAAAAACTACATGGCCAACAAATCCTTCTCCAGAGGAACCAATGTCTATCAAGCAGAGGCGTCTATGGTATTTGTAGGAAACACTGACCATTCTGTTCCACACATGTTGACCCATACTGATTTGTTCGATGCACTTCCAAAGGATTATTATGATACTGCTTTTTTAGATAGAGTTCATTGTTATTTACCTGGTTGGGAGGTCAAGAAATTGAGGAATGAAATGTTCACCTCTGACTATGGGTTTATTGTTGACTACTTAGCCGAAATATTAAAACAACTTCGAAAGGAGGATCATTCTCAGGACTACAAATCATACTATGAACTTTCTTCTACTATCACTACAAGAGATAAAACCGCTATTGAGAAGACTTTCTCAGGATTGGTTAAAGTGATTTACCCCAATGGGATCATGGATCCTGTTCAAATCAAAGAACTCTTGGATTTTGCGGTGGAAGGAAGAAAAAGGGTGAAAGATCAACTTCGAAAGATGGATGAAACCTTCAATGATGAAGTGGTCAATTTTGAATACACCTCAAATGATGGGAAAGTCCATAAGATTGAAACTTTGGAGGTACTGGAATACGGAGACCCTAAATTAGGGATCGAAAAGCAGACTGAAATCAAACAAGAGTCTTTGCCTGATGCAAACATTCCTGTAGACCCTATTAAGAAGACCTTGGCGGGACTGCACCGAACAATAAGGGACAATCAGACCAATGTTAGCTACAAAGGTCTATTTGGGGACTATTTGGTGGGTGCAACAAATGTCATTATCAAAGATCCTTACATTAGACTACCCTACCAAATGAGGAACTTCATAGAGTTTTGCAGATTGATAGCGGAACTGAAACAAGAAGATCAAGAAGTTAGGATCCATTTGGTAACAAATAACAACGAGGATTATATTGAAAATGCCAAAGGTGCTTTCAATGAATTAATAGAAAGTCTAGCCCCAATAGGTATAGATCTATCCTATGAATTCAGCGACATTCAGCACGATAGAAGTATAGAACTTGACAATGGATGGAAAATCATCCTAGGAAGAGGGTTGGATATCTGGCAGAAGACAGGAGGAAGGTATGATATCTCAGAGTATTATCAAGAGAAGCGGATTTGTAAGGAGTTTGAGGTGACTGTAGTGGAGAATGGATTATTAATATCGAGAAACTTGGATTTCTAAGCAAATAAGTAACACGTAACTAATTAATCTAAAAGTGCGTAGAAGAAAAAATATGTCAAGTAAAATTAATTTTAAAAAGGAAATTTGATGGGAAAAAAAATTCTTTCTAGTTATCTCCAAAATAAGAGTGGGCTAGATGATGATTATCGCTTGTTTGAAGATGGTTCGATCGAAAGAACCTATGATAGAAGTACCGCTCCTGGAAATTTCAACATTCAGCAAATCATAAAAATTGAAGATTTGAAATATGAGATTAAATTAAAACTATTTGAAAACGCCCTTGAAAATGATAAAATTAAGGTTAGACAACTTTTAAATATTTAATTTTTTCTGCAAATCCCTGTAATTGTGTTAAAGATTTAAGAAACGAAGAGGTATTTCAATTCAGAGATTTATTTTACAAGATAAAAATATATTTAAAAATGTTGTCAATATTATTTGCATGACATTTATCTTTTTGCTAGCTTTGTTGTGTAATAAATAAGGTCAACATGGATTTATTAATTGAAGTCACAAATACCCCAGTCATTGAATGCTTACTTCTTCTCCTATCGGCTGGAGATAATGGTAAAATTAATTGGTCAAATAATCTTATTAAGGATTATATGTTACAATTCATGGAATTGAAAGAGAAGTCTGAGGCTACTGAATTTATTAATCTAGTGCTTGAAAATGATATTGAAAAGGAGGTTATGGAAGATAAGTCATTGACCCATCTTCATATTCGTTTAGAAAAACTAAAAAAGAAACTACTAAAAATTTATTTTACCTCAGTTAAAAAAGAAAAAGAATTCTTGGATGAATATGAATATGTTGGTGATTTCAATTCATTAATTTCCAAACACTTTCTCCAAATGAAAAGACTGCAATTGGTCATTCAACCAGATCTCCAAATTGCGACTAGTGTTCACTCCAAATCAAAGATCACTTATCTTACTGCTAGAGGTTTTTGGTTAAATCAAAGGGGAGAAAGGGAAAGGAAATATGTCAAATCTCTAGGTAGGTTGGATGAATTTGAAGGAGGTAAAAAAGACCCTCAGGTTTTGAAACTTGGTATTGAGAAAATCCGAGAGGAAAGTCTCAAAGAATACAACCAACAATACCCGGATTAATGGGTGTTTTTTTGAAAACCTTGTTGACCTTAAAAAACTAACAACAATCTAAATAAATCAATTATATAAAACATTGTTAGAGGTAAAATACCTCTACTGGGATTCCTATGCCTACATGGTTGTCCCAGAAATATTCACGACAAGTCTAAATTTTAAATTCAATTATTATGAAAAAAATGAAAATCACCAATACCCACGAGGTATTAAACCCTACTCTCAAAGTAGAAGAGGTATCTGAAAAGAACCTAGCTATGTTGAACAATCCACAATTAACTTGTACTAAGGTGATTGGTGATTACGGATACAAGTTCCTACCTGTAGTTCCTCAGAAGTTCCCTGAAAATCTAGACCTTTCCAAATTGAGACCTGTGAAAGTTAGACCTGTCATGGAGGTGTCTATGGACAAGGTTAAAATTCATCCATCCTCCGAGGTTACCTATATCAATAAGGATCTTAGAAGTCTGAAGTTTGTGATTTCTAAGATGGGTTTAATTGAACCAGTCTCAGTAGTTCAAAGAGGAAAGGAATTCTATGTTTTCGATGGGATATCTCGTTTAAAAGTTTTCCAGGAATTGGGCTGGGAAAACATCATGGTGGAAATATTTGACCTGACTGATGACAAAGTAAGTGATCTTCATGTAATCAAGAACATGAAGACTAAAAGGTCTTTGCAAGAACAAGTCATGAAGGCAGAGGCAGTCCTTGGTGTACTTGGTAAATCTCAAGGAAAAAGAAGGGAACAGATTGGTGACCTCAACCTCAAAGATGATGATTATGGACTAGTTGGTAAGGACAGGTTTCAATTAACCTGTGCCTTACTAGGCCTTGACTTTTCTTCTTCTACTCTTAGAAAGATTATCGAAATCAAAGAATTCGAAGAGAGTGGAAACGAGGAGGTTAAAGGATTGGCTCTCTTAGATAAAATCGAAAACAAGGGAATGTCTATTTCAAATGCCTTCAATCTGATGAAGAACTACAAGGAAGCGGTCGACGAAAGAGCAAAATCTAATCCAGTAATTGAGTCTTTGGAGTATGCTGAGAACAATAGGGTGAAGTTGTACAATAAGTCCTCTCTGGACTTATCTGACCAAGAGGATAACTCTATACAGGTTGCTATCACTTCTCAACCTTACTGGTCCATGAGGATATATCCTGATGGAGTTTCAAAAGATGAAATCCAATTTGGGAGAGAACCGAATGTAGATGACTTCGTCAAAAGAAGTATAGAATTCTACAGAGGTATCAAAAGGGTACTGAAGGATGAAGGTTCTCTTTTTGTCAATATCGGGGAGTCCTACAAAAATGGGGTAAGTTCTTTAAGTACACACAAGTTGGTCGTAGAAATGGTGAATGATGGATGGTACTTGGTTCAAACAATCAAATGGAAGAAAACTAATGCAAAACCACAGGGGAATATCAAAAGACTAAGACCTGTAACAGAGGAGATTTTTCACTTTGTTAAAAACTCTACAAACTTCAAATACAAGGAACTGGTCTTCTGGTCTGAGGGTGAAAACATCGAAGTTCAAACTGGTTGTAACGATGAAATCTCTGGAGACAAGAAGGTAAAAAGCCCAAAATACTCCTTGAAAAGACCTAGGATATCACTGTCTGACTTCTTGGATAGTCAGAAAATCAAAGGAGTCATTGAAGGTTCGATTTTTAAATGGTCAAAATTGAAAAAAATTGACCCAGATTATATTCATGTAGCTCCTTCACCTGAGTATCTAGGTATCATCCCTATACTAATGACGAGCGACCCAGGTGATACTGTTCTGGACATCTTCAATGGTAGTGGGACATTTGTAGATACAGCCCTATGGTTGGGTCGAAATGGTGTCGGTTACGATACCGACTCAAAATCCATAACCTTCTCTTACAACAGATTCCTAAGAACTCTAAAAGAGGAAGTTCCTAGCAATTACTTATTCCAAATTGAAAATCAATATTTTAAAAACGTAGCTTAAAATTGAAAAACATGAAAAGTTATATAAATAACGTAGATATTCTTAACAAAGAAGACAATCTAAGATACCTTAAAGAACAAATCTGTCCGATTACAAATGTGAAAATAAAACAATCTCCATATCTGGCGAAAGTATTTCAATCTGATGAAAAAACGCTTTGGATAGCTAATCTAATTACTCACTATAGACATAATATATATGCTAATTGGTATGTGAGTTGCATTTGTAGGAGAGATTGGACTGAAGATTTTTACGAGGAAAAGGACAAAGTAAATGAAATAGCCATGAAGCAAATCATTAAAAAAGCTCATAAAATACTTATTGATTGTGGAATTACTCCTGAAGTATTTGGAAACCTGGAAGGAACAACTGAGGAGACAATGAAAGTTGCTAAAAAGTTTTTGACACCAAAATCTCAAAAGTAGTTTAAATAGTCACTTCCTCGATATGAATATCTTTATTAATTCCATACCGAGGAAGTTTTCTTTTAAAATCTATCTCTCGCCATGAAAAACAACTATGAGAATAACCTTGAATACCTTGATATTGAAGAAATCATCATTCCAAAAGGTATCATGCTAACCATCAAGGAAGTTGAGTCAGAAGAAAACTTAGGGTTTATTAAGGTTAACAAAGACAATGAGTTGGTTGACGGTATTATTACTTACCTCCGATATGTTAAAGAAGGGCGAAGCAAAATACAAGTTATCCGAATCAATAAGCTGCAAAAAATAAATATAGGCTTAGCTTCGGCATCCTAAAAATTGACTTATGGCGACGAACTACACCTTCATATTGTTTCCTACGAAATCACCGGATATTAAAACGATTTACGAAATTGTGACTAATGGCAGCCAGGTGATTCATCGTAAATCTCTTGGAATACGGATTCTTGAAAAAAATTGGGACAAAATTAAAAAAAGAGTAAAGCAGAAGGAACCTAATTCAAATGAAATTAACAAAACTTTACGTGAGAAGGAACAAAAATTTCAGTTTGAAAATCCGAAATCAACAAAACTAAATACCGATGAATCCTGTGCTTTACAGTATATGGAAAAGGAGTTGGAACGGGGATATCAAGATGGTACTAAAAAAGTTTCTACTTATAATAAGTACAAAACCGTTCTGTCAACATTAAGAAAAGTGGTCATTGAACGATTCGGAACCAAGTACCTTCCTTTCTCTAAACTTAGAGATTTGAACACAATCCGTGAAATCACCATAGGTTTAAAACGTGGATATGGCAAATCAGGAAAACCTAAAAGTCCAACAGTGATATTCAATTACTTATCTATTCTGAAATCTTTTATTGACCATTGGAATAAGTTTTCGGGCACTCAAAGTCCAGTAAATACCACGTCCTTTTTTAACTTCACTCAAAGGACACAAGTTAAGAAGTTGGCACCTTCAATTTCAAGGGATCAGATCAAGGAATTGGAAGAATATGTACCTATTAAACGGAGGAAACGTTGTTATACCTCTCAGAATCTAGCTAAGGATATATTCCTTTTTCAGTATTACTCTGCAGGAATCAGACTTATCGATGCAGTTACCTTGACTAATTCAATGATTATGGTAGATAAGCTTATAATACCGATAAGAAAGACTTCCGATGTTTTGTCCGTGCCTTTTTATTTCCCAATGATTCAAGTGTTGAAGGATTACTTTCCTGATCAATATGATCAAGCCATCAATGATGTAAAGTTGGGTAATGTGATTCTGGACGCTCGATCAATACAACAGTTATTCAGGATTGATGGAATTGATTTTCAAAACTTAAATCTTGAACTACTGACTGACGTCATTAAACAGGTCGCCAATCAACAATCTCACTATGAGCTTACAACTTACCTTAAGGACACTCAAAATCGATTAGAAGATCAAATAATAAGATATTTCTTCAAATTAGTCAAAGACCTTCCAACCCAGTTTCTTTTCCCGATGCTGAATTATGATGATTTTAAGGATTCCCTAGAAAATGGAAAAGACTTTTCTCAAGAACAGGAATACCAAATTCATAGAGCTAGGACCAGACATAACAGTGCATTGAAACGAGTGAGTGAAACTATGGGAATACCCACTTTGACAGGACATGTGCCGAGACATACACTGGCTAATCACATGGCTTATTCAGGAAATTCTGAGGAAGAAATCCGTCAGGTTCTTGGTCATTCAAATATTCGTACTACCAAAATTTATCTTCGAGAGCGACATGGATTTTCAGGCTCATATGGTATTATGAAGAGGTTTCATGAAGAAAAGAAGTGATTGCCCTTCCTTTAATTTAAACTAGGAATGATCAAAATTTACAAATCGGAATACCCTAATTTAATGATTTACGATAAATTCATCACTATACATGTTGTTAAAACTAGGTTTGTAATCCATTTTTTCTTTTGTATTTTTATAAACATTAAGACATAAAAAAAAATGGAAGCATTTTTAGCAATAATAGGTTTAGTTTCAATTGTATTTGTAATAAAATTTTTGGAAAAAGCCTTCAAGACTTATAGCGACGACCGGTTAGACAACATAATCAAAAATTCACAAAAAGAATATGATGCAGAACTAGCAGCACGAGAAGCAGCAATGACCCCTGAAGAAAAAGCTAATAGAGAAAAAAGAAAAAAAAATCAGGAGATAATGAACGTGATATTGCAGAATATGCGAAGAAGTTATGAAATTACTGAATTGAAACAAAATGCTGAAATAGAAGCAAAAAAAGCAGCAGAGTTGGCTGCTATCCCAAAATGGGAATGGACAAGAAAACCAAGAAAGTCTATAATATTTAAGGCTGAACGGGACGCTTATTATTCTAGCCCTGAATGGCGAGATAAAAGAATTATAATGTTAGCTCGTGCTAAAAACACATGCAATAGATGTCATGTAATGCAATCATCAGGCCTTCATGTTCATCATAAAACTTACGAAAACTTTGGAAATGAAAAGATGTCAGATTTGGAAGTTTTATGTGAGCCGTGTCACGAGAAACATCATAACAAAAAGTTTTACTATGATTAACTTAACCAAGAATCGACTTTTTCTCCTAAGTAGTCAAGTAGATATTACTAAATCAAGATTTAGAGTTAAAGAGTATTTAATTTTTTTCAATAACTATATGCCAAAAGTTCCCATTTCAACTGCAATTTCAACTGCAATGTTGGTGTTTTGATAGTTGAAAAGTAAATTACTTTACACTTAAGTCACTGAAAAACAACTAAGTAGCCGCGCTAGGAATCGAACCTAGATCTAGCGTTTAGGAAACGCTTGTTCTATCCATTGAACTACGCAGCCATAATTTTTTTGAGTGTATAACTTTTATTCAACTACTTGAAAACCTTGATATAAAGGTATTTTAATGCCTTTCAACCCCCAATTTAAATCAAAATTTGTCATCAATGCAAATAAATTTCTGACAACTTGTGAGTTTCAAGATAAAAGACATATCTTTGCAGTCCAAAAATCACGATGGACGGGATCCATCAAAACACTAAATATCAATAAAATATGGCAGTTAAAATCAGATTAGCGCGTAGAGGTAGAAAAAGATTAGCCATCTATGACGTAGTAGTAGCTGATGCTAGAGCTCCACGTGATGGACGCTTTATCGAAAAATTGGGTACATACAACCCGAACACTGACCCCGCATCTATCAACATCAACAATGAGCGTGCGCTTCAGTGGTTGTTGAATGGTGCTCAGCCTACAGACACTGTGAAAGCTATGCTTTCTTACAGAGGTATTTTGCTTCAGAAGCACCTTCAGATTGGTGTGTTGAAAGGAGCTATTACACAAGAAGTAGCTGATCAGAAATATGAAGCTTGGAAAGCATCAAAAGACCAAGTGATATCTGGAAAAGTAGATAAATTGACTCAAGCGAAAGCTGAAGCTCGTCAGAAAGCATTTGATGCTGAAACTGCGAAGAATCAGGCAAGACTTGATGCGATCAAAGCGAGAGAAGAAGAAGCTAAAGCTGCTGCTGAAGCGGAAGCTGCTGCAGCTGAAGGTTCAGCTACAGAAGGTGAAGCTGCTGAAGGCTCTGCAGAAGGCGAAGAGACTCAAGCATAAAATCAAATACAGCCATGAACAAAGATAAATGTTTCCAGTTGGGATATATTTCCAAGGTTCATGGGCTTCATGGAGAAGTTACTGTAGTATTGGACGTGGATTATCCAGATGCATATGAAGGCTTAGAACACGTTTTCATCGAGCAGAAGTCTAGATTGGTCCCCTTTTTTATTGAGTATTTCGAAGTTCAGCCAAGCCAAAAGGTTTTGGCCAAATTTGAAGAATATGACTCAATGGATGATGCAGAAAAGCTAGTAGGGTCTCAACTTTACTTGCCGCTTACAGCATTGGAAGAATTAGGAGATGATCAATACTATTTCCATGAATTGGTAGGTTATGAAGTAGAAGATGAAAAGCTGGGTGTCATAGGCACTGTCAGTTTTATCTATGATCTTCAGACACAGGATTTGCTAGGAGTTGACCATAAAGGAAAAGAAGTACTCATCCCCATACAGGATGGTATCATTCAAAAGGTCGATAAGACTGCTAAAAAAGTTTACAGTCTGCTCCCAGAAGGCTTTCTTGAAATATATTTGGAGGATTAATCCATGATGCGAATAGACATCATTACAGTCGTTCCAGGTTTGTTAGAGGGACCATTTTCACACTCGATTCTCAAAAGAGCGGAGGAAAAAGGACTTGCGAAAGTTCAAATTCACAACCTAAGAGACTTTGCTGTAGGCAAGCAAAAGCAAGTAGATGATTACGCTTTTGGTGGAGGTGCTGGAATGGTCATGATGATCGAGCCAATAGCCAAGTGTATCGAATCACTTCAGGCTGAGCGCGCTTATGATGAAGTAATCTATCTCACACCAGATGGAGTGACATTTGATCAAGTAATGGCCAATGAGTTGTCACTCAAGGGTAACTTGATCATGCTTTGTGGTCATTACAAAGGTGTTGACGAAAGGGTAAGGCAAAAATTCATTACCAAAGAAATTAGTATTGGAGATTTTGTTTTGTCGGGAGGTGAGCTTGCAGCAGCTGTTTTGGCAGATGCTATTATCAGGCTCATACCAGGAGTCCTCAATGACGAGACTTCTGCCTTGACAGATTCCTTTCAAGACGGATTATTGGCACCACCAGTATATACTAGACCTGCAGCTTATGATGGTATGGAAGTTCCAGACATCTTACTCTCAGGGCATCAAGCCAAAATCGAAGATTGGAGGTTTGAGCAATCGGTTCGCCGAACCAAAGAAAGAAGACCTGATCTACTTGACGGGTAGTAGCTTTGGAAGGCGATGACAGCATAATGCGATAATATAAAGAATTCAATAGAAGATTACTCTAAGGAGTAGTTGCTACAAGCACATAAAATATAAAGCTATGAGCGAACTAATTAAATTTGTAGAAGCGGAATATAAAGAAGTAAGAGCTTCATACCCTTCTTTCAAGGCAGGAGATACAATCAATGTTCACGTAAGGATCAAAGAAGGTAACAAAGAGCGTATCCAGCAGTTCCAAGGTACTGTAATCCAAAGGAAAAATGTGAATTCCAATGGTGAAACTTTCACTGTAAGAAAAATATCTAACGGAATCGGAGTAGAAAGAATATTCCCAATCTTGTCCCCTTCAATCGAGAAAATCGAATTGTTGAGAGAAGGTAAGGTAAGAAGAGCGAGATTGTTCTACTTGAGAGGTCGTCAAGGAAAGTCTGCGAGGATCAAAGAAAAGATCAGGGTAAGAAAAGACTCATAATGAGTTCAGATTACCAACAGAAAAAGGAAACTCGCAAGGGTTTCCTTTTTTTGTTGGTACATAATGATTGATTGGTCTTATTTCTAGAAAAATATGTCGTTTTAGTCAGAATTATTCCATGAAAACTTAAGCGCTTTGTGGTCTGTATAATAGCGAGTTAAAAGAATGAAATAATGCTGAATAAAAATAATTGTTTTTAGAATAAAAAATGGTCTAGAATCTCTAGACCATTTTTTTAAATACTTAATTGTTAACATCCCACCAAATCCTCGTATCAAGAGTGTCTTCACCTTGTCTTGCAACTGATTCGTTATAGTTTGTTGTGTTGATGTCTCTTTCAGTGGTAGGGTATGCTTGTCTTCTAGGGATTTGTCTACTTTGATTCAAAGCGTCTACAGCTGGACTTAGAGAAGGGAAGTCAAGCCTTCTCCACTCAGACCATGCTTCAAATCCTTGTAGGAATAAAGCAACCCATTTTTGATTACCAATCAATTCAAAGGCTCTATTAGTATCCCAAGCAACTTCAGGTTGTGCAATGTAAGCGTTGTAATCATTTGTATTGAAAACCCCAAATTGAGTGAATGATTCAGCGATTCCATTTAGATAATGTGCTGATGCAGATTCAGCTATAAATCCTCTGTGAGCAGCTTCAGCAAGTGAAAACTCCAGTTGAGCTAAAGTCATAATAGCTAAAGGTGAATTTTGTTGTCTAAATTCCATGCCTAAATACGATACAGCATCATTGGTGATTGAACCGGCAACAGTATTAGAAACCCCATAAGACATTGGGTTAATTGCGCCTGAAGCAGCTGCTGGATCAGCAAATACTGGTAGCCTAGGATCATTTAATGGGTCTAGAAAGTCAAACATTGTATCACTAATAGCATAGTCAACTCTAGTTAAGTACCTACCAAACCAAGGATTTTGATTGTTGGCATCAGCCAAATACGGGTACATAAAATTCTCCGTAATTAAACCTCCAGCATATGCTTCTTGAATATTTGTTTGTGCTATTGAAGGAGCAACGTTACTTAACCTTAAGGCAAGTACCAACCTTAAAGAATTTGCATACCTTCTCCAGTTTTCCATGTTACCGCTCATGAGGAAATCACCAGTAACACCAGGTTGATCTACCTCAATCTGTGCAGCAGCTTCTTTTAATTCATTAAGCAAATCATTATAAATGAATTCTTGTGTGTCATAAGTTGGAGAAAAATTGTCAGCACCTTGCAAAGCTTGGCTATAAGGAAGTTCTCCCCACCTGTCTGTTAGTACGGAAAAGAATAAAGCTCTCAATATTCGTGCAACAGCAATTTGATTATTGTTACTACCTCCAGCCAAAACATCACCACTTGTTTCTTCATTCGTATTTAATTCAATGATTCTTTGCAAATTCATCAAAGGACCAGAATAGAAACCATTAAAGTCAAAATATATAGTTTGATAGCGTGAAGCTTCTGTGTACTGTTTTTCTGATAGGTGTTGAACATATAGTGTGCTAGTAGCATCTCCTATTAGTGAAGAAACGTTTCTTTCTGCACCAGTTAAAAGGCTAGACGTCAAGGGTGTTGACGGTCTATTTGGATCTAAATTGAGGTCTCCAAATTCACCACATGATGTAAACAACATAGATGCGGTAAAGCATGTGATTAATAAATTATATATATTTTTCATTTTTATCAAAATTATAGTCCAAGTCTGATGTTGAAACCAATTGATCTTACACCGGGTAATTGACCACTTTCAAAATAAGCAAAACCATTAGCACCTGATCCAAACTCAGAAGGATCAAACCCGTCTATTTTTGTATGGATCAACCAAAGATTTCTGGCAATGATGCCAACGTTAGCGGTATGGAATGGGGTCTTATCTGTTAGATTTTTTGGTAAGGTGTATCCAATTCTTAATTCTCTTAATTTGAAGAAAGTAGCATCATAAATCCAATTTTCATGAAGTGCAAACATTCCAGAGAAGTGGTCGTAAGGGTCAACATATACCGTAGTAGGAGTACCATCGGCTAATACGCCATCTACTCTTACACCACCACCGTCTTCAACTGCATCTCTGATAGGGAACCCTCTATCATTGGTACCTACAGTTTCAGCAGAAAGTCCTGAATATGCACTAAACATTTTAGATACAGAATAGAATCTACCACCCAATTGGTACTCTAGGAAGACTGTCATGTCCCAATTTTTGTATCTAAAAGTATTTGATAACCCACCTGTAAAATCAGGTAATACACTTCCCAATAGTTGGTTTTGTTGTGTTACAAAACTTCCATCTTCATTAATAACTTTTCTCCCACTATCATCATATGTAAAGCCTGTTCCAATCAAAGTTCCCCAAGGTTGATCTACTCTTGCATTTAGAGTCATTCCCCAATATGCACTTTGGAGTTGTCTGTTTTCAAGACCTTCAGCTAGTTCAATAACTTTGTTTCTGTTTCTTGCAATGTTGAAGTTAGCATCCCATGAGAAGTTTCTTTTTTGAATCAAAGATGCACCTAACATTACTTCTGTTCCCCAGCTTCTAATTAGTCCAGCGTTTACTATTGCTCCGGTATAACCACTAGAACCAGGGACTGTCAATGTCATGATTTGATCTTTGTTATCATTTCTGTAATATGTAACATCCAAATTTACCCTACCATTGAAAAATCTCAAATCAACACCAGCTTCATATGCAGAAGAAAGTGCAGGTCTTAAGTTTGGATTTGGATAAGTGGTCGGTACAGAAAGATTTGGTAAAGAACCATAAGGTACCCCTACGGTGTAGATGTCAGCTATAGCATAAGGTCCGATATCAGATCCAACTTGAGCATAACTTAATCTTGCTTTACCATAACTAAATACCCTTCCAGTATTATTTAATAGTTCACTGAATACAAAGCTTGTTGAAAGTGATGGGTACAAATAGCTGTTGTTTTGGACAGGAAGTGCAGAAGACCAATCATTTCTTAGCGTAGCATCTATGAATAGTGTGTTTTGATAACCTAAAGAAGCACTACCATACAAACTTCTGACAGTCTTAAAACTTTTGAAACTTGTATTAGTCGGACGATCAATAGAAGCATCAATATTATAGAAATCAGGTACTGATAAACCGCCAACTGTTCCTTGGAACATTCTATCATAAAAATCTCTTCTGATATTTCCTCCTCCATTAGCAGATAAAGTCCAATCACCAAATGTTCTGTCATATTGAATCAAGAATTCATAGTTGTCTTCTCTCCCTACAATTTGCTGAACACCATAGTAGTCGAGATCTAAGCCTCCAGATGCTACCCTTTCTTCAATTTTTTGATTGAAAAAGTCTGTTCTTAAGAAACCTGTTACTTTTAAATAATCATTGATTTTATAGCTTAGGTTAAAGTTTCCATAAATTCTGTCCCTTTTATCCAAAGGAGCATTTTCAAATGATTCATAAAAAGGGTTGTCCCAGTATAATGGTCTTGTATCCAAAGGAGATCGAATATTCCATGTTCTGTATGTGCCATCTGGATTTTTATATTGTCTTAGCACATCCATGTCAATCTGTCTTTGAAACCATTGATTAAATGAGTTTGCAGGGTTTCTTCCTGT
The DNA here is from genome assembly GCF_022549775.1 of Belliella filtrata. Classification (GTDB taxonomy): domain Bacteria; phylum Bacteroidota; class Bacteroidia; order Cytophagales; family Cyclobacteriaceae; genus Belliella; species Belliella filtrata. The sequence goes on along the minus strand of NZ_JAKZGP010000031.1, from coordinate 1,666 downwards.
GTACCCAGATGCAGGACGGCCAACACCTTGTATGCCTGTATAGTTAAAGGTTATACCAGCAGAAAGTCTTTTTGTTAAATTTTGATTTCCATTAAAGCTGACATTGTTTTTGATTATATTACTATTAGGCATTACCCCTTTTTGATCCACGTGGTTTAATGACAATCTGAAATTAGAGTCGTCATTACCTCCTGAAAAAGCTACCCCAGTATTCATGGTGACCCCAGTTTCAAAAAAGTCTCTTACATTGTTTGGCTGAGGTACTAGTGGTCGCAATTCACCAAATGATTCACCTGGATACCAAGAGTCCCAATGTCTCACTGGAGTTCCATCCATTCTTGGTCCCCAACTTTCATCAGCTGAATAATTCAACATCTGATGTCCATCAAATGAAGCCCAAGACGATGGGTGTATTGCAGGGTTGTAGTTAAAGGTTAATAGATCTTGAGTATAACCTCCCGCATATTCATTTTGATAAGAAGGTAAGACATATACTTTATCGAAAGTGGTACTTTGATTAATGTCTACACCTATTCCTTTTCTAGAGGTTCCTTTTTTTGTTGTAATTATAATCACACCATTGGCTGCTCTATTTCCATATAATGCAGCTGCAGTTGGCCCTTTTAAGACAGAGACACTTTCAATATCGTCAGGGTTAATATCACCTGCCAGATTACCATAGTCTCTCCCAGGCTGGTCATTGTTTGGAGAAAAACTTTGATTTGAAATTGGTGTACCATCTACAACAAATAAAGGGGAACCTCCTCCTAGTGAATTCACGCCTCTTAGACGTATGTTTTGTGTTCCTCCCAAGGCTGCTCCTGAAGCACCAATTACTTGAACACCAGCAATTTTACCAGCTAATGAACCAACTACATTGGTTTCTCTGACGCTTGAAAGCTTGTCGCCCGAAACAGACTGAATAGCATATCCCAAAGACCTTTCATCTCTAGATACCCCTAAAGCCGTTACAACAACCTCATTTAATGATTGTACGTCTGGCATTAATTCTACATCGATGACAGTCCTGTTTCCAACATTGACTTCAATAGCCCCCATACCTACAAATGAAAATTGCAATATGTCATTACTTCCCATGACATTGATTGCGTATGTCCCGTCAATATCTGTGACGGCACCTCTTGTTGATCCTTTCAGGACAACACTTACACCCGGAATTGGCTCACCATCTTCTGAAGAGGTGACTGTTCCGGTAACTTCTCTTTCTTGTGCATAGGCAAGTTGCAGTGAAAGGAGAAGAGTGAAACATAATAGTAAAGTTTTCTTCATATTACTTAATTGTTAAAATTTTGAGAAAAACTAGATAAAATAGGTCTCAATTAAAACCATATTTTTAATATTAGGTATAAATTGTGGTCATTTTGGTTATATTATTGTTCAAATGGAAAATTGTGTTAATTAAAATGTTTATAGATTTTAATTCTATAATGGTTAATTGAGATTCTATTAAAAATGGTGATTAATTAATTTTAAATGTAAATATTTTAAAATTTATCTAAATATATTAGGTCAAAAATTGAGACTGTTCATTTAAGTGTGTCTGCTAACTTTACAAAAGATGAACAAGAAAAAGAGAATTGAGGATATTTTAAATGATCCTGAGATGAGTGAACGTTTGAAAGAACGTCTTTACAGTAAAAAAGGG
>NZ_JAKZGP010000030.1 GCF_022549775.1 Belliella filtrata | reverse complement strand
CTCATTGTCAATATGTTTAGTTAGTTTTAGCCTGTAATCTTCCTTTTTTTCAGAATTAGAGTTACCCCCTATATACCCCTATAATTTACACATTTTTTTTATTAATTTGCTTAACTAAACGACATTGTATTTTGATTTATAATTTCATTATGCTAGAAAACCAACTTTTTCTAAAATATCACTAGCTAAAAAAAACATTCCTTTTCTCGATCCTCTCTAACCAAAAATCCCAACCTAACCACACTTTAGAATAGCGTGATTAGGCTGGGATTGATAACTTTTGATTTTCAGAATTAATTCTTATAAAGCTGATTGAATAGCAACTTGAACGTGCCGTGAGATTGAGCTCTGTAGGTGATCTCTGGGGTGTAGACGACCAGGGTACCTTTCCCTACTGGCGCAGAGAAACCCGTGATTCCATCCTCCAAATAGGCTTCTCCCCATGCCCATCCACTTTTCAGTGGTGCTGCGGTATCAAACCAACTCAATATTTCTAATCCTTGGAGCTTGGCCTCTGGCTTAAACTTGAACACTGGGTTATTGTTGAATAGCACATCTGCATAATCAGACAAGCCATACGTCGCTGCTAGATTGGTATTGATTTTTGTTTTCAATACACTACCTGGCACATAGTACTGCTCACCTGCAAGCGATTTTTCAGACCCATCCCTTTGGATTTCCACCAGTGCATTCTTCACAGGCAACTCTAAATGATGCGCCAAAACCGCTGCCGAACCTACCGTTACAATTTTACCTCCATTCTCAAGGAATTTTTTCAACTGTGGGATTGACTTGTCTTTCGAAACAGCACCGACCATATGCTTGTATTCATTGGGAACATCTGCCTCATCTATACCTCTAAAACCTCCACCGGAGCTTTCAAAAGATGGGATTCCACCACTGATAAAGAGAATTGCATCATACTTGGAATTTAGATTCCCTTGATCGATTTCTTTGGCAAAGATGAGTTGAAAATCAAAGTTATACTGCTCCAAAATCCATCTCACCCAACCACTTGGCATAGAACCTCCATAGTTATCATAAAGGGCAATTTTGGAAGGTTTGATATAAGCCAATGATTGCGGTACACTTGAAACGGCTACGATAGGTAAGCCATACTGCTGACCAAAAGATGATAGCACATTCTGTCCATCTGAAGGAATGTAAAAAGAACCCGCAGGCATTCCTGCTGAAGCCTCTGTAAGACGAGCGACTTTCACACCTTTTTTCAATAACTCATTGACTATCGAAAATGCATCATTGTGCACACTGCTGATCAGGTATCCTGACTTGGAAGCTTTAATTGTACTTTCTGGCAATTTTTCCAATACACCATAAGCTAATGTCTCGAATGGACCATCAAAACCTTCTAGGATTCTATCAAACTTGACATCCATCTGGTAGGCCAGCGTCCATCCTGCCGCATCATAAGGCCTGATCGGAGGACCTCCTGGATATTGGAAATCATTGGGATAATCTTGTGGCTCAAACATATCAATGATATGTGGTCTAAAAGCTTGGTCTGTTTTGACAATATAAGAGTCTTTAGGGTAAGTTTTCCCTCCTACGCTGAAAGATGATTTTGCTTTTTCAATTCTAATTCCCGTTTTAATCAAGGCATTTACATACTTGACAGCTGTAGCGAAGTCCTTTTGATCTGAAGGAATGATAAAGCCTCTCGGATCTCTTTTTTCAGGTGCTTGATAAATGCTATCATAAAACACTGAAGGAATACCCCATCTCATATTTGAACTCCTTTGACCTTCTTTTTGCGTACTTTCATAGGCAGTCTTGATGGCCTCCACTTTCTTAGGAAATGGTGTCCAGTAGTCTTTGCTTCCTCTGTCTATGGAAGCTTTACCCATTACGTATATGTTATAAAGTAAATGATCTCTATTTCGTGCAGCATAATCCAATACAGCATAGTTCATAGAAACTGAATAATCAATAGATTGCTGAAATCTCCAGTCTTCTTGAGGTGTGACTGGAAAAGGTGTATTTGAATTTGGTATAAGTCTATCAGGTACCAATGGAATTGCCTCGGGATTTGGACCACCGATGATTTCAGTCAATATACCTATCATATTGTGATAATGGGTGGTTGTTCTCAGACCACCATTGTACCAAGTGGAGAAAGAAGATCCATCCATTCTGGTAAAACCAGGCTTATTTTCTGCATTCAGTCTGTTATACATGGCAGCACCTACAGCGTCGATACCTGTCACCATCATTGGATCAAATACATAGTTGAAAGGATCTCTGTACGGAGGGCCTGCCAAAACTGATCCCGCTGGCCCTCTCTGGTGGTGGTTATACATCACTTGAGGAATCCATTCTACAAATAGCTGATAACCCAGATTTGCGGATTCTTTCATATTTTGAATGTAAAAATCCCTGTTATTGTCATGTCCAATGTACTTTTGATACAGTACTGGAAGACCAGAAAGGCTTCTCTCTTCTGGAACAGGCTTTCTCATATACCAGTCACCGATTTTCTCATGTCCATCTGGGTTGGCATGTACGAATAGCGTGATCACATTATCCAGAATCCTTTGATTCTCTTTATCATCTCGTGTAAGGATTTGATAAAGCGTCTCTGTAAGCTGGTGAATACCTACAGTCTCTGTAGAGTGCAAGCCACCATCTATCCATACAACTGCTCTTCCCTCTTCTGCTAGGTCTCTGGCTTCTTGTTCTGTCAATTCTTCGGCACGAGCCATTTTCACAGAGATTTCTTTGAACCGATCGAGTTGCTGATGATTTTCTGGCGAAGTCACGATCATCATCCATTGTTCTCTACCTTCCTCTGACTTCCCTATGGATACTAGTGTAGCTTTGTCAGACAGTTCAGCTAATTTTTTAAAATACGCTTCTGTCTCTGTGTAGTTAGAAATATGATAATCATCCCCCATTCCAAAGCCAAAATGTTCCTTAGGCGTGGGGATAGTCTGGGCACTCAGTCCATGGAGTCCCGTGATGAAGATACCAAGGAGTAGCATTACTCCTTGGTTGATAGTAGATCTCTTTTTGTTTTGCATCATTTAAGGTATGTTTTTGAATCTTACGCCTACTCTACAATCACAAAGCTCACCTCTAGACTCATCGCAAGAGTTGTCATTGTATTGCACTATTCTCGTTCCGTCCTCCATGATAACAATAAATTTGAAGAGAAAATAATCATTTACAGCAACGGTCGATAAGTTGATCTCAGTTAACGCTGCAAGCTCTGAAGGCGTGAAGCTATAAGTCTTCGGAAACTCAGTGACCCGCTCATAAAACCTGTCAGTCGGTCTGATCATGCTTGGCAAAGGAAACTGTCGCTCTGTTGGATGCACTTGTGCTAAGGAGAGCACGATAGGGTACACTGGAGGTACACCTTCTCTCCTATTGAAGCTCACAAACACTTCAATTGCTTGCACTCCAGCTCTTCCTTCAGCATCATAAAAATCCAATGTCCAATTGAAGGTCTGTGAAGTTGCATAATCAGGACTTGCCATATTGAAAAACGACACCTTTGCTGAAGCGAATGTAGGCAAGGCAGAGCTTTCTACATCAAGTGTGACTTTTGGGGTTGGCGCATATTTGAAGTCCTCCCAATCATAATCCACGGTCTTGCATGCTGATGCAAGGCATATAATGAAGCTTAATATTATTAATCTTTTCATAGCTAATTTTCTCTTGGTTACTACTTGATTTACTATCTTCTCCAAAACACAGGGGTGATTTGCTGATCTCTTTGAAGTTGTTCTCTGATTTCTATTACAGTTTCATTGGAAGTCAGCTCTGTTTCAGAAAAGAAAAAACGCTCTGGAAAATCATCCAAAGGAGAAATCAACTCGACTAAAGCCGGCAATCCTGTCCTTCTGTAATCATTGTAAGATTCTATGCCGTTTCCATACATAGCTATCCACTTTTGCATCATAACCAAGGCCAAGCGTTCTTCAGCTGATGCAGCTTGGTATTGCGCCAATAGTCTACTATTGAAAGCATTGATTGTGCTTGTACTGATCGGGAATGCTGGCGAAAGTGCGCTTATAGCCTGCATGTTTGCCGTCACCGCTTGCGTGAGCAATGCTCCTGCATCTTCTCCAGTGCTAAGTGTCAAAGCTGCTTCTGCCCTGTAGAACTTCATCATTACATTGGTAAGAAGAGGTTGTATGCCAGCGCCTGTACCATCTCCATTTGCAAACAAGACCAATCTAAAGGAATTAGCTGTAGAGCCTGTAGTAGCACCTATGTTATTGAGTAAGCCATCATTGTTAGGAAGTGAAGGAATCATACCATTATCATACACACCACCACAAGGATATATTCCTACGATCGCTCTGGTCTGCTGATCTGCTGGAGATGCAGCGCCATCGCCTGGATATCGACCATAGTAGCCTTCACCCACTTGAGAATTTGCTAGTCCAGCTCGTTCGTTCAGTCTGAATATGTAGTACCTCAATCTAGGATCATCTTGCTCTCTCAACCTATCATGAACGACCATACTCACATACCCATCTCTGGAAGGAGAATAAGCTGTCGTATACCATGGATGTCTTGTCTCTGGTGCAGGACTTGACCCAAAGAGAAATGTGAAATCATCAGCATTGCTATCGATCAAGTTGTTTTCAGCCAATAATGCATTAATTCCTTGTGTTGAGACAGAAGGATTCACCTTTCTCGTTTGAATATAAAGTTTGAACTTGAGTGAATTGGCAAATTTGATCCATTTGTCTCTAGAGCCTTGATAAAACAAATCTGAAGAAGGAACTACAGCAAAAGACCTGTTCAAGTCAGCTTTGGCTTCATCGATCAACGCAAAGAGTGAATTGTAAATCTCTTCCCCTTCATCGAACTTAGGATTAGCAACCTTTGCAGCTTCCGAATATGGAAGGTCTCCCCACACATCTACCATGGTACTATATAGGAATGCCTTTTGAAGCTTGGCTATACCTACATAGCCCCAAGCCTCCTCTGCTGTACCAGTATCTATCATTTGTTCCAAATCAGGTATAGCTTGCGTGTAGTAACCTAACCAAGTGCTTTGAAAAGTAGTACCTGTCTGATCCCACCTGTTCAATGATCCAGCTGCCCTGTGTTGAATCACGTTGGAAGCTCCTCTATTGATTGTATTGAAATTTCCCACTATCGACAATTGTGTCGCAGGTAGCAATAGTGCCAATTGTGGATCTGTTGGATTGTTTGGGTCAGCATTGATATCCATGAAAGATTCACAGCTAGTCATTCCAAAGCTAATGCATGCCAACAGGGTAATGATTTTTATATTAATGTATCTCATATCTTTATTCGATTAGAATGTAAACCTTAAGTTGACTCCATATCTTTTGGTAGGAGGAACCCCTAGCTGATCATAACCTAGGTTATTGGCACCAGCAGTGCTCACTTCAGGGTCATAGTTCATGGCAGCAGGGGTATTGGGTGCTTTGTACCAAAGGTTTCTTCCACTCAAGGAGAAAAAGACAGACCCAAAAGGTGTCTTGCTTAACATCTCTCTTGGCAATTGGTATCCCAATGAAATCTCTCTCAACCTGAATACTGTAGCATCAAAAATTGCAGCTTCATTGATATATCCTGCAGAAGGTCCACTAGGTCCAAACCCACTTCCAAAGAAATAATCGTTGTAGTTTAGTGCCGTATTGTTTGGAATCTTGTTTCCATTCTCGTCTAGAAGCGGAGTTCTGGTATTGACATCCCCCATCACTCCATTACCTATTCTAAAAGAATCCCTATCTTCAGTATCTTTTAGAACACCTCTCGCATATGTCTCGCCTATGGTAGTAGAAAGGATATTCCCCCCTTGCTTCCAGTCAAATAAGACATCTAAGGTCACTCCCCTGAATGAAAATGTATTGCTCAATCCTGCAAAAAAGTCTGGATTAGGATCACCAATAGGGCCGTTGGTAGCCGCAGTGATAGGTTTTGCGGTAAGTGGGTTGACTAGAATATTTCCTTCATCATCCCTTGCATATCGAGACCCGAATATCATTCCATAGGGATAGCCTTCTATATGGACATTCCCTCCATAGGTCAGCTGCGCAAAATCACCAAGATCTTCAACCCTGTTTCTATTTCGCGTAAAATTGGCACTGATCGACCAGTTCAATCCACGATCCGACATCAGCGGATTTGCTGTAAGACCTATCTCTATCCCCTTGTTTGATGTTTCTCCCAAATTGATAATTCTAGTCAAGAAACCTGAAGAAGGAGCTGAATTGACTACAAAAATTTGAGAAGTACTCATTTTATTATAGTAGGTCAAGTCTAAGGAGAACAAGTTCTGGAGAAAACTTAACTGAGTCCCGATTTCAAACTCCGTGATAAATTCAGGCTGAAGTTGGTTGTTGCTAAAGCTATTGGATAAGGTTTGCGTACTAACACCCGAACCATTGGCATTGGTAAATGGAGACCCTATTCCACCAAATGCTGCATTGGCATTGAATACATTAATCGTCTGGTAAGGAGAGGCCTCATTACCCACCTTGGTATACCCTGCTCGAATAGTACCATTGTTCAGTATTCTTGAGTTCAACTTCAATGCCTCTGTGAACACCAATGAACCATTGACGCCACCATATAAGTAGCTTCTATTATCCGCAGGTAGTGTTGAGGACACATCATTTCTACCCACAAAATTCAAGGATGCGTAATTCTTATAATCGAAGGTCAAATCCCCAAAGAAAGCATAAAAGCGTTGCTTGATCAGCGCTTGGTTGTTCGGGATTCCACCCAATGTAATGGTGGTAGTATTTCTAATATCATTGAGTCCTGCGACGATAATTCCGTCACCTGAAAATGCTGACCTTCGCGTCATTCTTTGGTTGATATTGTTTCCAAGAATCAACCTAGCACTAATGTCTTCTGTAAGCTTAGTATTGATAGTAGCCAAGAGCACATTATCCAATTCCTCACGATAAATGTTATCAGTATTGATTGTACCATTAGCATATACACTTGAACCCTTACCAAGTACACTGATACGATCATCCACGAAGCTATTGAAGCCAAATGTATTCTGGATAGTCAGCCAAGGAGTGACATCTTTTCCGATTACAAAACTTCCGAATGTCCTGTCGACATTACTTGTAGAAGGGCTATGCTTTACAGACCAATATGGATTATCCAAGGCCCTATAGTAAACGTTCTCACCAGTCACAGGATTCTCAAAAGGGTAGTTGGTCAAATCATAACTAGTCGGCATAAAAAGCAAATTACCCATAACCGATCCAGAACCTCCAATAGGTGGACTGGTTTGATTGGTCTTGACATAATTCAATGTTCCTCGTACAAAAAAGCCATTATCAAGCTTCGCACTACCGCCAAGATTAAAGGATGTTCTTGTGATACTGTTACCTGGCACTACACCATCATTACTTGTGCGCGTGAATCCTGCCGTTAAGCTACTTTTCTCATTCCCTCCATTGATCATGATAGAGTTTTCGAACAAGTTGCCATTTCGGAAGAAGTTATCAATGTTTTCTTTGATATATGATCTGTAAGGCACTTGGACAGGAGTCACACCATCTGCTTCATAAAACTCCGGAAATTGAGAAGAAGGATTGGAGCTCAATGCCAATGGATGAGGAATAGTTGGTCTACTTGAGTAGGGTGAGCCATAAGATCCATATACCCCCGCTCTATAATCCCCATTGGTACCTTGTCCATACAAAGTCTGAAATTCAGGAACACCAGATACTTGCTCATTGGAGTAAGAAGTATTATAGGTGATTTCCATCCCCTTTCTACCCTTTTTGGATCCAGTTTTTGTAGTAATGATGATAGCGCCATTTGCAGCTCTTGATCCATAAAGTGCAGAAGCCGCTGCACCTTTCAACACCGTCAGGTTCTCTATATTGTTAGGATCAATATCAAATGCTCTGCTCGAAGTCGATTGACTACTTTGCGTTTGCCTAGTACCTCCTGACTCGAAAGTAGAGTTATCGAAAGGAACACCGTCTACTACAAACAAAGGTTGATTATTATTTCCCAAAGAGGAATTCCCCCTGATTGAAATATTGGTAGAACCCCCAGCTACACCTCCTCCCCCTTGGATATTGACCCCGGCCATCTTTCCAGTAAGGGCACGCACTGGGTCTGGCTCATTTCTTTGACTAAGCTTATCACTGTCCAAAGTGGACACCGAATATCCCAGCGTATTAGTATTTCTCTCAATACCCGCCGCAGTCACAATAACTTCAGATAACTGCACACTATCCGATAACTTGACGATGATCTCACTTTGGTTGGCAATATTGATCTCTACCTTCTCAAAACCAATGTAAGAAACCACAATAATCGTTTCCGTTGGATTCAAATCCAATACGAAAACACCATCTAAATCTGTAACAGCTCCTTTGGTTGTACCTTTTACGAGCACATTTGCTCCAGGAATCGGCTCTCCCTGATCATCTAATACTTTCCCTGTAACACTTCGCTGCTGGCCATAGCCCAATTGGCTAAATAGCAACATGATCATTAGCAAAGCAAGCTTCAAACTGTGCCGTGCAATGTCTAATAAATAGAACTTTGTAAATCTTTCCTGCATAGGATCTTCATTTGGTTGGTGAAACGACATAATAATTCCAGCCCAATAAAATTGAGAATATAGAATATAAACTAACAGTTACTCTGGGGAATAGTGTGAATTAGAAAATATTACGTTATGCGCATAAAAAATTACGTAATAAAATTCTTCTGAAAATTTAAGGAAAAAGATTTTTTACACAAATCAAAACCGAACTTTTTTTATAAGTAGATTACACAAGCGGTCAAATACCTATCATTATTATAACAATTTTAAAAATCGAGTTCAATTTTTAACCATAAAACTAATTTTTAACATATTTTATTTAAATTTCAGTTAAAAAAAATTTCAATTAATAACATATAAGAAAATATCCCCACGCCTAAAATTAGGTTCAGTCATCCAGTAGAAATGTAACAATCTGTAGACACTCCAATAGTTGTATCACAGATAAATTGAAGAGGTACTTCTGGATCTTTATCTATGCACATCTTATATTCATCAATATCTAAATCTTGAAAAAACATATATACTTTAGCTACTATAATCTTTTCAGATTTAAATGTTCAAAAAACGCACTCATGAGATGGCAGTGGAAGTGTTTTAAAGAGATTGGCTGATTCATCTAGGAGAAAGTGGTATTTTTTACTATTTTACAATTTCTATTAGAAATGATATGTTTAAAAAAATAGCATTAGCACTGGCATTTTCTCCTCGAATGGAAGCCTTGATTTGTGAATCAAAGCGACTCAAAGATCTATTTGGATCGGAATTGATCTTGATTCATGTTGGCAAAAAAACCGAAACACTGGAGCAAAACCTATTAACAATCCTTGAAAATCACCAAGTCAATCTTCAGAAAGTGAAAGTGTTCTGGGAAGACGGGAAGCCCGCAAAAAAAATCATTCAAATCTGTGACCGAGAGAATGTAGACCTTCTAGTCTCTGGAGCGCTAAAAACAGAAGGTTTTTTCAAATACTACATCGGGTCGATTGCCAGGAAAATCATCCGAAAATCCAAATGCTCTGTGCTCACACTAGTAGAACCCATGCTAGCTCCTACATCCTTTGACAAAGTAGTGATCAATGGAACTCAGCAAGACCAAACTCCCCATGTGATAGAAAGAGGAATTTCATGGTGTAAACTAGACCAAGCCAAACAAGTCTATGTTGTAAATGAGATAAAGATGTACGGGATTCAAATGGCCACTGCTGGTGAAGGCGGGGAACAAGAGATCTCAAGCACAAGAAGAAAACTAGTAGGAGAAGAAGTCGCCTATGTAGAAAATATTCTTAAAGATATCGATAAAGGAAACTTACGTGTTAATGTTAAAATTACCTGTGGCAAATGGGCTGTAGAATTGGCTCGATTCTCAACCGACTTTGGCGCTGACCTCCTTATTGTAGGGGATGAAGGCAATCTGGGATTTCTGGATCGACTTTTCCCTCACGACTTAGAGGACATTTTGAGTGACCTTCCCTGTAACTTACTAATCATCAAAAAATAGGAGGCTACATATGGAAAGTTTATCGCATCAGGATGTAGTCAATCTCTTTCTGCAGCTAGCGGCTATGCTATTGCTGGCTAGGGTATTTGCAGAAATTGCACAAAAATTCAAACAACCGGCAGTAGTTGGAGAATTGCTTGCTGGGATTATTTTAGGACCAACAATTTTGGGAACACTCGTCCCAGGCGCTTTTGATTTCCTATTTGCCAGCAACCCAAGTGCAAATTTGGCTCTGGATGGCTTTGTACAAATCGCGGTGGTGCTACTACTGTTTATCGCAGGACTGGAAGTAGAGCTTCACTTGGTTTGGTCTCAAGGCAAATCAGCCTTGAGCATTAGCTTATTAGGCTTGGTGGTTCCTTTTGTATTGGGTTTTATATTCCCATACTATTTCTCAACATTCTTTGGCTTGGCTGACGGTGACAGGCTCCTGTTCTCCTTATTTATGGGCACAGCCATGTCAATCACCGCATTACCAGTCGTGGTGAGGATATTGATGGACATGAACCTCTTCAAAACACGCATGGGTATGCTGATCGTAGCTTCAGCCATGGTTAACGATATCATAGGATGGCTTATATTTTCTGTAATTCTATCTTTCATGGGCAAAGGAAGCTCTCTTTCTCTAGCTCAAACGATAGGAGTCACCTTACTATTCACCTTCTTTATGCTGACATTAGGCAAGATCATCATCAATAGGGTATTGCCTTGGGTCAACAAAAAGCTGGCATGGCCTGGAGGTGTCCTATCCTTATCGATGGCATTTTGTTTTATGGCAGCAGCATTTACAGAATGGCTTGGCATACACTCTATCTTTGGTGCATTTTTACTTGGTGTGGCACTTGGTGACTCGGAACATATGTCAGAGAGAGCAAAGGAAATCGTCCATCAATTTATCAACAATATCTTTGCACCCTTATTCTTTGTCTCCATTGGACTCAAAATCAATTTCGTTGCCAATTTCGACTTATTATTGACCCTGGCAGTTTTGGCTATTTCCTTTGCTGGAAAAATCGTAGGAAGTGGATTTGGGGCTTACAGAGGAGGCTTCAATGTCAAAGAATCTTTAGCAGTAGGCTTTGGAATGAATGCTAGAGGAGCTATGGAGATTATATTGGGTCTAATTGCACTGGATAATGGATTGATTGACGAAAAGCTCTTTGTGGCCTTGGTAATCATGGCCATAGTGACAAGCATGAGTAGTGGACCTTTGATGAAATGGTCACTCAAAACAAGTTCTGTTCAAAAATTGTAATATCAGAGCAAAAATATAATTATTTGAACTTTCAATTGTTAATAAACCTAAAATATACACCTGACAATGGTACATTGGTAAGGATTTTGTGCTTCAAGCAATATCTTAAACTAAATCTAACCAATATGAATTGCACAAAAAACATGTGTTCGAAACTATTCACCTTGCTATCTATATTTACATTATTCAGCTTTGGGTTAATGGCGCAACAAATGCCACCAGCTCAACAAATGGAAGTTAAAGAAGATTTCAAAGATGATGAGTTGAAGGAATTTGTGAAAATCAACAAAGAGTTGATGCCACTTCAAGAGAAGTCTCAAGAAAAAATGGTAGATGCTATAGAAGATAGTGGTCTTACTGTAGAAAGGTTTCAAGCTTTAGCACAAGCACAGCAGTCAGGATCTTTGACTGAAGTAGCAGAAGGCCCTGAGGAAATGGCACAGTTCAACGAAGCTGGCCAGAAAGTGATGGGCATGCAAGAAGAATTACAGTCAGGAATTCAAAAAGTAATTAACGATAGTAAACTATCAGAAACAGAGTTCCAACAAATGTATATGGCATACACTCAGAGTCCGAAGGTAAAGGAGAAAGTAGATGAATTAATGGATAAAGAGAACGATTAATTTATTGATTATTTCAAAATCTTAATATCAAAAAAAGGTCAAACCAATGCGGTTTGACCTTTTTTTGTACTCGATTCAAATTGAAAAATAAGTCAATTCCAATCACTGAAAATTAAAAAAACTTAAGTAATTACTTCAATTTCCCTTCGGTATCATTGAAGTTTCCAGTTACTGTAGCGCCATTGTTCTTGGTTACATTACCATACACTGTGATGCTATTATTTTCCCCAACAAACTCAAGCTTGGAATTTGAATTCATAACCAAGTCACCATAGATCACTACAGAACCGTTGATTTTCAAATGGCCATTCAGGTGCATTCTCGAATTGATATTTCTACCATGTGCAAAACTACCTGACATCTCAAATAAGCCACGGCTATTGATATTTAGTTGATCCCAAATAGCTACCGAACCACAGAAAGTAAGTGTTCCATTTACGTTTACATTCGACAAAGCAGCAGAACCTGTAAATCTCATGTTATCATTCGAGTTTACATTCAAGTTAGAGCTACCAGTGTAAGGAGATGTGTTTTCACAGTTGATAGCTGGCACTACAGGCGCAGGAATATCTTCCTTTCTAATCAACTCTAAAATCTGTAATCCCCCTGTTCCTGAAGCTACAAAAAGATGTTTTCCTTTGATTTTAACAAAATTAGAAGAACCTTCAAGACCTATAAAACCTAAAGTCTCCAAGGTTTGATTGTCTAGCACTTCAACTACAGATACTCCAGCTCCACCATTAGCCATTAACAACAAACCTTCATCAAATGATACTGCATTGGTAACGATATCTTCTGTATCAACACCTTCAGGGTTTAGAACGATAGGAATTCTCTTCACAAGGCTTCCAGCAGGAAGGGCATAGACACCAGCACCATTTGCTCCTTCTGATGCAAATAGCAAACCTTCAGCCATATCAAGTGTACGCTTCGCTTCAGGCGTATCTTGATCTAAGGCGATCTTACTTAAAGCACTTAGGTTTGAAGGGCTCCATAGTGAAATTCCTTCTGTTCCACTCAAGGTAGCAATGGTATTGCTACCATAAGCTACATCTCTGAGGTCCTGTACAGGAGTGGTGATGATTGTTTCCTGATTTGAATCAAATAAAGCAAGAACACCGTCACTTCCAGAAGCAACAGCAGCACGTTCGCCAGCAATGGTCACTCCAATACTAGCCGATCCAGCAATATTTGCACGAACAAATTCAGAGGTAAAACCACCATTAGCCACTGACACCGTTAGGTATTGTGCGGCAGTTTCGATAGTAGGTTCAGCGTCTACATCGTATGCAGCCGCAATATGTAACCTCCCTTGATGATACTTGATAGCATTGATATCAGCAGTGGTGAAAATAGCTTGCGCAGTGATTCTTGGCTTAGTAGGCTCAGAAATATCATAGATTTCGATAGCACCAAGAAAATCAGCACCTTCTTTATTGTAACTGACATATGCATAATCCCCATTGATATCGACATGGGTTGCTCGAAGTGACTTACCACTGTAGCTTGGCGCATCAGCTTGTGCTACAAGTGCCATTGGAATTTTTCCTGAAGGAATTTCATCCTCAGAAACTCTACCACTAGCAAAGGCAGGATTGACGATTTGGACTACACCAGCATTGCTCCTGTTGATTCTAGCAGAAAGCTGATCACTGTCAGTGCTTAAAATGATATTATTCCTATCAATAGGATTTTCGCGACTATTATCGCATGCAAATGCTACGACAAGAAGTAAAATGAGACTGCAAATTTTTCTCATGGAAAATTTTGTTTTTTATTAATGTAAAATTGTAATTCGAAATAATTTGTATGTTTTATAAAACAAATTAAAATAAAATTTCTTCACTAAAAACCATATTCTTTAATTATTTCTTTAAAACCTTTAAGTGCTCCACATTTTGCCCCCAAAGAACCTCTACCACGAAGACACCTTTTGGCACTTGAGGTAGTATCATTGCTAGCTGATCATTCATTTCCTGTTCCGATTTGGCAGAAAAAGATGGAGACATATAAGTTGGGTGTACAAGCCTGAATGAAAGCGGCTCATCATGATATTGGTGTCCATTGATCAGGGAGACTTTCAAAGATTCTCCAGCTGTAGGATTTGGATAAGCTCTCCATACACCTTTGGCAGCGCCAACATCAGTTACGCTTACAGCCACAGTTTTACTATAGGAATAGCTACCAGAGAAATCCACTTGCTTCAACCTATAGTAGATGGTAGCACCTACAAGAGGCAAGTCCTTATCTACATATTTGTAATCAGACCTATCATCAGCATACCCCGCACCTTCTACCTCACTAACCTTCTCAAAATTTGCCACGTTATTCACGGATCTTTCCACTTCAAAATGTGAGTTTTCCCATTCCTTTGCAGTAGCCCAAGAGAGAATAGCAGATCTATCTTCTTGGATATAGGAGGCTTTGATGTCGAGGAATTCTACGGGGAGGATACGAAAGGATTCATATCTAATTATTACAATACCAGACCCACCATTACCTCCAGGTCGATTATTCCCACCAGCTCCACCTCCTCCACTGCCTGAATTTGCAGCACCATTTTGAGCAGTATTATTTGCACTCCCTCCATTACCTCCACCACCCATTCCACCATTACCACTATTGTTATTTCCTCCTGCTCCACCTCCACCACCGGCTGCATAATATTTTTCAATCCCAGATATTAAACTCATAATTCCACTGCCCCCATTCCTTGAATCATTTCCATTTAAGCTTGATGCATTAGCACCACCTCCACCTCCTCCATATTGGTTGTCAGAGATTCCACTACTTGAAGAATTGCCTCCTGGATATCCACTTCCATTTCCTGTTGCGCCATTTCCACTTTGACCATTGCCTTGTGCACCAGCCCCACCACCTGATGAATTATTCGTTCCAGACAAACCATTTTGAACATTTGACATGCCGCCACCGCCACCGCCACCAGCTATAAAGTTACTTCCATTATTAAACGTAGATTGTTGACCGTTTCTTTGAGCAGGCACGGTAGATGCGCCATCCCCGCCTGTACCTATAGTGATATTGTATAATTGTCCTGCTGGAATACCAGATGGTATGCTAACTGTTTGAAAAACCACTGCACCACCTCCTCCTCCTCCACCAGCTTTATTTGAATTTCCTGAATTAGTTCTTCCACCCGCTCCACCACCACCTACTACTAATACTTGGTATTCAGTTAAGCCCTGAGGTGGTGTCCAAGTACCATCGCAATAATATGTAATGATTACTGCTTCACCACTATTTATAGATTGAGTTACTGTG
This sequence comes from Belliella filtrata, assembly GCF_022549775.1. Classification (GTDB taxonomy): domain Bacteria; phylum Bacteroidota; class Bacteroidia; order Cytophagales; family Cyclobacteriaceae; genus Belliella; species Belliella filtrata. The sequence goes on along the minus strand of NZ_JAKZGP010000030.1, from coordinate 41,724 downwards.
CAGTTTTGACTACATCCAGAAGGGTTTATCGATTTTGTTCGATAGCAAGCTTGAGGACCTATATTACCTTGCATACTTCCAGTCCTTTCACCAACAACATAAAATTTTGATGTATTAGCAAGGTTGACAGGATTATTACTTGAAACGATGTGATTTCCATTGACTTGAATGTAAGAATTTCCAGAACCATTATATGAACCTCCACCACTTTGTGAAAAATTATTCCCAACTCTAATATCAGTATTACCCGATGCATTAAATGAACCATTATTTAGATTTACATTATTGCTAACTCTTACAAGGGAAATATTTATCGCATTTAAACTTCCTCCTGAGTTGAAAGTCAAGTCTCTGGTTAAGAATTCACCATTCACATTTAATGTTGTATTTGAATTGATTGTTGTTGTATTGAGAACAATTAGTTTCGAACCTTCTTCTACATTGATCTGAGCATTATTCGATTCAAGAATTAGATCTCTTACTATCACAGTACTATTACCTGTTATGTTAATAACACCACCTCTATTAATGGCTAAGGTCCCGTTAGAAATATCTATTTCACCACCATTGTTGACTTTAAAGACAATGTTATTAGGAGCTGGTAAACTTGACCCGCTTGTGTTAAAACTTACATTTCCTTGAAATCTTAATTTACCATTTACACCATTTACATTTAAAGCACCAAAGTATCCACCTCCAAATGAAGCGTTAGCTTGATCAAAAAAAACTTCATGGTTGATATTTACATCTACTCGACATGCCGCGGCATAATCACTTGTTGAAGGAGGGGCATTTCTTTGAGTACCACAAGAATTCGGATTTGTCCTGGTCCAAATTCCGGCAGTACTCCAATTACCATTTTGGTTACTGGTAAATGTCTGTCCCAACACCTCACTAGAAAGGATAGAGAAAAAGAGGGGAAAGGTCAATAGTAAGCTAAAGTAAAAGTTTATTCTCATATTATTTAAGGCAAAGGGGACAATTAAAGGGATGTCGTACTAAGTGGAAAAAGGATAGATAAATTATTAACCCAAACCTGCCTTAACTCACTGATCTTGACAATGCAAAGATAAGGCGAAATAAATTTATATTGCAATAAAAATATTTTAAAATACATATTATTGTATTTATAAATCAATGTATATACATTAACTATACTGATAAATAATAGATATTTCTTTGTCTAGGTCAACAACCAAATTTGTAGAGCCTTATGAAACTATTTAGCCAAACAAATACTTTCAATAACCTTATTGTCAAATTGATGCATAATCAAAATACAAATCTCTGATATAAAGTCCTTGATTAAATTTGTTCTCCAAAATTTCAAAAACAAAGTACGAATAGGGTCGTGATATTGGATGAGGCCTTAATAATTTTTTAACCTTGAAGAATGCTAAAGTCAAATATGTATAAAGAAGAAGCCAGTAAATAAAAACTCTGCGAAAAACTTTAAACTCTTCGCGGCTTCACTTTTTTAACCGCAAAGGACGCAAAGGTGTCGCCAAGAACACTAAGAGAATAAAAGGAGTAAGCAAAAAATCCTTTGCGGACCTCTGCGGAAAACTTTAAACTCTTTGCGGTTATATTCCTTTCCCTCGAAGAGTTACTTTTTCAGCTTGTAAACATGGCTTTCTTCACCTCTTTGGAGCCTTAGGTAGTAGAGACCTGGGTGGAGGTTCTTGGTAACGAAATGAAACTCTTGATAGGCTGTATCACCTTCTTTGTAAAAAATGGTCTTACCAAAATAATCCAACAACGTCAAGGAGATATTTCCCAAATCTTTGGTTTGAATAAAAATATCATCAGCAAATGGGTTAGGAAATACCCTCAAGGCAAAATTAGGATCAAAATCAACACGAATCACCTTTGAGTAGTTGGCAGTACCGTCAAGATCAACTTGCTCAAGCCTGTAATAGTTAGCACCGATCAATGGACGATTATCTACAAAAGCATAGTTACTTACCAAATCCGTAAAACCATGTGCTTCTAGGACACCAATATTATTCCAGTTTTCAACCCCCTTGGATCGCTGAACATTAAAGTGGCTACTTTCCCACTCCTTGGCCGTGGCCCACCGAAGCGAAATTTTACTCTCATCAAGCCTACCATTAAAACTTAGCCATTCTACGGGTAGTTTGGAGATTGGCTCCGTGCTGGCATCCGCTGTATTATTGGTATGGTCAGTTTCTGGGATGCCTGAAGTACTCCTTACTTCAACTACGTTCCTGTACTCATCTAAATTTGTATTTGCATCTACATTCAAAATCAGGACACGGAGTGTTAGTTCAACCTCTTCCCAAGGCTCCAAGTCCCCAATATCCCAAATGAGTGGTGATGAACTATGATCAAAAGTGCCTTTACTTACCACATGGCTAACATACTGATAACCATCAGGCAAGTCTTCCTCTAAAATAACTCCAGTAGCTCCGCTGTAACCCCTGTTTTCCACAGTAATGATAAAATCTATTTCATGGCCTACGTCAGGTTTTATGGCATTGGTAGTTTTCCTTGCTATTAGATCATATTGGATTGGTCGAATTCCAAAATTAGCATGTTCAATAGATGAATTATTAACTTGGATATTTTGAATCCTACTGTCAACTACTCCATCACTTCCTTCTCCTTCTCCCAAAAACTCACCTGTTGACTCATAGTAATTTGGCAAAATTAAATCTGGAGCTAGCTGACCAATGGTAGGAAGGCTCGTTGTAATCATTAAGCTAAACGTACCGTTGGGAACTTCATTGATCATGAAAGATCCATCAGGCTGAATTGTCGCAAAACTGACTACATTATTGAGATCATCTAAAAGAACTGCATAAAAACCATCTATGTTTACACCATTACCATTAACTGTATCATCTTCGAGAGCATTGAGATCTTCGAATACATTTCCCGATACAGACAAATAACTAAACCCACTAGTCCTCTCTTCTATCCTGAAAAACGATGCAGTCCATGTGTTTATCGTGATATTATTTGAGAAACCATCATCACCCGTAGCCCACCAAATGTGATCAGGGCTCAACACACCAGTAACATTAACTTCTATTGATTGAGGGCTATCAGGAGGTGTTAAGCCATCTCTTTCTATCAAGGAATCATCCCAAAAAATATAATCTTTTTCATTCTCAACACCAGGTCTAATGTTTAAAACTTCAATACCCAAACATTGCTCTAAATCATAAATTGGAAAATGTACTGGAAAGAAAGAAACTGATGCAACAAAACTCAACTCTCCTCCACTAGGTAATTCTACACCGTTTGCATCTTTACCATCCCAATATATAGAGTAGGCACCTGGCTCCTCAAATATTTGTGATAAAATAACATCCGTACCACTATCAAACTCCCCATTACCATTGATATCTATCAAAATATCTACAATGGCAGGCAAACTTATCTCTAAGTTTACATTAGCCTCTCCACCAGTTTCTGGTGCTGTCTTCTCTCTATAGTTGACAGACAGTTCTGCATCAGGCGGAGTAGTAGTTTTCCAAATACTAGGATCTGGATCATTGATAAAAAGGGGATATTGGGTATTGCTTGATGTATTATCTATCGATCTTCGGTTTTCCTCATAACTTAAGTTATTTCTAGGCCCATCTTGATTAGCAAAAAAATTAGTCCAGCCTCCAGATGAACCAGGAAACTTAATCCTCTTTACAAAATAATCATCAGAATCATTGGTATAAGTATTGTCTATAGGCACATAAAAACCAAAATCTTCATGAAATGAAAATGCATCAGCTTGACCTTTATTTAAAATTGTTAAGCCAGTGGAAGTAGAACTACTCCTAGAGTTTGCAACACTCCAAAATTTACAATAAACTCTTCCTTTATGCTCTAAATAATTCCCTGAACTTCCAGAAGCCACTGTAATGTCCCAAAAATCAATATTAAAACCATAAGTTGATAATTCAACCCAAAATGCCCGGTCAGCTCCAGTATTGTTCGTAAAGCTATGTGCATTGTAACCATGACCAGTCACTTGATAGGGCCCCTCATGCGCACTATTGGCTGTAGCAGGCCTACCAATTTCTTCTGAACCACTTAAGTTATAAGTATTCGAATTTATTTGAGCTCTATTTGACCCAGTACCTAAAGGATAAAGTCCTGTATCGGAAGGGTCATAAAACCATGAAACTGTAGTATTGGAATTAGTACTGTTTCCTCTATGAAAACCATAAAAAACTGTCTCTCCACTTTTAACATAGACATATAACCTATGTTCTGGATTATAGCTATTTGCCGTAGACGGTGTAAACATACAGCCTCTCACCCTATAGCTTGAAACACCAGTGCCTGATGCTGGCACCCACAACATGCTTTGCCTATCTGTAGCAGTCCCCCAATCTCCTGATCCTTCGGCATGGGCTTGGAAATAACTTGAAAAAGTCATAAGCAGCAACAAAAAAAACAAGATCACATAGTAATCTCTGCCAAAGATTTTGTCTCCAGAATTATAGAAAATATCTGCTTTATTCATAGTGCTTCACGAAAGCCAGGAATATTTTTGAAAAGCGAAAACTTGGTGATTTTCAACTCTTTTCATATTGCTTAAAACAAATATCTGATTGAATGAAAAATAAAACAATAGCTTAGTTCACAAAGCGAATTTCAATATTTGAAGTCCATTTATCTGACAACTTCCGATTAACTAATTAATCAGTAAAAAGTAGTGGTATGATTTACAAAAAAAAGAGACTGTCTTTTAACAGCCTCTTTTTGTAATGTTTTAGTGATTTTTGACAATCTTAACCATTCATACTGATCAAGAATTCTACATTGTCTCTAGTCCCTCTCATTCTTTGAAGTAAGAACTCCATAGCCTCTTGAGAATTCATATCAGACATCAGCTTACGCAGTATCCATACGCGTTGCATTTCTTCTTTGTCCATCAATAGATCCTCTCTACGAGTACCTGACCCAGGCACATCGATAGCTGGGTAGATTCTTCTATTAGAAAGTTTCCTATCAAGTGCAAGCTCCATGTTACCAGTACCTTTGAATTCCTCAAAGATTACTTCGTCCATTTTTGAACCTGTCTCTACAAGTGCTGTCGCAATGATAGTAAGTGACCCTCCATTTTCAACATTTCTAGCTGCTCCAAAGAACCTCTTAGGCTTGTGCAATGCATTGGCATCTACACCACCAGAAAGTATTTTTCCTGAAGATGGCACAACAGTATTGTAAGCTCTTGCAAGTCTAGTGATCGAATCTAGTAAGATAACTACATCGTGACCACATTCAACCATTCTTTTGGCTTTTTCCAATACGATTGAAGCAACTTTCACATGGCGATCAGCTTGCTCGTCAAAAGTAGACGAGATCACCTCTGCTTTTACAGACCTTGCCATATCAGTCACCTCTTCTGGTCGCTCATCGATCAATAAGATCATCAAGTGAACTTCTGGATGGTTTTCTGAAATAGCATTTGCTATCTGCTGTAAAAGGACAGTCTTTCCTGTTTTTGGCTGTGCCACAATCATCCCCCTTTGACCTTTACCGATAGGTGCAAATAGGTCCAAAATTCTTGTGGAGTAATTGTCAGACTTGGTGGTAAGGTTCAGACGCTCTTCGGGAAAAAGTGGCGTCAAATATTCAAAAGGAACCCTGTCTCTGATCTCTTCGCTGGTTTTTCCATTGACAGTGATCACTTTGAGTAGTGCAAAATATTTTTCTCCTTCTTTTGGAGGTCTAATGGAACCTTTGATATGATCTCCAGTTTTCAGACCAAAAAGTTTGATTTGAGAAGGCGAAACATAAATATCATCTGGAGAAGCTAGGTAATTGTAATCTAAAGACCTTAGGAAACCATATCCTTCTGTCATGATCTCTAGCACACCTTCATTTTCTATGATGCCTTCAAATTCTTTCGGACTTACATAAGGTTTTCTTTTTCCAGAAACTACCTCAGCGGCAGGAATGTGGGCCTCTTCAGCGTCTCTGATATTCTTTCTCTTTGGAAGCTCTACTTCAGCTTCTTGAGCTGCTTTCGGCTTTTCGATTTCAGATTCTTCTACGACACGTCTTCTAGGACGGATAAATTTCGGCTTTTCTGAATCTGAGGAATCTCCTTGCTTCTTATCTTGATTAGCATCAGGCTTTGATGAAGTTTTCTCTTCCTTTTTAGCCTGCTCTACTTGTCTTTTCTCTTGCGCTGGAGCTGATTTAGCTTTATCACTCCTACTCTCTGCTTTAGGCTCTGGCTTTACCTCAGCTTTCGGGTCAGGCTTGGTTTCAGCTTTCTTCTCAGGCTTAGCTTCTACTTTTACCTCAGAAGATTTCTTTGCCTTTTCCTTTTCTTCCTTTGCTGGCTTACTTTCCTCAGTTACTTCAGTAACGTTTTGTCTTTTGAACTTTGGCTTCGCAGGCTCTTCTTCCTTCGGAGCGCTTGAGGCAGGGGATGATTTCTCTTCAGATTTTGCTTGTTCTATTTCAGCTGTTGCTGGCTTCTTCTTTGGAAGTGCTTTTTCTGGGGTGATCGCTTGCTGATCTAGAATAGCGTAGACTAGATCGTCTTTTTTAAGTGTTTTGAAGTTTTTGACTCCCAACTCCTCTGCGATTTCTTTCAATTCAGAAAGAAGCCTGACTCTTAATTCTTCTATGTTATACATAAAAAGCTTATGAAATTAATAATTTTTTCTAAGATGTGTAATTGATTTACTTGTATTGAGTATTACTGCACTGAATTAAAAATATATTCAGGATAGTATAAAATCCACGGGGAGAGGATTTTGAAATACTGTGACAGCACAATATTACAGCTTACAATCTGAATTAGCAAATTTTTATCCTAATGATCTATTATAAAATCATTTGTCTCAGAACTTTTACCGAATTCCAAGGGCTATGATCTTCCAAATGCAATGAGTAAAACACCAGTAAATGATCTAACAAAGCTTTTCTAACTGTCGAAGGGATCTGCAATTGCACATCAAAAGGATCTTGCAACATTAAGCCTAATGCGTCCATTTCAGCCAAAAGTGTTTGAGGGCTTTTGATCTCATGGGTCAATTCTTCAAAAAATGCTTTCCCATCTTCAGGTGCAAACCCCAGATATTTGGACATCTCTAATAAAAAACAAATCGGAAAATTACTTAGCTTCACTGATTCCTCGTCTAAATGAACCAATGCAGACTCGAGAAAATCAAATAACATCTCATTGTGATAATTCTCATAAATGGATTTATTGATAGCCTCAGCCACGAACATTGCAATTCCAGATTTCATGAAATCAAAAGGGATAGTTCTATATGGAAAAGACAATTTTGCTTCAGAAATCCTATTGAGGCTACTAGACTCTTTGTCATAAAGCACCAAATCTAATAAAGTAAGCGGTTGATAAAGGGCCATTTTATTTTTTGACTTGGCACTTCTAACCCCATTGACAATGTAAGATTTAAGACCTATCTCTCTTGTGAAAATTTTCACAATGATAGATGTCTCCTTATAGCGGATGTAAGAGATTACTATACCTCTGGTCTTTTTTAGCATTACAATATCACAACTTTTCCCATGGCTCGCTCTACCCCATTTTCATCTAAAGCGAAGATCAAATATACACCAGAGATAGGCCTTTTGCCTGAGGCATCCCGAATATTCCAAATAAAACTCCCTCCCGTGACTTGCTGACCATAAACTACCCTACCAGAAGTGGTTGTGATTCGAATTTCAGTAGAGTCAGTTAATCCTTCGGCTGTGAGAAATCCATTAAAATCAGGATACACTGGATTTGGATATACTTTAAGTGTCTCCAGCTCTACCCTAGGGTCAATAATACCAGTCTTGTAGCTAAGCGCACCGTTTGGATTGACAATGAATAACTCCCCAGCTTCTCTTTGGTAGCTTAGGTTACTAATCCTATTTTGTAGCAAAGGACTGTTGAATCTGGTAAAATGAGCTAACATTTCCGAACCTATTTCATTGAAATGAAAAAGACCATTGGATGCAGTCCCAATCCACAAACTTCTATCAGGAGAGGTGACAACAGCGGTTACAGATTCTCCATTGAGTAAAGGCAAGTTGTTGAACAATGGCTGAATGGCGTTGATAGCTGTATTATTTTGGATAACATGGACATTTGGAATATATGCAAGTCCATTGTTACTAGCGATCCATAGCCTAAACTCAGAGTCTAGGGCGATATCTTGTAGATTTGTATTTGGCAAACCTCCCATATTGACTTGTGAGGTAATTATCCTGTTTATTCCCCTAGCTTCATTAAATACAGAAAGTGAAGTGACTCCAATATTATTTGATTGTAAAATGTACAAGTTACCAAGCCTGTCCGTCAGTATCTTATGCGGGAAACCCATGTTAGAAATGGGTACTGGGGTGACTTGATGATCTGTGGTGATTTTGATGAGTCTTGGCTGAATATCTTCTAGACCTATCCATACCTGCCCCAAATGATCAACTTCCATCAGTCTAATATTTGTAGCATCTGAGACCCCAGGAAAAACTAACCTTTCTGCTTGGCCATTTTCTAATAACCAAACACCTGTGCTTCTGGTAGCGATGTAAGTTTTATCTAAAAGGCTATGGATGGCGATAACTCCTTCAAAATCCGGAAACATACTCCAACTCCCCGCTTCCAATTGACTAGATTGTCTTCTTTCAGAAGCATTTAAACCTCCTTGAATTGGACGATAGACAGGAAGTGCGTAGGTATTCTCTCTTGAGGTGACAAATGCCTGAGCCTTGGTGCTTGGGCCATTGGGTGCGTAAGATCCTGACATGTTCGTATCCAATAAACCTTTTCCTTGTTGGAAAACATAATACATTCCATGTGCCAGATGAAAATCCTCAAAATCTTCCCCATATGAAAAAACTTCTTCAAAAGACCCGTTTTGATGGACTTGAAACACACTTCTTCCATATTTGAAAAACAGCAAATCACCCAGCTTTTTGATAAACTGGACTGATCCAAGCGAAAACAACTCTTGCAGACCCTGCTCGTCCAATGTATATAGCTGACCTGATGTAGTCAAAAGCAAAAGTGCTTGACCAAAGTATTCCAATTGCTGAACATTAATTCCTTCAGTAGGCCCTAGAAATTCCCAGTTTCGAAAATCCTTGAGATTAGCCATCTTTAAGCCTTTCAACACCCCAATCTCGCTAGCGATATAAAAAGCATCTTCATCTTCAGTGATGTCAGAAATTTTCAACCTACTTCCAAGTGGCCCTATATTTTGAAAAGCATCTACAAATTGACTGTTCTGGGTATTGACAATAGCAACGCCAAAGTCCGCAGCAATGTAGGTGGCATTCGATAGTACCTTAATGCTGTTGATGGTTTTGGACTGAATTTCAGCATTATCTCTCAAAGTACCTAGGCTTCGAACACTCCTCTCACCTATGATATCTAAAGTACCATCAGGATAAGCAAGTACCAATTTTTTGTTTCTTTCGTCAAAAGCACTTGTTGAAAACCCATTTCCGTACAAACCGTCAGTTTTAGTAAGTGGGTAGCTTTCTCTATCAGATGTAGAAAAATAAAACAAGCCAAATTCACCTTGGTAAAAAATAGTCTGATCACTCCCCGTTAGTCTTCCGCGATCCAAATAAGAGTTATGGATTTTCCAGCTTCCTGTGGTAATTTGTGATTGTGAGCAAGCCGACATACAAACCCAAAAGCAACCCAAGGCTAGAAAAGCCGGCTTTATCGAAGCTGAGTTAAATATTCGGGAAAAATCTGAGAGAGACTTCATGTACTGAGCAAGAACCTTATATTTCTAAATAAATCATTTTTTATCCTCGTAGTAGCATTTCCTACACCTCGCTTCATAACTTTCCTTTTCTCCAAGAACCACCTTCTCTTTAGCATCAGAAAGCCTAAAAGAATAAGATGCTAAGTCACCACACTTCATGCAGATCGCGTGTACCTTGGTTACATATTCCGCTATCGCTAGTAGCTGTGGCATTGGCTCAAAAGCCTTCCCTTCAAAGTCCATGTCTAGACCAGCTAGAATAACTCTCTTGCCAGAATTTGCCAAAATATTAGCTACTTCAATAATCCTGTTGTCAAAGAACTGCACTTCATCTATTCCAACTACATCACAATTCCCAGCTAACAACAATATATCCTCTGCAAATTGAACTGGGGTGGATCGAATCGCATTCTCATTGTGCGAAACGACATCAAAATCATGATACCTTTTGTCTACAGAAGGTTTGAATATCTCAACCTTTTGCTTGGCAATCAGGGCACGATTAAGTCTGCGGATAAGCTCCTCTGTCTTGCCGGAAAACATTGACCCACAGATCACTTCGATGTGCCCCTTCTTATCAGATTTACTTTTGGCTCCTATATATGGCTCTATGAACATTATTTTTCAAATTTACTAAAATTAGTCATACTTGCTCTTGACCTTCATGAGTTGGATTGCTATACCTCTGCTAAGTCATTTGATAAGCAAAACTTTAGAATCATGATTAAAGATGCAAGACACAAGATATAAACGAGAGGTGAGACGCGAGATTCAAGAAGCAACAAAGATAGCTTAACCCAATATTTTTCGCATAGAGAAAGCCCATCTCGCCTGAAATAGGAAATAGTTCATTATTATCTCAAAGCTCTTGATTCTTATTTTTTGTTTTCATGACTCTTGTTTCTTGATTCTTGCCTCTTGTTTATTGCTTCTAAACTCTCGCTTCTATCCTTCCCCATAATCCACATGTGGGAACTTATTGATTTCTGCCACACGAATTTTAAGTGTCCCTGATTTGAGTTGCGTTTGGCAAGTTAACCTTTCATTAGGAGCTAGCCTGCCATTTTCTCTGTAAAACATCTCTCTCTCAGTAGGCTCGCTCAGGTTTTCATTTCCCTCGACAACGATCATTTTACATGATGTGCATCTGCCTTTTTTCCCACAAGCATGCATCCAATCGATGTAGTTTTCATGAATTAATTCTATAACTTTACGATCGCTTTCTAGAGTTTTTATTTCTCGATGATATAGATTCTCTATAATGATTTTCAGCATGGTTTGTGCTTCGACTATTCTAAATTCCCAACTTATGAATGTTAAAATTAACAGCAAATATTTAGAAAACTACGCAATGGAGTTTTCGAAGAAAGTTAGTGAAAAGTATTTTTCTTCAAAAAAGTACATGACTGGATCCGAAATTCTAAGCTTGACACCTAGCAAACAGGTCAATTACTTTGTGATAAAAGCCCTATTTGAGACTTGGCAGATAGAGTTGGAAAAGCTTAAGTCAAGCCCATATTTTGACTACAGAGACAATCATGTGCATCAAGCTTTGCAGGATTTTATGAATGTATTGTCTCGGTCTATCAAAATAGATAGAGAAAATTTTGAGCCTTTACTTATGGAAGCCGTAGCATTTTCGATTGTATTGGCATTAGATCCTATTACATTTTACAAAAGCGAGTTTGAAAAGCTAGAAGGAAACCAAGTAAATCAGTTTTTGAAGGAAAACATGAAATATTTCAAATGGCATGACACTTTGGTAAGTAACCTTGTAGATAGAGCTGGAATGTCTCAAGACACAGCTGCTTACAAGAAAGTATTGTTGAATAATTTTGAAATACAAAAGCATAGCCTCCAAAAACCAGAAGATCTTTTGGATGTATTAAAAGAGGTACTTTACTTAGATTTCGACATCCTTTTTGAGCGTGTAAACCCAAAAGCTGAATCGCAAGAGGTCATAGAAAAACCTGAGGTGGTGGATGAACATGAGCTATCCCACAATGAAACGGTAGGAGTAAAAGAGGAAAAGGAAGAAGACGTCACTAAAGAAGGAATCGAAGAGGATAATTCTAAACCCGAAAAAATCGAAGGCGTAGCAGAAGATCAGCCACTCGTCGAGAGTGCTATTGATTCACAGGCTTTCAAATCTGTCGATCCTAGCAGGGCGATAGATCCACTTCAGACCTGGGCTAGGTTTGAATCAGAACAATACAGCATCATGAAAGGCACCATTCATGAGCTGTCAGAAAGCGTAGGCATCAATCAGCGTTTTATGTTTACCAAAGAGCTTTTTGATGGAAATCCAGACTTGATGAAGCATGCACTAAAGTCTATAGATCAATGTGACAGCTTTATGGAAGCTGTACAACTAATCAATGAGCGATATGTAGGTGAATTGAGTTGGGACAAAAATTCAGAGCCTGTGGATGAGTTTCTTCAGTTGATTTTCAGAAAATTTGATCAAAGGGGTTAATCCCCCTTTTTTTCATCTATTACATTCAGGCAATCAGAACTTAGAAAATTGAACCATTTTGTCACATTCCTCCTAAGCTTTTTCCTTTATGTTTCATATTCCTATCACTTTTAGGAGAGCCGATGATCTGTGAGTTGTAGATGCCCGCATGCCCACTGAACAAGTAAGCAACAACACAAGCTAATCCTATAAAAATACCTGATCCTGCTCCAAACAGCTCAATTCCCATCAATGTACACGCAAGAGGGGTATTGGTCGCTCCAGAGAACACCCCAACAAATCCCATTCCAGCCAATAAGGCAACAGGCAAAGGGATTAGATATGATAAAGCATTGCCTAAAGTGGCTCCAGTAAAGAACAAAGGGGTCACTTCACCACCTTTAAATCCAGCTCCCAAAGTGAGGGAAGTCATTCCGATTTTGGCCAAGAAATCATACCAAGGTAAATCCTCCGAAAAAGCATCCACAATAGTAGGTACCCCGAGTCCTATATACTTTGTAGTTCCCATGGCGAGTACCAACAGAGCCACCATAACTCCCCCCAAAACAGGTCTTAATGGAGGGTACTTGATGATCTTCTTAAAAAAAGCTGCCCAAAAATGGGTTGCTTTGGCAAATAGTCTTCCTGCAAGACCAAAGCAAATCCCTGCAGGGATGATCCATAGCAAAACCTGCATGGACAATTCTGGTACTATTGAGATTTCATAATGCGTATGGTGAACGTCCCAGAAAACCGAACAAGTATAATCAGCTACATAAGCACCGATAAAGGCTGGCAAAATTGATTCGTATCTAATCCTCCCAATCACAAGCCATTCAAGTGCAAAAACAGCTCCTGCTAAAGGTGTCCCAAAGACCGATGAAAAGCCCGCAGCCACACCAATAGTGATCAATATTTTCCGATCATCTTTGGTCAATTTGAGCCACTTTGTAAATTGATCAGCTATGGCTCCTCCCATCTGTACGGCAGTACCCTCCCTACCTGCAGAGCCTCCAAACAAATGAGTAGCCAAGGTTCCAAATAGCACCAATGGTGCCATACGTAAAGGAATTGTCTTCTGAGGATTATAGAATTCTTCAAGTAGCTGATTATTCCCTTTGACCACACTTTCTCCATATTGGTGATACACCCATCCAATCAAAAGCCCACCTAGAGGCAATAAGGCAATGATCCAAACATTAGTCTCTCTATAGTTTGTCATCCAATCCAAAGCTACAAGAAAGAATGCAGATGCCGAACCAGCCAGCAATCCTACCAAGGTGGCCAAAAGCAACCACTTTAAGGTGAAAAAAAGATTTGGAATAAACTCTTCTTTGGAAAAATCCTTGATTTTGGAAAAGGAAACTACCTGCTTCAACATAACTGATAAATTAATTTATTTCAATCGAAATTGAAATTGATGGATAAATAAGTTGAAGTAGGAGTCATCAGCACCAAAAATGGGCGGTTATACGGCGGAACCCCATCGCCTAAGCATGCAAATTTAAACCTTTAGAATATAAATCCAAACCCAAACTCCACCCTATCACCTTCTTGAATAGCTTGAGATCCTGAAGCCAAGTTCTTTCTAAATTGGTAATTGGCCTTGAGCACCAAGTTTTCTTTCAAGTTAAAATTGGTACCCAAAGTCCAAATTCTCAAATTATTATGAATGAAGGACACAGCACCAGGGTTACTAATCGGCAACAACCTCTCATCAAAACGCCTGTGGGTATCCAAGCGCTCAAAGCGCAAAAATACTGGCAATTTAAATTCCTCTGCATTATACAAAAAGCCTTCTCTATGGCCTCTCACAGGCTTAATCAAAGGCAACAAGTCATATCCCAACTCAAAAAGATAACCCATGGTTTGATCTCCAAGAATTTGAGATGTTCCATTTTCATTCAATGTCAATTGAGCGATTTCATCTGTTCCTCCCAGGCTTCCCAAAGTACCCACAGTAACAAACCTCCAAGGGCCACGCTCATATTTTGCATAGCCAGTACCTATACGTACTGGTGCCTGAACTGTCCGCTCTTGGCCATTAGCTATCACGGTCTGCTCTTGTCCTGAGTTTCCAAAAAAGCCAGATAGGCTCAATGTCGTATGCGGGATTCCAGAATAATTAAGCTGAGGTGTGAAAGAAAGGGTCTTAGGCAGCCCAAAAGTAATCACCCTTCCTTGCCTGATCCATGATCCACTAAGGTACTCTGCGGCATTTAGTCCTTGAGATATCCCTAGCGCATAGCTCAAATCACTTGTGAAATTCCCATAAAACATCGCCCCAAACTCAATCCACGTAGTCGGCGTGATCAATCGCTCTACTTCTGACCGATTTACGGAGTAGAACATAACTGGTTCATCGTTATTGTTTACATATCCTATTGGAAGTGGAAAATACCCCACCCTTGCTTTAAGGTAATCTTTCCATAGAAAATCTATAAATGCTTCAAACAAGAACTCTGTATGTCCCTCCCTATTGCCATCGTGAAGGTATTCGATCTGAGCTTCTGAGTTCCATATAATCTTATCTGTAATGCGATATCCAAAAAATGTTGCAAACCTATATAAATTTGTATAGTACAACTCCAAGTCACCCGCATTGGTGTTTTTTGGACCTACGTAATTGACAAAGGAGGCTTCTCCAAACCCTGATATAGAATATCTTTTTTCTGAAAAAAAGATCTTAGAAGCAGCTAAAGCAAGCCCAGGCTGCTGTTGGTAGGTGAGCTTCTCTACTTTAAGACCTTCATTTTTGACACTATCTTGCTGTTCTTGTGACAATGCAGGAAGAATGCTAAATACAATTAAAAAACTGCTGAGTAATAATCTTTTCATTATGAATATAAATAAAATATGTGCAAAAAAACCAATTCCCAGTTTCTTAGAAAAGGAAAAATGGCTAAATTATGAGTTAGAATAAACAAATACCATGCAAAAACTCTTTAACCATAAAGCTAAAGCGTCATGAAAAAAATTTTGATTACTGGAGGATCAGGTCTAATCGGACAGCGAATTACTTTACACTTAGAAAAAAAAGGGCATGAGGTAGCATGGCTGAGCAGGTCACCAAAAGAAAATAAACAAAAATCATTTTTTTGGGACATCGATCAGATGAAGATAGATGCTGAGGCTGTAGAATGGGCAGATACCATCATTCACCTAGCAGGCACTGGTGTGGCAGACAAGCGATGGACTGCTGATAGAAAACAAGACATTCTACAAAGTAGAACCCACTCTACTCAACTGATTAGGCAAGCAATCGAAACAAGCAGTGATAAGCCGAGCGCTTACATTGGAGCAAGTGCTATTGGCTACTATGGATTTGACACTGGTGATCAATTAATGGATGAGTCAAGTTCGTCAGGCAGTGATTTTCTAGCTCAAGTCGTCACTTCATGGGAAGCTGAAAGCAAAAAAATAGAAAACTCAGCGATCAGAACAGTCGTGCTACGAATAGGCATCGTACTAGATAAAAATGGCGGAGCATTAGTGGAAATGCTAAAGCCTCCTGTAGCAGCTCCGCTTGGAAGTGGAAAGCAATGGATGAGCTGGATTCAACTTGAAGACCTCGCAAGGATGTTCGTCTTTGCAGTAGAGAATGAAGAAGTAGAAGGAATATACAATGCCGTAGGTCCAAAACCTAGTACAAACCAGACGCTAACTCAAGAAGCTGCAAAAAAAGTTAACAAAACGTTTGTGAATATTGGTGTGCCAGGCTTTATACTGAAAGTCATGCTTGGTGAAATGGCTCAAATGGTATTGGGTGGAAACAATGTATCTTCTAAAAAAATCGAAGGTGCAGGATTTCAATTCAGGTATCCAGATCTTGATTCGGCACTTGCCAAAACTTACAGTACTGGAGGAGGTGATTAGGGAATCTATTATCTGTATGAAATTCTCCTTCTGGCGTAAAAACGAGAAATCATATTACATTTAATCAAATCAAGAAAAAAAAAGCAGCAATTGAGGCTAATGAGAGTATTTAATATCCCATACAAGCCATCAATTGCTACGTTTTCCTATTTGATGAAGACTCAATGGTTCATAAAAAAGAACTTGAGTTAGCCTTCACTTTTTTTAGTATTCTTCCAACTTTATCTAAATCAGCTTGTGCCTTTTCTACCAAACAGAAACCAAAGTAAGGTTCCTAAAAGTGGCAAAAACAAAACTACAAGAATCCAAACAATTTTGTCATTACCTCCACGAAAATTCCTTGTCAACACATCATAAATGGTGTAGGCATATATCAAAAGACCTACGATTCCTAATCCGAACATAATCTTATCAATTTAAAGGTTTAAAATGTTTTTTCTTCTGCCCTGGTGCCACTAACCAATAAATAACAGCACCTATTGGACTACTAAATAATATTATCAAAACCCAGATCAACTTCATGTTATCCTCAACGAAAGAAGATTGTATAGCATTGATCAAAGTAATAATCCAAAATATCAGGTATACTAAACCAATCATCATACCAAAAATCAACAACAATGGATTTAAACCACCTATCATTAGAAAGCTCATATGCGTAGTTTTTGTTTACGAGATAGATGAAAATATAGAAATGGTGCCAATGGATTTAAAAAAATCAACAACAGCAACCAAAGTAGTTTCGTAGAATTATCTTTAAATTCGCTTTTGAGTAAATCAACCACAGCCCATATCCACAGCGTTGCAAATAAGAAGATGTAAACATGAATCATATTTGGTAAAGACGAAGGAGAAATTAAATCCATCTGTGAGAAAGTTAAGTTCATGAATAATTGGCTAGCGATAAATCTAATATCTCAAAAAAAAATCTACTTTAAAAATAAAATAGCATTAAAACCCTAAAAATCATGATGAAAATTCGCCTTGTCTTGAGTTTTTTCTTATTAAGTAGCACTGCATTTCCTCAGACAGATATTTCATATTTTCTGCCAGAAAACACCCAATACAGCACTTCGATCCCCACGCCAAAAGACGTGTTGGGATTTGAACTAGGTGATTGGCATGTATCGCATGATCAAGTGATACAATATATGAAAGCCTTGGCGCAAGCATCAGACAGGGTGATTATCCAAGAAATCGGAAGGACTTATGAAAAAAGACCTCAGATCAATGTTATCATCAGTAGTCCTGAAAACTTGAAAAATCTTGAAAAGATAAAAGCTGAAAGAAAAAAACTCCGACTAGCAAACCTTAGCATTAATACTGAAAACATGCCGGCAGTTGTTTTTGCTGGATATGGTGTCCATGGTAATGAAGCTTCAACGACCAATTCCTCTTTACTTACAGCCTATCACTATGCCGCTGCACAGGAGGTTAAAACCGACCTTGAACAATTGGTAATTATCATTGATCCTTCTCTGAACCCAGATGGGTACAGCAGGTTTGCCTCATGGATCAATGCTCATAAAAGCTATCATTTCCTAGAAGATCCAGAGCAAAAAGGTCTAAATGAACCATGGCCTAGCGCCAGAACCAACCATTACTGGCAAGACCTCAACAAAGATTGGCTACCCCTAGAGCATGTAGAGTCTCGCAACAGAGTAGCAGTATTCCAAGATTGGCTTCCTAATGTTCAGCTTGATTTTCATGAAATCAGCACAAACATTACTTATTCTTTGAATCAAAACATTCCATTTGTCTATCACCCTCAAATTCCAGAGAAAGCACATGATTTGAAGAAGAAAATCAGAGAGTACAATACCAGCTTGCAAGACAGTATCGGCCTTCAAGGTCATAGCCAAGATTACTTAGATAACTTTTACTATGGCAAAGGGTCAACATATGCTGACATTCAGGGTTCTGTTGGTGTATTTCTAGAGCAGGCTTTTTCAAGAGGACAGCCTCAAGAGCGTGTATTTGGCTCAAGCTCTTTTGAGAATAATATTCGGAACCATTTCGCAACCTCATTATCTTCTATCAAAGCTACAGTAGAGATGAGGAAAGAGCTGAATAGTTACCTCAAGGAGTTCTATGCAGACTCCAAAAAAGAAGCAGATGAAGACACTAACAAAGCCTATATTTTCGGAAGCTCATCAGATGGATACAGTGCCTCAGCGCTGGCTACCATGATTACCCAGCATGGCATTAATGTCTTCGCGCTCAATGAAGACATCATCGTCAACAGTGTCCCTTTTGAAAAGGACAAATCTTTTATTGTACCCCTTACCCAACCTCAATACAGGCTCATCAAAGGGATCTTTGAAGAAAACATAAGCTATCAAGATAGTATTTTCCAAGACATTACCGCCTGGACCATGCCCATGGCATACAACATTAAATCCATGGCACTAAGCAGTCGTATCTTAAATTTGGCCAGTGTGGAACTCATCGACAAAGACCACCCACAAGCTAAGGGTGAACTTATAGGAGATGCTGAAGCACATACGTTTGCCTTCGAATGGAGTGAATACTTAGCGCCAAAGGCTACCTACGAATTGATGCAAAAAAACTATTTGGTCAGCATAAACCATCAAGAGTGGCAAGGCACCAAAGACAAGAGATTTGAAAGGGGATCAATAATCATAAGTAAGGGACTTTCAAATGCTACTTCAGCTTCAATGTATGAAGATCTGCAAGAATTAGCAGAGAAATATGGAATAAATATCTATGCCATTTCTTCTGATACACCTGAAGAGGACAATTCAAGCACTCCAAAAATAGATGTACTTCAAGCACCCAAAGTTGCATTACTGGTAGACGAAGGAATAGAAGGTCAGGAAGCCGGTGAGGTATGGCACCTACTCGATCAGAAACTGGGGATACCACTGACGCTCTTCTCTATACAAAGGCTTGGCTCAGCAGATCTCACACGCTACAACACGATCATCATGCCTAGTGGAAACTATGAAGGCATGAGAAAATCCGCATTGGATGCCCTGAAAAACTGGATCAGTAATGGTGGACTTTTGATCGGAAGAGGTGAAGCACTCACATGGCTCAACCATCATGGACTTGCCACTTATTCATTCAAAGAAATCCCTCCTATAGAAAGTAGTGATACCACAAGTTATGCCGACTACAGCGCAGCAGCTGGAGCACGCATCACTTCTGGTGCAATATTTCACGCTGAACTAGACCTTACCCATCCATTGGCTTACGGGTTTGAGTCGGCTGAACTATATACTTTTAGAGATAACAACATGTTCTTATCTCCTAGTACCAATCCTTTTGCCAACCCTGTAAAATATACAGATAGCTCCCTTGCAAGTGGCTATGTTCATCCTACAAACCTAGACTTGATCAATGAGTCAGCCATAGTTCAGGTAAATACGCTAGGTGAAGGCCGCATCATAGGATTTGTAGACAATCCAAATTTCCGTGGATTCTGGCGTGGCACAAGCAAGCTATTTATCAACGCCTTGTTTTTTGGCCAGACCATTGAGCTGGGGACAGGGAGGTAGAGAATTGGGTGATTTTAACCCCAATAGGGATTAGATTTTAGATTGTAACCCTATAGCTCGGAATTAGATTGTAGTGTTATATTGTTTAGTTATGCTGAGAAGACCTGTCCGGTTTCCCATCAAATAGCGCATATGCATATAATTGCCTTTTCCCTATAAGCAGAACAAACATGGCAGGTCTAAACAAGATTGATTTTAGATTTAGTGGATAGATGAAGATGTTCCGTTTAATGGAGATTAGCTTATCGGTGATTTGGTGAGGGATATCAAAAGGTCATGGACGTGTTAATAAGAAAAAATTAAATAAACTACCCCAAACAACCTCCTACGAAATAAATTATATGGTAACAAAAACAAACAAAGCCCTGAAGATCCTTCAGGGCTTGTTGTTGCAGGGGTCTGCGGATTGTATTTAACCTTTATAATTCACACTCCAATTTTATCATATTCATGTCTCCAAAATACTTTTTGGCTTTTAGCATTAATTTAGCCTGTCGACTTCCTCCGAGCTACCACTTCTATTGGCCACGCGGAAGCTTTCTCCTCTAGCAAACTTGTATCTCAAAGTAAATCTCACGCCTTGATTGCTTCTATATTGTCTGAAAAAGGTGTCTATCTGATCGAATTGCACATCGGCTCTGATCACTTGGGTTCTAAGCAAATCCGTGCCATTTACAGTCAATGAAAGCTTATCCTTCGCAAATGTCTTCGTGATACCTGCATCTATTCCCCCCATGGCTCCGATAGTAGCCTGCCCCCAAAGCATTGGACTCATATACATCCCTATCAGTTCTGCCTTGAATCCTTTTGGCAAGATGAAATTATGCTGCGATCTCGCCATGTATGAAACCTGATCCACGTCCAAGAGTGCATCTCCAATTTGAGACTTCCACTTGGCATAATTTACTTGTACCATGTTGCTGGTATTCCACCATGAAGTGATCTCAATTGGGATAATTCCCCTGAAGTTTACATTTTGAGACCTATCCAAGTTGGCATTGTAGGTCGTGGTCGTTCTGGTCTCAACGTCTTGCTCAAAGATCTGTTGAAACACATCCGTCGTCAATGAATAGCCTAAGCTAAACTGATAGGCTCCTTTGATGATATGGTTCATTTCCAAGTTATGAGCATATTGAGGTCTTAAGTTTGGATTCCCTCTCTCTGTGGTCAATGGGTCAATGTAGAACACAAATGGGTTAAGTAACCTGTAGTTCGGCCTGGTGATCCTTCTATTTGCATTGTACACAATCTGATAGTCCTTGCTTACTTTATGCTGGATAAACATGCTTGGGAACAAATCGAAGTACTGTTGGGCATTCTCTTGGCCAAGGGTGACAGATGTACCTAGGATATCAGAATACTCTCCTCTCAATCCAGCTTGAAAACCTACTTTATCCGAAAATTTACCTTTGTATGAAGCATAAGCTGCAAGTACATTTTCATCATAGATAAACCTATTGCTATTAGGATCTGTAACAAATGGACCTTCTCCCACCGACCTACTCAAATCCAAATTATTGTCAGACTTCACCCAGCTCCCTTTCACACCAGTCTCTAGCACCCTGCCTTTTCCAAATGGCTTGGTGAAATCAACTTTTGCTGTGAAGATATGATAATCCATGTTGTTGATATTCCTGATTCTGTCAAAGTCCGCTTGATCTTCAGCCTCATTGACCCATACGTAGTTACCCAATACTGCTGTTGCATCTGAGTGCATTTTGGTATAATCTATATCGGTTGTGATTTTGGTACCCAAAGTATCAAGAAGGCCAACATAGTGGAGGTTTCCAAACAATCTGTATCTACCATCTTCGCTATCATTAATAGACCTGAGAAAATCTCTGTCCGTAGTACCCGGGTTAGTTACTTGTGTCAAAGCTCGACTTACATCATTTCCTCCTGACTTAGATGCTTGCACACTCATACCTACACTGTGATTTTTATTGATTTCATAGTCTGTACCACCATTGAAGAATAGGTTTCTATTTCTGGTTGTGATTCTACTTTCTTGATCAAAGACTGACATTCCTTCTGGTAACAAAAAGTTTCTTTTTATCTCCAAATCATTGAACACAGCGTACTCATTGTAGTTCAAGCTAGCATTATTGGTCCACTTTCCTTTTTTCACATTTAAAGTCACCCCAGTAGTTGGTGCAAATTGCCCATTGTACAATCCACCCATCTGAACACTTCCAAAAACACCATCAACATTGCCTTTTTTCAACTTAATATTGATTACCCCAGCTGCTCCTTCAGCGTCGAATCGAGAAGTTGGGTTATTGATAATCTCTAAGCTTTTGATATTATCAGCTGGCATGGCTCTTAGAAAATTAGCCAGATCTTCCGCACTCATATAAGAAGGTCTATCATTGATCATCACAGTCACACCTGACCTTCCATTCAAGTTAATGTTGCCATCTTGATCTACATAGATTCCTGGAGATCTTCCAATCACATCAAGGGCTGTATTTCCCTCGGCCATTACAGTACCTTCGATATTCACTGTAGTCTTATCAGGCTCAATGATAACTTCGGGTCTGTTCGCCCTTACGGTCACTTCGCCCAAAGAAGAGACTTCCTCCTCAATGCTCAACGTACCCATGTCCAGTCGATCACCAGCTTTGATTTGAAAGCTTTCAGTCTTCATCGTTTCAAAACCAATGGAAGACACTATCAAGCGTACTTTCCCAAATCGGCTTGTTTCGATTGAGAACTTACCCGCATCATCACTCACCGCACCCGTAATCATGGATTCAGATTCTGCATCTACGAGCATCACATTGGCAAAAGGTAAAACTTCACCTTTCTGATCCTTAACTTGACCGTAGATAAGACCAGTCTCTTTGGCGGCTGCATTGCTTAGTCCCATGAGGAAAAAACAGAAGATTGTAAAAACTTGGATAGTAACTTTCATTGGTGTTCAAATTATGTGTCTGAGTTATTTCTTGTACACTGCCTAATGAAAAAGCAGTGCCAAAGGAAAAATAAACATACAACAACTTGATTACCAAATAATTAAAAATATGCGCCAGAAATCAACCTGTTCCAATACCGTACAGTTTTATTGTTCACTTTCTGAACAGTGGTACAAAATATAATGATGTTAAGGCTTGAAAATCGCTATCAAATCTTCATATAAAATCCCAATTTGATCTTTTGAATAAGCAAACCCTTCGTCAGGTACTGCATCATTCAAGTCAGGTAGAGGATAAGATTTTTCGTATTCTAAAGTCTTGGCATCATATACATCCAGAAACCTTTGGCTAGGAAAATTCTTATCACCAACATTAGAAATCAAGATCAATTTGCCCTGAAAAATAAAGCTATCTAGTATTAATTCATCAGCATTGTCTAACATTACACCCGAACCAATCTCTAAAACCTTCGGCAAAGGAAAGTCTTGAATATACTTTGTTTGTAAGAATTCTTTTGTCTTAAAATTGTACTTGAACATGAAGCTTGCAAAATAGGAAGTGAAAAACAACTCATCTCCAGTAACATTTACAACTCCTTCATAAATTAAACCCGAGTGATCTATATCAAATTGTGAATTAATAGATTCGATAGGTATGCTTTCATTCGTGTTGATATCCAAAAAGTCAAAAGCAAGTTTGGATTTGTCTTTCATATACCAGACCACAAATTTATTCCCCCCAAAATGATACCCCCCAGAAATATTTATATTGAAATTATGACTGAAATACACAGAATCTTCAAAATCCTGAACTTTAAATCTATTTAATTCAGAATCAAAAATCTCTACATTTCCTTGCTTATTAACCTGAAAATTTCTCACCATCAGATTTTCTTTGGGGCCATCCCCCCGTCTTCCAAGCGTATCGACTGTTCTAAAGCTTTTGTCAAATTTAAAGATCATTTTCTCTGGATAATAATACCCAAACCCCGTATCCAAGTCAAATTGAATTCGGTACAAAGGTAAATCCAAATAGATACTGTCCACAAACACGATCTCTTCAAAAACCCTACTTTTTGATGTTTTTCCCTTGCTATTTTCACATGAAAATAAAATCCCAATAGCACTTACAGTTGCTACCGATACCCAATTTTTGATATTTATCATATGTCGTAATGAATAACTAAAAACCAATTCTTTTTACTTCACCAAATTGACCCCTTTCCTCTAAAAGCATTCATAGAAAAGAATCAATCTATAAAAGAAAAACATAAATATAAAAAAAAACCCGAAGGCTAACACCCACGGGTTTCAAATATATAGCAACAACAAATTATTTTGCGGCAGCAAATCTTTTGCTTACTTCATCCCAGTTCACCAGATTCCAGAAAGCACCAACATAGTCAGGTCTTCTGTTTTGATAATTTAAGTAGTAAGCGTGCTCCCATACATCAAGGCCAAGGATTGGTGTACCAGACTTCTCAGCTACATCCATCAATGGATTATCTTGATTTGGAGTAGAGCATACACAAAGTTCTTTACTCTCATCTACACAAAGCCATGCCCAACCAGAGCCGAATCTTGTAGCAGCAGCTTTATTGAACTCTTCCTTGAAAGCATCAAATGATCCAAATTTAGCATCGATAGCAGCTGCCAAGTCACCTGTTGGCTGACCGCCACCGTTTGGTGCCAATACAGTCCAGAACAAGCTGTGGTTATAGTGACCACCACCGTTGTTTCTTACAGCTGCATTTGAGCCAGCCACTTTCATCAATTCCTCCAAGCTCTTACCTTCTAGGTCAGAACCAGAGATCGCATTGTTCAAGTTAGTGACATAAGCATTGTGATGCTTGCCATGGTGGATTTCCATTGTCTTTGCATCGATGTGCGGCTCTAGCGCATTAAAATCATAAGGTAGTTTTGGAAGTTCAAAAGCCATAATTTTTATAGTTTTATAGTGAATAATAAAATTAATTTCTTTGTATAAAGATACATTCAATAAACCCAGCCTTCCTGAAAATAGTTCTTGAATTTCGAGAAAAAGCTCATTTTCTCAAATTTTTAAAAAAATCATCTAGCAATTGCTTTGACACATCAGCCATCACACCTGTGACCACCTTGGTCTTAGGGTGCAAAAGATTTGGCTCTATCCTACCATATCCTCTTCTTGGATCAGAAGCCGCAAAATGCAGCTCACCCAATTGAGACCAAAATGCAGCTCCTCCACACATCACACAAGGCTCTAAGGTAACATAAAGCTTACATTCTGTGAGATACTTTGCTCCCAAAGCATTGGTGGCTGCTGTAATTGCAAGCATTTCCGCATGCGCTGTCGGATCGGTAAGTTTTTCGGTTTGGTTATAAGCTCTCGCGATCACTTTATTGCGACACACTATCACTGCTCCCACAGGCACCTCACCTTCCTCAAATGCAATATGAGCCATTTTCATGGCTTCATTCATAAAATATTCGTCTGTGTACATTTCCATGATGTCTCAAAAATACAACATTGATCTTAAAGAAGAGCATAAAAAAAGCGCAGTCTGTGATACGACTGCGCTCTTGTATAATCATTTGATGCGTTCTCGACCAAACAAGTAGACCATTCAATCTCGAACAAGTTTCGACTCCTTTAGAAAATCAAATCGAAAATTTCCTTTCTCACACCTTCATTGATGATCAAAGCCAAGATAAGAGATACTAACAAACCTATCAAAGCCCTAACAATATCCTTTCTAGCCAATCTATAAGCACGTACTAATCTAGCCTTCCGTTTTGTAAGTTTCTTCGATTTTGCCAAAGCAATAGACAACTCTCTACCTCCCAACAATCCTATAAATACCCATGTGGTACTCATAGGAACATTGCTTATCATTTTGAAATAGATCAATATTATAGCATATACAAAATCCACTATGGTTGCAGCCCTTACATCAGTTACTTTTGTCTTTTCATTCACGATTCCTTGAATCCTATCGCCTTTGAGATAAAATAAGAAACCAAGCCCTAAGAATACAAAACCTGTATAAGCTACAAACTCCCACACATTCAGCTGACGAGGAAGGAACACTGCAATATTCGCAGCATCTTGCATGATCCACACTGCCCAAAGTGTACCTGAAGTGATCCATTGTAGCACATACCAGTAAGGTTTTGCCTTACCCTTGAGGTAGGTCGTAACAAATTTCTCTAAGGTAAACCAAACGATGATCGCTATCACAAAAGCCAGAAGATAACCCAAAAAGCTTTTTTGCATAACACTCACAATGGTCCCAGCTTTATAAGTGAAAACATTAAGCAATAAGAATGTCGTAGATACAGGCATCCTCATTCTGGTCATAACCAACAGGACAATTGGTGCAGCTAGCTGTAAGAAAACAAAACTAGTAGGTGCTTCCTCAAGCCCCGGAACTTGTAATCTTTGATAACTAACATCA
This sequence comes from Belliella filtrata, assembly GCF_022549775.1. Classification (GTDB taxonomy): domain Bacteria; phylum Bacteroidota; class Bacteroidia; order Cytophagales; family Cyclobacteriaceae; genus Belliella; species Belliella filtrata. The sequence continues at coordinate 15,802 of NZ_JAKZGP010000030.1, read as the reverse complement.
CCATTATAGGTGAACCAACTGAAGGTGACCGTACCAACGAAAATTAGCCCCATAAATAACCACAACCAATACCATTTTCTCTCTTGATTGGAGGCTATGAAAGTACCGATCGTCTGTATACTATCATTTGCGATGGCCGAATAAGCAGCTAACGCAAATCCAAACCACATTGCGGCATAAGTATAGGGTGTAATGATTCCAGCGATAGACACTAGAATTAGTGTAATTAATAAAAATGACTTTTCTTTCTTTGTGAAATCAAAAAGTGCATAGGAAACTTTGGATAAAGCGTCCTGATTAATGTTTTGATCTTTAAGCTTGGCCATAATATTTTGTGGCTTATGAATAATTCCGTCACAAAGGTAAAGAAGATTAATTGGCTTGAATGTTAACAAATTGTTAAGACATTGATACCATTTCTTAACACCCTGAACCTTACAATCTATATCACCTAAAATTTCACAAAACGAAATCAATTGAAAAATTCATGAGCATATTCAAAATAAAAATTTATCTCGATTCAATTTTTCACCAAAAACAAGCTGTCAATATTAACAATATCTTCATACTAAACACTGACTATTTCATATTTTCTACCGTTACTTTGTGGCATAAAATAGGGCAAGACCACTCCAATGTGGCTTTTTCAATCGATGACAATAAGCAAAGATTCACATAATCAATCACATAGAGCAATTTTCTTTTTGAAAATGGCCTTTGCACTATTGCTTTTTATGCTGTCCATAGACTTACTGACTGTATCTATGCTTCAGCTTAACAATGAATTGGCAAAAGAAGTCTTTCAAGCTACAAACAATCCATTTGTAGGTCTCTTTATCGGTCTTTTGATGACAGCTTTGATTCAAAGTAGCTCGACGGTAACTGCGATGATTGTCGCTGTAGTTGCCTCAGGTAGCTTGACACTCACTCAAGCTGTACCTTTGGTCATGGGGGCAAATATCGGCACAACGATTACCAGCACCCTAGTGTCTTTCTCCTTTATCATGAAAAGAGGAGAGTTCAAAAAAGCCTTATCAGCGGGTGTTCTCCATGATGTATTCAACATCATTACTGTTATCATTCTATTTCCGTTAGAATTTTACTTTGGGTTTTTGAGCCAATCCGCTCAGTTCATTACGCATACATTTTTTGAATCCAAAAATTCTGCTGAAGGACCAATTAGGTACAATGCCTTTTTTACAAGACCATTTTCCTTGTGGCTGGTATCTTCCATTAAGTATCCTATCATAGCATTGATTGGAAGTATATTGCTTGTATTTGGAGCAATCAAGATCCTATCCGCTACTGTTTTCAAAACATTCATCTCTGACAATTATAAAAAAGTAAGCAAGCATATTTTCAAAACTCCAGCTGTGGCGTTTTTGTATGGAATATTCTTCACTTCCGCGGTACAATCGAGCACGGTCACTACTTCACTGATCGTCCCAGCTGTAGCCAACAGGAGGATTTCGTTGATCAAAGTATTTCCCTTTATCATCGGGGCTAATATCGGGACTACCATTACAGCACTGATAGCAGCCATTTACAATACAGAGGCTGCCATTAGCATTGCAATCGTTCACCTGCTGTTCAATGTGATTGGGGCACTTATATTTATGCCAATAAATTCCATCAGGAATATCCCAGTAAAAATAGCTACTTACCTTGGAAAAGAGTCTGTAAAAACCAGGATTGTTGGGTTCGCCTATATTCTTTTGACATTTTTCATCATCCCCTTTCTTTTAATATATTTCAACAGACATGAGGACATGACAAATTCTCAAGCCAATGAGAAAAAAGTAAACTCAACTGAAATCCCAGCAAATAACTAGGGCTTAACAATTTGTACACCCGAACTGGTACCAATCCTATCTGCACCAGCTCGAATCAATGCAATGGCTTGTTCCGCAGTTTTTATGCCTCCACTTGCTTTTATACCAATATTACTTGGCAAATGCTCACGCATCAAGGCTACATGTTCCACTTTAGCACCTTCTGGAGCATATCCAGTAGAAGTCTTCACATAATCGACACCAGCATCTTTGCAAATCATACATGCCTCTACAATCTCTTCATCGCTCAGGTAAGCTGTCTCGATGATTACTTTGAGTAGCTTCTCTTGTTGATGACAGATATTGCCGATCTTGGCTATTTCTATTTTTGGCCAATTCATCCCTGACTTGTATGCTGATAGTGACCAGACCAAGTCTATCTCATCAGCTCCATCTTTGATTGCTAATTCTGTTTCATAAGCTTTTGCTTCGCTAAGCTGATGTCCCAGCGGAAATCCCACCACAGTAACCAACTGCACATCAGATTCACCTAGATCTCTTTTAGCTTTTTTCACCCAAAATGGTGGCACACAAACTCCCACAAAACCATGTTCTAAGGCCTCTTTGACCACTTGATCTATATCTCTATCCGTCAGGGTTGGCTTTAGGACAGTTTGCTCAATGTATCTTTCTATGTTTTTCATAATTATTGCTTAGTCACCTTGTACATAATCTGTCAAATATAAAAAGTCATCTGTCAATTCCCCATTTTCTGTAATAGTAGCTTTACGAATGATTTCTGAATCATCCTTCATTAGCTCAGGGATAAAGTGTTGCATCAACATTTCCCCAAATGCTTCTGATGCATCCCTCGGTAATTCAGAGGGTAAATTATCAATAGCCATCACTGAAATACTATCTTGTTTCCCAAATGCTGGTAGCTCTTCGAAAGTATGTCGATCAACATCATAAACTGGATCTGCAACTCTAGATGCTCTAATTGTGGTCGGAACAGAACCATGAATGTCACAGGTAATATCCGCAATGACGGAAATGTTAAAATCTTCTGATTGAATGTCCTTAGGAATGAACAATTTTGGAGCTCGACTGTCCCAATATGCCGCAGCCATTAGGATGTCGCTGACTTCAGCAAACTTCAAGAAATGACTTTCATAGCCACTTGGGTCTTGATAAAATTCTATCCTATCAAATCCTCCGTCCGTTTTTCTTCTGTTATAGTCTGAAGAAGAGAGAACTGTAAAAACAGGGCCATCAAAATATGAAGTCAAAAATCCCTGTCGATCAACTTGCTTTACGCCTGCTGTAAGCAATACTTCAACCACACCTTTTCCGACCCTTCCTGTACCAGTGACTACAATCTTGATAGGAGGTAGCTGAACTTTAGACAATTCTTCATCAAGCTCAGATCGGTCAAAACACATAAACGCCCTCTTGATATCATACAAGCCGGACTTTTGACCATATGTCCATAGCCCATTATAAGCACCTACTATACCTGCCCATCTACCAAAAGCTACTAAGCGCTCCCCATCAGCATTCTTAATCACTTCATAATCTATCAGCTTAATTTGTTTTTCCAATATGGCTTCCAGTAGGAGCTTATTAAATGGCTGTTTCTTTATAGTATGTGAAAAGAAAAGATAGGATTTATTGGGTATAAGTTGTGGCACAGGCACCTCTTTGATCCCTATCAGCAAATCACAGTCAGAGAGGTCCGTGCTTACTTCTAAGCCTAAAGACTGATATTCCTCATCTTCAAAAGACCTAACATCAGAAGGCTCAATTTTGAAAATCAAATCCGGGAAATTTTCTTGAATGTTAATCAACTGACTTGGAGTAAAAGCTACTCTTCGATCAGCGGGACGCTTCCCTTCTTTTATCAAGGCTATCTTCATAGGGTCTCGGGCTATTTACATTGAAAAACTACACCAAGACCTTAATATAGAGAAAAAAATTGAATGAACACCAAAGAAAAAAGGCAGCGAAAACGCTGCCTTTTTAAGTTTTATAATTTAATCTAATCCAAGAAACTCAACATCAAATCTCAATACTGAGTTAGGTGGAATATTTTCATTTGACCCTGAATCTCTATAGCCATACGGAGAAGGTATGATAAGTACCCCCTTAGACCCTGACCTTAATCTTCTAAAGCCTAAACCAAAGCCTTGGATCGTTGAACCAGTACTGTTCAATGCCGGAATTGTAAATACTAAAGGATTGTAAGTACTATTTTCGGAATGAAGATCATTTTCCCTTGCTACTGCTTCTATATTGGTATCGAAAACAGACCCGTCAAGTAAGCTTCCAATATAATTTGTATATACAACATTATTAGTAGTTGGTCTTGAGCCAGTACCCTCTTCTTGTACAATGACAATGACACCAGAAGGATCATGAACTCTATACAAGCTGTCGATAGGTGTATTGGCTAAGTACTCATCCACTATCTCCCTATCTCTTGCAAGATTCCCTTCTATATCATAAGGCGGAGGTCCAAATGGATTCATTTCCTCACAACTGATGAAAGCCAAAATTGGAATCAATAGTATTAACTTTATTTTTTTCATTCAAATTGATTATTTAATGAATCCTAATCGTCTGACTCGAATTTGCCAACTCTGACAAGCTTGATATCGAAAATCAACGGAGAATTTGCGGGAATATTGCCATTCACTTGAGATCCATAGCCATAAAGAGACGGGAATATAGTAACCAAATCATCACCTTCTTGCATTTTACTTAATGCAAAGATAAAGCCTTGAATAGCACTTTGCCTTCCCACAATAAATTCCCAAGGCTTATATTGACGCTGTGGATTGTGAACTTGATGCGCTCTTGCTATACTGTCATTGGTTGAATCAAAAACTTTATCATTAAGTAAGCGTCCAGTATAATCGATAAACAAAGTATCCCCAAAGACATATTCTTCATCTCCATTCATCTTCTCTTTCCAAAATATGTAGACACCATTATTAACATCTTCATATTTATGGACGTGATCTATTGGATTTTCTTCCAAATAAGCTTCAATGGCCTCTTTGTCTTGTTCTAACCTGATACTGTAATTTTCTTGCTCAGATATACAGGAAAAGAACAACATGATTGCAATGACTGGTAAGCTTAACTTTTTCATAAAGTTTTTAATTATTTTACATCCTTAACTTCGACATCGAAGATCAGAACGGAGTTTGGCTTGATCACAGCACCTGATTGTCTATCACCATAAGCCAAAGTAGAAGGAATCAAAAACTTCGCTTTTGATCCATTTTTCAATAAAGATAGACCTTCATCCCATCCTGGAATCACTCTACCCACACCTACTTGTACTTCTAATGGCACGTACTGATTTGCTTGGTCTCTTTGCTCATTATAAACTCCTCCAGCTTGGGCCTTCTCTTTGTTGCTTGTGTCAAAGATAGTGCCGTCCAATAGGTAGCCTGCATAGTCTACTTCTGCTGTCTGACCTGCCTCGATCTGCTCTCCGCTGCCTTCTTCTTCTATGACGTAAAATAGACCCGACTCTGTCTTGGTTGCATTCAAATTATTTTCAGAAATATACTCTTCAATGAGTTTTACATCAATTTCAAGCTGCTTTGCTGCATTCTCAGTTTGCTTTTTCATCTGTGCATCTTGTAGGGCAGTGAAATAGGCTTGTACACCATCTTCGTCCAACACATCAATCACACCTAGTCTGATTTTTACATCATCTTCAGCTTTCAAGAAAAACGGCACATTGAATTCACCAAAAATCTTAGCTGCAGGAGCTGCAAATGTGATACTATCTCCTTTTCTAAGTCCAAGGATGATCTCTTCTACACCAAGATTGGTCGATGCAGAGTCATTGTATTGGAATACTTGAGGAGCCATATCATCTATAGTAGAGATAAAAGTAGAATCACTACCTGTCATTGCAATCAAATTGTACAATACATACTCACCGTTTTTCGGGCTATCTTTTCCCTCTTTGATATATGTATACTCTATGCCATCAGATGTAGTCTTCTTGGTCTTGGTACAAGCTGACATAGAAACAGCCGCAGCTAATACGGCTGCTGACAATAAAATGCTTTTAATTTTTTTCATGGATGAGATCTAATTGATTGTATAAAGTTTTAATATTCTCTTTGATTAATTTTTCAAATTTCTCTGTTGTTTCGGTCAATGTCAAGTCTGATTTTCCTCCTGATGCATTTTTATGACCTCCACCGTTGAAGTTTTCCTGAGCAAACTTATTGACTGCCACTTCTTCCACTGACCTGAATGAGATTTTGATACCATCTTCACGTTCTGTGAAAAGGGCCGCAATTTTGATTCCGTCTATAGACAAAGCGTAATTCACCAGACCTTCTGTATCACCAGTCTGAGAGGCATATTTTTTCAAATCCTTTTTAGAAATGGCAAAGTATGCGATTCTTAAATCTTGATTGATTGTTAGTCTTCTTGAAATAGCAAAACCGATAAACTTCAGCCTATTGACACTATTTGTATCATATATGAGCTTAGAAATTTTGGTATTATCAGCCCCTAAAGCAATAAGCTCCGCAGTGATCATATGCACATTTTTGGTAGTATTGGGATGTCTAAACCCACCTGTATCTGTCATAATACCCGCATACAAACAATCTGCTATATCTGAGTCTAAAAGTTCTTTGTCTCCAATTTTCACTATCAGCTCATACACAAGCTCACAGGTAGCCGCAGCCTCTGTGCTCCAATACCTGAATTGACTAAAATCTTTGGGGTCTTGGTGGTGATCTATATTGACAATGTATGCGTTTGATTCTTTCACATACTCCTCCATCGACTGTATCCTGCTCAAGCAAGAGAAGTCGAGACAAAAGATAATTTCAGCGTCAGCGATGATCTGAATAGCTTTATCTTTTTGATTCGGATCTTCAAAATTTATCACCTCATCATTGCCTTTCATCCAATGTAAAAAAGACGGATAATCTGAAGGTGTGATGACAGTAACCTCATGGCCTTTTTTGATCAAGTAATTTTTCAACCCAAGTGAAGAGCCTAATGCATCCGCATCTGGCTTGTGATGAGTCGTGATTACAATCTTGGCTGGCGAGGCAATTTTATTTTTAAATAACTCTATTGATTGCATTTTTAAGCTTTTGTGGTCTCTCATTTAGAGAAGACAGCTTGCAAAGGTCATGATAATTTTTCAAAATTCCCAATTATCATAATCTTCTATAGCTTAAGGTGATAACATAGATTTAACCCCCTTCTTTCGGAACTTCACATATTTCATGTACTTTTGCACTCGAATTCAAAAAAGCAACAATACTATTAATATGGCAACTAACAGAACTTTCACCATGATCAAGCCTGACGCTTTTGAAGCGGGCAACTCTGGTGCAATCTTGAAAATGATCGAAGAAGCTGGCTTCAAAATCGTGGCAATGAAAGCTACAAAACTAACAGCTGAACTTGCTGGTAAATTCTATGAAGTACACAAAGAAAGACCTTTCTATAATGACCTTTGTGCTTATATGTCTTCAGGACCAATTTTCGCAGCTATCCTCGAAAAAGACAATGCAGTAGAAGATTTCCGTAAACTAATCGGTGCTACCAACCCGGCCGATGCAGCTGAAGGAACAATCAGAAAGATTTTCGCTAAATCAATAGAAGCTAATGCAGTGCATGGTTCTGATTCTGATGATAATGCTGCCATCGAAGGCAACTTCTTTTTCAATCAAGCTGAAAGAGTTCTTTAAAAAACAGCTAAAAGCATCAAAAAAGCCTTGCATCTTTCTATAAGAGCAAGGCTTTTTTTTGTTTATAACCGTCCATTCATTGCATTAAGATATAACATTATACTTTGCAAAACTGCCTACATTTTGAGCACGCAATGTGTAAGACAGCATGATCACAGATCCTCTTCATCTTCAAAATCATCTTCATCTGGAGCTCCCATATCAAACATCGAGCTGAACAAGTCCTTAAACTGCATGCCTGTATCTAGAAGTTTTTTACTCAATTGACTATATTCAGCCAAGCCATGTAAGGCAAACTCCATAAAAAACTCCTTCTCCCTTTCATGGAGTTGCTTGACATGAGTTGTCACAATTTCCTCTAATCCTGGAACCTGATGCAAGGCTGTCTTATAAGCTTTGTCAGATTGTGAAGCAATGATATCTAAGGAATTCCCTTCTCCAAACCAAGACAAAGGTAAAATGTATGGATTTCCTGTCTTTTCCTTTTTCTTCTGTTCTGGTGAAGGGAAAAAATCCGAAAACATGGTCCTAATGGCTTTACCGATCAAGTTGTAAGCCACAAGTCCAGCTCCTTCTTGCTCACCTTCATAGACTAGCTCTACTTTACCTGTTATTGCAGGAATGATGCCTATCAGATCAGACACCCTGACGACTGTATTTTGTTCGCCATGAATGTAAAGCCTTCTTTCTGCTGCCGAGATTAAGTTTTCATAAGCCGAAATCGTCAACCTCGCTGAAACCCCACTCTTCTCGTCTACATACTCGCTATGCCTCGCCTCTATAGCAATTTGTTCGATCAAGTCCTTCATTAACTCTGGCATGTAGATCTGCTCCAATGGCTTCCCTTCGAGCTTGGCTTCTTGAGACGTTATTTGCTTTCCTATCTCTATTGATTTTGGGTAATGGGTAATGATCTGACTCTCTATTCTATCCTTGAGAGGTGTCACGATAGATCCTCTATTGGTATAATCTTCCGGGTTGGCAGTGAATACAAATTGTATGTCCAAAGGTAACCTTAACTTGAATCCCCTGATCTGGATATCTCCTTCTTGTAGGATGTTGAAAAGCGCTACTTGTATTCTTGCTTGCAAATCTGGGAGCTCATTGATCACAAAAATGGAGCGATGCGATCGTGGTACAAGTCCATAATGTATCACGCGCTCATCATTGTAGGAAAGCTTCATCGTGGCTGCTTTGATAGGATCCACATCACCGATAAGATCCGCTACAGACACATCTGGCGTAGCAAGCTTTTCTGTATATCGATCAGCTCGATGCCACCAAGTGATCGGCGTATGATCTCCTTTGGTCGCTATGAGACTGGTAGCAAATGATGAAATAGGCATCAGCGGATCATCATTGAGCTCTGACCCCTCTACTACTGGGACAAATTCATCTAATAAAAATGTCATCATTCGCGCTATCCTTGTCTTTGCTTGACCTCTGAGACCAAGCAAGTTGATATTGTGACGAGAAAGTATGGCACGCTCGATATCAGGGATCACGGTATCTTCATAGCCCCAAATCCCTTCAAAAACTTTTTCTCCTGACTTGATACTCTTAATCAAATTTTGCCTCAGTTCCTCCTTGATAGATTTTGATTCATAACCCGCAGCTTTGAGTTCTCCCAAAGTCCTGATTTTCAACAAATCTTTCGTATTCAATTGACTATATTCCATCATTCTAAAATCTTTTCGTTCTATTTTTTCTATAATCCTCAAAAATCAAATCTCCAAGTCCTTTCAAACTGCTGTAGTAAGCATTCCCGTTATTGACTTTTGTGAATTCTTTGACAAACTCCTTCAAATAAGGATCTGAAGCTATCATGAATGTAGTCACGGGAATTTTCAATTTTCTACATTGGGCAGCAAGCTTTAATGTTTCATTGAGGATTTTGCTATCTATCCCAAAGCTATTTTTATAATACTTTATTCCAACCTTCAAGCAAGTGGGCTTACCGTCAGTGATCATGAAAATTTGCTTGTTGGGATTTTTTCTTCTTCTCAAAAGGTCCATTGCCAGCTCTAACCCTGCCACTGTATTGGTATGATAAGGACCGACCTGCAAGTAAGGTAGATCTTTGATCTCAATCTGCCAGGCATCATTACCGAACACAATCACATCCAATGTATCTTTTGGGTAGCGAGTTTTTATCAATTCGGCAAGTGCCATAGCTACCTTTTTAGCTGGAGTAATCCTATCTTCCCCATACAAAATCATGGAATGAGAGATATCAATCATCAAAACTGTTGAAGTCTGGGTACGCATTTCGTTTTCAACCACTTCAAGATCATCTTCTGTAAGAAGGTAATCCCCAGAAAAACCGTGGTTCACCTGGGCATTGCGCAGCGAGTCTGTCAAAGCAATCTGATCTAAATTATCACCAAAGGAGTAGTTTCTCCTATCAGACCCTTTTTCATCACCTGGGCCAGAGAATGTAGTCTTGTGTTGACCACCTTTGGACTTTTTCAATTTTCCGAAAATCTCCTCTAGTGCTGACTTCCTGATCGTCTGCTCAGCTTTTCCAGTGATTTTAAATTCTCCTTTTTGATTTTCTTCAGTAAGGTAACCTTTTGACTTGAGCTCATCAATAAAGTCACCAATTCCATAGCTGGCATTAGTGAGATTGTATTGTTTATCAAGATTAGTTAACCAACTGAGCGCCTCAGCGACGTCACCACCAGTCATTGTAACGAGTTGCAAAAAAATCTGCAGGAGGTTTTCGAAATTGTTTTTTTCAGGATCCTGCGGCGGTATATACTTTGTAAATCTGAATCCTTTCATATTGACCTTATAACAAGATCATGGACTCGCAAGTTTGGATTATGCTGATAAAATTTAAAAAATATGTATATCTGTAAAAATACCGCTAATCAGATCATATAGGTTACCTTTGAGATTAAGGCATTAAAGAATACCTCTCCTATCAAACAAGGAATGTTTAAATAACTATTCACAGGCCCCCTTTGTGTAGGATTTTACTCCTGCCCTTTGAGCCTCGCAGCTATTGCCATAAGTTTTTTGATCGCAGCCACATACTGGATCATAGATCATAAGACAAGCTAAATCTTTGTATTTATCATTTGGATCGATACAGTCCACCAATTCGTTTGGTGCCATGTCTTCACATTGAAATGCAGCAATGGCCATCACCAACCAAAGTAAAAAGCTAATTTTCAAGTATTTCATAGTAGTGACATTTTTTCAACTAGACGAGATGTATAAAGTAAACGCTACAAAGGGCGTGAATATTAATACAAACCTTACATTTCCAATCTTCATTTTGCTTAACTTAGCCAAGCTTAAACTAATAAAAACACAAGCCTTGGATTTACAATACCCATTAGAATTGGCAGGAGCCTTTGTATTTGCTATTTCTGGTGCTTTGGCTGTAAGAGGCCGAGAGCATGATCTGTTTGGCGCTGGCTTCACAGGATTTATCACAGCGATTGGAGGTGGTAGTTTGAGAGATATTCTTTTAGGCAGCTATCCTTTGGTGTGGATTGGAGATGTTCATGTACTATATGCGATATTTGGAGGAATCATTGCTGCTTTCCTTTTTCAAAAACACTTGCTAAAGTTAAGAAGAACCATGTTTTTGTTTGATACCCTCGGGATTGGATTCTTTACAGTTCTTGGGGTTGAAAAAGCCCTTAGCCTAGGGGCTAGTGTAGAAATCGCCGCTATCATGGGGATGTTTTCAGCTGTAATGGGTGGTGTTTTGCGAGATACATTGACCAATGAAATTCCTATACTTTTCAGAAAAGAGATTTACGCTTCAGCTTGTCTGGCAGGCGCTATTTTATACCTGATTCTCAATCATGTTGGACTTGAGAGAGACTATAATCTTTTGATATCGATGTCTGTCGTGATCAGTATCAGGCTGATTGCAGTAAAATACAAGCTTAGCCTCCCCACTTTGGATTGATCGAAGTATTCCTGAAATACACAAGAAAATGCTTTAATCTATTATTTATAGTGCCAATAGACCTTCCAGATTTCTCTTGATTATTTCTAATAACTGAAAGGTCTGCGGATTTTAGGCATTATATAATCCAATTTCTCTTTTGATAAACTTGATATATTTGTCAAGTAAAATGAAAGCTTATGGGATTTACCATTTCATGTCTTAATTTTGGACATGAATTCGACCCTTTCTAAGCAAAATATTCTTTACATCCTACTCTTCGGCATGCTTGTCTTGCTCCACTTTTCTGGCATTGGGAAGCTAAGTATCTATGCCCTAGATGAAGCAAAAAATGCAGTGGCAGCATATGAAATGCTAGAAAGGAACGATTTTATCCTTCCAACTTTCAACGATCAGCCAAGGTTTGATAAGCCTCCATTACACTATTACTTTTTCATGGCGGGGTACAAGCTTTTTGGTTATTCACCATTTGGAGCTCGTTTTTTCCCAGCATTAGCGGGCTTGTTTTGTATTGGGATGTGTGCTGCCTTCCTCAAAAAACAGTTTGGAGATCGAGCTACCATCTTTTACCTTCTACTTAGTATTGCAAACATCCATTGGATGATCCAATTTCACATGGCAGTGCCTGATCCATTTCTGATCTCATTTTTGACAGTATCCTACCTGTATGGATTCAGATACTACCAAGGCAACTACCAAGAGCCAAAACTTCAATACATTTCCTATGCCTTCTTAGCATTGGCGACATTGACAAAGGGCCCAGTTGCTATATTGCTTTATACAGTAACTTTTCTTGCCTTTATCATTCTCAAAAGGGAGTTTAGGCTAGGCCCCTGGTTCCGAATTGGCCCTATCGTGATGCTACTTGCCATCGCTAGCTCATGGTACATTCTGGTAGGTGTCCGAACAGGCGGCAACTGGCTAGAAGAGTTTTTCTTGACCCATAACTTGTCAAGATTTGGAGCACCAATGGAAGGACATGGAGGCTTGTTTTTGAAAACATGGCTATTCGTGGCATTGGGTATATTCCCATTTGTACTATACATTCCAGCAGCTTTTCGATTTGTCTTGAAGTCAAAAAAGGAGGCAATTGGACAAAAACCTGATGTTTTGCTATTCGCAAGCATTGCATCGGTGGCTGTTATCGTGTTTTTTAGCTTTGCATCTACGAGACTTCCCAATTATACCACACCGGCATATCCTTGGCTTATGATCCTATTGGCCATATTCATTAGTGATCGATTAAATCAAAAAATTCAACTTACCCTTCTTTTTACAAGTACAATATTGGTCTTAGGACTAGGAATTGGCGGGAGTTTTGGCCTTGCTCAAATCGACTATATTAAAGATATCCATCCTATGGCCTATCTTTTTTTGATAGCCTTGATACCCTTGGCACTTTCATTTTTCTTTACTTTCAGAAAAAAACTACCTTATGCTTTCGGAAGTCTTGCTTTTAGCTTGGCCACGGTCACACTTATTTTTCTACTTTGGGTGATGCCTGCTATAGACAAGCAAAACCCCGTCTTCAAAACACAGCATATATGGGAGGGTCAAGAAAACATCTATTACTATGGAATCCCAAACCCTTCTTTTGTCTTTTACCTGCAGCGACCTATTCCTTTGATAGATCCCGTAACTGCCAAAACAGGGGATTTGATAATTACGAGAAAAAGTTCACTTCAGCAATTTGAAGATGAGGGCTACACATTCAAAATACTAACCGAGGCAAACGATCTTTTCGAAACCCCCATAACGGTAATTGTTCAGCTCGAAGAGTCTCCAAGGTAAATGGATTAGTGGCTAGATAACTTAGCTTGGAAATATTCCCCCAAGTGAAATTCTCTCCAAGATTCGGGAAACTTAGCAACCAGGTAGCTCGCAATACAAAATGAACTGTACCCGACCCACATGCCTGCAAGGACATCGATCAAGAAATGCTGCATCAAGTAAACCCTGCTAAAACCAACAACGACCGCAGCAAGAAAGATCAAGACTTGATATACTGGCTTTACTGGTTTGCCTAAAGCAAGTATAGCTGCCAAAAGAAACACTGTTGCTGTGTGTCCAGAGGGAAAAGAGTTGAGGTAGGCAATCTTCACACCATCCACTAAATGAAGCGACATCCCTTCAAATACACTCATGGGTCTCGGCTCACCATGAAATATGATCTGTTTGCCCACAAAAACAATAATCATGTGAATCACTATAGCCAATTTCACCATCAAGCCATAGCTATACTTTCGCATAAAGATAACGGGTATGAAAAGTAGAAAGATCAATCCGTCTCCAAGGTGTGTATTGTACTTGAAAAATACATCCAAGAAAGGATTATGGTGGGCATTGACAGTGAGTGAAATGAACTCACTTCCATAAAAAAATATCAAAAGGCTAAAAAATATGCTTGTCACGATCATACAAATGGTAAAAGTGGAAATCTTATTTTGGGAATGAATCACAGTGTTTATTATCTAAGTGATGAATTAATTGGTTGGATGAAATCTATTTATCGGACAAAGATGCGAGTAATTCCCCTAAAAAAACAAGGATTTGAATTATGTCGGAGTGACTGGACGACCACCCTATCCTGTAAATCTCTTTTTATCAACTACTTACCAAAGAAAGTTTCAAGCAGTTCACCGTTCAGTTCTCATTTTTTTTGAACCAGTTTGAGTGCCGATGAACTTGAAAACGTCTTGATCAAATATACGAAAAATTGTTGTTATACGGACATCCAAAACGGACAAATACATAGATCGATCAAGATCAAAATGTAATCAGGTCAATTCTATTAACCTCTAATTAGTTTTCCAATAGCTTACTGAAACCTAAATCTATTTTCTTTAATAATACTCATTAGTTTCATCATCAAAGAATTCATGAATCATATCTTCAATTAATTCTTCATCAGAAATATCATCACTCAACTCATCAATAGTTAACAACAATGATTCATCTTCTTTTAAGTCCCCTACTTCATTTTCTTGATGATCAGGTTTAATAGCACTTTGAACCAATTTCCTTTTGTTTTTCTTGATAGATTGAAGAATATTGTCAAAAAAAGTACGATCTATATTTTTTTTAAGGACTTCTTTCTTGAATATTATATATAGAGGGTAGGTCAACTTTTATACCCTCTCTAGTTGTAAAAGCTAGTATTGCTTCATATGCTTCCTGATTTGTGGCACTAAGATTTAATGCCGCGATATTATACTCCAAATAAAAGCTTTTGCTAACGAGATCGTTGTTTGTGTTCTCCTCTAAATAGGGATTTAAAATAGTGGTTTTCAGAAGAAAATTTCTTGAATTCTCCACTAAAGAAAGTGCTTTATCGGCCATCATTAAGGATTTGTGAAATTCCTTAAGATGCCACAGGCTTTTGGCACACAAGTTATGGGCAATACTACTGTCATCGTGCCTTAAACAAGGCTTTAGAAATTGAATGGCTGAGTTATATTTTTGTAATAAGAAATAGACTGTGCCAATTAAACGACTTGAACGATATGATGGTTTGTTTATCGGGTAAGAGTCTATCATCACTTGTTCAACCTTGGTTAGTAAATTCAAAAGCACATGATCTCTTACGATATCTTGGTCAATGGAAGTATTAGCATAAGCTTTTAGAAGTTGTTCATAACCTATGGTGAAATCAGTTTCAATTATATCTTTTAATGCTTGACGTAGGTGGTGGTTCCCAAGTGAAATCGGATTTTCAAACTTGTGCATTTCATATTCTGTTTTTCCAGCACTTAGTAAAGTATTCAGATTATTAGTCGTTGCGGTCTGGAGAAAATCCTTTACTGAATGATCGACTGGGCAAAACTTTACCTGTTTCGAACCGATTTACAGAAGATGTGATTAAATTAAGTACGCTTTTCCAAGAAATTGAGTCAAAATTGGGTAATTCTCAAAATTTAGGATTAAGCAATAGTTTAATGAGTGAGAATGCTTTTTCTGATGACCAAAAAGCAATTAAAAAATGTATTCAAATGCATGAAATGAAGTATCAGAAAAAAAGAAAAGGGAGCAAAAAAAAGGGAAAGGGGTTGAAGAAAAAATGATTTTGAAAAACTGACTTAATTAGATTTAATTGAGTCTATAATGAAACACCCTATTAATAGAGGGTAAACATTATCAGGGCTAGTGTTTAGATTAATGTTGAATTTATTGAATAACCTTTTCTCTTTATTTCTATTTTAATACCTTTCCGATTCTTTAAAGATATGGAAAGTAAATTTTTCACAAGTCCAGATGAAAGGATCTTAAAGATCCGGAAATTATTTGAATTGAATAATACTATAATTCAATCTATTAGCATATTAGCATTCGCTATATTAGTTTTTGATTTGGGTTTTAGG
>NZ_JAKZGP010000002.1 GCF_022549775.1 Belliella filtrata | reverse complement strand
GCAAAAACACAAAAACTGGTTTAATTAAAAAAAAGAATTCCCTGGAAACAGGGTCATGGGAATCCTATGTCTATTTTCTAAAGCAAATTGATCAAACTACTTCAATTATTTAAAATCGGAATTGCTGATGTTTATTCTTTATTTAGTGGTTGTGGATGCTTTTTTCTATTTTTTATGATTTTTATTTTCATTGTATTGTTCTCTGGGGGAGATGTAACAAGACTTTTTCAAATGGACAAGCTACCTCTTTATGTAATGATAGGGGTAAGTTTAGCTATTTTTTCAAAATATGAGATTGGTAAAACAAATGTAGAAGAATCATTTCATGATGAGAAAAATCGAATTGAAGCACTTCTAAAATATCATAAGTCCTTGATTCCAATATTTATATTGGCTCCTTTTTCCCTTTTGACCTTATGGTATGACCATCGAAGAATTCAGAAAAAACAAATCAGATTTATCCCTCCAGATTTAGAAGGTAATTGGCAAAGACTCAATCGGGATGAAATGCGCTGGAAAACTGAGCTATTGACTTCTGGTCAGCAAAAGGAAGAAGAGGTATACTCAGTAAAATATGAAATTTGGGAAAATCAAGAAAATGGAGAGGTCAAGACAGTTGGTTGGAAAGGAAACAAAGCTAAGAAGTTCTCTTCTTGTCCATCTTGTACTTACGAGACATTGAAGAAACAGGAAATAAAAACCATAAAAGCAGCGACATATAAGGCAAATGGAAAAGGTGAAAAAATACAAGAATGTCTTCATTGTAAGCATGTGATTTCATTTGGGGAGGTGGTGATTCCTAAGTTAGTGAAATCAAGTACTTCAAAAGGCGGGGGAAGAAGCTCGTCAAGCGGAGGGAGCAGAGGAAGTTTTGGAGGAGGATCTTCTGGTGGTGGTGGAGCTGGAGGACGTTGGTAAAAATTTAGCTTAGGTTCTTTCAAATCAAAAACCCTCATGTTTTCATGGGGGTTTTTGATTTGAAGGAATGTTGAAAATATATTAAACTGATTTTGAATTAAGGTGTTTTAAAGTTTTTTAAATCAATATTATATAGATTTTTTTATGGATTAATTTGAATCAAAGAATCAATCATTTCACCATTTCTACTTTAAATATTCCTCCGTCTTTTTCATCTGTCAAGAGATATAGATTTCCATCTGGACCTTGTCTAACATCTCTAATTCTTCCCATTTTTTTGGTGAAAAGTGTCTCAACAGACTTTACTTCATCATTTTGGATTTCAATTCTATAAATTTCCTCCTTTAGAAGTGATCCTGCAAAAAGACTTTTATTCCAGTTGCTGATGCTTCCTTGGTTGTAAAATGCCAGCCCAGAAGGAGCCATGTTGTCTCTCCAGACATGTTTTGGTTTTGTGACACCAGGCGCTTCTTCTCCAAGCCCGATCTTTTCACTGGTATCATATTCTGTTCCAAAAGCTACTTGTGGCCATCCATAGTTCTTACCTTTTGCTATCATGTGTAATAAATCACCACCATTTGGCCCATGCTCGGTGGCCCAAACTTGTCCGGTCTCTGGATCAATAGCTAAACCTTGATTATTTCTGTGACCGAATGAATAAATTTCTGGTCTTAAATTTCCAGGAGCCATTCCTATCAAAGGATTATCTTCAGGGATTCCCCCATCTTCTTTGATTCGGATAATAGAGCCTGCGGGATCGGTAAGGTCCTGAGAGTTCCAACGAAGTCCTCTATCTCCAATCGAAAACAGTACTGTACCATCACCAGGAAAGACAATTCTTGAACCGTAGTGTCTGCCAGGATTTGTTCTTGGCACTTGGGCATACAAAGTTTCCATGTCGATCAACTTACCAGCATCAGCATCTAATTTAGCCCTAGCTAATGCTGTACCTGTTCCATAATCTGAACCATCTGTGACCGAGTCATCATCTCCTGGACTTGAGTATGTGAAATAAACCCATCCATTCTCTGTATATTGTGGATGTAAGACTAAATCCAGAAGACCTCCTTGATTGCCGCCTTGAGGTGCTGTAAGCTGATCTTCATCGGTATCAATTTTTGGAAGTCCAGAGAGTTTTTTCACTTTCTCTCCTGATACATGATACATATTTCCAGGTCTTTCTGTCACGAGCATGCTGCCGTCTGGTAGCCAAGTCATTGCCCAAGGATGTTCTAGACCTTTGACCACCTGCGTGATTTTTACAGTAGCTTTATCAGTTTTGATGTTGTTTTCAATGACTTCATTGACAATTTTTACCTGTGCATTTGAGGCATTTATATTGAATGAAAAGCACAATAAAACTAACAGACACAATCTCCCCAAAAGGTTGATGTTGTTAAATTTTTTCAATCTTAGCATGTGTATAGTTGTTTAGTTAGTAGTTCTGTTTTGCAAAATGATAACTTCAAAAGAAAGTGTTGCTCTTAAGCCAAGGTTGACATATCAATTACAAACCTGTACTTGACATCTCCTTTGAGAAGTCTATCATATGCTTCATTGATCGTTTGCATGTCAATGAGCTCAATGTCTGATACAATGTTATGTTTGCCACAAAAATCCAACATTTCTTGTGTCTCTTGAATGCCACCGATCATAGAACCGGCGAAGGATTTCCTACCAGGTATCAAACTAAATGGTGAGACAGGCAATGGCTTATCAGGTGCACCAACAAGTGTCAATGATCCATCTCTTTTCAACAACCTTAAATAAACATTGATATCGTGTTGTGCTGACACACAATCTAGAATGAAATCTAAGGAGTTTGCATTTTTCTTCATTTGAGCTTTATCGGAAGAAAGGATAATTTCATCTGCTCCTAATCGCTTAGCATCTTCCACTTTCGAAGGTGAAGTAGTGATTACGACCACATGCGCACCCATTGCTTTGGCGATTTTGACACCCATGTGACCTAATCCACCGATCCCTACGACCCCTACTTTTGTGCCTTTTCCAACCTTCCAATGCCTTAAGGGAGAATAGGTAGTGATTCCAGCACATAGTAATGGAGCTGTTGCAGCTAAATCTAAGTTTTTTGGAATGCTTAAAACAAAATCTTGATCAACGACAATTCGCTCAGAATACCCTCCAAAAGTTTGTTGATCCAATTGTTTTTCATGGGCATTATATGTCTGAATAGCACCCTTTTCACAGTATTGTTCCAATCCATCTTTACAGCTTTCGCAAGTTCTACAGCTATCCACCAAGCAGCCTACGCCTACTTGATCATTTACATTAAACTTTTTTACTTCCTTACCGACATGGGTTACAATACCTACAATCTCATGTCCAGGGACACTAGGGTAAATCGTGCCTCCCCATTCGTCCCGAACAGTATGTAAGTCTGAGTGGCAAACTCCACAGAATTGTATTGCAATCTCCACATCAGTGGATCCGATTTCACGACGAGTAATTAAAAGTGGTTTTAGTTGTTCTTCAGGTGAATTAGCACCAAATGCTCTAATTTTAGTCATATATTTTTAATAGCTTAATGTTAAGTTTTGACCTACTCTACCGCAATAGGCAAGCCAAGGATATTGAATTTGTACTTAAAATTTAATTTGACCAGGTGTAAAGAAGGTAAATAAGCAGATCTATACTTTATAAAGAAATATCTACAATCATAGATGCATAGATGAGTTATGTGGTAAATAACCTACTTAATAACTTTTCATACCTTATTTTGTTCGATTTATTTACTAAAATTCAAATGTATAGCTGGAAAGAGACCAGTAATTAAGCCATATTTGGTTTTTTCAATATCCAGATATTAATTGATTTTGGAAATTGGATGATACTAATCCAGAAGTAATCTGTTATTTGTTTGAAATACCTCTTCTGGTGTAAAAGCGGAAATTCATTAAAATTATAATGGAAAATTAGGAGATGTGCGTTTGGTTTCTACTTTGTAAGTTTCGATTTTTTGAAAAATCAATAACAAATAATTTGGCTCAAATGTTGTTAATGGAAATAACTGGTAAAATATGTCAATAGTTAGGTTAGAAAACTATATTTGATATCCTTTCTGATTTAATATAAAATTTTTAATATTATTTGACACTTTATCACCCATAAAAAGAACCACTTATCAGCATAAACTAGGAACATGAAAGATGAAAAATACGCTGGCATGGGAGCAATCCTTGGGCCAAACGGTGTCACATTTAGGGTTTGGGCTCCAAACGCAGAAAAGGTATTTGTCTATGGATCATTCAATGATTGGAATGATGCCGAAGATGAGATGGAACATGAAGAAAATGGCTTTTGGTCTATCCATTGTGCAGCCGCATCTGAGGGAGATGAATACAAATTTATCATACATCATAGCGGAAATACACTTCATAGAAATGATCCCTATGCACTTAAAATGACCAACAGTGTCGGAAATGGTATTGTCTATGACCTCTGGAAAGATTTTAATGATCATGAGTTTATGCCGCCATCTCTCAATGAAATGGTCATCTATGAGCTTCATATTGGTACATTCAATAGAGAAGGAAAGGAAGAGGGGCAGGTAGGAGACTTATACACTGCCGCTCAAAAGCTAGATTATTTGAAGGATTTAGGAATCAACACTGTTGAAATAATGCCAGTGGCAGAGTTTCCCGGAGACCACTCTTGGGGTTATAATCCCGCAAATCCATTTTCCGTGGAAGAGGCTTACGGAGGTCCAGATGCTTTGAAGCATTTTATTTTTGAAGCACATATGAGAGGCATTGCTGTGATTCTAGATGTGGTTTACAATCACCTTGGTCCATCAGATTTAGCTTTATGGCAGTTTGATGGTTGGGAGGAAAATGGCATGGGAGGGATTTATTTCTACAATGACGATAGGGCAAGCACACCATGGGGTGATACGCGACCTGATTTTGGAAGGTCTGAAGTTCGTAATTACCTCCGAGACAATGCCATGCTATGGTTAGAAGCTTTTCAATGTGATGGATTGAGATTTGATGCTACTGCGATCATTAGACTGGTCAATATGGAAGACCAAAATGGGCCTATTCTTGAAGAAGGAGTCGAGTTTCTGAAAAGTTTGAATCATGAAATCAAGGAGAAGTTTCCGCATAAGGTTTTGATTGCCGAAGACTTGAAGTCAGATGCTACTGTTACAGAAAAATTAGAAAATGGTGGACTAGGCTTTGACTGTCAATGGGGAGTAGGGTTTTCTCACATTCTTAGGGATGTTTTAAAGATCAGTAATGATGAAGATAGAAATTTGCAAACTGTGGAGAATTTACTTTTTAGCAAGTTCAATAATGATATCTATCAAAAAGTAATCTATACAGAGTCACATGATGAAGTAGCTAATTTAGATTCCAAGAGACTTCCAGAGGAGATTCAGCCAGGAGATGCCGAAGGAGAATATGCCAAGAAGAAATCCACTCTTGGCGCATTAATCGTGTTCACAGCCCCTGGAATTCCGATGATTTTTCAAGGTCAAGAATTTTTAACTTTTGAACATTTTGATGATTCAAATCCTGTTGATTGGGGTCGTTTAGAGCATTTTGGCGGGATAGTAAACTTATACCGTGATTTGATCAACCTACGCAAAAGTTCAGAAGGTTTTGCAAGAGGATTGAATGGTCAAGGTATAGAGGTACTCCATAGAGATGAAGAAGGTTCTGTTTTGGTATTTACTCGATTTCATTATGATGATGTAGACAATCCTGCAATAGTTGTAATTAACTTTTCTGTGGAGTCTAAGTACAACTATCAATTCGGAATCGATCAAGGAGGATCATGGAATGTAATATTCAATAGTGGATGGGCAGGATATGATCAAGTTTTTGCTGAGGTGGAAGTATCGGAGGTACATGCAAGTGATGGCATTAACGGTAAGCAGCATGCTTTGAGCGTTGATATACCGTCTTATGGAGGATTAATTCTAACACGATGAAGTCAAAATACCGGTATACTGAAGAGGATTCGCTTTGCTTGAAAAGGATCAAGCGTGGAAGAGGATTTTCTTATTTTGACGAAAAAGGAAAGAAAATTACCGACAAAAAGAAGCTAAGTCGAATAAAAAACCTAGTCATACCACCAATGTGGACTGAAGTTCAAATATGCAGGTTCGATGATGGCCATATACAAGCTACAGGTAGAGATCTGAAAGGTAGGAAGCAATATATCTATCATTCTGAATGGGAAAAGATCAGACAAGAGGAGAAGTTTGAGAGGATGTATGAATTTGGAAACAAATTACCCAAGCTTAGGAAGAAAGCACTGGGTGATTTGAAAAAAAGGAAATGGACAAAAAGTAAAATACTGGCTTTGTTGGTATCCATTCTAGATGAAACTGGCATTAGGATAGGCAATAAGTACTATGCCAAGGAAAACCAAACATTTGGGCTAACTACACTCCGTAGAAAGCACATGGAGATAGAAGGTGAAAAGTTACTATTCACCTTCAAAGGTAAAAGTAATAAAGAGCGTGAAGTCTCGATAGAAGATGTTTCAATCATAAAACATATTAAGAAAGTTTCAGAGCTTCCTGGCTATGAACTATTCAGATACAAGGATGAAGACGGAAAAGTACAGACTGTCGATAGCCATGATGTACAATTGTATATCAGAGAAAATATGGGAGAGGAATTTACATGTAAGGATTTTAGAACATGGGTAGGGAGCAGGTTGGCCATAGAGCTTTTTCACGATGCCATTGATCATCAAAAAGAATTTCCAAGAAAAAAACTTGAAACAATCTTAGTCCGCATGGTGGCAGATGAGTTGGGCAATACGCCGACCATTTGTAAAGGTTATTATATTCATCCAGTGATTCTCAACAAGGTAGATATAGGAGAGTTTCCATTGAAAAATCCATTTCGCAAGACAAACTCACCAACTTCACTCGATCATTCAGAGAAACTCTTAATGAAACTTTTAGAGAAATGATTGTTAGAAGTAGAAATATTTTTAGATAAAATTAAATTCATGGCATAGTCGTTGTGCCTTATTGGCAGAACCAAAACAACAAAACCATGAAAGATGAAAATAGAAAAATCGAAGGAGATTGGAATGAAATCAAAGGTAGACTTAAGGAAAAATATAGTACCTTAACAGATGATGATTTGAAATACGAAATAGGTAAGGAAGAAGAGCTTTTCGGAAGAATAGAAAAGAGGATTGGTAGATCAAGAGATGAGTTTCATGGTCTAATTTTCAGGACGGGGCATATGTAAGTTTGCTCAAACTAAGACTTTGAAACGAAAAAAGGATAGATGCCATATCATCGATTTCTTAAAATATGGCATCTTTTTTCATTACTTCATGGGTAAATAAGGAAATCATGTCAAAAAAATCAGCAGATAGTATTAAGAATAGAGATCAATACGATGCCCTTAGAGAGCAAGGGTATAGCAAATCGAAATCGGCAAGAATAGCAAATACTCCAGACGCTGGTAAGAAAGGAGGGAAGGCATCCCCTTACGAGTCAAGGACCAAGTCAGAACTTTACCAAAAAGCTAAGGAAGTAGGAATTTCAGGTCGTAGCAAAATGAACAAAGATGAACTAATTCATGCATTGAGGGAGGGTTGATGGCGTCTTGTTTGATCAAATAATTTGTCTTTAAATTTAATGAGTTTTGCTTTTGGCAACATTCCTATTCAAAATGAATTAAAAGTAGTTTAGCCTATATTTTCCTTCCAATATCAAAAGACACATTCAACATTATCAACCTGGGTAAGAGAGAATAGGTGGTTGTATTTCTTACTGAATTAGAAAGGTTAAGAAATACCAGCTCTGATTTATTCAATAGGTTGGTTCCATTAAGTTGTATGTAAATGCCCCTGTTTTTCCAAGGAGTATAATTAACCTCAATATCCAAAAAGTCAATCTTTCTTTCTTCCCATGAGATCTGTTCATATGATAATTTAAGCTTTAGATTATCCATAAAACCATAAGTCAAAGACCCTTGATGGTGGAAGTTGAAAATTGAAAAATCAGATTCTAAACTTTCTGAGTTGATTCTTGAATCTTTCCTACTACTTTCCCATCTGAAATTAACAGGTCCATCGAATGCACTTACAATAAAAATACCTATACCTTTTGAATTTATGGGTTCATTTGGTACAAAAATTCCATTTACAGCCCTGTTGATTAGATTTTGTGATAAAAAGGTTTTGATTCCAACTCTGGACTTAATGGGGAAAACCATTTTGCTGGTTTCAAGATCAACTCTATGCTGAGCATTAGATAGGGGTGAAGCAAAATTTGAAAGATTGAAAAGAAGGTCCCCATCATTTTGAAAATCAACGATAAATGGACTTTTTTGTAGGAAATGGTTTCCTGTCAACACAATTTGCCAATAACTTGTTCTATCAAAAAAGTTATACCGCCAGTTGATCCCTAGCTGTTCTATTATATTTATCCCTTCTGCAAAATTTACTGTAGAGTTTGCCCCGGTAAATACCCTGCCATTGTAAACTTGTAAAGGGGATGATAGTTGGTTTTGTCGGTAGTGATCCAAAAAGATCTTGTGTTTGGATTTGATATTTTTGTTAAAGCCTATGCGGTAGTTTGTTAGCCAACCTCTTTCGTTTTTCCTTTCTTGGTTCAAATATCCAATGCTGTTGATAAATCCATGACTTTCCAAGTTCAGTCTAATGGTAGAACTTCTAGATAAAGAAATATGATCGGACAAAGAGAAAATAACAGTACTGTTTTCAAAAGTTTGATCGTTCAAAAATTCTACTTCTTCGATATTGTCAGGCAAAGTTTGTTCCTGAGTCCCTAGATTTGATTTGATATGGCTGTTTAAATAGCCATAGTGGAAAAGAAAGGCGTATTGATGTTTTCTGAGTTTTCCTGCTAACTTCCAACTGCTCCCCAATGAAGTGGCAGAGTTGTTGAAAGTTTGTAACAATCCAAAATTTTGATTAGGATCTGATGTGTTGAAAGATGCCGAAATGATGTCAAGACTTTGATCCGAGATATTTCGCGCTATAAAAAGCTCCGACTGAAGGGCTATATAACGATTTAGTTTTCTAAGATATGCTATCTTAACAGAACCTGTTTTTTTTTCTGAATTCACATTTTGTAAAACATCAGACAGATTTTCAACTGCTTGTAAAGTGCTTTTTAGAAGTGATTCTTCTGAAATGTTATCAATCCTAAATGTCAGGGAAAGCTGAGACAAACTATCCGGTTCCAATTCATGGGTAGACCTTAGTTGGAAATTTTTAATCCCAGAGTTTCCACTTCCCGCTTCCCGAACATCGAAAGTATTGTTTTCAAGAAAAAATCTACTGAGGTTATCTAAAGTATTATTGACACGGTTATTCTGGAAAAGAGCATAGGTGTTGGATTTATAATTAATTCCATTGGAGTTATTAAGTTGTAAGGCTTGAAGAAAATCATTGTTAATATTATACCTGTTTTTGGGAAGGTTTGGGATGAAAGGTGTAAACGGGCTAATCGGAAGGTTCGCTTGAAGAAAGTAGGGGTTTTTCAACATGCTTTCTTCGGATTCTCGCATAAAAAAATCCTCGGTTCCAGCTATGTTTTCTTGGCCAGTATTGTTAATGTTTCCTATATATCCAGCCTTTAGCTTATCCAGTAAAGAAAACAGGACTGCCTTTACTTCATAGTTTTCGGGTAACCCTACTCCGAGTGAACCTGTACCGAACAAAGATGCTTTTAATCCTTTTTGGAATCTTAAATTCAGCACAGTTTTATCAGAATTTTCAATTCCTTTGAGCAGTTTTTGGTGGTTGAAATTTTCTATGGCTTCTACACTTTCAAGTAATCCTGGGGGAATATTTCTTGATAAAACCCTGTAGTTTTTCGAAAAAAAATCATCTCCCTCAACCAAAATTTTATCAATCGCTCTACCATTAAAAAAGAGAGTCCCATTATCACTCACAGTCATACCTGGAATCTTTTTTAGGAGCTCTTCCAAATTCCTTTCGAATCCATCGCTAAAAGAGCCTACATCAAAGGCAGTGGTATCACTTTTAACCCTAATCGGTTCTTGGTATTCGACAGTATATTGATTTAGCTCAATTTCCTTTGATTGAATTGTAAAAGTGACCATGCTCAAATCAACCCTATTGTAAAAAGCATCATGGTATCCCAATCTTGAAATCTTTAAAAGATAAGGTAGGGGAGCTTCGCTTATAATTTTGAAGCTCCCACTTAGATCTGTCTGGGAAAAATCTATTATAGTTGAATCTTGGGGATTTAAAAGCATAACTGAGACAAAAGGTACCGCATTGGCTTCTTCATCCAATACAGTCCCTTTAATTTCATTATTTCTTTGTCCAAAGGTCAGAGAAATAGGCAAAATAGTAAATGAAACTAAACAAAATAGATTTAGAAGACTGATTACCGATAATTTCACTTCTTGGTAGCTTGTGTGGATAAATCAATTTGTGGATAGAATTTCACTTCAACCTTTCCATCATTTTCAAGTGCGACAGATTTCATGTAGGAAATGTATTTTTCTTTCTTAGTTGCATTTTCATTTAAAAACTCTGATCTGCTGAGAAGTTTTCCTGAAAAAACATTTTCCACTTCAATAGTAGGATTGAAGTCATGGGGGATTTCCACTTCAGCCAAATGATAAATAAAATCCAAGGTTGAATCATAAGCTTCAAGTATTAATCCAGGAAGTCCATTTAACCGCCATGGACCAAATGGCACCTGAAGTTCTGGTGAAAACCAAGCCTCCCATTCCCTACCAAGAATATTGGCAGTGGCTTTTATACAATTAAATTTTCCTATTTTTTTCTTTTCATTAGTGATTCTCCAGTCTATAGGAAGAATTTCCTCTTGGATGTTTACAAAGGTTGATTTATTCCAAAATGATTCCCGAGAAAACTGTTCTCCCGATAGGAAGTTTAAATGTAAAACCGTCCCATAAGGGTCTAAATTGTTTCTCGGAACTTCTATTCGTTCAGTACCATTTGGACCTGAGATGTATTGCACATTTACTTTGTTCTGCTCCTGGATATATAATGATTTTGATTCTTTAAAAAATAATGTAGCCTTCTCAATTTCATACTCATTTGGATAGCCATTTTCATTGGCAGGAGAAGCGATAGCCAGTTTTCCTGAATATGCTCGATAGGTAATTTTCCCTTGCTGGGCATTAAGCAGTGGTGGAAAAAAACCAAATAGAATAATGAATTGTAGTAATAGAATATAAGGTTTCATATGTATCAGGTTTAGTATATAAAAGAGGTGCAGAATTTTTTTCCTGCACCAAACACCTATTTTGAGTTTAGTAATTTAATTATGCTTGCTCTAAAGAAGCATCACAGCCAGCTCCCGCAATTTTACCTGCTGTCGCACAATTCGAAGCTGTACCTGTTGCGCTACTTCCATTGCCACAATCTATTGTGACAGAACACTCGAAAACAGCTTCCTCTTCATTTTCTATGAAGTTAAAAATGGGTAATTCATTCATTTCACTCTGTGAAATTTTCATTTCAACATTGTTATCCCTATCTGATTTTTCTTCATTGTTGTAGGAATTTGCTAAAACTGGTGCAGTTAACAAAAGCACCATGACGATAGTATTGATAATTGTTTTCATGATTTTTGGTTTTTAGTTATTAAAATGAAATAAAATAGGTGTCTCTAATTGCTTGATCAAAAATATTTTATTGAAAACCGAAAAAGAGTTATCTAGTGTTAACCAGTGTTAAATTTTTCCTTGTTATCTTTTCTACACATATATTAGCAAATAATGCAGTCGGTGAATTTTAAAAAAATATGGATCATGGTATGGATTGTTGCAGCATTTGCAATCACTGTACAGCTTGTCCGTATATGGGTGACCTATTCTACCTTGCAACAGCAATTTCACAGAGATATAAAAATTGCTTTGGACAAGGCTGTAGAGAGGTATTATTTTGAAATTGGGACCAGAACATTATCAATTGAAACAGATTCTTTTGAAGAACTTAGCATACTTGACTCAGAAAAAACGATAAGTAAAGAACCGATAGAAGCTAATAAACTGGTATCTGGTGAAACCAATAATGCAATAAATTCCCCAAGAAAGAAGCAGATGCTTGTGACTATATCAAAAGATACAGTTGATCTAGAAGAGCTGAATAATATGCTTCAAACGGAAATTGACTTTTTTGAATTAAAGTCAGAATTGGGTTTAGTTCATTATTTTAAAGGGGGTAAAAATAGTGAATTTAAAACAAGCTCAGATTTTAGGCCAAAACACAAGATATTCTCTAATACAAGAGCATTACCTTTAAACCATCAGATAGAGCTAAATTATAAGCCAAATTTTTCATATACATTGATTCAGGGAGGTATTGAAGTTTTAGTTTCATTCATTTTCCTATTTCTAATTATTTTCGCACTTTGGAAATTATACAGTTTAGTAAAAAGACAAAGAGATTTGGTGACATTGAAAAATGATTTTGTTAACAACATTAGTCATGAATTTAAAACACCCATTTCGGCGGCAAAAGTTGCAATTGAAGCAGCTCAAAGATTCAACCCCCAAAATGACATTGAAAAAAACAGGAAGTATTTAGGGGTTGCCAGTAACTACCTAGATCAAGTATCGGATATGATCAATCGCTTATTGGAGTCGGCAAGTTTTGAATCTGAAAGTGATGTCTTTATTAAAAAGAAGATAGATTTAGTAAAGTTATTAATGGAGATTATAGAAGAGTTCCAACTTAGCCATGGATCAAAGAAAATTGAATTCCTTAGTAAGGAAACTTTTATAAATACCCATGCTGATATATTTTATCTAAAAAGGGCAATTGTAAATATTGTGGATAATTCTATGAAATATGGCGGGCAGGAAATAAAAATTAAATTGGAAACCACCAGAGATAATGCCATATTAATCATTTCAGACAATGGGACAAATCTCTCAAAGAAAGAGATCCCAAAAGTATTCGAGCAGTTTTATAGAGTGCCAGGGGAGAACTTGCGGTCAATCAAAGGTCATGGTATAGGGTTGTATTTTTCTAAAAAGGTGATCGAGGCTCATTCTGGAACAATTGAGCTGAACCTGAAAAATGGATGGACAGATTTTATCATTAAATTACCACTTAGGATATGAAGAAAAAAGTTTTGTTGGCCGAAGACGAAATTACTTTGGGTGAAATTATCAAAGAAAGCCTTGAAAGTAGAGGGTTTGAACTATTTCATGCCAGTTGTGGAAAAACGGCTATTGAAGCTTTCAAATCTTTTTCACCTGATATTGTTATATTGGATATTATGATGCCAGTCAAAGATGGTTTTGAAGTTTCTAGAGAGATCAGGTTACTGGATCAAAATATCCCCATTGTTTTTCTGACAGCAAAAAACAGAACTCAAGATGTGATTGAGGGGTTTGAAAATGGAGCAAACGATTTTATCAAAAAGCCTTTTAGCATGGAGGAACTGATTGTTAGGATCAATTCGCATTTGCGCATTTCCAAAGTTAACCTTGAAATGGAATGGATATCATTAGGGAAGTTTAAATTCAATTTTGGTAGTCAAGTGTTGGCGATTAATGAAAAGGAAACTGTTTTGACTTATAAGGAGACTATACTTTTGAGTGAATTGATAAAAAAGAGAAATCAGGTTTTGGACAGGTCTTATATTCTAAAATTGATTTGGGGCTCGGATGATTTTTTCACAGCCAGAAGTATGGATGTATTTATAACCAAAATCAGAAAATACCTCAAGGAAGATAGCACCATAAAGATCATCAATGTAAGGGGTGTTGGTTACAAATTAGTCGTTTGAAATACTGATTATCAATATGTTGCCTATTGGATCGCCCTACAATTTTGATCTACTCAAACAAAACCCCACCTTCTCAGCTCATTTCGAGGCCTAAATCCTCATTAGCCAGACCGAATTTATCCATTCTTATTTCATTCTTTTAACTTAGCCCAACCTTTTCTCCCAAATCCATTCAAATCCTACTTAATACAATCCAGGTCCTCCCACAGTTTCTTAGAAATCAATCATTGAATAAAAGTCAAGTTAGAAGATCAAATCCCAATACAAAGGGTAGGAGAGACCAAACCCAAACCAACCTAAATCTCCCAAATTCAACCAAAAACTAAATTAAACACTTCTAAATACTTCCTAAAATCCACTAATCAACCCATTATCTCACCTAGCATGCCCTTCACTCTGCAGATGTACGCCGCGGCACACGAGTCAGTTAATATGCCATAAGCTCACAAGGCAGCCACTAAGCTCCCGATCACTATCGGCGACCCTTATAGATTTTCACATCAATCAGGGCTTTTTTGCATGGACTTTTGGCTAGTGGGCTAAATTTTAGCGGAACGATGTTTTTGTTCATCTGCCACTTACATGGTTATCAATTCCGTCAGCTATGGTGTTCCAATCTTCGAAATGGATTTCGTGTCCCGTGCTTTCAAGCTTAATTAATTTGGATTCCTTAATCATTTCAAGAAGCATACAAGCATTTTTATAATGCCAAATCTTGTAGTCAGTTCCTTATATGATAAGGGTTGGCCACTTATAGAACCTAAAAATCAATCATTGGATCCCGGGCAATAGAAACTAATCCCTAAAACAAAGAGTAGGGGAGACCTTTCCAAAACCAAAGCATATACTCATAAATTCAACCAAAATCTATAAGAACATCTTACTTAATCCCAACAATCGATTTATTATTCCACTTAGCAAACTCATCACCCTGTGGATGTCAATCAATATGTCATAGGTGCACACTGGAACAATTAATAAAAAGCCCTGATAGATTTTTTCTCTTATCAGGGCATTTCTCTATTGTGCTAAATTTTACTGGATGGCATTCTATTATTCCACATATTTCAAAAGTTCTCTTACTAGTCGATATACAGTCGTTGATGATTCTTCTCTAGCTGGATTTGTATGGTCAAAATGATTGTAATTTCTCTCTGCTCTATCTATTGCAAGTTCAGCTCTTTTTCTGCTCGTTTTGTCGTCTATGCCGTCAAGTAATTCAAAAAAATCTTCTTGAATTAATTTGGTCCCGTTGCCATCATAAATTACATTGAATGGTTTGAGGTGTTCGTTGATTTTATCGTTATAACTATCTCTGTGCATTCCACCACCTTGATGGTCATTAAAGTGTAATATCAGCCAATATTCGAACGATTGATTTGAATAAGCGATTCCAAAGCTATTTGCTTCTGCTATTTGAATAGCAGAATTGAAATCATTTTCGTTAAAATCGTCTTTGTCAAACACACACCAAACTTGGTTATAGTTTCCTTGTTGGGATAAATCAAGGGCTCTATTCACTAACGAAACAGTATTGTATCCTTCACCAATTGATTTGACTTCTGCTGAAGTAATTCTGAATTGATTGAAATAAGAAGGTTCTGTGTTTTTTCCTTCACAAATAATAAGAATAGAGGGTTTTTCTGTTAACTCTGCAACAGGTCTTTCTAAGCTCGGTTCTTTTCTCCGCTGAGCCTTTAATTGTTCAAGGTGCTTTTTCCTAGCTGCTTTTTGTTCAGCTTTTTTGTCCTTCATTTTCATTTTCTGTCAATAAAAATTTTAGGTTATCGAAAAAACCAAGAAATGGAACTGCACCATATTTACCCTTAATATAATTATCTTCAAAAGGGTCATTTTTTCTCACTTCATCTGATTTAAAGTCAGCTAATGAATAGAGTTTGGCTACTCCAAATTTATTTTTGTTTGTAAACCAAATTTGATCTCTTCTAAAAAGACCTGAACTTAATAAGTTTGTGTCGTGTGTATTGAAAATCAGCTGCGCATTCTTCTTATTAAACTCTTTAGAATTAAAAAGAGAAACGATTTTACAAACCAAATTTGGATGAAGTTTAGAGTCTAACTCATCTACAACCAATATGTAACCGTTTTCGATCACATCAAGAATTGGGTCTGTTAATGCAAAGAATTTTCTTGTACCTGAAGATTCATCATCGTCCAAAGAAAAACTAATGTTTCCTACCGCTTTTAAGTCTTCATTGTATTTTTTATGTTTGGTCAATACGTCAGAAACATACTCTTGCTTTTCTTCACGAACTTCTTTGATAATCTTATCTTTAAGTTCTTTGGGCATTCCTTTCGGAAGGCTATTGGTGTCAAGTTTTTGTAACTCGATATCTTGAATTCCTAAATCAGCAGCCTTCAATAATTCAAGAATTTTGATTTTGTGGCTAGGGTCTTCTGTTTTGCCCATTGTAAAGCCTTTGTACCCTGATTCGTTTAACCCTGATAAGGTTTTTAGTCTTTTAAACCAATCTAATACATTGATTGCAGTCTTTTCATTGAATTGAGCAGCTACAGAAATTAATAACGCATTATCTCGAACAAGTCCTTCCCTGACAACAGTATTGCCTTTGGTGAAACTTCGTTCGTGAGTATTGAAGGTGCTTCCTTCTCTGTAAAAGAGTTCAACTTCTTTTGTTTTTGGTTTGTGATAAAGCCACTCAGACACAATTCTTTCAGTTGTCGCTTCAAAGCCATAACGATAAAGCACATTTTTGTGATCGAAAATGATTTCAAATTCAGATGGTTCGTTTTCTGTCTGTGTGCTTAGTTTAAAAGGCTCAACTTCAATAGTCTCTCCTTTTTGGCTCTCTTTTGAACTATTGATTACGAAATATCGCATAAATGCAAATGCTTCTAGTAATTTGCTTTTACCACTCGCATTCGCACCATAAATAACTGCACTTTTGAGGAGTCTCAAACCAAAGTTTTCATTGATTACGATATTTTCGTGCTCTCTGGTGTCTTTGTCATAGTTAGAAGCAATAAGGCTCAAAGTCGCTTTGTCCTTAAATGTCCTAAAGTTTTTAATTGAAAATTGCAGAAGCATTTTTTTGTTCTAGTTTAAATGTTAGCAAATGTAGTCTTTATTTTAAAATAATATGCAAAATAAAATGCTTTTTTGGTTAATTTAGTTCAAAAATGTTCTTTATGTTGCTGCTTTATGATTTTGACTAATCTAAGTCCTATTGAATTGTGAAGTCCTCATTTTAAAGTTAATATTCTCTATGTTTTGATGATTTAAGCTTTCTTCCAGATCAACTGCTCACCTTATTTTTTGCTGTGTTTTTATCGGTTCTTTCAGCTGTTTTTAGTTTAATGATGAAGGATAATATTGACCTGGTATATCTTTAGTGCTTCATGTACTTGTGTGAAAATTAATCTTGGGAATTCGTTTTTGAGAATAATTCCGCCCAAAATCAGCACTAGGGTTGTTTTTAAATTATCAAATCGAATGGAACTTTACTCGAGTTTAATTTTATAACCAGTTCAATAAAAAAATGTGAATTAGACCCAATCGTTTTGATAGACACTTATATATTTGTGAAATGGGTACAATAGGTGAAACATTAATGTATTTGAGAGAGTCTCATGAATTGAGCAAGAGTAAGTTAGCCGAGGTAGCAAAAATATCAGGTAGTTCTTATGCTGACATCGAACGAGGTTTTAGAGAAGCAAGCTTCATTGTTATATTCAGAATATGTTCTTTTTATCAGATCAGCTTACAAGAATTTGCTGAAAACATTGATCCTATTGAATTAGAAAGACGTGAATTGTCATCATTGCGAAATATAGAGAAGCGTGTAGCTAAAGGTATTTAAATTCGTTTTCCAATCAGGAAGTATTACTCATCTAAAAAAAATAATGAGTTAAGGTTTGAAAAGTTGTCCAAGATTTGTTTAAAAGCAACATAATACTAACATAGAAAACGACTTTAAATTTATTTATCAAACTTTACCAATTTTTTTTTCTGAACTACTCAATTTTCAGGCTTGATGTTCCTTTTGATGACCATTTTTATCCAATAATCCTGTCAGATTTGATTCTCTTATATTTGGTCGTGATTGATTATTTTACCCGTCTTCCTTTCTTAAAATTATCATTCGAAATAAATTCCCTTCTTGCCCCACTTATAGAACCTAAAAATCAATCATTGGACCCCGGGCACTAGAAACTAATCCCTAAAACAAAGAGTAGGGGAGAGCTTCCCAAAACCAAAGCACATACTCATAAATTCAACCAAAAGCTATAAGAACCTCTTACTTAAATCCAACAATCGATCTACTTGTTATTTGAGTAAAACCCTAAATAAAGACAGCCATATTTCTAAAATCTTAATCGAATTAAATATTGTTATAAATATGCAATGGCCTATTTTTCAACAAGGTAAGTATTTCTAAAAATTCACGCCATCACCTATCCCAAAAAACAACAATGTCATGTCTGAAAATCCAAACATGACATTGGCAAAACTAAAGCTTGAGAAGACCAATTTTACCCAAATCTTAAAGACATTTTTGTTTTCAAGGGGAGATGTATAACACACTCACACATTTTTAACCATCTTTCAATGTTTCCGCAGGATTCGTTTGATATACTTTGACAGTTCTGTAGACAATGGTGAAAAAGGCTATAAAGGCCACGCTTGCTATGGATATTAGGTAGATCGACACTGAAACGGTACTCTTGTAGGCAAAATCCTGCATCCACTGCTCAGAAAACCAGTACCCAAATCCTACTGCAAGTAGAGCCGAAATGCCTAGTAAGCTGAAGAAATCCGCCGATAGAACCCTTAGAATATCAAAGGTATTGGCTCCCAAGACTTTTCGGATGGAGATTTCTCGTGTTCGGCGAAGGGCTACATAGGATACCAAGCCAAACAAACCCATACAAGCAATGAAGATCGCTATACCCGCAAACAAACTGAATACTTTCCCTACCATCGTTTCGTACTGGTACATGCGGGCGTATTCTTCGTCTACAAACTTAAATACAAAAGGACGGGAAGGAAATATAGAAGCCCAGACAGTTTCCATGGCCGCTAACTGTGTGGCGGGATTTCCTTTCATTAATTTGGTAAGAATCACATTCGATCCATCGGGATCTACAAATATGGCTAGTGGGCTTACCTGATGATGCAGAGAATTGAAGTAGAAGTCTTTCACAACCCCTTTGACACGAACTAGCTCGTCTCCAAAATTCAATTTTCTCCCTACCGCATCGGCACTTTCCCAACCCAGTTCACGTACAGCAGCTTCATTCAATAATACAGGTAACTCAATTCCTTGTTCATAGGCTTGCCATCTTGTAGGGTCGGTTGGTGCTAAGTCTTCCCCTGCTGCAAGTTCTAGCCCAATCGTATTAACCAATTCATGATCAGTGGAATAACCTGTAATCATAAACTCCTTGTCATTGTCCCATCCCGGGGTAATGGAATAAGAAGCCTTGATATAAATCGGCAAGTCCGATGCCTTGCTTACAGATTGAGCGATTCCTTGCCTCACCAGTTCATTTTTGAATGACTCGACTTCACCATGCATTTTGTAATGAAGATTTAGGGCGATGACCTCTTCCCTGTCGTAGCCCAAATTGACCTCTTGCATATAGTTTAGTTGATTTTTTACAATCAGCGTGGCCAAGAGTAAACCGATGGATACAAAAAACTGGAAGACTACCAAGCCCTTGCGCATCCAAGCCCCATTACCGATAGTGGTTTGCTTGCCCAAGGCATGTAATGGAGCCATTCCAGAAAGGATCACTGCGGGATAGATTCCAGAGATAAAACCAATCAGAACAAATAATAGAACTAAAAAAGATATCCCTTCAAAGGAAAGCAATAAACTCAGGTTTAGGGGTGTACTGGCAAAGCTCTCAAAATAGCCACTGATAATGTTTAGGGCCAGAATACTTACCAAAATAGCGATGGACGTAAGTATAAATGATTCCGATACAAATTGACCAAACAACTGAAACCGCTCTGCACCCAATATTTTTCTAAGTCCTACTTCCTTATTTCTCTCCGTAGCCTCAGCTGTAGCCAAATTGACATAATTGATGATACCAATCACAATCAGTAAAATCCCCACCAAAGCAAAAATGTAGATGTATTTGCTGTCGGAGGTTGGTTTGATGGATTTCAGCGTATTTCCTCCCAGATGAATACTCGAAACGGGCTGTATGAAAAATCGGGTTGAAAAGCCATAGCTTGCCATATCTTCGCCGAAGTACTTATCCACTATTTGATCAAGTTTGGATTCCACGCTTTCAGGGGCTGAATTTTCTCGGAATTTAGCGTAGGTATAGTAATTCGAAGGTGACCAGGCAGGAGTTTTTCCATGCCTATGGGTTTTGAAAGAGGCCAGCAATCCAAATTCCAAATGGCTGTTGGAAGGAAAATCTTCCATGATTCCCGTGATGGTATAGTTTTCTCCTTCTACTTGAACAGTCTTGCCAATAGCATCGGAGACATTTCGGAAATAACGTGCTGCGGTGCTTTTGGGAAGTACCAGTTGGAAAGGTTCGGACAATACGCTCTTAGGATTTCCATGAATTAAATCGAAGTCAAAAACGTGGAAAAAGTTTTCATCCACATAGGCAAATTTGGGTTCCTCAAACAATTCTCCTTCAATCTCTACGACCACAGATGAAAAGATGCTCAAGTCAAAAACCAGTGTAGCAAGTTCAATTTCTGAGATTTCATCCATCATGGTTGGTGCCAGACTTGATGGTGTCGTAGATACCAATTGCGTTTCCCCATTGGAAGTAAACTCCTGATTGAATTTATAAATCCTCTGGTAGTCGGAATACATTTTATCGTAGCTCCACTCATGATGGATATACAGCGAGATTGCCAAAAAGCTCGTCATGGCAACCGTCAGTCCAAGAATATTGATTCCTGTATAGAGTTTACGTTTGCTGAGGTTTCTCAAGGAAACGATAAAATAGTTTTTCCACATAGCATGAAGGATTTGAGAATGAAACAACTAAGTTGGTTTAGTTTGCATCAGGGCAAACGGAACTCGCTGGTAATAAAGCTATCCTCGTGCCAGTCTAAAAATAGCCCAAATGAAGAAATTTGCGGTATTTGTCTCAAAAAGCATAAATAAAACGTACACTTTTGACCGCCTACGGGCAAAAAAAGAGGTCCGATTTATGGGGTCTCTTGACTAAATTTTTTGAATACAATCTTCAAGCGCATCCAGTAAAATATCTTTTTTAAATTAATTTAGAGTTTTTGTTTGTACAATGAGTTCATATTGAGCCCTTTTGAAAAGTTATAAACAATGACAACAATCTTGTAAGCAATCTCTCTTGTTTTTTGATTTTAGTGATTCAATCTAATTATTATAGTGCTTTTTAAGTTCGTCAGCTTGAAACAACAGGTACATTTCACAAAGTGCTTTATATGGATCATTTTGGTCAAACTGACCTAATTTCTGAGAATTAGTTATAGCATCTTGTAAATAGGGTTTTAGCTTTAAATAAATATCACTATCCTGTTTGGTAAAATACTTTTGAGTTTTCTCGTAATCCTTAAGATATTGTTTAAGTTTAGTTTCTGCTTTAGCACAAGTATCAAAAAATTTAGAAGAATTTTCAAAATGCAGTAAAAACCAAAACTCTAAACAAGGATTGTTAATGATTACAATGACATTTTCATGCTTTTTTATAAGTATATTTCTGCATTCTTCAAAAATCTTTAACGCTGTTTTTTTCCCTTACGTGTTTCTCTTGATTCTTTGATGATTGTGTCTAAATCAATAATCCAAAAGACTTTTGAATATTCACTTTCTGCCAAATTTTCAACTAATTCGAATTGATCCTGAATACTTTTTTTATTTGGAATTTCAGGTTTAATATTTAACCTTAATTGTCGTTCATTTCGTTTTAGCATCTGTAAATACCAAATTTCAGTTTCTCCATCTACTACAAAGGCAAATGTGGGAGAGGATTGAATTCTTATTTTCCTCGATTGTCTCATTATTTCAAATCAATGAAGTTATCACCTAAATTTGGAGTGGCCTTTAGTTTGCCACTTTTATATGCATTTAAAATGTTTGTTGTATTTCTAACTACCGAACTGTCGAAATCAGCCAAAGAATATAATTCGGTGGAACAGTTTTCATTTTTATCCGTGAACCATATCGCATCATTCCTAAATATATCCTTATTGTCAAATATTTCCCTGTAGTGGGTGGTTGCAATGAGCTGTGACTTCTCTGTGTTCAATAAGAAAGAAAGTATAAAATGAACATAAAGATCAGGATGCAGGGAAGATTCTAATTCGTCAATAGGGAAAGCAGTTGAATTTTTAATCAATAGAGCAAGCAAGCCTGCAAAACCATAAAACCTTCTAGTACCTTGAGATTCCATTTCTATGGGTAATGTGTACTTTTTTTGATTCACAGTATGTTCAAATTCAATGTTTACGGATTTTAATCTTCCTGTTTCTTCTAATTTTTTTACTTGATCAGATGAATCTTTTAATTGATTTTTAAAGAATTTAATCAGTCCATCAGGAATTTCTTTTTCTTCTTCCTGAATTAAAATATCAGAAATTTGAAAATCAGCTTTTTTTAATATGTTAACCACATCTAGTTTGGACAATTCACCTTTATCAATCTTGGAAGTGACGAATCCTTCTAATTGAGTTTTTGTATAGATAAGAGGGCGCAAATAGTTTTCAAACCACTCAACGGCTTCTTTAAGTTCTTTTACATCTACATTTGTTTTCAAAAAACCACCAAATACAGTATTGTTCCAAAGCGTATTTGCCTCTAAATTTTTTTCGATGGTTTTATTGATCTTGATTTTACTCCCAAATTTAATTTCAGTGTACTGATTTTTAATATCTGTAGTTCGTTTGAATACAGTTGCCTTGTTGGGATTATAAAAGTTCAGAACTTCATTGACAATTGCCTTCTTAAAAAACGCTACTTCGTAATAGTATTTTGTATCGTTTGCTAAGAATTCAATACTAATATGAGAATTTTGCTTTGGAGTTTCAGGGTCAAATAGAAATGGTTGAAAATCTAATTCATCAGTTTTTTTTTGCTCAGGATCAAGTACAATGCTCCTAAGAAACTCAAGTGCGTTAAGAATGGTTGTTTTACCTGAAGCGTTTGCACCATAAATCAAGGCTACCTTCAAAAGTCTCAAACCATTGGTGTTTATTACATAACTATTTTCTAAATGGCTTGAATTATCAGCTTCAAAGGTCAATGTCTGTTTTTCCTTTACTGATCCAAAGTTTTGAATGCTGAAATTAATAATCATTTTTATATCTATTTATGTAAACCGTTTACAAATATAAGCTAAAAATAGACAAAATAATATTTTTTCTCTAACACGCTACTTGATTTCAGAAATTTGGTTAAAAACACAAATATTCTTTAATGGCCTACTCAAAAGAATTTTAAATTATCTCTTCTAATGCAGATTTCCACAAAATGAATCCTTTCTTGTTATCTGAGTAGTCATGTATAATTTTAGTGAAATTTTCAAGGCTATTTTCTAAGAAAGCCTGTCTGCCTTTTCCCATATAACACTCAACTGATTATCAATTCGTTCAACTTCTTTAATTAATAATGCATTGCTTTGGGCGTAAGCCATATATAAGTGGGCTCTTCTGTGTCTAAAGTTTCCAAAATAAGGAAGTAATGATTTTCACTAGAAATGAGAAACATGAATGAAAATGGATTTAATACAAAACGAATTTTCATTTTAGAACTATCGTGTCTGAATGCTAAATATTGGATGTGTTGAAAATGTTTGTATTGCTTATTTTTAAGGATTTCTTCCAGCACTTCCTCAGCATTGGTATAAAAATTACTTTGCCCTTGTAGTTGGTCAGAAATAAGGGTCTTTTGTTTATTAGGATTGAGTTTCTTAAGTAATCCCTTATTTAGACACTGAATTTTGACTCCTTCTATCACTTCTTTATTTATATAATCAATATCTGTTGATAGAGCTATTTGGGAAACCAGTTTCCCGAATTCAAACTCAGTAAATAATTCTATAGTGATACTTTTTGAATTTAAAGTTTTGATAAAGGAGCGTTTAAGCACCTTAAACTCCGGTCCCATTTCAATATTTTCGATCTGAAATTGAAGTTAGGAATTCAACTCCGTTACAGTATGGTGCCATCCTTCTATCACTTATCCTGTTTAAAAGTCATTCCATTTTCTTCAAGTGCCTTTTTAAATGAAGGTAGTGAAGC
This sequence comes from Belliella filtrata, assembly GCF_022549775.1. Taxonomy (GTDB): domain Bacteria; phylum Bacteroidota; class Bacteroidia; order Cytophagales; family Cyclobacteriaceae; genus Belliella; species Belliella filtrata. The sequence goes on along the minus strand of NZ_JAKZGP010000002.1, from coordinate 172,117 downwards.
TTTTCCGATTCCATGTAATTTCAATATTTCTTTTTCTGTATAGGAAGCCAATTTTTCAATGGTATCAATTCCATAATGAAGTAAAGCATTTCTTGCAGGATTACTTAATAAGGCTAAAAATCCCGATGCGGGTTCTTTGAGTTTTTCACAGATAGGGCAGGTAGGGCAGTCGCTACTTTTGTAGAAAGTGTGACCATGTTTACAAATTCGCTTTGTCTTTTCTTGTGCCATGTTATCTATTACGTTTGTAATGCAATTGTGTTAACCCCGTATCAAAAGACTTACTTTCAATAAATTCAAGGTCTTGTTCAGGTCTATTGTCTTTGAATAACCTTGTACCGTTGCCAAGCAAAACAGGGATTACCGAAATTATAAGCTCATCTATTAAATCGTGCTTCAATAGCTCGTTTATTACTTCTGCACCTCCATCACAATAAATGTTTTTTCCATTCTCTGAATTTAGTCTTTTCACTAAATCTATCATGTTTCCTGAGTAAAAAGTGGTTCTACCTACTGGAGGTCTTTCAGTTCTTGTAATGACATAGACATCTCGTTGTCCATTGTCGTAATAAGAAGAGCCAATTTCTCTTACTACATAGTCATAAGTTTTCCGGCCTATGATTAATGTATCAACTGTGTCGGTAAATGCTGCATAACCATAATCTTCCCCTTCTTTTTCAACAATCTTCAAGAAGCTTAGGTCATCATTAGGTTTTGCTATGTAGCCATCTAGACTCATTGCAATGAAAAGTGATATTTTTCTCATTTGTTTTAAATCTTAATTTTAACCAATTTCCATTGATTGGGCTGGTTTCTACCAAAATATTATCATTTATAGAAAGGATAATTTCTCCATTTTTTTATCTCTTACATTAGCTGGTCCATCTATTCTTTCCCCTTTAAGTATTTCTTGGGTATATTCTTCCTCCTCAGTTATTAGGAGGTCTTGTGTTTTTTGATCTAAAATATTTTCATCCTCATATTCAGTCTTTGTAGAACATGCAACAATTAATAGAAACGAGAATATCAAAAATACGTGCTTCATATTACTTTATTGAGCTATGACTTCAAGTGTTTAAGATGCAATCTACCTAAAAAAAGCTATAAATAGATAGATCAAAATAGCCCTTGAAACATAGTTGTCCTAAGCCGCTTCATAGCTATCATCAGATATTCCGGAGGATGTTGACCCCCTTAAGTAGGGATTTTGATAATTTTCTGGAGCATATCCAAATAGTAAAAGGTAATTTAATTTCTCCTTTATATTGATTTGATTATTAATTTATTACAAATGTTTGAAGCTTAAATTTTTTGCATCCTAAATTGCCTTTTTACTTTTCAAATAGGTAAATGTAAATATAGGTTGAGAGCTTCTAGAATAAACAATATTTTATAATCAGTTCTTTTCATAGAAAGGGTAGGGCTGAGGCCATTCGGGGCATTTTTGCTAACATAACTTTTAGAAGTCAGATTAACTTTCTGTATTTCAGGAAAAGCTTGGTAGCCATGGCTAATAGATCTATTTGTTTTGAACTTCTTAAAGTTCTCCGCCTGCTCAAAGATTTCTTTGTACACTTCATCCCGATCTACAGGCGGATAGTCATTCTCCGCCAATAAAATGATAAGATCCACTTTTAGCTCTGCCTTGATATCATCTCTCTTACTCCAATCAGTGTACTTGGCTTTGTCATCGACCAAAGTCTTAACCTCCTTAGCCAGCGTGAGTAGCCTGTCATCAGGATACGTAAAGTCATACTTTACAGCCAAAGCTTTGAGAATGTCATAAAAGGCTTTTTCTTCAAAATCTATCCCCAGGTCTTTGAAAGAGTCTTTTTCCTTTCTAAGCTGATGGTAAAGATCAATGATTTCATCTGTGAAATCTTCCAACACATTGCTGACCAAGACATCGGCCTCTTTTCTTTCATTGTACTTGTCCACCAAGACCTGCATCTTTTTGCTGAAATCTAGCCCTTTGGCACGGTTGACTTTTTTGAATTCATCGATAGCTTTGGCAAGGAGTTTTTGAAGGAACTTGATTTTGGTATGTGGTAGCTTGATCTTGTCGATTTTGGAGAGATAATCTTCGTCAAAGATGTCCACTTCTTTTTGCTTATCATCGCCTAGTTTGAACATCTCTTCCACGCCCTCGCTTTCTATCGCTGCTTGGATCATGTCTCTTACTTTGGCATTCATCTGAGCGGTGTCAGGAGCTTCTCCCTTGAGTAACTTATAGACAATGGATCTTACTGCGATGTAAAAATGAATTTTGTTTTTCTCCTCCTGAGTAATTACTTCTGAGCCAGAACAAATGTCATAGGCAGCTTTCATCCTTTTGACTAAGTTCATAAAGCGCTTCTCCAAGTCTTTGGTCAACTGCACAAATTCAGCTGCCATGTTCAAGGTATTCAACTGCTGCATTGGGCTGCCTTCGAAATAGCCACCGCTGTCAAATTTTAGAAACACCCTAGAAAGTAAATCCAGATGATCTCTGACCACAACAATAGATTGTTCAATATCTTCAAAATTCTGACTATCCACCTTATTGTATTGGGCAAGTGCTTGGTTCATTTGCTTTTGACACCGATATCATCTACCACCAGCCCCTTTTCCTTGCCTCCAAACTTTCTATTGACCCTCGATATGGTTTGTATAAGGTTGTGCCTATGAATGGGTTTGTCGATATAGATGGTATCCAAAAATGGGACATCAAAGCCAGTAAGCCACATGTCCACAACTATGGCTATCTTGAAGTTTGACTTGATATTTTTAAACTGCCTGTCCAATTCCTTTCTATAAACTTTGTTCCCCAACAGCTGATACAGGGTTTTATCATCATCCTTGCCACGCGTCATTACCATTTGGATTTTTGCAGCAGGTAGGATTTCTTTTTGATCTTTCTCACTCAGTACTGCCAAAGAATCCGCAGCCATCACTTCTCCCCAATCTGGCCTGAGTTCAAGAATATATTGATACAGTTGATAGGCAATCTCTCTACTGCTACTGACAAAAAGTGCTTTGCCCGCAACGGTTGTGCCTTCTGAAACATCCACCATACCATAGATAGAGGTCAGAGGAGTGGAGTTGCTCCAAGTTGCGGATGACCTGCTCTATTTCAGTGGCAGTGATGCCAACATGACCATAGCGTGTTCGCAAAAAATCCCTCAAATCATCCTTCAGTAAAACCTCAGAAAGGTCTCTTTGTATAGCATTGCTATTGAGGTGCTCTAAGGCCTTTTTTTTGTAGCAAATCTATAATAAGTGACTCTAACTTAGCTTCTGATAACATGGATCAATTAAATTAAAGATTTAAATTAAGGAAAATATTTGAAAATAGAGTGCTATATGATTTGAAGAGCGACAAGTACCAATAAATCGTAACTATTCAGCGATATTCCAGGTGATGTGTTGGAGTCTTTTTTGAATCATATTCAATGTTTCGAAAATTTCATTTTCTTGAGGAAATTCACCGTAGACTAATTTTTTGAAATAAGTCACCCAGTAGTCTTTCTCATCATAAATGGCTGGAATCTTCATTTGGTCTTCCGCAAACAGAATAGCTTGTCTAAATAGCGTCTTAATTTTCGTGCAGTTTCATATAATATTCCATTTTTCAGTGCTGAATAAGACTTTTTCTGCACCAGCTAGTTTATACTTAGTGATTGGGTTTAACGACATATAAAGTGGTTTGGCTGCTTTGTTTTTTTGTAACTCTTCTAATAATGCGCCTAATAAGGCTCTTGTAGCAGGTGGGTATTTTAAAGCTAATCGAACCAAGGTATTGATATCCTTGTCTGTATATTTTTTGAGGATAGCCAAAAACCGCTTACAAGATGATTCCACTCTTGCATCAGGGATTTTCTTGATATATCGAATGCTATCCAACACTTGCAGAAGGGGGATGTTGTCTTTAGTAATGGTGTTTTTTTGTTTTATAAAAGAGATGCTATAGCGCTCTCTTTCAAAACTAGGCCGAGTCTGATTTTTTCCGATTTGTATGGTGTTACTGATTTGGGTAGTCAACCCCAATTGATTGAAAATACTAAAACCAGTTAGGTAACCTGTGACTTTACCATCTTCTTCCAACAGGTCTTTGACTACCTGCTTTTGTTCAGGCTGAAGATCACCGAAAATTGTTTTTTCAGGCTTGTAAAACTTCCCTTTTGATAGCTTAGCGATTTTTCCTGACTGTGCCATTCGATTTAGCGCTTTGATTACCGCTTCTTTTTGATTCACCTCCGTATTAAAATCATCGTAGGTGAATACAAATCCTTTTGGGAATCTATCTATCATAAACACTATATAATCAGTTGTTTTCATGTAAAAAAAAGGTAATTAATAAAAACATAATGTCCAGTTTTTTAATTAAAAAACTGGACATTTAAATGATGATAGTAAAAACCAACTAATGATTAACAATCTTAATTTTATCTTCACCACCTATCTTGTTCAGCTTTAAAAACATTCTTTTGTATAAGGTGTTATTAAATACTTATAAAGTCTTTTTATTAGGTCAATTTCATTTTCTACAAATTTTCGTAATATGCTTTAATCTTTTTAGCCATCAGCTTTCTTTTTTCAATTAAAAAGCTTTCGTATTCTATAAATGTACTAGTTTCTAAACCGAAAGGGATGTCATTGAGGAACATGGATATTTCGTCTAACCCTCTTATATATTTCGATTCCTGTATGGTGCGATTGAGAGGAGATAGGTCAGACACCGTCTGACCTATCTAGAGAATATTTCAATTCCTGTATGGTGCGATTGAGAGTTGTCCACTTGAATATGGTAACTCACGACCAAATTGATTTCAATTCCTGTATGGTGCGATTGAGAGAAATCATTGCCGTATGGGTATTGCTTTACTTACTGTATTTCAATTCCTGTATGGTGCGATTGAGAGGGTAGAGCCTCGCTTTGGCACTATTCAAGAACCTTTATTTCAACTCCTGTATGGTGCGATTGAGAGCCTCTAAGATTCAGGAGCAAGTGCACGGGTTGCTCCGATTTCAATTCCTGTATGGTGCGATTGAGAGGCGAGGACGGCCTCTATTGCCGACCAATCCCCGAATTTCAATTCCTGTATGGTGCGATTGAGAGAGTAAGAGTCACCGGTTAATTTTATCACATGCCTCAATTTCAATTCCTGTATGGTGCGATTGAGAGATGAACTGCCTCCATCACTTCAGCGGCAATATCCTCATTTCAATTCCTGTATGGTGCGATTGAGAGAAAATAGAAGAGAAAGCAAAACAACTCTTCGATGCATTTCAATTCCTGTATGGTGCGATTGAGAGGAGTGTTCGAGTTGTGCGAACGACTGCACGAGCCAATTTCAATTCCTGTATGGTGCGATTGAGAGCGCGCGTAGAGACTTTGCTCCAAGACTTCTTGGGTGATTTCAATTCCTGTATGGTGCGATTGAGAGACTCTCAGATATGGGATTCCAAGCATTCCACGGACTATTTCAATTCCTGTATGGTGCGATTGAGAGTAGATCAAGAAATCACCTTTTTAGGTGCTCCATCAATATTTCAATTCCTGTATGGTGCGATTGAGAGTCCGTGAACCTCATCAAAGAGTTGAGGGCGTACGTGATTTCAATTCCTGTATGGTGCGATTGAGAGTAGATTTAAAGATTGACCTAGGGGATGCTCCCATTGATTTCAATTCCTGTATGGTGCGATTGAGAGTGTTGAAAAAGGCCTAAGAGAAGTAAACACACTTTTATTTCAATTCCTGTATGGTGCGATTGAGAGCGTATTTTCAGTGTCAATAAGAAATCGAAATAAAATATTTCAATTCCTGTATGGTGCGATTGAGAGCATTATGGACGGCAAGATGCAAGCCTGTGAATATGATTTCAATTCCTGTATGGTGCGATTGAGAGCTACATTGAATCAGACATACCCTGCTCCCGTTCTTTATTTCAATTCCTGTATGGTGCGATTGAGAGAAGCACAAGATCTTCTTCCCTTAATTTCTTCGCCAATTTCAATTCCTGTATGGTGCGATTGAGAGATATCCGTTACTTACTCCTGTTTTCGATTCTCCTATATTTCAATTCCTGTATGGTGCGATTGAGAGAAACTGAAAAAGGAGATTATTAACAAAGTTGAGGCAATTTCAATTCCTGTATGGTGCGATTGAGAGCATAACCAAAAAGATTATTTTGAATAGGTTTTCTTGATTTCAATTCCTGTATGGTGCGATTGAGAGGGCTTCCCTTGCTTTTTGTAAGTCCGATATTGCATTATTTCAATTCCTGTATGGTGCGATTGAGAGTATAAAGTGATCCCCATTATAAACCTTACCAACAACATTTCAATTCCTGTATGGTGCGATTGAGAGAATGCAAAGTAGGATATGCAAAATTTGAGGATGAAGATTTCAATTCCTGTATGGTGCGATTGAGAGATCTAGCTTTTCGGCTTCGGTGAACGTGCCTGGGCTATTTCAATTCCTGTATGGTGCGATTGAGAGTTCTTCTACACAAGTGACTAACTGGAATACCGCATTATTTCAATTCCTGTATGGTGCGATTGAGAGATGAAAGATCATTGATTGAAAATATATCTACAGCTTTATTTCAATTCCTGTATGGTGCGATTGAGAGCTTTGCCCTTGCCTTTCTAAGCAATCTGTTTACCTCATTTCAATTCCTGTATGGTGCGATTGAGAGTGGCTAGTGAAATCTCTTTGACCCAGCTTGGTACCGTATTTCAATTCCTGTATGGAGCGATTGAGAGATTCCAGAGTTTATCAAAACACATATCAGAAGTATGATTTCAATTCCTGTATGGTGCGATTGAGAGTCATTGTCGATAGATTCATTTTGACGTGATTTTTGAATTTCAATTCCTGTATGGTGCGATTGAGAGAGTGATACTATTAAGGCACATTGAGTACAGAAACATATTTCAATTCCTGTATGGTGCGATTGAGAGAATCATCCATTAAAAAGTCCAAGAAACCTTTACCGTATTTCAATTCCTGTATGGTGCGATTGAGAGGTTGCATCTGTTATGACTAAAATGGTTGAAATGCTATTTCAATTCCTGTATGGTGCGATTGAGAGTTGGTCATTTTACCATAATTTCTTCTTATGAAATCTATTTCAATTCCTGTATGGTGCGATTGAGAGATTGAGTGAAAATGCTGTTATCGGTTGTTTTTCTTATTTCAATTCCTGTATGGTGCGATTGAGAGTGTTGCCGTAAGGGATGAATTATTTGAAAATGTATTATTTCAATTCCTGTATGGTGCGATTGAGAGAATGAACCTTGTAAAACCTCAAAACAAGATCGTTTAATTTCAATTCCTGTATGGTGCGATTGAGAGATGTTGATGGCTGTGAAAATAATCGCGTTCCAGCCTATTTCAATTCCTGTATGGTGCGATTGAGAGCTTTGCCCTTGCCTTTCTAAGCAATCTGTTTACCTCATTTCAATTCCTGTATGGTGCGATTGAGAGTGGCTAGTGAAATCTCTTTGACCCAGCTTGGTACCGTATTTCAATTCCTGTATGGAGCGATTGAGAGATTCCAGAGTTTATCAAAACACATATCAGAAGTATGATTTCAATTCCTGTATGGTGCGATTGAGAGCCTGGGAATCAAATTCAGCATCCAGTTTTTTGTTTCATTTCAATTCCTGTATGGTGCGATTGAGAGAACATAAATACCTATTCTAATAATTTCGATACTGCTATTTCAATTCCTGTATGGTGCGATTGAGAGAATTGAAAACCCAATAGTACATAATGCTTATGGAATATTTCAATTCCTGTATGGTGCGATTGAGAGTAAGGCATCCAATCCAATAGACCAATATGCCCTTCATTTCAATTCCTGTATGGTGCGATTGAGAGGTTGCATCTGTTATGACTAAAATGGTTGAAATGCTATTTCAATTCCTGTATGGTGCGATTGAGAGTTGGTCATTTTACCATAATTTCTTCTTATGAAATCTATTTCAATTCCTGTATGGTGCGATTGAGAGAAAGATAGAGCAGGTAATAAAGTGTCAAATACTGAAATTTCAATTCCTGTATGGTGCGATTGAGAGTTGGTGAATTTGAAGTACTCCATTTTCTAGTACTATTTCAATTCCTGTATGGTGCGATTGAGAGAGAAATGCCCCCAAGGAATTTCCCCAAACCTGTTTGATTTCAATTCCTGTATGGTGCGATTGAGAGATGACAAGTCAATTATAGATACTTTGGGTATTAAACATTTCAATTCCTGTATGGTGCGATTGAGAGATCAATGACATTACCGATGAAGGAATAGAAAATACTTATTTCAATTCCTGTATGGTGCGATTGAGAGAGAAACCCGAAACAACTACATCATAGATTCTGATTTATTTCAATTCCTGTATGGTGCGATTGAGAGCCTGGGAATCAAATTCAGCATCCAGTTTTTTGTTTCATTTCAATTCCTGTATGGTGCGATTGAGAGCATCATAAACTACAAAGGTAAAGCACAGTTTCAAGTATTTCAATTCCTGTATGGTGCGATTGAGAGTCATTGTCGATAGATTCATTTTGACGTGATTTTTGAATTTCAATTCCTGTATGGTGCGATTGAGAGCCATATCTGCAACTTGGATAAAACTATCAAATTTTATTTCAATTCCTGTATGGTGCGATTGAGAGATTCGTAACTTTCGCAAGTGATTGCATTCCCTGTAATTTCAATTCCTGTATGGTGCGATTGAGAGAAATCGAGGTGAAACAAGCCTTGATTGACATCAATAATTTCAATTCCTGTATGGTGCGATTGAGAGACAGTAAGGTCAGCAGCACCGTAAACCCCTCTTTTTAATTTCAATTCCTGTATGGTGCGATTGAGAGATACTCTTCATCATCATCACCCTCTTCTCTTTTTGAATTTCAATTCCTGTATGGTGCGATTGAGAGCACCTGTATCTGTATCACCTATCCACCAATTTCCATTATTTCAATTCCTGTATGGTGCGATTGAGAGAAAATATATGTCAGTGATCATCCTAGCGACCTGTTCATTTCAATTCCTGTATGGTGCGATTGAGAGGGAGATATAGCCCATTACCTATTTGATGGCTCGTACATTTCAATTCCTGTATGGTGCGATTGAGAGCAAGCAAGGTGATAAAATCCAATTAGCTGTATGGTCATTTCAATTCCTGTATGGTGCGATTGAGAGTGATCTTTCATCATCAAGCATGTAGGGCGTTATTTCATTTCAATTCCTGTATGGTGCGATTGAGAGAATGAAATTGTTTTGCTGATAGTGTTAACGTAACAAATTTCAATTCCTGTATGGTGCGATTGAGAGTCAATTGTTTGCATAGAGTCAAGATCGAAAACATCTATTTCAATTCCTGTATGGTGCGATTGAGAGACAACTTTGTAAGGGGTGTATGCAGTCGCAGAGAGGAATTTCAATTCCTGTATGGTGCGATTGAGAGTTTTTTCAGTTTCTTCGAAATAAACCTTATCAAAATATTTCAATTCCTGTATGGTGCGATTGAGAGCCATCCAGAAGGTGTATCAATGAAAGCAACTCCATCATTTCAATTCCTGTATGGTGCGATTGAGAGCATCACCACAAATATGATTTTAAAAACGTTTTCCTGATTTCAATTCCTGTATGGTGCGATTGAGAGAGCCCATCCCGAATTCGACATGTGTGATTTTCTTGATTTCAATTCCTGTATGGTGCGATTGAGAGTGAGATAGCTGAAACAAACAATGATATGCTTACAAATTTCAATTCCTGTATGGTGCGATTGAGAGAACAGCGTATGTTGGTAGACGGAAGGGATTATATACATTTCAATTCCTGTATGGTGCGATTGAGAGCTTTCAAAGAATGGTGTGAGCACTACACAGGAGCTTTATTTCAATTCCTGTATGGTGCGATTGAGAGATAATGAGTATTACCCCTATGTTTTGTTTACTTAAAAATTTCAATTCCTGTATGGTGCGATTGAGAGTCTGCATAATTTAAAGTTTTGTACTGTTAATAATCTTATTTCAATTCCTGTATGGTGCGATTGAGAGTAGCTGGAATTACCCTTCCTACAGATGATGAATATAATTTCAATTCCTGTATGGTGCGATTGAGAGTTGGACAATTCAAAAAGCCTGAATATCCCTTCACAATTTCAATTCCTGTATGGTGCGATTGAGAGTCCAGAAACGCTGAAATTCAAAGGTGCCGCTAGGTAATTTCAATTCCTGTATGGTGCGATTGAGAGAAATCAGGTTATCGTTCCGTTGGGTCAATTCGATTTATTTCAATTCCTGTATGGTGCGATTGAGAGCCTTACAAGCATCCCTGAGGGGTTTAATCCGACCGATTTCAATTCCTGTATGGTGCGATTGAGAGGATCGTTTTTGTAGCTGGCGCTCTTATGACAGCAGTATTTCAATTCCTGTATGGTGCGATTGAGAGAAGAGAAGTTTTTGAAAGGTTTGGTCAAATACAAGAATTTCAATTCCTGTATGGTGCGATTGAGAGATCTTTTTCAACTGAGGGTAGAAGCTGAGGATGATTATTTCAATTCCTGTATGGTGCGATTGAGAGTTTTTTACCATACAGCTCCCAGAAATCTTCAAAGCTATTTCAATTCCTGTATGGTGCGATTGAGAGAAAATAATTGAAAACATAGAGCTTGAAGGAAGTAAATTTCAATTCCTGTATGGTGCGATTGAGAGATTTCTGAATCCTCACGTGCAAGTTTATCCCACTCCATTTCAATTCCTGTATGGTGCGATTGAGAGAAGAATTTCTAACATACAGGATTTCCTTTCAGAGTAATTTCAATTCCTGTATGGTGCGATTGAGAGTCGTTGAAACGACAGACTAAAATAGTCAATTTTTAATCAATTTGGCTGTTTATTCAATGCAAATTCTTTGTTTAAATGCGTCGATCGGCAATAACCTGTTTATACCAGAGTTTCGACAACTTATTAAACCAATGATATTCATTGAATTAGAATTGTTTATGTTCTAAAAATCAAGTTTAGATTCAATTTTCAACGTCATTCGACAACTATAGAAAGGTATCTAGGTCATTTTTCTCTTGGCCAATCACTTCTTTATCCAGCCATTTTTCTTCTCGACTCTTAAATACTATCAAGCTATCTTCTTCGATTTTCATAATTTTCTTCGCATTAATTACCAATTCCTTATATTTTACCTCTGTGATTTCTCCTTCAAATACTGAATTTTGGATCCAATTCAAATACTTTCTACACAGCTTTAGCATTTTGCCTACTCGTCTTTCACCAATATCATAAACTAAGATAACATACATATTTTTTCATCGTTGAGAGATTAAGGGTTTTCTAATTATTATAGAACAGGTGAACTACCACCAAATCTTAAAAGGCTTATAGGTCTCCATTCCCAGAAGATGTTTGCTGAGTTTGTAGCATTCTAATTTCACCAAACTTTTGTAACTCACTTGCTTGTTCAAAGTCCGATGCTTGATCGTTTCATTGAGCCGTTCTTCAAAGGCTCGGATAAAAACCTTTTTGCCGGACTCTTTCAAAATAACTTTATTGACATGGAAATCAAAGTCCTTAGATTGGATTTCTTTTTTATTCAATACCCTAAAGATAATCCTATCGACTAGGATCGGCTTGAAAATCTCTGCCAAGTCCAATGCCAATGAATACCTTCTGTATCCAGGCTCATGCAAAAAACTGATCGTTGGATTCAATTGGGTATGGTAAATTTGATCCAAGCATAGCGTGTAGCACATCATATTGCCAAACGAAATCAAGGCATTGAGTTCATTCATTGGAGGCTGCTTACTTCTGCCTTCCATCGCATGATCCTTGACTATAATGTCAAAAGCTTGATAATATACCTGCCGAATATTGCCTTCTATTCCCATCAGTCCAGGGATGGTACTGGTATTTTCAATTTCTTGGGCATAAAGGTCAATTTTCGCTAGCTGAATCTCCAAGTCTTTGCCTCGATTATGGTAATACTTTAGGTTCTTGGACATATTGAATGCTGCTCCAGTAATCAATTTCTGGGCGATGGCCATACGCTTACCTGTGTGGAGGTAGTGCTGCGTTTGGTTGATTTGCATTTTACCAGCCAAAAGATACTCTTTGGACTGAAAACTACCCGTATAGTGCTCATAGTAATCGAAAAAGTGCACGCTAATTCCATTTTTTCCTAAAAAATTGTAGAGCGCACTGTTGGCATCCAAAGAACCAAAACAATAGAAATCCGAGACACCTTCAACGGGGATATACTTGGGTGTACCCTCTTTTCCAGACTCTTCTACCGGGGTAAACTTAAGCGTATTGTCTTTTCGGCTCATTCGGCCCCGATTGAAGAGATAGTAGGTCTTTTTCATAAATGATGAATAATGGGTGATGAATGATCGTTGATAAATGCAGCCTTATAAATGATTATTTTAAGGTTTTAGTTTTTTTCTATAGGTAGCCAAAGCTTTTACAATTTCCTCCGTCTCTGACATCAACTCATTTAAAGTTGCTACAGCTATTAAATTTAATTCCTTGATAATTTCAAGCCACTACAGTGTTTCATCTGCTTCTTCCACTACTATAGAAAGTTTGGCAAATCTTTCATTTTCTGATCTTGCACGACACATTGCTCTATAATTGGAGGCAACTGATGTTGATGATCTAATAATTTGTCTTCGGATTATTGAAACAGCGTCTGAGTACGGAATAGGTGAGAGGCATTTTATAATTTTAATAGCCAAAGTTTTAGCCCTGTCTTGAAAAATCTGATTATAGTTTATCATACAAATGGTTTTAGGAAAATATTCTCTTATCTTTTAATTACATAACACTAATCTCTTACAAATCATAATCTCCCATCTATCATCATTCATCATTTATGTCATTTTCCCCCGCATAGCAAAAATCAAAATAGCTGCATTTCTTGCAAATTGTTTTCTTCAGCAGGGGAGGGCAGTTGTCTTTGTGGATGATCTCCGAACTTTCAGAAATCCAATTTTCTACTTTTTCTTTGTCACCTTCCTCCCATTCTACGATCTCTTTTTGTTTCATTTTTGGATATTCCAAGATTGCAGAAGCCTCGTGAATTCCGTTTTTCAGCAAAACATATAAATAATACTTGACTTGGGCAAAATGAGCCTGTTCCAACTTATCAGTCTTTTTTACTTCGTGAATCACCTTGTTTTTGGCGTCATAGTAATCGATTTTGATGCCGTCCAATTCCAATTCGGTGTATTTTCTGGCTCTATCTAAATAGGTCGTTTCAGAAATCAATTTTCCTTCTGCCACTATTTGAGAGGTATGTTCCATTTGGATTCCATTGGCAAATAGCCAAAGTTTCCTATGGCAGGTGTGGAGGTAGGCGATATGTGTTCCGGTGATATTCATGGGTTTAGTAGACAAAATCAATAAATTAAAAAGGAATCTCTTTGAGTTGATCAAATAACGCCAACGACACTCAATTCATCTTTTAACGCACTTAAGCGACCGTTGGCATAGACTATTCTATTTATCAGCACATCAGTTTGATGCTGAATAGCTGGTATATCTTTAGCAATTTTTAGTATTGTAGCTACTCTTGCGTAGAAATTTCTTCCTCGCTCATCGAGAAGAAGTTCTTCTATTTTCTGGGCAAGGATGACTATAGTTTGCTCTGGGTCATGTTCTAAGCAAGGAGTCATTGTTTCGACAATATTCCACCTGTTCGTATGGTGTAGGGCGTGTTTAAGTGCTTCATTAATTTTCCCTTCCATGCACAAGACTGAGATGTATGCGGGGTGATCGTTTTGGAGTGTTTTCAAATACATCATCCGATCCTCCTCTTTCATTAGCTCTTGGATGATTCTGTAATATTTTTTGGAGAAGTTCCTCTTAATCAAATACAGTGTGACCTCTAGGTATAAGTTTGGGTCTTCATTTGGATTGAGAACATCAAAATACAGTTCTGCACTTTCATGACGAAATAATCCATTATTCCACAACTGCTTGGCGATGTCCCTGAATTTGATGCTGTTAGTAGATTTGTATAGGTCCAAAAGATCGAGTGCCACATGTACACTCAATTGAAAATAATTTAGTGCTGCTTTTTCATAGCTTTCAATTCCACCAGTTTTTCTATGTAGTTCGGTGTACAACCAGGGCAAATGTAACGCTTTGTTTTTCTCTTCTATGACATCGAGTAGGATACTCGCTTCCGAGCCAGAATGAATTAGGCTGTATAAACATGCCTCAAAAAACAACAGAAAACTCGAATCTTTAGCTTCTAATTCAGTATGCTGATCAAAAAGGAAAGTTGCAATGGTGTAGAGCTGATCTTCGGGAATTTGTATTGCCTTGAAGATCGGAAGACAGCTTTCTAAATGATTTTCAAATGCATTGAGCATCGTCAAGGTAGGATCTGGGACTTCGTAGTAATCCTCGTTGAGCTTAGCTTCCAAACATGCTTTATAAATACTGATCATATATAAGAAAGCCAAATCGAAATGTTTGATAGAGCAATACCTTTCTACTTCGCCTGCATGAATGCCGATGACCCTACTGATTTCTTCCTCAGCCATTTCTTCCAGTGCTTCATGTTCTGGAATATATCCATTGTGAGTAGGTACATAGTCATTCCAATCCAGTTCATCAAATTTGATAGATTCTAGGTCAATTTTGATCAGGTCCTTACTGGCCAATATAAAATCATCAGGATCTGACACCGTCAGCACCAGCTGTTTGTCCTTAGGCTTGAGATAAAAGTTGATAAATTGCTCTTTAAGCTGCTCATCTTGCTCAATTATAGTATTGAGAAATGAAAGTTTGAGTTGATCGGAAGCCTGTTGGTAGAATTGGTCAAACATGGGAGGGGAGAGAAGATGAAAAAGCACCTTCTTTTAGATATTCATCAAAGAAGGTGCTTTTAAAAATTAAGCGATTTGATTTTCGTAATCAAAGGCAGTCATTTTATCAATCAGCGCTTGTTCTGCCCGGTCAAGAGCATCGGCTTTTTCTCCCTTAGTATGAATAAAACCTCCTGCTTGAAGGGAAATAAATGTTTCAACTCCATTCAGGTTTTCATCAATAATTGGATCAGCTTTTCGCGAATCTTCTTCTGATAGCTTGGCTCGAATGCTACTTGCAATCAAATTGGCATTATCACTTATGGAAACAGCAAGGGTGTCCATCAAGCTAAAAGTTCTAGATTGGTTAGAAGTGATTCGCCAGTTAATTATAGCATGCGCTAAACCTTTGATCCATTCTTCCCTTAGTGATATAGGAGCGACTAAGCAGGGACCAAAGACATTTTTTGATTCAATCCAACCATCTTCTTTTAGTTTGGCTATCGTAGCATCTGCCATTTCGGGCTCCAACTGATTAGTACTTACAGAGAAAAGCCTCCGTAAATCTATCGCAATGTCAAACACGAAGAGGCCTGTTGCCCTTTCAGCAGGATTCAGCCATTTTCTTCCCAAGCTTCTGTCTGTATTTCCTTCAGTTTTCAAAACTACATCGATTTCCTCGTTGGACAGAATATTCCCCTTATCATCCCGAATGATGACGACATTATTCGGGCGTTCACTTCTGTCGAAAGAGCCTGCTTCCCCTCCGTTTGAATCCAATCCAGCTAATAATGGATGTAATGCCCTCATTGCAGAAATTGACAGAGGACTTCTTCTTTTTAACGTTCTTTCTCCACCGCCTTTTGAAGCTTTCATCCAGCCTCCAAACAATTGATCAGCATAAGTAGGGTCACATGTTCCATAAACTTCTCCTTCTTTAAGTTTCTTCTGTTTGTCTACCTCAAACAGGAAAGTCGTAGGTGAAGGGATTTGATCAATTGCCTCGCAAAGGGAGTCAATCAATGATCGCTTTACTTGTTGTCCACTGGAAAAAGGAATTTTCTTATTGAACTGAACATCGTAATAATACTTTTGGCCACTGGCTACGTTAAAAACGGTATGCTCAGCTCTCTTTAAGGTTCTTATATAAATAGTATTCATTTTTTGATTGTTTATGGTTATGATTTCTTTTGTTGGTAAGCATAGTCAAATTTTAAAAGCGTTAAAAAATAGCCAAACTCCTCATTTGTCATCAGGTGGACCTCATCTTTTAGAGTTTTTAGTGTTTCTAAATCTTCCCCTTCCAGATCAGGGATCATAAGTGTCAATGACTCTATAAATCCCCTTTTGGATTTGGATGTAAACATTTCCTTTTCTACCAGTGTGACCCTTGACATGCCTTTTCCGGTATTTCTATAGCGCAAAATGACTTCAGCCAATTTTGGGGTATAGTCTGTGATTTCTTCTTTGTTTCGTGTTAACATAGCGACTAACCAGGTTTTATATGCTTGATAATTTATTGTGTCTTCCTCTTTTTTGAAGGTTAAATTTTTGTCCTCAGTCATGTATTTTTTTAAACTGTCAGGACGTAAAGCCTGCAAACCAATACTTCCTAATTCACAAGCTCGCTTGATATGCATTCCAAAAAGGCTTTCAAATTCCTTTTTATTGATTTTAAAGTCTCCAAACAGTTTCTGATAAACTTCCTTGATATTTCCTCCTGACTTGAGTTGAAATGGAATAAAGCCTATCGTTTTATTAGTCTGCCCGAATCCATAGACATAGCCCATCATTTCATTATCAGGGAATTGGGTAGATAGACTAAAGAATAATTGACTCCAATTTACAGTGGCTACTTCTGCCAGATTGGTATCCACTTTGAAAATTTTCTGATTGGTGAGTTCTGAAAAATCAAAGTCTTCTCGATACTCATCAGGATTGAGAGAATAGGTCAACCACTGTCCATTCCAAGTATTAATTTGATTCCCACGAAGCTTTTCTAAAGTAGGGTCGTTCAAATACTTTCGGTAAACTTTCCAGCCTTCAAAGGTTTGTATTGTGATTTCGGGATTGTCAAAAAGTATCGTAAAGCCACCAGCCACACCAATCCCGAGGCTACTTCCTATCCAAGAAAGATAAACCTCCTCTTCATTTACGGGGATTTCCACATCGCTTACCAAGCCTGATGTACTGGCAAACTCTTTTGACTCAGATGCTGGATATCCTAAAGCAAAACTAGCATCAGGAATTTCATTTCCAGCCTTTTCAAACAGGTTTTCCAGTTTTTCAATTCTTGCATCTACCGAAAGTAAATGTGGTTTTTGTCCACTTTTCATTTGTACAAATGGAGAATTGGTCACCCATTGCATGTATTTGGAATGATTGTAAAATAATTCCCAATATTCTAGCTCAAAAAACTCTTTTGGGGAAAGCTCTTTGGCATACTTCTCATTGTATGCTTTTAGAAATGTTTTACCTATTACTGCTGTGATCATAATATTTGGTTATTTACATCAAAGTTGTTTTCTCTGATTTTCTTTACATCTAAGCCAATTTCAAAATCATACGCCTTATCAGGAATGATAAAGGGCTTATTGCCATTTTGCGCTTGGTTCATTCCTTTCACCGCAAAATACCTTACTGGAATTTCAAGTTCCAGCCTTCTCTCAAAATCAGTATTTTCATATATCTCCAAATCTCCTTCACAAATACAGGATACACTGTCAATTTCTAATAATTCAAAAAGAATTGATTTGCCTCTATGTGTTAGCTTGTCAATGGTGATTTTTCCATCAGATTTAAATACTGCGTGTTCTTCTATGTCCATAAAATCAATTTCTGGAAACACATAATCGATTTTACCCTGCAAATCCCTTTCTTTTAAAATCTGACTGTCCTCCAAAACATCATAAGATCTACGAAGCACTTCCACATCATAAGGCAAGGCATCATTTTTACTTTCCGGGGGAGCGATTATATAGATGGGTTTGGTTTTTCCTATGGTGTCCTTGGTTCTTTTTCGGTTTACCCTGCCAAAGCGCTGTATCATAGCATCAATAGGAGCTGTCTCAGTTATCATAAGGTCAAAACTAATATCCAGACTTACTTCTACGATCTGGGTAGAAACGACAATACATGCCTTGGTAGAAGTATTGAATTCACCAATTGGATTTCCGGCCTCATCCAAGCCTAGAAGTTGTTTTTCCTTAAAATTTCTGTCGCCTCTTTTAAAGCGACTGTGGAGCAAAAGGATTGGTGTTTCAGGATATATTTCTTTTAATTGGTCATAAGCATCTTGCGCTCTTGCGACACGGTTAAAGACTACCAATGTTTTTTTATTTTCTTCAATGGCTTGGCTGATTTTTGGCAAACTCTCTTCAAATGAATTGATTTTGTGTAAGGTATGCCTATCAAATTCATCCAGCTCTTCGAGGGTCAGTTTCTCTTCCAAAATATCCTCACCTAATTCCTCCACTATTTTCTCATAAAGCTTTGTAGGCATGGTGGCTGTACCTATATGAATGGCGCAATCCAATTGCTTAAGGATTTGAACCAATTTCAAAACGATGGCCTGGGACACCCCAGTGTAGGTGTGGATTTCATCTAAAATGAAATCACATCCTTTTAAATCGAGCAGCATGGCTTCATAACCTTTCATTCCAAAGGCTATTGCTGCCAATTGATGGGGAGTTAGAATTTTAATCGTTGACCCGAAAAGTGGTTGTAAGACACTTTCCTCTTCTTTACCATTTTGTCGGACAACCATGGAAGCCGAATGCAAAACCCGTATATCCAAGTTTGGGTTGTCCGGTTTTAAGTCCTTTGACACTCGCTTAAACATGGCATTGATTGACGCTTGAAATGGGAGTGTATAAAACACCCGTCCTTTTGTCCTTTTAAATAGATAGTCTGTTTTGCCAGCTCCTGTACTGGCCACTACAAGGGTATGTCTTTTTGAAGAAGCAGTTTCTTTATATGAAAGAGGGTAAAGGGGATGCGTACGGTTAAAAAAAGAAAGATCCGGAATCTGAAAAGCTCTATTAAGGTTTTTCTCTGTATCATTGATCAAAGCCGAAGCAAAGTGATCTGCCCCCATCAATAATCCTCGCCATTCCGCATACCCTCTGATTTTCGTTTGTTTTTTGCAATAGGTTATAGCCAAGGAAAGGTTTTGACGGGCGACCTCTTCGCCAAACGGAATACATTGTATCCCGATATCTACTAGGAGTTTAAACGCATCAGGTGCCCATTGATTCCATTGACCAACATGAAAGTCAATATAGTCATATCCGTTTTCCAAGTCCAACAACCCCTTATCTCCAGCATCGTTTTTGGCTGATTTGTGGTGAGCGATAACCATATCCAATAAAGCCGAATATTCTGATTCTGGAAATACAGATAAGAAAAGAAGAGAACTGATTTCATGTCTGAAAACTTTGCTGTTTCGTCCATTTCCTCTAATTCTTCTTTGAAACTCAGGGTGAGCCTTTCCCATATCATGTAGAATTGCACCATTAAATGCCACTGTTTTATCCATCTTTAGATAGTTGGCAAATGCTTTAGCGGCATAGGAAACGTGTAAAAGATGATCTTTTAGAGGAGTATACTCAGGTGCGGATTTAGCAAGTAGATTTTCCATCAGAAGTTGGTTACAGGTTGACCTACTACTCTAATCCAACCATACATAGGTTCATTGTTTAGCCTGTTATAGCCGACTAAAAATGATTTGTCATTTTTCCCGAAAACCAACTCGAAACCAGGGAATTTATCCTCATCTCCTTCAAATGCTTCTTTGGTAGTTTCGATGATAGAATCTGGATACATTACATCCTCGTTTCTACAAAGGCAAACATGCTGTTTAGCTGCATTAGATACATCTTCTTTAGATGTAAAAGCCAGTAACAGGGTCGGGTTTTGTAAAACTCCACGTATCAAGATTGCCTTAGGTCTGTCAAAAAGAAATTCTTTCCCTTTTCTGGTTGAATTCCAACCTCTGGTTTGAATTACTTCTTGTTGGTTACTTACTTGATCATATGACAATCTATGACCTACTATTTTATGGATACCTTCATTTCCCAGTAATTCTGGAAATAATTTCTTCTCAATCCCTTCCACAATTGATGGCGTTAAAAACTGCTGACTAAACGTTTCACTGTCTCTGACTGCCGTCCAAGGTTTAATAAAACCAAAGGGGCCTGAATATTTTACTACATAGTATTTCATACCTATTATTTTAAAGAGCCAAATCCAATTCCAGTACTATTTCCAATACCCACATTCCAAGCAAATTTGAGCTGCTCTTCACTACCCTCAATAATTACAGGACACATACTCGCTCTGCATTTGATGCCATTATAATTGATCATCTTGGTACTTGGTTTTTGATACGTATAGTCGAAATAGACCTTCACACCATTTGAGTCAAGACTTGCTTTTTCAAGTTTAGCTTGGAGGGTTTGGGTCATGTAAAGGCCTGAGTCAGCATCAGAAAATGTATAATGATGTACTCTTTCTTCTAATTTCCTTTTGATGAAAATGGGACTGTTTAAGAAAAACCGTTGAATTGGCTCAACTCTAGGATCCTCCATAATCGATACTTCTTTGACCCTCATTCCAAAATTCAATTCAGGGTCGTTTTGTATTCCTTTGATAAGTGTTTTTATCAAAGCTGTATCGTAGGAACTGATTTGCCAATAGGCACCATTTTTAAAATCAAAACCTTTTTTATCAATTCTTCCTCCCATTAGCCAGGATAGAGAATATAGAGAAATATCATCATGAACATGGTTTTCTCCAAGCCATTTGTGGAATGTACCAACAAGATTTCTTTGATATTCAAAAGGCACTACTTCAGTGTTTCTGCTAAGTTTTATATCTATTCTCATATACTTTTTTATTAATCACCGAGCCTTCTCAAAAGCCCCACATTCAAAATTTGCTTCATTTCTTTGATCATACCTTGTCATGTTACAAAGTATATTTTCAACCTTATCTGATTCTTCGTCATGTTTGCACAGTAAGCACAGGCATGGTTTCTTTATGGTCAATGGGTCTATTTTATTTCCATCATCATCATAAAATCCATTTAACTCCATCATACCACACCTCCTTTCACCTCCACACAGCCAAAGCCCTGACTACCTAAATGTCCAAATCCTGCGTGGTAGCCGATCTCATGCAGTTCAACAGGAGCTTTTAACTCAAATTCAAAGCTGTAGCCTATAAGTTGGGTTTCTTTTTCTGTCAGTTGTTTGATTTTGACCCCATTCTTGAAAATCTTGCCAATAGGAGTAAATTCAAAGTCAGGGATTTGGCCTCCGGTAGGGGATTCATCCCATTGATTGGCCAATTCATAAGCTTTGGATTTTGAAAGCAGGTTTTGCATTAAAAGAATTCCATAGTGGCTGTTTTCCGGATGGAGGTAATCTTCTCCGCCACCAGACCTTTTTCTGCGGAGAAACACAGGTGAAAGACATCTGTACCTCATGTTTTCCTTAAACAAAGGAGGCTGTACTGCCTCGATAGAACTTATCTGGTAAAATACCCTGCTGATTTTGTCACCTAATACAAATTCCTGATCTAAAAACAGACCTTTTATGAATTCTTCAGCGGCTTTGTCAATCAGGAAACTGATCTCAAAGAAGGCAGCATTCCCTTGATGATGTATTCGACCTGCATCTTTGATCACCTTGAATTGCTCAAAAAATATTCTAGAGAAAGTAAATAAGCGAAATTTATTACCAAACGCCAAATAACCCTCTTCATGCAAAAACCTACTGAAATCACTATCTGCACGATCTATAGTTTTATATATAGCAGCAGAGAGTTCATACTGGTAATTGATAGGTAAAAAACTCTCTTGACCAAACTTGTTAATATGTATCCTGAATCGCATAGGCTTTTATTTTGGGACAATCTAAGGATCTGTTTATCAATAAACTAATCTACTGACACAAATTGTCGTTCTTTGACTAAATTTATTTGATATCGTAAGATTGGGAAAATATGCTAGTCAAACAATACCCTAATCAGGGTATTTTTACTCAAGCTCACTTGATTACTTGTCACTTTTATGAGAAAGTGGCGACTGACTTTTGGAGTTCTCTCA
Source organism: Belliella filtrata (assembly GCF_022549775.1). Lineage (GTDB taxonomy): Bacteria > Bacteroidota > Bacteroidia > Cytophagales > Cyclobacteriaceae > Belliella > Belliella filtrata. Next base: position 150,195 of record NZ_JAKZGP010000002.1, on the reverse strand, counting down.
GTTGATAGTTGTTCAGGTCTCTTGATGTGAAATCAGTTTACTTGAAGGTTGAACCAAATTAATATGGTAAACTAAATCACTGATATCTACTTGAACCCAATTCAAGATCCTTTTAATCCATCTATAAGACTTAAGAAACTACGTTTGGCTTCTAATGAAAAGCTAAAAAACAAAATCTAAAATATTAAAGTAGGGGATACCATACCCAAACCAAAGCAGAATCTGCCTATTAAAACCAAAAATTAAAAAAATCTTCCTGAAATTTACCAAATAGCATATTATTCCACCTAGAAAACCACACCCTGCTGATGTATGCCATTGCGTAGACCTAAGGATTCATAAATACCAAAAAAACAAACACATTTTCCATAAAAAGCTCCTATAGATTTTATCTCCTGTCAAGGCCTATCGATAGGGAAGGTAGGAAGGGATTTCGAATAGTGGGTTAAATATTACTTCGCGTGTATTGCTTAAAATTGTTTCTCAAAAGTGCTTCCGTTGAACTTGTATATTTTTCCATCTGCCATTCCAAACCATAATTCCTTATTTCTATCTTCATAAATAGAAAGAACGAAATCATTTTCCAATCCATTTTCCTTGGTATAATTTTCAAACTTTTCACCATCAAATTTCCAAATTCCAGCATCTCTGTCTCCAAACCAAATGTTTCCACTTTTGTCTTCAGCAATTGTAAAAACATGCTCCAGTGTGCCTTTTGGTGATTTCTGGCTTCATTAAGTTTGCTATTGGGATGAATTAAGCCATGTTTATTTGAAAAATTTATGATTGAATCACCTTCTTTTAGTAATACACCAATTCCGTTGTTCCCAATCCAAAGTCTACCTTTTGAATCCTCATAAATACTTCTAATATGCAAAGCTTCAACTTTCCTATCATACCCTAGGGTATCATCGTTAACAATTGTGAAATCATTTCCATTATAGCCGAAAATTCCTGCATAGGTAGCAAACCAAATCATATTATTTTTTCCACTTGCAATATCTGTTACCGCAAATAAGTTATCGGATAAATTAATGACTTTTTGAGGTGGCAAATCTAAATAATGTAATTCATGACCATCGTATCTATAAACTCCCGATTTATTATCAGCCTCAAACCATAAGTCATTTTCGGTTTTCATCCAGCCACTTTGCTTTTTGTCATTGCCTTGAATTGGTAAAACACCTTGAGAATTTCCCTTACTTGGATTTGTTCGATTACTAATCCTTGTTCCATCATAACTACTAACACCTGATTGAGTACCAAACCATAAAACCCCATTCTTATCTTCTTGAATGGAGTGGATTTGATTGTCAGAAAGCCCATAGTAATTGTCGAAATACTTAAATGATTTACCGTTGTAAACAGCAACACCTTCTTGGAGACTTCCAAACCAAAAATTACCTTTACTGTCTTGAAAAATGGCACGGATTCCTGAAGTAAATTTTAAGGTATCTTTTAATTCATTTGACTCCAAGTCAAGTTTGTTCGTGTGCCCATCTATTGACTTCTTTTCAGCACAAGAAAAGTTTAAGTTCAAAATAAATATCAGGCATACTAATTTGAGGGTTACATTCATATCAGATTCGTATAATGTTTAGAATTGCCAAAATTTAATCAAATATATTGGACAAAAGAAAGAGATATATATCCTAATTAGTCGAGACATACCATTAATTATGTAAGAGTATTCTATAAACTCAATTAGCCCAATCTTTTCTCCCAAATCCTTTCATACTCTACCTAATACAATCCAGATCCTCCCACAGATTCTAAGAAATCAATCATTGAATCAAAGTCAAGCTAGAAGACCAAATCTCAAAACAAAGCGTAGGGGTGGCCATAACCAAAGTAAAAACTCCCAAATACAACCAAAACTAGAAAAATCACTATATAAAATTCATCAATCAGCCACTTACCTAGCAAACCCTTTGCTCTGCGGATGTCGGTCAATAGGTCATAGGCGCACACGGTAGCGACTAGCCTCCCGATCATTATCGACAACCCTGAAAGATGAATGCATCAATGAGGTCTTACCGATAGTATCGGTAGGAAGTACTTTTGGTTCGTGGGCTAAATGTTAATGGTTCGCTGTCCTATTCAATTTAATTAGTAGCCCTTCTAATATCTCATCATTATCATCTAATAAATGGTCTTGAATATAGATGTCAGGTTTTAAACCTTCTAATTTTCTACTTCCATTTACCCTAATAATATAGCTTTTTGGTACTTTGACCACTATGCCACTGTGGGGAAGTGAATATGAAAACTGTGAAGCATATAATGTTGGAGATTCACCTGTTTCCTCACCAACTATTTTTCCAAAATTATAGTCTAGAATAAGTGCTGCACTTACAGCAGCCATAGAGTATGTTTGCCTATTTACTAAGATATATACTCTGCCATTAAATCTTTTTGATTTCTCTACAGGTTTATACTTTGGGAAATCATGATTGAATATCTGACCGTCTGTATTATTCAAAATCTTTTTTGAATATTCATCAGTAGTATCTGCCTGTAATAATGTATGTTCTTTCAGTATCTTGCTTGTCTTTACGGAAAAACTGGAATACCATTTGAAAGGTTTATTTGCAAAATAGGATATTAGGTAATCACTATAAGCATTATGACCTCCTGGGTTATTTCTAAAGTCAATAATTAAATTTTTAGCTTTTCGATCTTTTATTACAGTGAATGTTGAGTCAATGAAATTTTTAAACAGCTTTTCTCCATCTACTTCATTGCTGCCAAATTGACCTGCATTTAGATAAGCAACATCTCCGTAAAATTTTAATGTTTTTTTAGGATTTAAAATTTCTCCGTTCCTATTAGTTTCATAGTCCATTACAGAGATTGAGTTCACCTCTAAATTGATTACTTTGTTATTTTTATTCTTAATTTGAATAAGCCATTGGTCCTTTCTGCCTTTCAATTGATAAAAAAGTCTTGGGAATGACCAGAATTCTATTTTGGCATTTTTAAAATAGGCTCTTTCTGCTGAGACAAGGGGATTAAATTGTTTCCATATATCATCTATTGGTATTTTGTCAATGGATAATATTTCATCTCCAATTGAAATCTCTTTGTTTAATGAAAAGATCTTGCGTATAAATACCTTTTCATTTTCAAACGCCAGCTCCAAAGGGAATACTGTACCACCAGCATATGCGTAATCTATATAAGATGAAGCAGGATAATCTATTTCACAATGTCCTGTATTTGAAAAACTCACTAACCTTTGAAAAAAAGAAGTTGCTTCTAATAAAGTCAATGAATCCGTAGTCAAGTTTGATTTCAGATGACTAAACAAGCTGTCATATTTTTCTTTACTTTGAAAAGCAAAAAGATTATAATGTGTGTCTTTTAAAGATTGATATAAATAGTCAAAGTCCTCTTTTATAACCTGGTTGGATAATTTAGGTGATGTATTTTGTGCAAATGAAACTTTGCTTAACAATAAAATTATTAGTAATATAAATTGAAATCTCATTAAGGTAAGTTTTTATGCTTTGGACTTACAATTTTGACTAATGCTTATTATATCGATTAAACTAAGCTGATTTAGAGGTTTAATCCTAATTAGCAAGACCGAATTTATCAATTCCCTTAGCAATTCGATCAACTATACTGTGTTTAATTCTTTCAATATATGTTATTTTCTAATTTATCAATTAATTATTTGATAATGAGGAAATCTGCTAATGAGATGATGTCTATGGCACAATGGCCACCATATATTGGATGCCAATGAGTCTTAATTCCTCTTGAATTTGCCAAATCAACCAGCGTTTCTGTGCCTTCATAGTTACCAAATTTATCATATATACCACAAGACAGATACAATTCAGGGTAATCTTTATTTGCCTTTTTAATCAGCTCAATCGGAGAAATTTCATTCCACTCTTCATCATTTAAAACATATTTTTTAGCCATTAAGTATATTCCCATAGCAATTTTAGGATCTGCACCCGTTCGCTTCATAGCTGCCATTATTTTATCAAAATCTGAAAATGGCGAATCTATATATACGCCAGGACATAATGATGCAATTCTTGAGAACAATTCAGGATGACTAAGTCCTAAAATCAAAACATTAAGTCCACCCATGGATTCACCGACTAAAATTCGGTTTTTTGGTTTACCTATTTTAGATTCAATAAATGGCATATTTGCTATGAAGTCATCCATTAAGCCACTCTCTGTTTTAGAGTTTTTAGATGTTAGTAACCATTCAGGGCCATAGGAAATTAATACAACTGTTGGTGGCTTCACTTTTGATTTTTGCCAATGAGACTGAATCATTGATGTAAAGTAGGTGTCATCATTCCAAATAGTATGATCTAAATTCCTTCCGTGAAAATGGTAAATGATATCATCATTTACTCCATCATTTCCTTTATAAATTGAAAAAATCAAATCTCCTCTTGTAAATGTTTCAGATTCAGATGAGATGAAACCAACTTTTTGAGCTCCCCAAGGACTTGTGAATTTCCCATACAACCAATATAGAGTTATTGATATAATTAATATCAGAAAAAAAAATCTAAGATTTTTTGTTGAAATAGTTATAGATTTCATTTACTTGATTTAGGGATTAAAGTGTTTATCTAATTAATAATTTGAAAAGATTTATTGTGTTATACTGCTTTTAAACGAGTATTGAAAGGGAATTGCTCTCTAACTTCCCCATTCCACAGGTCTTATGAAAATTGATGCAGTTTGTGAGTAGCACTCTTATCAGGCAAGGAGGGTCAATTGGGTTTGTAAAATCTTCGCTACTAAATTAACTGAGGTTGAGTCAATTTCCAATGTTAATAAAAATAATCATCTCTCAAACCCAATCCAATTCCCTCATGATGTACTTATAGGATCAAATAAATCAAGGGTAGACCCCAAGTCAAACTAGCGTATCCATTTCAATAAAAAGGGTAGTGGAAACCATACCCTAGACAAAATCTTCCAAATACCACCAAAAACTAAAACAACCACTTCCTAAAACCCACACGCTAGTGCCATTCCAGCTACGGAACCCCTCCATCTGCGGTTGTACGCCACGTCGCACAAGACAGTCAATACGCCATAGGCACCCACGGCACCCACTACGTCTGAATCACTACCGGTGATCCTGATAGATGAATTGCATCAATCAGGGCTTATCGATGAGTTAGCATGTTCGTTTGGCTAAAAACTAGATATGGTTTTATCTTTGATGTGAGTTTCAATTTTTTATTTCAGTTAAAGGACTTACGAAACTCCAAAGGCGAGAATTGTGTCTTTGCTTTGAAGAGTTTACTGAAAGATTGAGAATGTTCAAAACCTAATTGATATGCAATTTCCGATATAGATAAATTTGTGGCAGTTAGATAATCTTTTGCTTTTTCAATTAATTTTCCGTGAATATGTTGCTGTGCATTTTGGCCCGTGAGTGATCGCAGTAAGTCTCCTAAATACCTTGGGGAAAGATTTAATTTCCCTGCCAAATATTCAACGGTAGGTAATCCTTTTTGTAATGTCACTTCTTGTTCAAAATAGTTATCCAATAGTCGCTCCATGCGTGAAAGTATATCGTGGTTTATTGCTTTTCGTGTGATAAACTGTCTCCCGTAAAAACGAGAGCAATAATTCAAAAGTAATTCTATAGTCGAAACAATAATGTTTTGACTGTGACCATCAATGTTTTCTTTCAATTCTAATTGTACCTTCAAGACACAATCGTACAATATTTGTTTTTCTTTCTCTGACAAATGAAGTGCTTCGGATATTTCATAAGAAAAAAAATGATACGCTTTCATTTTGCTCCCCAAAGATGTCGCTCTGATTAAATCTGCATGAAAATACAAACCCCAACCCAACATATTTCCTACATCTTCGATATCGTAATCCATCTCAATAATTTGATTTGGTGACATACAAATTAAACTTCCGTTTTGAAAATCAAAAACATGACGACCATACTTAATGTTGTTCTTTGAATAGTTTTTAAACATTATTGAGTAAAAATCTCCTGTGACTTTTGTTGCGCCACTTATATGTTCTTCCACTTCACTAAAATCAACAACCCCAACTAATGGGTGTTGGATATTTTGCTCTAATCGGAATAATTTAAATAAATCCGAAATGGTTTTTAAATGAATAAACTCACTCATTTTTATTAAAATATTTAATGCAAAGATAGCAACATAGTGCTGCCGGTATGTTGCTATCTGACCTTGTTTATAATTAATTGATCTTTAAACCGAATGCCTTTGCCATTACAATCGGATTGAAATACTCTGTATATTCAATTATTTGACCGTTCTCCAATTTGAAAGTCGCTAAATAATCATTTTCATATTTCCCTCCATTTTTCAATTCCATGTCACCCTTGAATTTGACAAAGAAGAAATTGGGATCTTCAGTTGCATAAATTTCCCTTGTAAACTTCATTTTACTAAAATAGGCGGTTAATCCGCTGAACTGATTGTAAATAGCCTCTGAGCCTTCTAAGCGGTTCGGAAACCCTTCGGGTGCATACGGTAATAATTGAACCGCATTTTCAGCAAAGACCTCTTTTATGGTTTCAAATTTTTGTGCTTCCATTGCACTGAAGAAACTGTCCACAACCTGCGTGTTTGATTTTGCTATTACTGACTGACTTTTAATTTGTTGAGCCATTGATTGGTTTGTAAAACTGGATAGCATTAAGATCATGAATAATGCTATTTTTAATTTTGAAATACTGTTCATCACTATGTTGTTTTTAATTGATTTTTATAACCTAAATTGTGCTTTCACTCCTCCAAAAAATGTTTCATCATCCGATTGCTTGCGGTTAGCAATAAACATTTTAGCGTCCTCGCCCGCGGTATATCTTAACTGATCTGTATTACCTTTTGCTGCCTCGTATATTACATTTGCAATTGACGTTCCCGATGCTGCATTCTGATACAAGGCAGGTAATGCTGCTAATACCTTATCTACGATTGGCTGATACTCAACAAGGGCTTCGTCGTTTGAAAAGTCTAAAGAACGGCTTGTAAAATCGGTAGCAATAGCCCCTGGCTCGATGATTTTTACCTTACCACCAAATTGCTCAACTTCATAATTTAACGCCTCTGAAATCCCTTCTACAGCAAACTTGGTTCCATGATATAACGAACCTAAAGGAAAAGCAAGCTTGCCTCCAATGGAAGAAATATTGATGATAACCCCACTTCTGTTCTGCCGGAAGTGAGGCAGTAATGCTTTAGTAACGTCTAATAGACCTATAACATTTGTGTTAAATTGTCGAATAATTCTCTCTCTTGAAAAAGATTCCAATGTACCATAAGCACCATACCCAGCATTGTTTACCAATACATCAATCTTTCCAAACTTCCGGATACCTTGATTTACTGCTCTTGTGATCGATTCTAAATCCAAAACGTCAAGCTTAGTAATTAAAACTTTTTCTGATGTCTTTAATTCGGTTTCATTTTCTGGGTTTCGCATCGTGGCGACTACATTCCACCCTTTTGACTGAAATAATTTTGCGGTTGCTTTTCCCAACCCTGCCGAAGCACCTGTAATTAAAATTGTCTTTTGCATATGCTTTATAAATTAAAACTGATGATGCAAAAGTCAGCAAAAGTCAAAAGTCTGCTGTTGCCAAATTGAGTTTGAATGTAGCTAAAATAGCGAAACTGCTGTAGGGAGAAGAGCTTATCATTGTTGGTTTTTGAAATGTTTGTTTTCAAGGAACAGAAACTAGAGCTGCTAATTGCCAAGTTATTTTATACTTTTCTTTTAGTTAAATGACTTTCTAAACTCCTTTGGTGAAAGTTTTGTCTTTGCCTTAAACAACTTACTGAAGGATTGTAAATGTTCAAAGCCAAGTTCGTAGGCAATCTCACTTACAGATAGATCTGAAGTGGATAGCTTTTCCTTAGCTTTCTCGATCAATTTTTGATGAATATGTTGTTGAGCAGTTTGTCCAGTCAATGATTTGAGTAAACTGGAAAGGTAAGTTGGTGAAAGGTTTAGATGTGCTGAAATGTATTGCACGGTTGGTAAACCTTTTGTCATTAAATCATCACTATTGAAGTAGCTAGAAAGTAGCTTTTCTAATCGGTCAAGAATTTGATGGTTGGTTATCTTTCTGGTTATAAACTGACGTTGATAAAAGCGCTCTGCATAATTCAACAATGTCTCTATAAGTGAAATAATAATGTCTTGGCTGAATTTATCAATGTTTGAATGATATTCTTGCTTTATGTTTGCAACAATATAATTGATAGTTGCTTCTTCTTTATCGGAAAGAAACAACGCTTCATTTATAGCATAATCAAAAAAATCATATTTCTTAATCTTTGTTGCTAATTGATAATTCCATAGAAAATCAGGATGAATCATTAAGATCCATCCTGATTGGTTAGTTACATCTTCTTTGAAAACTTCAATTCCAAACACTTGATTGGGTGCGACAAAAGACATAACTCCTTCGTCAAAATCGTATTGTTGCTGGCCGTATTGTAAGGTACCATTCAAATTACGTTTTACGGAAATGGAGTAATAGTCAAAAATGACACTTAACTTTTGGCCTCTTTCTTCTTCACTAAATTTCAGATCGGCATAATCAATAATGCTAATAAGCGGATGTTCGGGTTTAGGTAAATTTCGTGAACGATGAAACTCCGTAATGCTCTTTATTCTGCTTGCTTTCACGATATCAAATTTACTTTTTCTTTTTTTCTTTTTGCTTTTTCAAGGGTTTTGTCCATCAGGTTTAAGAAAAATTTTGGTGCAATTCTTCCCATGAAGTACAATGCCTTTGACATTCCAGGTTTGATCTCAAGTTTGTCATTCGTTATTCCCTTAATGGCAATTGCAACCATTTTTTCAACCTTCATTGCAGGTCCTGCACTTTCTTTATCTATGTCATTTGTAAAGGCGTTCATCAATGTCGTTTCGGTTAGAGGAGGTGCAATTTCAAACACTTTCACATTGGTTTTTTTGAGTTGCAAACGTAGGACTTTCGAATAGGCATGAACTCCTGATTTTGTTGCACTGTATACAGGAGATAGTGGGAAAGGTAGAAAAGCAAGACCCGAAGAAATATTTACTATTGCAGCAGATGTTTTTGTTTTTAAATGCGGTAAAAACTGGTGGTTTACTCTTATTACGCCAGATAAGTTAGTTTCAATTTCTTGGGTAATGTTTTCCAAAACTATGCTGGTGTCTCGCAGATTCAAATTACGCATAATTCCTGCATTGTTGATTATTATATTGAGTTCGGGAAATTGCTGCGTAACACTTTTATATAATTGTTCAATGTCTTGCGGTATGCTTACATCACTCTGAAAAATATGAACTTTTGGAAATTTCTTTTTAGTTTCCTTGAGTCTGTCAAGACTGCGACCTGTAATTATGATGTTTGCACCTTTTTCTGTTAGTTGTTTTACAAACTCTAATCCAATCCCGCTTGTACCTCCTGTAATAAGGATTGTGCTGTTATTTAGTTCCATTTCTCTGAATTTATGTTGGTACAAAGTTGCCATGAAGTGATTAAGAAAAGTTAGTCAAAATAACTTTTGTCTTAGCCAAAAAAATATCTGTTGGTTAGATTTGGCTGGTTTTTCTTGTTTATGTTTGATTTCTGTAACTTCGTTAATCTTATGAAAAAACCGAGAAGAATCCCTTAATTTGAGCTGATAGTGAGGTCTCAATTCTCTCAAGTCAGAGCCAATTTATCAATTTACTTTCTTAATTCTCACAACTAACCCCAACTTTGTTTCCTAAAAGTCCCTCAAACCTAATACCGCAACTTCTTGATCCACTAACAATATCTAATAAATCAATCATTAAATCCAGGGCATACTAGAAGCTAATCTCAATGAAAAGAGTAGGGGATACCACGCCCATACCAAAGTAAAATCTTCTAAATAAAACCAAAAACCAAAACAACCACTTCCTAAAATGCACCAATCATCCTACTATTCCACCTAGCAAACCCTTCACCCTGCAGATGTACGCCACGGCGCACAAGTCAGTCGATAAGCCATAAGCGCACACGGCGACCACTAACCTCCCGATAACTATCGGCGACCCTGATAGATTAATGCATCAATCAGGGATTTTTTTGAGGGCTTTTGGCTAGTGGTCTAAATTTTCTGGGTATTACTCTATTTTCAAGTTTCCTTCAATTTCTCTCGGTCTCTTACTTTTAAGTATATAGCAATAAGAGTTGTCTTCCGCAATTGCTATATGGTTTGTTTTGTTGTATTCATTTAAAAGACTTTCTTCTTTAATTAGTCTCAATTTCCAGTTTGGAAACGATGGTGGGCTCTGAAAAGATTGAGCCATTTGAGATGGACTCTGACTTTGAAGTCCTAGAACGAATTTTTTAAAGTATTCTCTGAAGTACTCATGATTTATGCAGTATTCTACTTCTCTGAATCTATCAATTAGTCTTCTTTTTGTTGATTTGGCAATATGCCAATATGACCACCAATAAGAGTAAAATTCATATTCGCCATTGACTTCAATTGTTAATAGGGCACGCCTTATGTCGTTACCTAGATCTTTTTCATTATCAAAATAGGTGTTAAATACATCAGCAATTGAAACGAATAAATCAGCATTGAAATTTTCAGGATTTAAGTCATAACTTATGCAATGAAACAGAAAATCTATCTTTCCACGAAGCAACTCATTGTCTTCAGCTTTGAAGATCATTTCCTTAAGACCGCTGTCGTGCTGAATGAGTCTTGCTTTTTCTATTTCTTCGTTTATTTGATCGCGAGCGTATTGAGATTTTAATGTTGGTTTTTCTGAAAGAAACTTATATATGTCTTCACATCCATCTGAAAGTTCATTGATAAGATTAATTACACCATCAAAAGACTGAGGACTCCTGACTATATCTGGCCTTGAGCCATCTTTATCAATGTCAGCCCTAGAAACAATATTTCGAATTACACGCATCCAATCTTGATAAATGTCATTTGAACCATGTTCATTCTTTTTGAAAAATACCGATTCAGCAAAGAAGAGTACCTTTTGAGTATAAGTAGCACTATCCCTTTGAATTGTGGATGAAGAATTATCATCATAAACTATCATAGATAATATAGAGCTCTTTGGGGCATGTCTCCACATCGGGAAAGGAAGCTTTTGACTTAAGTAATTTGTCAGAATTACTTTTTCACTGTAAGCATTAAGAGTAGATGTAAGATGCTTAAAACTTCTTTTGGAATAGTGATTGGGCCTAACTTGAGATGGATCTTCTTGAAGTTGATTTAGAAATTCAATTCTTGATTCAGTTGAGTTTAGTCTTTCAACTGAATGCATTATCATAGCAATAGCAGATACGAATCGTGTTTGCGCAGCGTCTACAGTATCCTCCTGCCTGAAATGATCCCAGAAAAAGTCTGTCCAATCATTGTCTATTTTAGTACTAAAGCATTCAGATAAGGGAAGATCTTCTTCCCAGTTCTCTTCATCAATGCGTTTTTGGAAACCCGCCTTAAAATTTTCAAATGGAGTCAGTAACTTTCCTCTTGCATTCATTTTGATGTACAGATCATCTGTCAATCCCATGTTTTCAAGCTCAACAAAGTAAAACTCGATAAGATTAGATGAAATTTTATCATACAAATTTTCTAAGGCGAAGAAGATTTCGTGAATTGCATCGATTGTTCTAAGCATAGCATCAATTGTTGGATCTCTAACCCATGAAAGGTAGAACCAATTTTCGTCAATTATGGCTTCACTTAATTTTTGATTATCGGGTATTTTTTGAATTGACTCTTCAACTAGTGCCTTACAAAATTCACGTGAAGAGATCCTGGTTTCGTAAGAAAAACGTGTCAGTAAATCACGAATGTCCTTATTGTTTGAATTACAATCTTTTATGATTGCGTACCAATGAAGTAGGAATAATGTGGTAAGTCGTTGCTGACCATCTAGAGGTTGAAATTTTCCATCAATTACACTTCCATAAATGAAGTCAAGCTTAATAGGATCCGAATTTATTAGGCAGGAATGAAGAGCATTGAGAAAGTTATGTCGAATTTCTTTTTGACTTTCACGACCTTGTGCATAGTCTCTTTGAATAATTGGAATTTGAACCTCATAGTCTTTTAGAAGGTCTAGGAAATTCAAAATACGACCTGTGTAGTTTTGTGAATTAATCATTGGTTTCCAAATATTTATCTAGTACTGCGTAAAGGTCTGTTTCATAATTCTCTCGGTCTTCATCTGTCCAAAAGGATATTTTTGGGGGGTATTCACTAAAATATTTTAGGAAAACATTTTTTGTGCAAATTGGAATAAAGATACCTGCTTTATCTCTGCTAATAATCGTCTTTCTTTTCAATGGAAAAACTGCGTTTTTATATCCTCTATTAGTTTCTGAATCCAAAAGTGTCAGATTGGAAATGTCATTTATTGCATCATCTCCCAGTTCAGAATTGAAATGGGAAACAATGTCTTGAAAAAGGGCTTTAAAATCTTCTTCGTTGTTTACATTACATTTTTCAGCTCTTTCTTTGAGACTTACACCTTCTGGTTTTGCGTCATCTATGAAGACTATTGCATCATCCAGCCAATGGTTTCGATTTCTGTCGGGAATAGCATCTTTAATTGAGGTAATATGTTCTATATCCCAGCTTTCGGTTTTAAAAAGGTTAAAAGGAAAATAGGAGTTGTCATCTGGACTATTGAGCATTGTGAGAATATTGTAAAGAAGTAAGGCCTTTCTTACCTCTTTCTTATCTTGATATTGAAGGTTCTCCAAATCTATATTCTTCATTGAGGAAGTAATCAATTTGTCTAGGCAGGCTCCGAATTCGTTTTTTGTTAAATTATTTGATTCCTTATATAACCTTTCAATAGATATTTCATTCACGGTTATTAAGAATCCAATTTTATGATACCATTCTCTTTTTGAATACCATTCGTTAAACCGTTGATAATATCCTTTAATTCTTTTCCAATTCTCTTCAATAGTGATTTGACTACTATTTGTAAAAAGCCTTGAGAAATATCTAAAAGTGGAGTAAGGGTCTTTATGATCTTTTTCTTCATTCATCAAGTTGAAGATGAATTCAATTCGATTTATTTGAGTTTTATCACCTGTTAAAAAATACCATAATCGATCATTCTGAAGACTGTGTTCAATGTTGTCCCAATCTGATGAAATTTCAAGTTGTTTTAGCCTAAGCTGCTCCGGGTTTGCACCTAAAAAGTTTGAACTATTAAGGAAGAGTGCTTTTATGAGCTCACTATTTGTTAAGGGGATCTTTCCAATATTAATTCTAGTGAAAATAGAAATAGGGTTTTCAGTTTTCGATTCGTACCAAATAATTTTTGAGTTATATCGAAACTTAGAACCAAACTCCTGTTTATCAAAGTTTATTCTTCTCTCTTCGAACCATTTTGCTATTGTCTGATAAGCTTGTGAGATATGAAAAAAATCGGAATTAGTTTCATTTAAGATTTCTTCATTCAAATCTTCTAAAAATTTAGAAGTTTCCATTCTTGTCTGATACTCAAGTTCAAACAGTTTTTCTCTTCGGTTTTCGACAAAGTCTTGATTGAGATAATGTAGTATTAAATAGATAGTGGTCAATCGCTGCTGTCCATCTATTACCTCAAACTTTTTTGAAGAGGAATTAATTTCCTTTATAACGATAGGTTGAAGGCAATACCAAGTTTTTTCATCAGAGATGTTTATAACTCTTGGCTTGAACTCATTGATATCGTTCAAAAGGTCAATTACCTCTTTTCTTGTCCATTTGTAACCTCGTTGATATGAGGGCACAAAAAACGAATATTGATTAAGTTCACTTACAGTTCTTAATTCTAATAAATTGTCCATTCAGTTTATTATTTGAGTATTTTCATGGTGTCAATGTTTGTATAAAGCTTCTCATTAAGTCCACAGAGTCTTTTAATTGTTGAAATGTATATCTTGTATTGTTTGTGTTTTCTGGGTGATGAATTTGATGCCTTATGTAATCTGTCAATACAACATTCTCAACCACTATCGTAACACCGTCTTTTCTAAGTCTATTGTATAGCATTGTCGGTTTTCCACCTTTGTAGTTTGTCATTTCAGCTTCTAACTCAATATAACCATACAATTCGTTGTGGTATTCTTCTGTAATTTCTGAAAACGCAAGAAAATTTACTTCATTTAAAGAGGGATATGGAAGTCTGTTTGGTAATATTTTCTCAATCGTTTTCGTTGAACTGTCTGATTTTACAAGTCTTAGATGCTGAAATTCTAGTTCCTTTACCAATGTTGCACTATGAGTAGTAATAATAACTTGGGTGTTTGGCGAATTAGATAAGTCCAAAAATGCTTTAATGAGTTTTTTCTGATGGTCGGTGTGTTGTGAGGTTTCAGGTTCTTCTATTGCGTAAACAATACTTGGAATATTTTCAGAAAGTTTTCTTCTTTCAGCTTCGGCTCTAAAAAAGTTCAATAGTATAAGTCTTTTTACTCCGCTTCCCCTTTTGTTTATAGGTATGTTTTCATCACCTGCAATAGAAACGTTTTTGAAAACATCAGTCCATTTCAAGCTGTCATTTGATGGAATTACTGGATTTAAACTGCTTGCAATCTCGGGATTCATTTCCTGAATTTTTGCTAAAGTCCTTGATGCAACATCTTGTAATTTGGTTTTTACTTCAATTGCGATTTCGTCAAACTTTGCTTTTAATGCTGTATCATTTAAAATCTGTTTAACAGCTTCCTTTAATGGGTCTTGGATTTCATTGTCTCCATCACTATTTTTTCTGTCAGACTGAAACAAAGAGTAGAGAGGTAAATAGGTTTTTAGTTTATCCCAAATTGATTTCGTGTCTCCTTTAGTAACGTCAATTTCAATCTCTCCCAACTGCAAATCGGAGATAAAATGTTGCCATATCGCATTTCTCATTACTGCGTTTATTGTCTGATTACTGCAAGTAATTGAATTGTCTTTAATGATTTTTTGTAGGTCAGTATTTTTCTTTTGCAAAAGGTCTTTGCAATTGTTGCTTGTCGGATGGTTTGCCTTTACAAAAACTTTTTCTTTAGAACCATTGGAATACTTTTTAATGATTTCAAGTTGATTGTTTGAATTTAAAAGATATTCGTTTTGAAGTGTAGTTTGATTCGTGTTGTCAATTACAATACTTGTTGGCAATTCCTCAAAACAAACGGAAATAACTGTTTCCGTGTCTCCGTCTGCGAGAGCTTGTTTATTTACATCGTCTTTGTCGAGTTTGATTACACCTTTGCTGTCATTGAAGAAAATGTCTAGCGCTTCTAATACTGTTGATTTACCAATATCGTTTTTTCCAACAAATGCGGTTAAGTCTCCAAATTCGATTTCAACTTCGTCTTTATAACTCCTAAAATTCTTTATTTTTATGGTCTTTATTTTCATAGTTCAATATCCTGTTTTGGTGTCAGTTAAGCTTGCTACCTACTTATAAATCTATCTGGAAAAACCATCCCTTATTTACCAGTAATAAGAAAATTTTCTGATTTCCCCTAAACCTACCAAATCCCTCTCAAACAAAAAATACCCCGATAAGGGTATTTTTACTAAAAAAGTGATAGTATTTCAGGTTAGATGAGATGAATTTTAAGACTTGTTAGGATTTTGCTTCAAACCAGTAATAATTCACCAGCTTTTTCCCTAGTTCACCGTTCTTAAGAATGATTTTCCTCTTTTCAGCTTTAAGAAATCCCGTTTTAACAAGATTGACTAGTTTTCCAGATAGGAACTCACTTGAATAGTTATATCCTAATTCATTAAATTTTTGAATCCAATTTTGAGTCAGATTTTATACTTTTCCTGAATCATTTTATTGATGACTTCCAAAATTTTGTTGTAATCAGTACCTATAAAGATTGCCAATTTAATAATTTCCTCAATTGAAAAATTTTCAGGGTTCCTTAGTTTTTCTAAAAAGGTATAGTAACCCATCTGCATAGCTCTTGAAAGGTTAGTAGGTTTAATCTCTTGAAGTCTTGAAAGGGACTTGACTGCTCCCTGATTAAAAAGTGCACCTATTTCTTCAAATTCTTCATTGAATTCAACTTCATTAATTTTTTTCTTTTTGTCTTTGCCTCTCATTATTTTTAAATCTGGCATAACAATCTTACTTCTAAAAGGAAAATTAATAAATAAGAAATAAATATTTTTAAAATAGAATTTTTATGATATATTTGAATATAGAATATTGATTTAAGAAAAACATACGCAGTACCTTTAATTAGGAACTGCTCAATGAGTCTCGTCACAAAATCTGGTAAATTTTCCGCACGAGAGTTCAAAGAGTGGTCCCGTCCCTTATATTTGTAAATATAGGGCGGGCACTCCTTGTTTCTTTTGTGCGGCTATCCTAAGATAGAGGCTTTACCAGAGCCATGTGACATTAGAATTTGGAGATTTGCCCGCCCTTCCATTTTTTGGAAGAAGAGCCCTTCTATTCTAAACTCTCGTTTTAATATTTTCCATTCATGAAAGCGAGCAAAATATACAGCCACCTGATTATCAAACCCTACTCCGATTTATCCGGAATGGCAGAGCTGTGCTTGATTGCTTTGAGATCTGAATCAGGAAAAAAACAACAGTCTGACCAGACAGAATCCCTCAAACCAACAGAAGATCCAGGCCTCTCAGCCTTCGACATCCTCTTTGAGCGCAAGCCCAAGAACCCTATCTAAACCTACTTTACCTAATGCGAGACAAGGTATCTACTCAGATATGTTTTTCCAAGGTCGATACGCCATGGATGTCCTTGCACCTTTCCGATCCTATCGCTACTGCAGGAGCAGCATCGGAAAGTCTATAATCCCATCTTCTTAGCCGCTAGAAGCACTTACTTGTTTCTGCATCCCTTTGGAAAAAACACAGTCTTTTTTCTTGCTGGGAAGAGTATGCCTTTTGGGAAGAGACAAGAGGCTAGAAACAAAGCTTGCCTCGATGAATATCGGGGATACAAGATAGGGTAGTGTGAAGAATTAAGCGCTGTCCTAATGAATATCAGGGACTTAACACTTAACGATTTAACGCTAAACGTATTAACACTCAAAACCCCAATCCCGAGTATCAGGACAAGTTCTAAAATCCCGAGGATCGGGACAAGTTCCTACAATAAAAAAGCCTGTGCAGCTACGGGGTATATGTTTAACAATAAACCAAGTGATGCTAAACTGGGTTTGTGGCGAACCTCATACGCCATGCCCGTACTGCCAGGTCTTTTTTTAGACTCAAGGTGAGATGCGAGAAGCTAAGACTGCTCCAGTAGATCGCTTAACGATTTAACACTTAACGCTTAACATTTAACACTTCTAAAACCCAAATAAATATGCTTACAGAAACACCAATCAAACCAAAGGGTAGGAGAGAAGAGCTCAGTCCGATGCCTCAGCCTCTACCAAGTGGGAACTATAGGCCATTGATCAATATCCTGATTATCAAAAGTGAAAGCCTTACTACAGAATCAATTTCTCATGCTTTAAAAGATCACTAACTCATGAATATGAAAAAGCAATTTACAATACTGATTACCATGCTGCTGTCTATTTATGCTTTCGGACAGCAGAAACTTGAACCTTTAGACATTGGAGACAAACTTCCCAATATCAAGTTTGAGAATGTACTAAACCATCCAGATGGAGAAATATCAATTTCCGATTACAAAGGCAAGCTTCTGATCCTTGACTTTTGGGCGACTTGGTGTGCTCCCTGTGTGGCTAGTTTTCCGAAGCTCGATAGCTTGGACAAAGCCTTTGGCGATGATCTAGCAATCCTTCCAGTGACTTATCAGAGTCAGGAGGAGGTGGAGAAGCTCTTTTCCCGAATGTCCAAGCTTAAGGAGATTAAGAAGCCTATGGTTTATGGGGATAATACGCTGAGAGAACTTTTTCCACACAGTTCACTTCCTTATTATGTCTGGATAGATCAGGAGGGAAGAGTATTTGCATTTACATACTCCGATGAGGTGAATTCAATTAATATCCAAAATGCGGTTAATGGTGATTATTCCGAAATCAGAAACGATAAGCAGCAAGCAAATGTATTTGAAAAAAGTATTTCTCTCAGGGATCAAATTCCTGAGTTGAGTGAATCTATCTATCAGTCTGGATTATGGGGATATATTCCTGGGTTTCCTTCCATGGCATCCATAAGTACTTATTTTGAAAAAGGAGATCACAATATTAGGATATACCTCACAAATGTCCCCTTGACTGTTTTATTCAGGTATGGACATAGAGATGATGGCAAATCACTGAATAGCAAGAATGTAGATGTTAGAATCAAGGATGATTTCTATTTTAAAGATTTGGAAAAGATGTCAACAACAGAAATGACTGAGTGGACAAAGAATTATACATTCACTTACGAACTGGAAGTTGCCAGAGAACATAAGGACAAAATATGGGACATTTTTAAAGCTGATTTAGGACTGATGTTCCCACAATACAAGACAGAGAAGGAGCTTCGAGTTGTCCCTTGCTATGCCCTGATTACCTTAGACGGTTTTTCTCCAAAAACGAAAGGAGGACAGCCAATAGATAATGTAACGCCTTATGAGGCTCTCTTACAGAATAAGAACCTTGGTTTTCTGGTTGGGCATCTCAATCTGAAATACCTACAGCATTTGGACAAAGTGCTCATTGATCAAACAGGTTATAATAAACCACTGGATTTGCATCTACAGTGCAATATGTCTGATATTGAATCTATTAAAGCTGCCTTGATTCCTCACGGATTGGATATAATAGAAACGACAACAGAGCAGGAGTTCCTTGTGATCTCTAAAAATCAAATTTCTAGCAACCAAATCCCATAATTCCCATGAGAAAATTCTACTTCATCATATTATTATTGACATGTTTCTTGTTTGAAAGTTTGGCTCAAGACATCACTACCTTAATGGGACAAGTGAAAAGCCAGAGAGATGGGTTATCATTACCCGGTGCAATTGTGACCCTAAAAGGAGAATCAAAAGCTGCTATAGCAGATGCAGATGGCTTATTTACTTTAGATTTACCAAATGGAGAATCGGTAATATTAGTGAGTTATATTGGTTTTGAAACATTTGAACTAAAACTAATATTGCCTTACGAAGGATTGTTGCAGATTAGTTTGGAAGAGGTAGGGCTGGACATTGATCAAATAGAAATCGTATCTACCGGCTATCAGCAACTTCCAAAAGAAAGAGCAACTGGCTCATTCGCATATGTAAGTGAAGAACTGATCAACCGTAGAGTATCTACAAACCTAATAGATAGGCTAGCAGATGTGACGTCTGGCTTGACACTCAACAGGTCTAATGCTGATCCTATTGGTATTAGGGGGAGAAGTACGCTATTTGCGAATCCTAATCCTTTGATCATCATTGATGATTTCCCTTATGATGGACCTTTGGAAAACATCAACCCAAATGATGTGGAAAGCATTACTGTGCTCAAAGATGCTGCTGCATCTTCTATCTGGGGAGCTAGAGCTGGAAATGGTGTTATAGTTATCACTACAAAAAAAGGAAATGTGAAGTCTCCATTGAGGGTTAGTTTAAACACCAATATAACCATAACGGAAATGCCTGACTTTTTTTATAGACCACAGATGTCGGTCAATGATTACATAGACACAGAAATAACCCTTTTTAACAATAACTTTTTCAACTCCAGGATCAACAATCCAAGAAGGCTGGCATTGAGTCCCGTTGTAGAACTTCTCCTGAGCCAAAGAAATGGAGAGATTACAGAAGCTCAAATGAACCAACAGATCAATGCATTCCGACAGTTTGATTCAAGAGACCAATTCGGACTTTTTTATCAAAATCAAGTCTTCAGCCAAACAGCACTAAATCTAAGTGGTGGATCAGAATACTTTCAATTCAATACTTCGATCGGATTTGACGAAAATCAATCTTCTTCTTTGGGAGATCAGAACAATCGATTTACCATCAATAGCAATCAGACAATTCATCTGTTAAACAATAGGCTAAAAATAAACTCTGCAATAAACATGGTTCAATCCGTGTCCAAAAATAATAGCATGGATCCATCTAGGTTTATGTTGTCAAGTACAGACCCAAGGATGTATCCTTATGCAGCTTACCAAGGCTCATCAGGAGAAGCACTGGAACTACCTAGAGACTACAGGGTTTCATATTTGAACAGTCTAGAGGAAGCAGGACTGAAAGATTGGTTTTTTAGACCGCTACAAGAGCGTGACTTGATGGATGACATGACAAGGCAGAACGAAATCCGGCTTAACCTCAATACAAGCTACAAAATCCACGAAAACCTGACAGCTGATCTTCGGTATCAATATTGGACTAATAGAACCAACCGAAGCGAAATTATTCACCCTGATGCATACGAGGCCCGCAATCTATTTAACAGCTTCGCTTATTTGGATAATGCTGGAACTATCCAGAGTCACATTCCAGAAGGAGGCATATTCAATCAAAGACTTTCGGAGGGTTTGAGTCATACTTTTAGAACAAATCTTACCTATAGCAATATATGGGATACAAATCATCGATTGACGGCGTTGGCTGGATATGAGGCAAAAGACCTTCAAAGAATGGGTCATAACTCCAGACAATACGGTTACAACCCTGAGATAGCAGGTGTAAGTCCTGTAGATTACATGGGGAATTTCCCTATGTATTTTGCTCCAAATGTCGTACAGAGGATTCCCTTTGGAGAAAGTCAAACAGGAATTGTGGATCGATTCATTTCCTATTTTGCCAATGCTGGATATGAATATAAAAGCAGGTATATACTATCACTATCGGCAAGAAAGGATCAGTCTAACTTGTTCGGAGTTGAAACAAATATGCGTGGTGTTCCACTCTGGTCAGCTGGTTTGGGCTGGATTATTTCTGATGAAAATTTCTTTGACTCAGGACTTTTTCCTTACCTGAAAGTTAGGGCTACTTATGGATATAGTGGTAATGTAGATAATTCATTGTCTGCCTATACTACAGCAAGGTTCAGTCCGAGTAGTCCTTTTACAGGTTTGCCATTTTCAACAGTTGTCAATCCACCCAACCCAAACCTAAGATGGGAAAGGCTTAATATGCTTAACCTTGCAATAGACTTTTCTACCAAAAACAATAGGATCAGCGGAACACTTGAGTATTATCACAGAGCAGGAGAAGATATGATTGGTTTTGCTGCTGTGGCACCTTCTTCAGGAGTAAGAAACTTCCGAGGGAATACTGCCACCATCAAAGGAGAGGGTGTTGATATTGAATTGAATAGCTTGAATATTGATAGGGCTTTGAAATGGAGTACATCCTTTTTGTTCAACTTCTACCAAGATGAAGTAACAGGATATAACACTGAACACCCGATTAATACCATCTTGAATTTTGGTCTCAGCTCTATGTATCCAGTCACTGGGTACGGGATGTTTCCGGTTTTCTCTTATCGATGGGCTGGGTTAGATCCAGACAACGGTAATCCTCAGGGGATCCTGGATGGTGAAGTTAGCACAGATTACTTGGGCATTACTAGAGATACTGGCCTTGAAGATTTAGTATATCATGGAACAGCCAGACCTAATGTGTTTGGGGCATTGAGGAATGATTTCTCTTGGAAAGGATTCAGTCTGTCTGTTAATCTTACTTATAGGTTGGGCTATTATTACAGAAGAGAATCCATTATTTATAGTAACCACAGAGGGCTAGGAGGACATGGTGATTATGCCCAAAGGTGGCAAAACCCAGGCGACGAGTTAATTACCAATGTGCCATCAATTCCTAATGCCACCAATACAAACAGGGATAATCTATACACATTTTCAGAAGCTCTCGTAGAGCCTGGAGACCATATTAGGCTACAGGATATTCGATTGGCTTACTTCTTTGATAAGGGCAGATGGTCAGGACTTCCTTTCAGAAATGCAGAAATCTATTTCTATGCCAATAATCTGGGAATACTTTGGAAGGCAAGCAAGGATCCAATTGATCCCGATTTCAGATCCATGAGACCGCTCAGAAGCTTGGCAGGAGGTGTGAGAATTAACTTCTGATTTACATGTCCCAAATACTTATCAATGGAAAATCTAAAACTAAAAATTAAAAACCGATGAGAAAACATATATGTATTATTGCTGTCACCTTATTAACATTAGGATGTCAAGGATTTTTGGATGAAAAACCTCAAAAATCACTTGTAGTACCATCCACGCTTTCTGATTTGCAAGCATTGATGGACAACGAACTGTTACTGATGAACCTTTCTCCTGGAATACCGACAATTTTATCTGATGAGTATTTGCTCAAGGAGGACATTCTTCAAAGTATCGCTGAACCATCGGAAAGAAATGGATATGTATGGGCAGACGACTTATACGAAAGTGGCACCAATGTAGATTGGATCGGAATGTATGAGCAGATATTCTATGCTAATGTTGTTTTGGAAACATTGGAAACAATAGAAAGAACTCAATCAAACAGCGTCCAATACGATCAAATAAAAGGAAGTGCGGTTTTTTACAGAGCACATGCCTATTTCAATTTATTAACCTTATTTGCTGCAATGCCCCAAGATGGAGTAGAACTCGAAAAGTATGGCCTGATATTCAAGGAATCTGCTGCTATAGAGAATCCTCCTTTTAGACTTTCTGTATCTGAATCTTATGCTTTTGTTGAAGCTCAGCTACAACTTGCCGAAGGATTGCTGCAGGAAGTAAATAGTTTTAAAACTAGACCTTCCAAGCTGGCTGCAAAGTCAATATTGGCAAGGTTCTACTTATTCCAAGGAGAGTTTTCAAAAGCTGAAGATGCTGCGGAATATGTTTTGGACAGGTATAATGTTTTAATTGATTATCATCAAATCGATCCCAGTGCTGCTTCTACATTCATAAGGTTCAATAATGAAGTGATTTACCACTCGAATACAATTGACTACTTATCTAGCTTTATTGGGGAAATATCTCCAAGGCTCTATGACAAATATGAACATGAAGATCTAAGAAAATCAAGGTTTTTTAATGTTGACCAAAGTACAGGAAGGGTAACCTTCAAAGGAAGCTATACTGGCTTGTTTACGTTGTTTAGTGGAATGACTACAGCAGAGCTATATTTGATATTATCAGAATGTAAAATTAGAAATGGCAGTATTCAAGAAGGATTAGAACTTCTAAATGCTTTGAGAAAAAATCGATATGAAGCTTCTACTTTCACTGAAGTTTCATTTACAGATCCTACTGAATCACTTCGAGAGGTATTTGAAGAAAGAACGAGGGAACTGGTATTAAGAAGCTTAAGCTGGTATGACCTAAGAAGATTAAATCATGAACCAGACTTTCAAAGGATCTTAACAAAAGAAGTCGGTTCCAAAACATACACTCTTATGCCAAATGATTTGTATTATATCCTACCATTAATTGATGTTGAAATCCAGACCTATGGACTAGAGCAAAACCCATAATTCAAGTGGAGGACATTGCCCTCCACTTGATATGAAAATTTAAGCTTTATGGAGCTGGTGTATATATGCCAAACATTTCACTATCTTCGACTACCTCACCCAATTCAGGGTCATTGTCGACAAGTTGAACAGTACAGATTGGGGATGACCCAATGCAAGTGTAATGTGTCCCAATTTGACCCTCGACCAATGTCCATTCGTTATCAACCAATCTAAATCTTGGCTCATCTTCATTCTTCGGCGTCGTAAACGCAAACGCCGCAATCACTGCAAGTATCACAAAACTTGCTTTTATTACATTTTCAATGTAATTTTTCATAACATTATTAATTATAGTTGTTAATAGACCACCGGTCGTTTTGGATTTCCTCCCTGGCGGGGGAGGAATGTTTTCCTTTGGAGAGGGACGATCGGTGTTTTTTTATCCCCCTGCTGGTGTCCGGCAACTACCTGGTAGCTTCACGGACCGATCTCATTTTTTTTAGTAAAAGTTACCATTGTTGAATTAACCCTGCTTGTTCTGCATGAAAATAACCCCAGAAGTGCGATGAAGAGGAGTATAATATTGAACACCAAATGCTCTCCCCAACCTAAGGTTGAAATGATTCCTCCACAAGAGCATGGAACCCTTTCAAATACTCCCAGAATGATTAGGGAGATATACCCTGTGAATAAGGTCATCAGGATAATGGAAAGCCTTAATCCCAATTTTGTGGTATGGTTTAATAGTAGCAAGACAGCTATTATTATTTCTATAGGTGGAAGCACATATAGCAGGATATCTGCTAACCAAATCGGAAATACCTGGTTATACAATGATCTCTTCGTACCTTCCCAATCATATACCTTACTGACAGCTGTATAGATAAAGACCATGGCCAGTATCCACGAACAAATTTTTGCTATAGTATAATGGTATAATTTCATCTTCTTATCCTTTTTCGTTTTATCCCATGCTTCAAAGCAATGGAATGTTAATATGTAATCTGTAGTGCAAGATTTTTGTGTTATCATATGGGTTATCTTACTGGATTATTCACTTGATTTTTAATTGATTATTGATTGAAGTTAGGGGTAAATGAAATGGCTCGAAAATTATTGGGCTGTTAATTTCTATGATTTCCTAAATAAGGTCTGTGGGAAGCTTATTTAGGAAATGGAAGGCGGAAATTTGCTTTTGTCATATTTTTTTCGTAATAGAATTCAAATACTAAGTTGTCAAAATATAAATTAATCATATTCATATGCATTACTCCTCTTTGGGGTTGTGCCGTCTTTTTTGATGAAAAACCACAAAAAGCATTGGTTGTCCCTGATAATGTGGAAGATCTTTGGACGCTATTGATAGTGATTTTAATGTAATGGGTTATGAACCGATTTATCCTGAAGTAGCATCTGATAATTACTTATCTCTAGGTCAGAACTTTACTTCATTTGGAGCAGTAGCAAAGAAGGCTTATTTGTAGAGAGAGGAAATTTTGACAGTAATAGATCTTTTGAATGGAGCGGCCTCACCACAGGTTTTTTATGCAAATGTTATATACCTCACCTATAGCACCAAATTCCATGTTTTTGGATACTGTACTTAATAAGCAAATAACAGGTGATGATTTAAGAAAAGTGATGTTTTTGAATACACCTAATCCTCATGGAATGTCTACTTTTAAAGGGTCATATACGGGTGGAACTCGTCCTTTCACTGGCTTATCTATTGATGAACTGTATCTTACTTTAACTGAGTGTTATGCTAGATTAGGTAGAGAATTTGAAGCAAATGAAACATTGGCTTTATTCAAAATTAAATGGTATAAGCCAGAATATATAGAACACTTAGAACCATTATTAGGCAAAGAGTTGCTGACTGAAATAATGATAGAAAGGAGAAAACAACTGTTTTTTAGAGGGATAAGATGGATCGATTTGAAGAGGGTAGGGTTTGACCCCGAACATTTTGTCACTTTAGAAAAACATTTGATAACCAAGTATATAATTTACTGTCTTTAAATAATCGATATGCATTTCTGATTCCTGAAAATGAAATTCAAATCTCAGGTATTCAACAAAATAATCGACAATAAAAAAGAGCGATCAAACATGATCGCCTTTTTGGTAATCTAAATACTTATAATAATCATTGGAATGCACCCTCCTGAATAGTTGCAGGTATTGGTCCACCAAACTGATCAAGTTCTATTGTACACAATACTTGTTCTTGCAAGTTACAGTTGTAAGGCTGGCCTGGTGGAATGGGATCCTGAGAGATTTCCTGTGTTACAAGATCATAAGAATGTGCAGGATTATTAGAGATTGGCCCTGTAAAAGCCAAGGGCATTGTTGCTCCGAGCACTAACCCGAGTGCTGGAAGCAACGATGTTACTTTTTTTATTTCAAGGCTAAAAAGCTATTGTAATTTTTTTTTGATGGCAGATAATCAGCTGTTTGATAAAATGGCTTTTTGATTCCCAGTGTTGGTAAAATGACGTTTTGTTGGACTGATTTTTCAAATTAAAATTTAGAGCTCTACTTTTTTTGCTGATAATTTATTATATTAATTTCTTAATTATAGACTTAAGTTGTCAATTGATGGGTAAGAATATAAAATATAAATTGGACATTGGCTTTTACGCTCATAGGCATGGAATGATTTTTAGAGCAGCTTTCCAAGAGATTTTTGAGCATGCAAAACAAGTTGTTTTTCAACAAGGAAAGCAAATCAAATTCCCCTATGCGGATGTCCCTCACCTGATCTTTGTACATGAAGGTGCTGTATTGGGAACGCTATCCTATGAACAAAAAATAGTTTACAAATCAATCAAATTGATGCAATCTATTTTTTTAACTGACCCTACTGGCTATTTCAAAAAGAAAGTGGATACCCATGAATGGGTTGCTGTTAATAAGGTATCTCTAACTGCTATTCCAATAGACTATTTAATGGAATCTTTGAAGTCTGTTGATGGTGCCCCAGATAAACTAAGCAAACATATCAAAAAAGTAATCAAATCTGATTACAGGCAGTACCAGCAAATGCAAGAGCATGATACTTTAAGTGACAAATTGGATTTTTTAATCAAAACCAATCCGTTATTATTCCAAATTGCAAGTAAGTATTTGGCTGTGTTTATGAATATCTCTCAAAATGATCTTTCTAAAGCCATCCTAACATGGGCAATCAAAAATTTTGGTATTCAAAAAAATGACGATACGAATTAGCTTGCTAAACTGAGTTAGTTTTTAGCTTAAACCTTTTGTTGTATTTTTATGTTTTTAATCTACCTAAATGCCCTGATCCACAAAACTTGCAATGGTAACAGTTGAGATCCAAGAGTTGGTCACGAACGAATTTTCCCCTATTCCCGATAGAATAATTGTACCTGGAAAAGACTAGCCATGCGGTTGCTTCAGATGGATATTTATTTTTCCCAAAGCAAGCAACCAATTCATGACGCATCATTTCATTTTCTTTTCCCAAATAGAAGTTCTGTTTCATCATTAGGCTTTTTCTTTAATTTAACCCTTTGAAACATATTTATCAATGATGTACCCTTTAGGAGTTGTACAAAAGAGCCTTTTGTACAAGCAGTTGTATAAAATTGGGTTTTGATATTCTGGGATTTTTTAGGAGAAGTTGCTAAGTTTTATTAGAATTAAAAAGGATGAAGCAAAAGTGGAATTTTCGCTTTATAGTTATCGATACAAATGATACTAATTTTTTTTTTTTTTCAATTCAACTTTCTCAGTAAAGGAATGAAAATTATCCACCCTGAAATAAAGTTAAATGACTGGCTCAAAAACCCATATATCGGATTTACAGTTGTTCATCCGGAGGATAAAGAAGATGTTCAAAAGGCAATAATTAAATCTGTAAGGGTTGAAAAGAAACTTTGTCATGAATATAGAGTAAAGCACAATGATGACTATAAATGGCATGCTTTGAATGCAATGCCTTTAAAATAAGAAAATGGAACGACCATTATGTATGGTTCACTTTCTGATGTTTCACATCATTTTCAGTATGAAGCAGCCTTGGAACAAATATCCTTTGATATATCACATGTACTGCGCAGGCCCGTGACAACCATGCTGAGCATAGTTAATTTACTTGAATCTGAAGATTCTTTAACTCATGAGAAAATCCTTGAATATTCAGGCTTTTTTAAAACCATAACAAATGAACTTGAAAACTTCACAAGAGATCTTAATCAAATATATGCAATAAAAAAAATAACAACTAATTAAAGTTGAACCAATAATTTTGCTTACAAATAGTTCTTCTCATCCAGAGAAATTCCCGCATCTGTGAGCAATGAATACAGGTAAGCTGCTTTTTTGGGGCCAACATTCCTGAACTCAAGAAGCTCCTTGGGCGCTGTAAAAGAGAGTAGTTTCACCAGGTCACCAAGTGTGATCTGTGAACCATTGTTAGGAATGCCCAAGGATAGTCGTTTCCCATCCGATCCCAAACACGATATCGCAAATTTAAGTGAGTAGTAATAGTTTACATTCAATTGATCACTCAAAAAGTTAAAACCTGGTTCATCCCAGCTTTTTGATAAATGCTTATGTTGTGGTTTAGCCTTTTTCCAGTTAATCCTATCACAAATGAATAATTCTTGGGATCTTTGTTTCAGTCCTGCTAGCGAGTGCAATCTGTTTAATTTGAATCCGGCAATAGGTATAAACGAGATCATGCATAACGGTTCCTGCGTAGTCTTTTTTGATCCCCAAGGTAAATCCTTGTAAAATGAATAATCAAAAACACCGTGCTTGTATCTTTCAAATTGAAAGTTTTCTTTATCTTCAGTATTGCTGTGTACAATATCGTATTTTTCATCATCCAGAAGAGTCGTTGATAAGGGATTGGAGGTTAGCTTTTGCATGGGATCATGTGCTTTAGAAAGTTTGTGAATTTATTCTATGGTTGGCGTTTTTCAGCGCTCCCCAATTAGTCTTTAGTCCAAATGTTGGTGGGGTTCTCTTGTCCTTTTAAATAGATTTCATGTTTGTTGAGGAATTGAAGTGCTTCTTCATAACACGCTCCTGAAATTGTCTGTAATGAGTCAGTACCGCTTTCACAAATAATGTAAAGTGCTTGATAGAGTTCTAAACCATAGATCGCATTAACATCTTTTAGCTTAGGGCTTGCAGCTACCAACCTCCTTAGAGAACATGCTACTTCAAAACCCATTTCCTTTTCTTTTTCCCTAAGGAAACTAACAAAAGAATTTCTCCAGTTATAGGAAAGTTTGGGGACTGGGTTAATCAGGAAATCAAAATCCAGGTGGAAGTCTGGGTATTTTTGGCTTAATTCGAATATGTCTTCCAACGATATAGATTTTAAGACTTCTTTGTCCTCTTTTACCCTAAAGGATACATATTCATTAGAGAAAGAGAAGCTATAGCCATAAATGGAATAGGTAAACTGTTCATTTTCAAATGAGTTGAAATTGAATTTACAAGCGCTGTATCTTGAAATAAGCATGGAGTGATAGCTGGGAGTTTTCATGGCATGTAATTTTTTGGATCGAGAGAAATGCCTGCTTCAGAGAAAATTGAATAAAATTCCTTTATGGATTTTTTACCGATTGACGTGATTTTCTCTAAACTTTTGGCTTTGGTGAAAGATAAATACTTAACCAATTGAGACAAGGTTAAGTCATAGGTTGAATGAGGGATTCCTAAGAATAATAGGCCATCATCATATCTGAATTTGTCAACTATCCAAAACAGCCTCAACACATATCCATTTTTACCTTTGTGTTTTAGAAAGTATTTGCATGAATCATCCCAATATGCTGAAAGGCTAGGGGGAGCTTCCACATCAAAGTAATTGATTTGGTTAAGTAAAACTATATCAACGGCAGCAGCTTTAAGCTCACTTAAATGATGACTTTCGATGAGCTTAATACCTTTCTTTGGAATCATTTTAATGCTGCATTTATAGTCTTGAATTAAAGATTCATCTAAGAAGAGCGATTTGTTGAATTCATAGTAATAGAAGAAATATCCGTTGTGGTATTTCTCCATTTTGAAAGAAATGTTTCTATGATGACTTTCAATGATTTGATACCAACTATTATCCATTTGTATCTTTGTTGATTGTTTTTTGCTCGAGTTTTTCATGATTGATGGTGCTTATGTTTCTAGACTAAGTTAGGAAGGTGCATTTCCAGATAAAAATTAATGGAATGAATTTTACTTTCATTTCCTAAATAAGGTCTGTGGGAAGCTTATTTAGGAAATGCTAGCAAATAATTGGTTGTTTATTTGGAAAAATCAACAATTATGATATGTTTGGGAGGTTGAGATCTGAGTTTTGGGTTTGTATTTTTTGGTTTGCAGTAGGTCCATTGAAAATGAAAAGCAATGAGTAAATATTTATGGGCGAAATCACTAAAAAAAGAGTTTGATCACCTGATTGATCTTAAAGAGAAGGATTATGAACTCCTTATTCCATATATCAAGATTCGTAGCTATAAAAGAGGGACAATCATTAGGGATGTAGGAGAGCTTGAGCCGTTTGCAAGGTATGTGAGCAAAGGATGGATTGCAAAAAAGTGGCCAGCTGATACAGGAAGGGACTACAGGGTAAGGGTTTTTGGGCCTGGTAAAATCGCTTCCGACATGAATGCGTTTTTTAGTGGTGAGAAATCCAACTTTTACATGAAAGCAATCACTTATGTGAATACATTTGAGCTCAAAAAAAATGTTGAAGATAATTTGTTGCAAAATCTACCCACATTTAAAGACTTAGCTAGTAAATTAGTCAGGATTTCCTTAGAAGATGCAGTTGCATGGCAGCGGTTGTCAGAACTTCCTTTGGATGAAGGTCTTAAGCAATTAAAATCCCATTATAGCGATGAAATGATGTACTTTTCCAACAAAGATTTGGCATATATTTTCAAAACTACCCAAACAAATATTGCCAATAGGAAAAAGGAGGTGTTTTAAAATCGCACTGATTTTTTTTTTGATTTCTTCAAACTGAAAGGACTATTACTATCTCTTTATTGGGTTGAAACATGATAAAGCTTAGGTTCTCGCCTTAGACATTTCAAGAAGGCTTTTGCGGCTTTGATCACAGCTTGATTGTCATAATTCATATCCTGATTTTATATCTTCTGCATAATGGCGCTCATATGTTCTTTTTGATGCAATAGGTAAAAAGGTATTTTCAAGACAATCTAGTGGCAGGAATAAAACTGTCCTAAAGCCATAAGGTAAAACCATACTTTTTGCTTAAAATCAACAGTTCACAAGATGCAAGTCAATTGCTTCGTGAAAACTGGGATGAAGATAACCTTGGGTTTATAGAGGAGTTCAAGGTGATGCTGGTAAGTAGGTGCAATAAAGTGATTGGGATCTGCAATATTGCTAAAGGAGGTACTAGCTCTGTAACAGTGGATTTGAAGTTCTTAATTGCAGTAGCGATTAAAGGGAACTGTGCTGGGTTGATAATTTCATATAAGCATACTTCTGTATAATTGAAAAACTCAGAATAGGGTAGGGGAAAAACAGCTAGGCTGAAAGAATCCTGCAAACGTTTTGACATAAGTCTGCTAGATCATATCATTCTGGCAGCAGAAAGCTACTGTTCATTTGCTGGTTGATATGAAGGCTCTTTTTGAATAATGGGAATTCAGGTCAGTCTATAAAAATTTGAATATTTCTATTATAGGATGTTCGTGGTTATGTTTAAATTATTTTGTTGATTATAAAATTCAAGGAATATAAACTTTGCTCACACTGAACCTCGGTCAATAAAATTGAAGACATTTCTTACAACGTCTGACTTTTTTCTTTTGATCATAAAAGCGGCAGTTTCACCCATAGCTTGAAAATTAGTGGACAACACGGTGATCCTTAATAGCTTTTTCAATGGGGAATCATTGTATGATATAATGCCAATATCCTTTCCGATTTCTAGGTCTTTATCTCTAGTTTGCTCAACAAGGCTTACCAGATCATTCTCTTCAATGGTGATGTAAGCATCTTTACTGTCAAACTCCATATCTGGGTAGATAGTCGATATTACTTCGAATGCTAAGTTATTGGTACGACAGAACTGCACGAATCCCATTTTTAATTCTTTTGGATAAGGGTATACGGCTTGGTCTGGATAGACAAATATTATTTTTTCATACTTCCTGAGTTTGTCTATGCCTTCTTCCAATGAGTCGTAAATGTCTGATTTGAAATCTTGGTAAATTGCGGCCACACCCTCTTGTAAGGAAGGGAGTAAATTGTCCATCAGTATCAATTTGTCTTTTGGGATTTCATTCAAAACAGTTATTACTCGCTGATCTGCATTCTGATGGTTATTATCTTTATCCTTGAAATGTGGCATTACAACATAGTAATCATATGCGGCCATGTTCTCTTGGATCAAATTACAGAGTAAGTTTGCATCACAATGGTATACTTTTAACTCGATGCTTGCATCACTTCCTAAGCTGCTAATAAAAGAGTTGTATATCTGAAGCTTGTAATTGCTGAGCTTATTGATCAAAAAAAGTACCCTTAGTTGTTTGTGCGAAACGTTTTTAGCAACGTAATATCCTTTTCCCTTTACTGAAACGATAATCTTTTTCTTCTTCAGTAAATTGTAAGCCTTCTCCACAGTATCTCTGGAAAGATACAGGTCTTCGCTGATTTCGTTAATAGATGGTATCTTTTCTCCAATGATATAAATGTCTTTCTCTATATTCTCAGTGATTGAATTGACGATCTGTTGATATTTTGGTACCCTGGAATCTGGGTCAATTCTGATTACATTTGAAGTCAAAATCATCTTGGGTATTTGTTAATTTGTGCAATCGATTACATTATGTAATTTTTCCAGAAAGAAGATATTTGTAATTTAATTTTTCATATGTTAATGCTTTTCTGAAATCGATTTATCGACGATATTCAATGAAAACATTTGTGAAACATGCATTTATAATACTTTTTGTTTTATACCTTACAGTATCACTTTCAATTATACTCAGGTTAATCTTTCTATGGACTTACATCTTAAATTATTTTAAAACTACTACTATATCTTGTTATTCCAAAGTGTAGCGCAATCGATTGTTCATAATTTTTAACTTTAAGGTTTTTTATTAAAATGTCGGGGAAGTACAGGATAGCTTACAGTTCTCTAGTCTCTAACTTGAAATTTCATTTCATCTAAAGCTTCTTAAAATTAAGCTTATTATACCTTATGTCAAAATACTCACTTGCAATATTGTCATTCATTGGAACCCTAGTTCTATTCTCTTGTAAAGATCCTGAGCCTACAGATTGGAAAGCAGGAATTCTTGTAGAGGAATTTATTTTTGAGCAAGCCCCATTTCCTTCTTGCCATTCAGCGACCATTGCAGAATCTTCAGAAGGTCTTGTCAGTGCGTGGTTTGGCGGTACCAACGAAAGGCATCCAGATGTTGGAATATGGTTGAGCCGCATGGAAAATGGATCTTGGACTTCTCCTGAAGAAGTCGCAAATGGACTGATCAATGATACTTTAAGATACCCAACATGGAACCCTGTGCTTTTTCAAGTTCCCCAAGGTGATTTGTTATTGTTCTATAAAGTTGGGCCTAAGCCTTCGGAATGGTGGGGAATGCTGATGCGCTCCAAAGATGCTGGAAAAACTTGGTCTCAACCTGAGGCGCTTCCAGAAGGTATCCTTGGACCTGTCAAAAATAAACCTCTCCTCTTAGGCAATGGCCTTTTAATGAGCGCAAGTAGTACAGAAGGTAATGGATGGAGGGTTCATTTTGAAGTTTCTGATGACTTAGGGTATACATGGAAGAAAATAGGGCCTATAGATAAAGGGCCAGATGATATCAATGCCATACAACCAAGTGTTTTGGACCATGGAAATGGGAAGTTGCAAATCCTTTGCAGAACCAAAAGCAGAAGAGTTGCCACTGCTTGGTCAGAAGATTATGGAGAGACATGGTCAGCTTTGGAATTGACTTCTCTTCCAAACAATAACTCTGGTACGGATGCAGTGACCTTGAAAGATGGCAATCACCTCCTCATTTATAATCACGTCTTGCCTCCAGGTGAAGAGGCTAAGGGACCTAGAACACCTTTAAATATTTCTCATTCCGCAGATGGGGTTGATTGGAAAGCATCTTTGATATTGGAAGATTCTAATATCAGTCAGTATTCTTACCCAGCGATCATTCAAAGTGAAGATGGCTTTGTTCATGCTGTATATACCTGGAGAAGAGAGAAGATCAAGTATGTAAAAATAGATCCAACCAAAATCAATAAAGAAAAAATTGATGGGTTGGATTGGCCTGGCGTCGAAAGGAAACAATATGATGAACCCCTGATTCATGAAGAAGATTAAGAAATCAAACCCAGAAATACCAATGAGTAAGCTGTCATCCCAACACGAAAGAAGAGATTTTTTAAAACGGTTTTGTCTTCTAGGGGTGGCAGCTTACTTCAACCCTTTGTTTATAACCAGAAATAATGCGAAGCAATCTATCAAGAATGAACAGTATAAAATCGCTGTGTGTGACTGGATGATACTCAAAAGGCAAAAGTTAAGTGCTTTTTCCTTGGCGAATGAAATCCAGGCCGATGGGATCCAGTTAGATATGGGTGGACTTGGCTCGAGGGATACTTTTGATTCCAAGCTCCATGATCCTTCGCAAGTAAAGTTGTTTTTAGAAGAGTCCAAAAATCAAAATGTAGAAATTTCATCTATAGCAATGTCTGGTTTTTATGGTCAATCCTTTGCTAACCGACCTACTGTACCTCAAATGATAGATGATACCCTAAGTACAATGCAAAGCATGCATGTGGATATCGCTTATTTGCCTTTGGGTATTGATGCTGACTTTACCAAATCACCAGACCTCAGAGAGAAAGTTATCAGCAGGTTGAAAGAAGCGGGAGCAAAGGCCGAAAAGTTGGATAAAATTATTGCCGTAGAGACTTCCTTAGAGGCCAGTGAAGAGCTTAAGTTCTTAAGTGAGGTTGGAAGTAAAGCCGTGAAGAGTAGTTTCAACTTTGCTCATGCGATCAAAAGGGGGACGGATATTTCTCAAGAATTGAAGATTCTCGGAAAAGATAATTTAGCGCAAATCCATTGCTCAGACACAGATGGAGTTTGGATTGAAAACAACCCTAAGCTACCCATGACAGAAATTAAACAAACCCTAGATGAAATGGGGTGGTCTGGTTGGTTGATCATAGAGCGCTCTCGTGATGTCTCAGATGTAAGAAATGTTAAGAGAAATTACGGGGCAAATGTAAAATATTTGAAATCTATCTTTCAAAGCTAAAACCAGAGAAAACTTCAAACCCATAACCTTTAAGTCTATATCATGAAAACCCATATAATCTATCTGCTTTTAGTAATTACCTTATTTTCATGCAATACTAGAAGCGAAATCACCCTAATACTTGACAAGAGTTTAGACGCAAGGGCCTCCTTTGGTGTCGAGAAGCTCAAAGAAGCCTTAGAAGAAGCGAATTATGAGGTAAATGTTCTGACTGAGTTTGATAAGGATAAGTCGAAAAACCAAATAATCATCGGTAATTGGCAAGATGAATTGGTTCTTGAAGCGCTCAGAACGCTAGCTTTTGAGGAAGGAGATGCTGGAGCGTTGGGTAAAGAAGGTTTCTCATTATATGGGAATGGAGAACAATTGATGGTTCGAGGCAAAGACAGTTCAGGTACCTTATATGGATTGTTGGCATTGAAAGATCAGCTTCTTGAGGAAGGTGTGATTGATTTTGATACCAACTACTCAGACCAACCAGAAATGGTTCTTCGAGGAGGAGTCATTGGGGTTCAGAAGATGGAGTATTTGCCTGGGCGAAAAGTCTACGAGTATCCATACACAGAGGAGAATTTCCCATGGTTTTATGATAAAGCTCATTGGATCGCTTACCTTGATATGCTGGTGGAGAATAGGATGAACTCTTTATATCTCTGGAACGGACACCCATTTGCTTCCTTGGTCAAGCTTGAGGATTATCCCTATGCCGTCGAAGTGGATGAAGCTACTTTTCAGAAGAATGAAGAAATGTTTAAGTTTCTTACTGAAGAAGCAGATAAACGTGGGATATGGGTCATTCAGATGTTCTACAATATCATCGTTTCCAAACCATTTGCTGAACATCACAACATTGCCACCCAAGATAGAAACAGGCCTATTACACCGTTACTAGCTGATTATACTAGGAAGTCAATCGCTGCATTTATAGAAAAATATCCTAATGTTGGGCTTCTGGTGGCACTGGGAGAAGCTATGCAAGGGGAGGAAAATGACATAGAATGGTTTACTGAGACGGTCATCCCAGGAGTGAAGGATGGACTTCAAGCCATAGGGTTGTCTGAAGAACCACCAATAATTTTACGTGCACATGATACGAATGCCCCACTTGTAATGGAAAATGCGCTTCCGATTTACAAGAACTTATATACCATGCACAAGTACAATGGAGAGTCCTTGACTACTTATGAGCCACGGGGACCATGGTCACAGATTCACAAGGACCTCAGCCAAGCTGGATCTATTCATATTTCAAACGTGCATATTCTGGCAAACCTTGAACCCTTTAGGTATGGCTCTCCAGATTTTATTCAAAAAAGTGTAAAAGCCATGCATGAAGTTCATGGGGCTAATGCACTACACTTGTATCCACAAGCCTCTTACTGGGATTGGCCATACACAGCAGACAAGACAGCGGAAAGGTTAAATCAAATAGATAGAGATTGGATATGGTATGAGGCTTGGGCAAGGTATGCTTGGAACCATCAGCGTGATAGAGACGAAGAAATAGCGTATTGGAGCAAAAAAATAGGGGATAAGTATGGTGATAAGCAAGCGGGAAAATATATTCTTGATGCATATGAAGAGACAGGAGAGATAGCGCCTAAGTTGTTGCGCAGATTTGGCATTACAGAAGGGAATAGGCAGACTTTACTTCTTGGGATGTTTGGTAGCCAATTGGTCAACCCTTACAAATGGAGGGTTTACCCGGGGTTTTATGAGTCTTGCGGACCTGAAGGAGAAATACTGATAGAATATGCCAGAAAGGAATGGGAAAATGAAGATCATGTAGGTGAGACTCCTACCCAAATCATCCAGGAAGTTAAACGCCATGGCGCCAAAGCGGTAGAGGCGATCGAAAATGCGATTCCTTCTGTGACTAAGGATATAGAGGAGTTTGAAAGACTTAAAAATGATATTTATTGTTATCAAGCATTTGCTGACTTTTTTCATGACAAGGTTGAAGCCTCTCTCCATGTATTGAGGTATAGCTATTCAAAAAATATTGAAGATTTGAAACATGCAGTAGCTCCGCTAGAACAAAGTGTTGCCCATTTTGAAAGATTAGTGGAGTTGACTAAAGATACCTACTTGTATGCTAATAGTATGCAGACCGCTCAACGTAGAATTCCAATAGGTGGGGATGATGGCAAACATATCACTTGGGAAGAAATGCTGCCTCATTATCAAAATGAGCTCAGGAACCTCAAAAGGAACATTGCTCAACTAGAAAGTAATGAAAAGCCTGATCAAGTAAAGGAAGAGATTAAACCTTGGAACAATGTGAATGTTGACTGGGAGAATTCCCTGGGGAAGAAGGTTAATTTGAAAGCAGGAATTAACCTCAGTAAATCCTCCTCAATGGTAGTTAAAAGAGTAGCCGATGAATTGGAAAGTTTTGAGGGATTTGTTCTTGATGATAAACAACAGATTGAAGATGGTACAAGCTTAAAGTTCAAAGCAGATAAACCAGTCAAGCTTGTCGTTGGGTATTTCAATACCGACCAAAAAGGATACCTGTCCCCACCAACTTTAGAGACTGATGCCGCTGGGAATGACCGTGGCCAGGCTGAACCTGTGATTTTAAATGCTATAGAATTAGAAAACTTACCTCGTGTAAATCTTCATACCTATAGTTTTGAAGCTGGTAACCATGAGCTTAACCTTGGGAAAGGTAAAGTTCTAATTTTAGGCTTTGTAGATGGCGCAACTCCAATAAACCCTAGGGATGCGGGACTTATAGATCCTTCCGAAAAAGTTTCAGTCGATTGGGTTTTTTATTGATGGAGGAAAGAGTTTACATATAAGCTAAACTTTATCAGGTGCATTGATAATTGTGAAGTTTTAGATAGTTCAAGTTAAACCCATAAACCATACTTATAGCCAATATCATGTTGAGATTATTCCATAGGGTTTTTATCAAATCAATTTTTTTTATACTCTGTTTAACGTACTCAGCTTTTGCTCAGGAAGTTCGGAAAGCTGCGGACCTGAATGGAGGATGGAGAAGTGTGGCCACGGGTTTGGTAGAAATCAATGAAGATGGGTTCGAGGAGGTGGATTTTGATGATAGTCAATGGAAGGCCGTGACTGTTCCGCATAATTGGGATCAGTATGAAGGGTATCGAAGGATGAAACATGGCAATAAGCATGGTTTTGCATGGTATAGAAAAACTTTCGAAGTAGATATCAAGGATCAATCAAAGCAACATTTTTTGTTCTTTGAGGGAGTAGGTTCATATGCTACGGTTTGGGTCAATGGCATTAAGGTGGGCGAACATGCAGGAGGAAGAACAACATTTACATTAAATATTTCTGATGCAATTTTGTTTGGCAAAGAAAATACCTTAGCCGTAAAAGCAGATCATCCAGCCATGATTGCAGATCTTCCCTGGGTATGTGGTGGCTGTTCTGGAGAATGGGGCTTTTCAGAAGGCTCACAACCTTTGGGGATTTTTAGGCCCGTTACTTTGGTAGTTACAGCTCCAGTAAGGATAGAACCTTTTGGTGTGCATGTTTGGAATGATCCAAGCACAGATAAAGAGAAGGCCAAGCTCCATATCCACACGGAATTAAAAAACTATGGAGATAAACCAGTCACCTATTCTTTAGTCAATACGCTTATTGATGATCAAGGAAAGCAAGTAAAAAAAACGGAATCTAAAGTAAACCTGAAAAAAGGCGAATTACGGACGTTTAAACAGGAGCTTCCAGAAATAGCAAGCCCTAAACTTTGGTCTCCTGAGAATCCTTACATGTATAAAGTGGTGACAGCGATCAAGCACAAAGGCAAAATCATCGATGAAATGGAAACACCTTATGGCATCAGGTGGATCAGCTGGCCCATAGGAAGGGAAGGAGATGATAACAGGTTCTTTATCAATGATGAGCCAGTATTTATCAATGGAACTTGTGAGTATGAGCATTTGATTGGCAACAGCCATGCTTTTTCTGAGCAACAGGTGCGCTCTAGGGTGGATCAAATAGTAGCAGCAGGGTTCAATGCATTTAGGGATGCTCACCAACCGCATCACTTGAAGTATCACGAAGAATGGGACAGGAGAGGGGTTCTGTTTTGGACTCAATTCTCTGCTCACATATGGTATGATACTCCTGCATTTAGAGAGAATTTCAAGACACTCTTGCGTGAATGGGTGAAGGAAAGGAGAAATAGTCCCTCTGTGATTCTTTGGGGACTCCAGAATGAAAGCACCATCCCCAAAGCATTTGCTGAAGAATGTACTGAAATTATAAGAGAAATGGATCCAACTACCTCTTCTCAAAGACTAGTCACCACTTGCAATGGTGGAGAAGGAACTGATTGGAACGTGGTACAGAACTGGTCTGGAACCTATGGAGGTGATCCAGAGAAATATGGAGAAGAATTGAGTAGACAGATCCTAAATGGAGAATATGGCGCTTGGAGAAGCTTGGATTTGCACACCAGTGGCCCTTTTGACCAAAATGGGATATACAGTGAAGATCGGTTTTATCAACTCATGCAGTCGAAGATTCGCTTGGCAGAGGAACACAAAGACCACCTCGCTGGTCAGTTTCAATGGCTCTACAACTCCCATGAAAATCCAGGGCGAATTCAAAATGGTGAAGGCTTTAGAGATATTGATCGTGTTGGACCCGTCAACTACAAAGGCTTGGTGACGCCATGGGAGGAGCCTTTGGATGCTTATTTTATGTATAGGGCTTCCTATGCCTCCAAGTATTCAGATCCTATGGTGTATATCGTTTCACATACCTGGCCTGATCGCTGGCATACGCCAGGGGTAAAAGATAGCCTCATTGTTTTTTCTAATTGTGATGAGGTTGAACTTTTCAATGACCTGGACGGTGAAAGCTTAGGCAAAAAAGAGCATCCGGGCTTAGGAAAGAACTTTCAGTGGGATCAAATAAATATCCAGTACAATGTGCTATTAGCCAAGGGCTATGTTGATGGGGAGCTCGTGGCTGAAGATGTAATTGTACTAAATCACCTTCCTGAATCTCCAAATTTTGAGTCCTTCTATCATAATGACAAACTGATTTTGGGTGCTGAGCCTGGGTTCAATTATCTATATAGGGTCAATTGTGGTGGGCCGGACTTTACAGATAGCTTTGGGCATTTATGGCAGGCAGATGTACCCTTGAGTGGAGAGAACTCCTGGGGATCGGTATCTTGGACAGCTGATTTTGATGATTTACCTCCTTTTTATGCAAGTCAGAGGAGAACATTTGATCCTATCCAAGGTACTAGAGATTGGGGCTTGTTTCAAACTTTTAGGTTTGGAAGGGATAAGCTGAAGTATAAATTTCCTGTTGAAAGCGGCACTTATTGGATAACGTTTTACTTTGTTGAGCCATGGTATGGTACAGGTGGTAGCATGGATTCAAAAAGCTGGCGGGTGTTTGATGTTGGGGTAAATGGGAAGACAGTGTTGAAAGATTTAGATATTTTTTCAGAATTAGGGCATGATCATGCTTTGAAAAAAACGGTCAAAGTAGAAGTTACTTCAGGAGAAATAGTGATTGATTTTACAGGCGTGCAATCTGGTCAAGCGGTCA
Source organism: Belliella filtrata (assembly GCF_022549775.1). Taxonomy (GTDB): domain Bacteria; phylum Bacteroidota; class Bacteroidia; order Cytophagales; family Cyclobacteriaceae; genus Belliella; species Belliella filtrata. Next base: position 109,935 of record NZ_JAKZGP010000002.1, on the reverse strand, counting down.
TTTCTGGAATTGCCATTGCTTCGGACGATCCGAATAAAAAACCATCCGAGGCTTCGAGCAAAACGATGCATTCTTTAAAATCAAGCGTCAATTCAGAGAATTTGTTGAAAATTAATTCATGGCTTGACACTGGTCAACCTCAATACATGGATAAGGAAGTAGCCTTTGCAAGCCTACCCTATGAGCTATTTGGGGCCGATTGGCTTCAATGCGCTCAAAGTTTGGGAGAGGAAGCTTTTGAAGGAAGTTTTGAAGTGTTGAAAGATAGTAAGGTTTATGTTTTGATAGATTCAATGAGCAAGGAATTTCCAGACTGGCTGACAGGATATGAAGAGACTGAAAGTATGGCTTCAAATGGTGAAGGAGCTGTTTTCAAAGTTTTGGTAAGAAATTTCAAAGCTGGAGAACCTGTTGATTTCGGTTCTATCATGGGAACTTGTGCAGCGCATATGTACAGTATAGTTACTGTGCCTGATTATCAAATGGGTGAGGGAGAAGAGGCTAGACCCATCAACTTATTCCAAGCGCAAGAGACCATGATCGAAGGGGAAGGTTTTATTGAAGCCAATTTTAGAAATGAAGAACATATCGAAATCACAGATGATGCTGAATTTAGTATGGCAGTAAAAGTTTACCCTGGGCTAGCAGGTACTTATTTGATTCGTTATCGCTATATGAATGTGAGTGATAAGCCGATTTCGGTAAATTTCAGAATAGAAGCTGCCAACGGCACAGTCATGCGAGACGATACCCTTACTTTTCCTGTAGCAGATGAAAAGTGGCGCGTGCTTAATACCACATCAGGCTCAAGTATCAACGCTGGAGACTACAAAATCATACTATCAGGTGAGGGCATGAAAGGTTTGAAAATAGCGTCAATTGAATTTCAATAAACACCAATAACTCCAAATAGACATTTCAATAAATTGATTACCATGAAAAATATCAGGAAGCAATTTTTGTACACCCTTATGATGATAAGTTATGGCTTATTTTCAGCGTGTAGTACACAGGAAAATCCACGAGAAGTGATAGACTTTAATTTGGATTGGAAATTTAGCTTGGGGGATTTTCCTGAGGCAACAGAACCTGATTTTGATGATACAGCTTGGAGAAGTTTAGAACTTCCACATGATTGGAGTATTGAAGGTTCATTCAGTGAGCAGCACCCCACCACGCCTGAAGGAGGAGCATTGCCTGCTGGAAAGGGATGGTATAGAAAAGCTTTTACAGTCCCGAAGACTTACGAGCAGAAAGAGGTTTGGATTGAATTTGATGGTGTTTATAGCAATAGCGAAGTTTGGATCAATGGGCATTACCTGGGTAAAAGGCCTAACGGTTATATTGGATTCAAATACGATTTGTCACCTTATTTGACCTATGGGGACAGTACAAATTTGATTGCGGTAAAAGTCGATAATGAAGATCAACCCAATTCAAGGTGGTATACTGGCTCGGGGATCTATAGGAATGTTCGTATGGTGGCAGCCAATAAGTTGCATGTCGATCACTGGGGTACTTTTGTTACCACTCCAGAGATCAATGATCAGCATGCCAAGGTTTCCTTAGCAGTCCAGTTAAAGAATGCTTCTGTTGCAGAAGAAGAGTATACCTTAGTATCCATTATACTGAATAGCGAAGAGAAGGAAGTAGCCAGGCAGGAGTCCTCAGGTCAAGTTAAAGCAGGTCAGGTTGAGCAAGTGGAACACAGTCTGGAAGTTGAAAATGCAAAGCTTTGGCGTGTTGAGGATCCATATTTATACACTGTGATTTCAGAAGTATATCAAAATGGGAAGAAGAAGGATGTATACAGCACACCTTTAGGAATTAGGTATTTTGAATTTGATCCTGAAAAGGGATTTTCACTGAATGGTGTTCAAAAGAAGATTTTAGGCGTTTGTTTGCACCACGATTTAGGTGCTTTGGGAGCAGCGGTCAACAAGAGGGCTATTCAAAGACAATTGGAAATATTAAAAGAAATGGGGGTTAATGCCATCAGAACAGCCCATAATCCACCTGCTTCTGAGCTTTTGGAACTATGTGATGAGATGGGGTTTATTGTTCAAGATGAAGCTTTTGATGTTTGGAAGAAAAGAAAAGCCAAAGAAGATTATCATAAGGATTGGGATGAATGGCACCAGAGGGATCTACAGGATATGATCAAAAGAGATAGAAACCATCCTTCTATCATGATGTGGAGCATAGGCAACGAGATCAGGGAACAATTTGATAGTACTGGACTTGTGATTACCAGGGCATTGGCAAACATCGTAAAAGAGCTAGATACCACAAGACCGGTTACGGCAGCTTTGACGGAAAACGAACCTGAAAAGAATTTTATCTATCAATCTGGAGCCTTGGATCTTTTGGGGTTCAATTACAAGCATGAGGCATACAGCGATTTTCCTGAAACTTATCCTGGAGAGTCCATTATAGCCAGTGAGAGCATGTCTGCTTTGGCAACACGAGGATTTTATCAAATGCCATCAGACTCTGTGATGAGATGGCCCATAGCACACGATATTCCGTTGGTGACTGGGAATGATGAGTTTTCAGTCTCAGCTTATGATCATGTCTCAGCATACTGGGGAAGTACACATGAGGAAACATGGAAAACGATCAAAGCCCTCGATCACATGGCAGGGTTGTTTGTATGGACAGGTTTTGACTATTTAGGTGAACCGATTCCGTATCCATATCCTGCCAGGAGTTCCTATTTTGGGATTGTCGATTTGGCTGGATTTCCTAAAGATGCTTACTACATGTATCAGAGTGAATGGACAGACAAGCCTGTATTACATATTTATCCACACTGGAACTGGCAGGATGGTGAATTGGTGGATGTTTGGGCCTATTATAGCCAGGCAGATGAAGTGGAATTGTTCTTGAATGGCAAATCAATTGGCGTAGAGAAAAAGCGGGGAGATGATCTCCATGTGATGTGGCGAGTGCCATATCAAAAAGGTACACTGAAAGCAGTCAGTAAAAAAGATGGAAAGGTTGTATTAGAAAAAGAGATTCATACCGCAGCAGAGGCCTATCAAATACAAACAGTAGCAGACCGCAACGAGTTAAGTGCAGATGGCAAAGACCTTTCATTCATTACTGTAGAGGTCAAAGACCAAGAAGGTAACCTTGTACCCTATGCGGATCACTTGATTGAATTTGAAATCACAGGTCCTGGGAGAATCGTCGGAGTTGATAATGGTTATCAAGCAAGTTTAGAATCTTTTAAAGCACCATTTAGAAAAGCATTTCATGGCAAATGTCTTGTGATAATCCAATCTGAAAGGACATCAGGAGCAATACACCTTGTAGCAAAAAGTGAGGGATTGAAGTCCGGTGATGTCACATTGAAGGTGAATTAAATATATGATTTGGGATTTAAAGTTTCGTAACCTTAAATAATAGTTTAATAAGTTGTGGTGTAGGGAAACTCAAATCTCAAAATGAAACCATTATTGCATGATGATAAATCAATTCAAAAAACACAATGAAGCTTTAATGAATAGGATATGAAAAATACATTTAGCGTAATATTCTTGAGCTCCATGCTAATAATGAAAAGTTATGGTCAAGTTTCGACAGTTTGGGTTTCTGATCAAGGTGATGACACATTCATAAACCCAGTACTGCACGCTGACTACTCAGATCCAGATGTGGTCAGGGTAGGTGAAGATTTTTATATGACAGCTTCTTCATTCAATGCCGTACCAGGATTGCCTGTTTTACACTCCAAGGATTTGGTTAATTGGGAATTGATAGGTCATGCATTGCAAAGACAAGTGCCAGTTGATCACTTTAGTGTGCCAAGACATGGCGATGGCGTTTGGGCACCTGCTATCAGGCACCATGAAGGTATGTATTATATCTTTTGGGGAGATCCTGATTTTGGGATTTATATGGTCAAATCAAAAAACCCTATTGGTCCATGGGATGAGCCTGTACTTGTGGAGTCAGGTAAAGGGCTCATAGACGCATGTCCCCTGTGGGATGAGGATGGGAATGCCTATCTCGTACATGCTTACGCAGGAAGTCGCGCTGGAATCAAAAGTATACTGGTGGTAAAGCCGATGAGTCCTGATGGTACAAAAGTGACTGGTACGGGAAGGTTGGTTTTTGATGGTCATCCAAACCATCCTACAGTAGAAGGTAGTAAATTTTACAAAAGAAATGGTTACTATTATATTTTTGCTCCAGCAGGTGGGGTAAGTACTGGATGGCAACTAGTCCTTAGGTCTAAAAATCCCTATGGTCCATATGAAGAAAGGGTAGTTATGGATCAAGGAGGTACTGATATTAATGGTCCTCATCAAGGGGCTTGGATCTCACTCGAAAACAATGAAGATTGGTTTATGCACTTTCAAGATAAAGATGCTTATGGTAGAATTTTGCACTTACAGCCTCTGGTATGGAAGAATGATTGGCCTATTATAGGAGAATTTTCTGGTGATGAAACCAAAGGGGAGCCGGTCATGCAAACGACTAAACCGAATGTAGGAAAAGTCTATCCCATGGCTACACCTGCGGATTCTGATGAATTTGATGGCATCGAGCTAGGCTTACAGTGGCAGTGGCACGCTAATCCTAAAGCTACTTGGGCATTCATTGACTCTGGAAATTCGCAACTTACTTTGTTTACAGCAAAACCAGAGAACGAAGCACGTAATTTATGGGATGTACCCCAACTACTACTACAAAAGTTTCCTGCTGAAGAATTTACTGTGACCACGAAATTGGCTTTTTATCCTAATGAAAAGCTAGAAAATGAGCGTGTAGGCCTCGTAGTAATGGGCATGAGTTATGCCAATCTATTTTTGAATAGTAGCCCTGATGGCATTTACTTGATTTATGGTAGTTGTGAGCAGGCTATAAACGGTAAACCTGAAGTAATGGAAGAGTTGAGGAAAATTAAAGGCAATGATGTCTATTTACGTGTGAAAGTTTCTAAAGGTGGATTATGTGTTTTTAGCTATAGTGAAGATGGAAGTGATTTTCAAGAAGTTCATACAGCATTCAAAGCTGAGCCAGGAAAATGGATTGGAGCGAAGGTTGGATTGTATGCTCTTAGGGACTCACAAATAAATGATAGTGGATTTGCTAGGGTTGACTTTTTTAGATTTGAAAAATAGGGTTTGAAAGTAAAGTGATACAATCAATGATAAATTTGACTGGGATATTTAATGGAAAAATGTACCAGTATCACTTCTTTACATCTTTAAGAACTATTGCATGAATTTGCTTATGGAAATTAGCAGGGCTTAGTCCAGTTCGATTTGAAAAATAGGTAGTGAAGTGCTGTAAGGAAGAAAAGCCGCATTCATAGGCCAGGTTTGTCAGGTTTACATTCCTTTCCTTTTTCAGGACTTCTTTTGCATAAGCAATTCTCAAATGAATGATGAAACTATTGGGTGGGTACCCCGTGAGCTTCTTTACCATTGCCGTAAATTTGGTCTTTCCCATACCAAACTTCATTGCAAGATCCTCTACTGGCCATTTCTTTGAAAAATCCTTACAGATTTCATTGGATAACTGTGAGATAAGAAACCCCTCTTGGGCGATTTTCTGTTGTCTTGTGCTCAGTTGTCTGTTTAAAGCAATCAAAAAATTTTCAAGTAAATTTCTGATGACAATTTTGTATCCAGCACCTTGAGTGCGAAGCTCCTCAGAAATTCTTTTGAAATACCTACTCAGCACTTTTACATTTCTAATAACTATACCGTTTTCTATGGCAATCAATTCTCCGAGGTTTCCTTGAATCGCTTTTGAACTCTTGAACAAAGGACCAAAATCCAAACTTACTTTTTGACTATAATTTTCAGGTTTTAAGATGATCCAGCTTATATGTCCCATATCCATCTTACCCGCAGGACTTCCATTTAGTTGCCATGGAGCTGTAATTGAGAGATCACCAGGATATAGAAATACAGGATTCCCATTGATAGTCCATTCATACCTTCCGCTTTCGACATAATGGATTTCAATACCATCATTTAAATGTGGCTTCATATTCTCGTCCATCCTGACCTTTGAAAATTTCATGTCTCCAAATTGGCTGATATAGGGGAAATGTATCAAGGGACCTGGTGCTTGGGGATGTAGCCAAATACCTTTTTCTATTGAATCGGCTTTTTTCATGTTAATACTTGAATGTTGGTGATTATTGGTATCTAAAATATAAAAAGAAATAAAGTTCTGTGTACTGTACTATCTTGTATTGTATGTTTTATAACATCGACCGTTGTACAATTATTATACTGGTTGAATTTATTTTTCATTTGATTAGCAAAGTAAAAGGTCAAGTTATCCAAATTCTTGAGCCAATTGCTACAATTAACCTAAACAACCCAAAATACCATGAAAACAAGTTTACTTAGTAGCACCCTATTATGGGTGTTGTTACAGATCCCTTTTGTAGGGGAGGCATCGGGCATGCCATACAGTGAGTTGCTGCCATTTCAAGCAGTAGAGAATGAAAAGGTGCTACGAGGAAAAATCCTGGATAAAGCTAGTCAAGAACCGATTCCTGGAGCATCAATTTTAGTAAAAGGTACCTCAATAGGTGTAGTGACAGATGTGATGGGAGTTTTTGAAATGAGCATTCCTCAAGATGCAGAAACATTGATAGTTTCCTTCATAGGGTATTTACAAGTAGAAATTCCCATAGAAAATCAATCAATCTTTACGATTCAACTAGAAGAAGATACCCAAAATTTAGAGGAGTTCGTCGTAGTTGGTTACGGAACAGCTAGGGTCAGAGACCTGACTGGTGCAGTAACCAGAGTTGGAGAGGAGGGTTTCAACAAAGGGGTGAACGTATCCCCAGACCAATTGATTCAAGGGAAAGTTGCTGGAGTGGATATTATCAATAATAGTGGTTCGCCTGGAGGCGAAGTGACATTTAGAATCAGAGGAGCTTCATCGGTTCGTTCTGGCAACCAGCCACTATTTGTTGTCGATGGCGTGCCTCTTGATGGTCGAAACACAAAGCCTGCGGCTTCAGCTGGAGAATTGGGTAGTACAGAGGGATCAAATCCATTAAACTTTATCAATCCAAATGACATTGCAACAATTGACATTCTAAAGGATGCTTCAGCCACGGCTATATATGGTTCAAGAGGGGCGAATGGCGTAGTCTTGATCACCACAAAAAAAGGTCAAAGTGGAGAACCTAGGGTATCTCTTGATTTGCAATCAGGAGTAAGTGTGATTGCAAGAAGACCGAAAATAATGGATGGCAACACTTTCAGAGAGGCCCTTGCCCACCGTGAACTTTCTCAGTATGATGGAGGTGCAAACGTGAATGCTTTTGATGAAATCATGCAGCCTGCTTTGACCAAAATTGTAAATTTCTCTGTAAGTGGAGGAGGGAAAAGTAACGATTATAGGCTTTCACTAGGTTACCATGATCAAGAAGGTATCGTTAGAAACTCTGGGATTAAAAAATACACCGCTAACTATGCGGCTACTTATAAGCTGCTACCTGAGGAGAGGCTTAAATTGGATGTTAATATCATCGCTTCCAATAATACTGAAAGAGGAGCTCCCATTACAGAGAATTCCAATGTAAATGGAAGTCTCATTGGAAATGCAATAGAATGGAATCCAACAACTCCCTTCCGCAATAGCCAAGGAGATTTTGTTCAAAGGCTCTATCAGGAAGGAGGAAGAAATGTGACTGGATTGCCTACAAATCCACTGGCCTTGTTAGAATATTATAATGATCAGAGTAATATTACCAATATCCTTGGCTCATTGGCGGCTTCTTATCGTATCGTTGATGGCTTAGATTATCGGGTGAGCATCGGGGTGAATCATGCTAAAGGTAACCGAACAGTAGACACATCAGGGTTATTATTTCTGAACACCATTACAGACCTAGGGCTAGCCTTGGTCAATACCAGTCAGCTTAATAGCAGTACACTGACGCACACATTGAATTACGAGAAACAATTTTCCAAAGTGAAAGTCAGTGCTTTGGCAGGATATGAATTTCAGGATTACAAGAGCTATGTGAATAACATCACAGCTAGGGGATTCTCTATGTTTGAAATTCAAGGGACTGATATTCTTCAAAACCCGAATAGAGATAATGTACAGGTAAGCTCGTATCGTGACCCTACCAATCAAATTCAATCATTTTTCTCAAGATTAAACTTGAACTTCTCAGATCGTCTCTTGATCACCACGACGATGAGGGCAGATGGTTCTACAAAGTTTGGAGAAAATAATAAGTATGGTTATTTCCCATCATTTGCAGGTGCATGGGTGTTGAGTGAGGAGCAGTTTTTGAGGAACTCCAAAAACATAGGGATGCTAAAACTTCGTGTTGGATGGGGAAGGACCGGAAATCAAGAGTTCCCAGCGGGTGCTTCACAAGATCGATATGCCTTTGGACTTCAGAGTTTAGCTTTAGCAAATGTGGCTAACCCCAACCTGAGATGGGAAACGACTGAAACCTATAATGTTGGTGTGGATTTTACCTTTTTCAATCACAGGCTTGCAGGGTCAATCGAATACTTTGATAAGTCTACCAAAGATTTACTGTTTCAATTGCCAACTATTCAACCTGCACCAGCAGCTACATATTGGACTAACTTACCGGCAACCATTCGAAATAATGGTGTAGAAATCATGCTCAATGCCCTGGTTAAGGAAACCACAGATTTCACATGGGAGATGGGAGCGAATGCAACCTTTCTGCGAAACATATTTGAAAATTATACAGGAGCACCTGTACTGACGGGGCAGATCAATGGCAATGGACTGGGAGGTGGTAGTAATTCCCAGCAATTAATTAATGGTCAGCCATTATTTACCTTCAAAATGCTCGAATTTTTAGGTTTTGATGAATCAGGAGCTGCGCTGTATTCTGATGAGCAGATGATAGTGGGGAACCCAAATCCTAACTTCTTGCTAGGAGTTAACTCAAACTTGGTCTATAAAAAGTTCAGTCTCAACTTTAGCTTGAATGGAGTTTTTGGTCACCAGGTATACAACAATACAGCTAATGCATTGATTACAGCGGCGAATTTTGGCTTGGGAAGAAACACTTCCTCAGAAATTGGTTTAGGTAATGAAAGCCTAAGCAATGCCAATGTCGTTTCCACGAGATTCTTGGAGTCAGCAGACTACCTTAGGCTCCAGAACATGAGCATTGCCTACAATGTGGGAGCAATCAAGAATGCTTTTAACAATGTCAGGGTTTCACTAACAGGACAGAACCTTTTTTTAATAACCAACTACAGTGGCTTTGATCCAGAAGTAAATACTAATAGAGGAGTAGGTGGGGTGCCATCTTTTGGTATCGAGTACATTCCATACCCTGCTGCACGGACATTTCTACTTGGAATCAATGCTTCTTTCTAAAATTTAAACCCAAAATTATCATGAAAAATTATATCCTTCCTATACTTGCCTTTTCCTTGATCACGCTTTCTTGCACAGACTTGGTGGAAGAATTGAAGTCTGATTTACCTGAGGACAAAGCAAGAGCATTTCTTAATGAAAATGTTAATTTCGATGTGCTGCTAGAAACAGTGTACAGAGAGTTTGACAGCAGGTATATCCAGCATGCTGGTAGTGTTTGGTTGCTGCAAGAGGTGAGTGCCGATGCAGCCATAGTACCCTCTAGACCCTCGGGTTGGGATAATGGAGGTGTTTACCGGGAATTACATACCCATTCCTGGACTCCTGAAAATGCTTATATCATAGCTGTTTGGAATGGTCTGAACAGAGGGATTTTCAATGCAACCAACGTGTTGTCTTTCAATCCCTCTGATGCAGTAGCAGCGGAAGCGCGCTTTTTACGTGCTTTTTTTATGTACACTATCTTGGATCTTTTTAATCAAGTGCCTTTTAGAGAGCCTGGTGATGACCTCTTACTTCCATCTACAGTTTTGACGGGTGGTGAGGCTGTGGAATTTATTATAGATGAAGTAAAAGCTGCTTTACCCTTGTTGGCCACCACTGGGCCTGCTTATAGGGCAACACAAAATGCAGCAAGGGCTCTCTTGGCCAAATTGTATTTAAACAAAGCGGTGTATTATCAGCGGTCTAACCCACAGTTTGATGCGCAAGATATGCAACGTGTGATTGCGTATGCTGATGAAATTACCGAGAAATCCCTAGACTTCTATTGGGACAGCTTCGTGCCAGACAATAACCTCAATTCAAATGAGCTGATTTTTACCATTGAAGGAAGAGGAGGAGTACGCTCTCATTCTCTTTGGGTATGGTGGCATGCTATTTTCCCAACAGAAATGATTCTTCCAAATGGAGGTGGATGGAATGGTTTTGCCTCTACGCCCGAGGTGTATGATTTGTTTGAAGCCAATGATGTCAGGCGCTATTATGAGCATCCTATCACTGTAGCACGGGGTTACAATGCTGGATTTCTTACAGGGCAACAGTTTGACCCTAATGGCGATGCCTTACCTGGGGTAGTTTTTACAAAGGAAATACCAACCTTGGTCGGGGCTACTTTATGGAATGGATATCGACCCGTCAAATATATTCCTGATTATGCCAATCCAGGCGCTGCGGACAATGATGTTGTGCTTTTGAGGTATGCCGACGTACTGCTAATGAAAGCAGAAGCGCTCCTCAGGCTAGGAGATACGCAGCAAGCCCTACAAATCGTCAACCTGATCCGAACTGAAAGAAATGCGAGTGAATTCCAAAGCCTAGATTTAGACCTATTGCTTGATGAAAGGGCGCGCGAGCTTTATTGGGAAGGTCACAGAAGGCAAGATATGATAAGATTTGGTAAATTCTTGGGCTCCTGGACGCTCAAAACCTCTTCTTCAGACCAGTACTTACTGTTTACTATTCCGCCAGCTGATGTTTTGGCTAATCCAAATCTTGATCAAACCCCAGGATTTTAAGATAGCCTAAATGGTGAAACTAGGAATTGACCCATCTCAATATTTTATATCGATTTTAAATTCCTTCAAACTGGAAAGTACAGGATGCAGGGAATTTCATATAGTCCTAATATTAACTATTCTGAAGGTCAATTCCATACTCATGTTTGAGACCAAAAACCCGAAATAAACCAAATGCAAAAAATGAATTGCTCCATATTTAAAAAAGGATTGCTTTTATTTCTGACGTCTTTCATATGCCTTTCTAGCCCAGCCGCAGACCTATGGGTAGCACTGGATGGCAATGATCAGCAAGAAGGCACAAAAGATAGTCCTCTTCTTTCTTTACAAATGGCATTGCGGAAGGCACGAGAACTAAGGCGATTGAATGATCCTTCTGTTGAGGGAGGTATATACATTTATGTGAAAGGTGGTACTTACTTTTTGGATGAAACACTTCAAGTCAGACCTGAAGATTCTGGTACTGCCAGTAGTCCAACGATCATCATGGCTGCACCAGGTAGCAAGCCCGTTCTATCAGGAGGAGTTAAAGTTACGGGCTGGAAGAAACACAGTTCAAAAATCTCTGGATTGCCCAAAGCGGCCCAAAATAACCTCTGGGTGGCTCCAATACCTCGCAAATCAGGTAGACAAGTGGAATTCAGGCAACTTTATGTCAATGACAAGAAGGCAAATCGGGCTTCAAACTTGGATGCTCCAGAACTTGAAAGAATCCTAGCGAAAGACAATGAAAAGCAAGAAATGTGGATACCTACTCTAAAAGTAAAATTAGGTAACATTCATGATGCTGAACTTGTAATTCATCAATGGTGGGCTATTGCCAACTTAAGGATAAAATCCATGGAAGCAATTGGGGACAGTACCAAAGTGACTTTTCACCAACCAGAAAGTCTCATAGAGTTTGAACATCCTTGGCCTGCCCCTTTTATAGATGATAAAAAGGAGTATGAGGGGAATTCAGTTTTTTTCATTCAGGGAGCTGTGGAGTTTTTGGATAAGCCTGGGGAATGGTATGTAGATCAAAAGGAGGGGATGCTCTATTATTGGCCACAGGAAGGTGAAGACATGTCCAGTATCAATGCAGTAGTTCCGGTATTAGAGACAATTGTACAGGTTGAGGGGACTTTGGATAGTCCTGTAAGACATGTTGGATTCCAAGGCTTAAGTTTTGAGCATGCGGGGTGGATGCGCCCCTCTAAAGCTGGGCATGTGCCCTTACAGGCAGGTTGGTATATCTTGGAAGCCTATGCTCTCCAAGAGCCAGGTACTCCAGATAAAGCCAAGTTGGAGAATCAGGCATGGATTGGAAGGCAAGCTGCCAGCATTCAGGTGAGCAACGCTATCAACTTCTCTTTCCAAGACTGTAAGGTTTCACATGTAGCAGCAACAGGCATAGACTTGATAACAGGTGTTCAGCACAGTATCATTAAAGGAAATGTATTTAAAGATATCGGGGGAACGGGAATTCAAGCGGGATTTTTTGGAAGTCACGCTTTCGAGGCCCATTTACCCTACAACCCACAGGATGCAAGGGAATTGGTGGGCTTTGCAGAGATTTCAAACAACCTAATCTCTGATGCAACCAATGAAGATTGGGGATGTGTAGGTATCAGCGTTGGCTTTGCCCATGATATCAATATAGAACACAATGAAATAAGGGATGTGAATTACTCTGGAATTTGTGTAGGATGGGGATGGACGAAGACAATTTCAGCTTCTAAAAACAACCGAGTCCATGCAAATAAAATCCATCATTTTGCAAAGCAAATGTATGATGTAGGAGGAATATACACACTTTCTTCTCAGCCCAATATGGAGATTAGTGAGAATTATATTTTTGACCTTGTTGAAGCTCCTTATCCACACATGAGGCATCACCACCAGTACATTTATTTTGATGAAGGATCTTCCTACATCAGGGCGATAAACAATTGGACCGAGCAGGATAAATTCTTCTCAAATACCCCAGGCCCAGGTAATGAATGGGAGAACAATGGACCCCAAGTCTCAGATGAAATCAAGGAAAAGGCAGGAATCCAACCAGCCTATCAAAAGATATTCGATAAGTAAACAATGAATAGGACTAACTACCAACTGTTTGATTTCTTGGATTTCGATCCAAACCTAAAACCTGAAGAGCAGCCTAAAAGACTTTGGAGGGCTGGTAAACCTGTTGACATAGCAACAGTGGATGGTATTGTAGTCGTTACCATTGCATTTCAGTGCCAAGAGGCTACCAAAGAAATCCATGCTGATACAGCTATTCCTCTAGAATTCAAGCGGCTTAGCTTGGAAGCCTTGGGAGATAAAATTTTGAGGGTAGGTATTGGAGAGGGCAAGGATGCATTTCCAGACTCAGACATGCTGGAATTTGCACTTGATTTAGAAAGAAATCCATTGTCTGTTACAAAATCAGACAAGGAATGGAATGTTGTGGATTCAAGAGGGAAATTGAGAGCAAAGTTTAGTTTTGAAGACCATCCGAAAGACCATTGGAGTGAATTGCTTCCAGAGCCTCAAGAAACTTTGGAGATGAGTTTTTATCCAGGTGGAGAAAAAGAAGTGAAAATGCATGGTTTTGATCAATTTTTTCCAGCAAGACAAGATGCTTTTGGATTGGCTTACATCAAAGAGGGAGGATTAACCCAAGCGATGACAATTTCTCTACATGCCAAACCCGATGAGAAGTTTGTAGGCACAGGAGAAAGGTTTGCTAAAATGGATCTTGCTGGAAAAACCTTCCAAATGAAGAATCAAGATGGACAAGGGGTGAACAGTCAGAGAACCTATAAGAATGTGCCTTTTTATCTTTCCAGCGAATTGTATGGGATGTTTTTACACACTTCAGCATATTGTAAGTTCTCCATGGCTGACCATTCTACCAGAAGTGTTCAAGTTCTTAGTGAAGAGCCAAGCTTGGATATTTTCCTGATCGGTGGAGATAAACCAGAAGAAATATTATATCAATATCGAAGAATTACGGGCTTCCCAAGTGTGCCTCCACTGTGGAGTTTTGGAATTTGGATGAGTAAAATGACCTATTTCTCTGCCGAAGAGGTCTATGAGATTTGTGATCGATTGCGTCAGGAAGACTATCCCTGTGATGTGATCCACCTTGACACAGGCTGGTTCAAGACTGATTGGCTTTGTGAATGGGAGTTCAACCCTGAAAGGTTTCCAGACCCTGCTGGGTTTATGCAAAGATTAAGAAAGGATGGATACAAAGTCAGCCTTTGGCAAATGCCCTATATTGCCAAGGAAGCAGCACAGCATGATGAAGCAAAAGAAAACAATTTTTTTGGGGAGTCACTAAAGGTGTCTAAGCAAGAGGGGTCGAATTTTAGTGCTTTGGATTATGCTGGAACCATAGATTTTACTTACCCCAAAGCAGTGGCTTGGTACAAGAATTTGTTGAGAAACTTACTGGAAACTGGTGCTGTATGTATCAAAACAGATTTCGGTGAAGAGATTCATATGGATGCATCATATCATAGAATGAATGCTAAGCAACTCAATAATATCTACGGGTTACTCTACCAGAAAGCGGCATTTGAAGTGACAAAAGAAGTGACAGGAGAAGGAATCGTATGGGCAAGAGCAGGATGGGCTGGTTGTCAAAGATATCCTCTTCATTGGGGTGGGGATGCAGCAGCTACTTGGGACGGCTTGGCAGGCTCACTGAGAGGTGGTTTGCATTTGGGTCTATCAGGATTTGCATTTTGGAGCCATGATGTTCCCGGTTTTCATGCACTTCCAGATTTTATGAATAGCATCATACCTGATGAGTTATATGCCAGGTGGACTCAGTTTGGTGTGTTCTCTTCACATATTAGGTACCATGGGACATCTAAGCGTGAACCATACCATTATCCTAAAATTGCGGATATGGTGCGCAGGTGGTGGAAATTACGATATGCCTTGATTCCTTATATCATGAAAGAGAGTGTACAAAGTACCCTCACAGGATACCCTGTGCTCAGGGCTATGCTATTTCATGACTTTGATGATCCAACGGTTTGGCACCTGGATGATCAATATTACTTCGGAGCGGACTTCTTGGTAGCGCCCATCATGAATGACCTTGGCAATAGAAAAGTCTATCTTCCAAAAGGAGATTGGGTAGATTTTTTCACGGGAGAAAAGCTTCAAGGTAAGCAATGGCTAGATAGGACTTGGCCTTTGGAGGAAATGCCCGTCTGGGTGAAGCTTGGAGCATCACTACCGATATATTCCCAACCTGTTACAAGCACCGATGAAATGAATTTAGAGCAACAGGAAATGCTGTTCATAGATCAGGATTATAAAGGGATTTGGAAGTTTTTGGGAATTTGAAATGACTAATGAAAATGATGGTAAATAAAAAATTAGGTATAGGCATTTTAGGACTTGGAGAAGGCAGAAGTACCATTTCGGCTTCGCTGAATAGTGATAAAATAGCTTTGATTCAAATTTGTGACCTGAACCTTGAATTGTGTAAAAAGCGGGCCAAGGAGTTTGATTTTCATAATTATACCACCAATTACCTAGAAATGCTTCAGAATCCACAGGTTGATGCCATAGGTATCTATACCCCAGACCACCTGCATGCTCAGCATATCAGGCTGGCCATGGAGCATGGCAAGCATGTGGTATGCACCAAGCCGCTTTTAGACGATTTGAGCGAGGCAGTATCCTTGTTGGCACTACAGAAAAAGATGGATGTAAAGCTTTTTGTAGGGCAGAGTAGTAGGTTTTTTGAACCTATGCGAAGGCAGCGTGAGGATTTTCAAAATGGTCTTATTGGAGAACTGATCACTGTTGAAGCTTACTATCATGCTGACCACCGATGGTTTTTGAGCAAACCTTGGGCTTTGAAGCCTTCTTTCAAATGGCTGTTTGGAGGACTAAGCCACCCTGTGGATTTTATTCGCTGGTATTTACCAGACATTGAAGAAGTAATGGGTTATGGTATGCTCTCCTCAAATGGCTATGAGGGAGGATTGAAAAATCATGATACCATGCACTTTATCTTCAAATCCAAAGATGGAAGGATAGCACGGGTCTCAGGGGCTTATACAGGGCCTGTTCAGCCCGCATTGAGAGATAGTGAAATGAGTTGTATACTCAGAGGAACAAAAGGCTGTAGTCAAGGGGACTACATGGAGCTTCGCTACGCAATTACCACAAGTGATGGAGAAGAGCAAGTAATCACTTGGGAGCATAAATCAAAGCATTACTTCAGGTTTGAAGGCAAAAGCCACCATGCAGGAGAGTATAACAACTACTTGGAACATTTCGCAGCCAGTGTACAAGAGAATTTTACAGCTTACCCTGACTTGAAAGAGGGAATAGGTACCATCGTTTTGCTCAAAGCCATGGAGAAATCCCTTCAAAGTGGAAGGCCAGAAAAACTTGAAGAAATCATAAGCGACTATGGATTGAACATTTACTTAAAATAAGAAATAATTAATTAAATCTTTGAAAATGAAGGTGTTTATGAGTGATAAATCATGTTTCAGCTCATTCATTTTCAATACAGGTAAGCTAGAGAATGTGGCCTTAAATTACTTTGGCTATTTAAAATAAAACCGAATACACAAAACCATAAAAACCATAAAACCATGAATTCAGTAATTTCAGAAGCGCAATTGAAACAATTCCAAGAGGAAGGTTTTTGCATCGTAAAGGATGTTATTTCCAAGGAAATGATTGATCGGTTAAGAGAAGCTTGTCAACAGTTCATGCTAGAAAAAGATCAGGAAATGGATCGAAAAGGTGTAGAAGTTGATGAAATCAACCACAAAGGAAAGCGTTATTTTATTGCCTTGCGCTATAAAGATAGCAAAGCCATGCAAGATTTGATCTATGGGCCAGAACTGGAACAGATCACCCGTAAAATATTGGGTGAAAATGTGTATTTGTTTTTGGAACAGTTTGTAGTCAAGGCAGCTGATAAAGGAATGACTTTTTCCTGGCATCAAGATTCAGGCTATTTAGATTTTGAGCATTTGCCTTATTTGTCGATTTGGCTTCCATTGGATGATGTTACAGAAGAGAATGGGACCGTTTATTTGTTGCCGTATAAAGACGCAGGGACAAAGAAAAGGCTTGAGCATGTACTTCAGGAAGGTACCAATGATAAAATCGGCTATTTTGGGGACAACCCGGGTGTTCCAGCAATTTTAGATGCTGGAGATGTAGCTTTATTTTCCAGCACATGCTTTCACAGAAGTGGGTCAAATCAAACCAATAAAGCCAGAAGAGTGCTTTTGATCCAATATTCAGCAGAACCGATCCTGAAGGCTGATGGGACACCACTTTATTGGGCTGATCCCATTGTTGAGCATGGGGAACGATTGAAGCCACTTCCAAGCAAAGGTTTGGCTTAATATTTAATCTCTTCAAGGTTTTGATTCGAGAGGACATTGTGCAGTAATTGATTCCACTACGCTTCCTTTCCTTTGGCCTGTGTTCTTACAGGCCAATCATATTCCATTCATACACCCACAGGTCAACCAAGTCCCCACAAACCAAATTAACCCAAAATAAGCCCAACCATGCAGATTTATGAATTATTGACAACCCTAGACTTTGTGGTAGTGATAGCATACCTGATTGTGCTGATTGCTATAGGGTACTGGGTAAGTTTTAGAAATAGAACTCCTGGTGATGGGAATCTTTTTCTTGCAGGTAATTCTCTTGGATGGCCTAGTATAGGTTTGACCATGTGGGGAACAAATGTAGGGCCTTCTATGCTGATTGCATCAGCAAGTATTGGCTACACCACAGGTATTGTAGCAGGTAATTTTGCTTGGTATGCCTTCATCTTTATTTTTTTACTTACCCTAGTTTTTGCTCCAAGGTATTTGCAAGCAAAGGTTCAAACTTTGCCTGAATACATGGGGAAGCGATTTGGAGATGCTACCCAGAATCTATTAGCATGGTATACAATAGTGACCATCTTGATTTCCTGGCTTTCTTTGACGCTCTTTGCAGGAGGAATATTGATTCAGCAAATATTAAATATCCCCCTTTGGCTTTCTGTTATATTGTTATTGGTTATAGCAGCATTTTTTACCATTGCTGGTGGACTCAAAGCCATTGCATATACCAATGTTTTTCAAATGTTGCTTTTGATTGGGGTTTCTTTGGCATTGGTAATTGTGGGTTGGCAGAAGGTAGGCGGAATAGATACCATTATTAGTCAAACTCCCAGTTCCTATTGGAATTTGTTCTTGCCAAATGATGATCCCAATTATCCTTGGGTGGCAATTTTACTTGGATATCCAGTGATGGGTGTATGGTTTTGGTGTACTGACCAGTCTATGGTGCAGTCTGTTTTGGGAGCGAAAAATCTAAAACACGGACAACTTGGGGCAAACTTTACAGGCTGGCTTAAAATCCTTGATGTTGCTTTGTTTATCATTCCAGGGGTACTGTGCTTTATATTATTTCCAAATTTGGAAAATCCAGATCATGCCTATATGACCATGGTCACCCAGCTCTTTCCTCCGGGTATGACTGGCTTGGTGATGGCGGTGTTGATTGCAGCTTTGGTGAGTACCATTGATTCAGCATTGAATGCCCTCAGTACGGTGTTCACCATGGATGTATTTGTGAAAAAGTATGCGCCAGAAGCTTCTCAAAAGCAAGTAATTAAGGTAGGAAGACTCGTGACAGTTGTCGGCGCACTGTTGGCGATTCTCTTGACATTGGCAATTGACAGTATCAAAGGGTTGAATCTGTTTGATGTATTTCAGTCGGTTCTTGGTTTTATTGCCCCACCCATGTCTGTGGTATTCTTGTTTGGGGTATTATGGAAAAAAACTACTGCAAAGGCAGCCAATTTCACCCTCACTTTTGGTACAATCCTAAGTATTGGTGTGGGGGTGCTATACCTGTGGGTTTTTCCCAAAGCGGATTATCCATTTTGGCCACATTTCCTAATGCTATCCTTCTACATTTTTGTTTTCCTCTCATTTCTAGTTGTGCTGATCAGCCTTTTTGATACCCATGATGCCATGCCTTCAAGCTTGGTTTATCAAAAGGTTAACAAAACGTCCTCAGTGGTGAAATGGCTTTGGACAGCACTTATTGTAGTGATGGTAGCATTGTATTTCGTGTTCAATGGGCATTGATGAACATACAGGAATGTACAGGATGAGAAGAGATACCCATTTGATGAGTTTTAATAAATTGAAAAGATGATGATGATTGTACGTAACATACCAATTTTTGCCATTATAATGATTGGCGCCATTATGTTCTCTCCCTATAAATCCATCGCTCAAGAACAAAAAGCAGAGGCGACCTGGATATGGTATCCTGGAGATTATGAGATTTGGCTCAGTAACAAAATGCAAGCGAGAAGAACTGAAAGAGGGGCATTTCTACCTCCTTTATGGCGATACTATAGCCCCTATGCACTGGTGACATTCAAGAAAGATTTTGAACTGGATGAGCCTGATGAAATTACCATTGCTACCGAAGGAGATTTCAAATTACAGCTTGATGGTAAGTTGATTCATGGCCGATCCAAAACCCTGCAAGTACCTTCTGGTAAGCACAGCATAGTGATCAAGGTTTACAATCAGGAAGCAGTACCTGCCTTATATATTCAGGGAAATCGTTTGGTGACGGATCATACTTGGGAGGTGACTTTTGAAGATAAAGAATGGATTGATGAAACTGGCAAAGCATCAGATCAATCAGGTACCAATTGGGAAACTGTTGGGAGCTGGAACTTTGATAATGCAGAAGAAAAGCCATCTCTTTTTAAGCTCGAAACAACACCTCAGTATGCTACTTCGGTCAAAGACGCTGGAAAGGGACAATTGATTGACTTTGGAAAAGAAACCTTTGGATACATTCGGTTCCATGGACTTAAAGGAACTGGAAACATTTCACTATACTATGGAGAATCTGAGCAGGAAGCATTAGATGCTGAGTTCTGTGAGACCTTGGATGAGTTGACTTTTGATGGAAGTCAAGCATCAGAAGTTACACTGGAGAATTCCATGGCTTTCAGGTATGTTCAGATTCAGGCAGATCAAAGTATCGAGTACGATTCAGTTTCCATGCTGTATGAATACCTGCCAGTAACCTACCATGGGAAATTCAAGAGTTCGGATGAGTTGCTGAATGAAATCTGGGATGTTTCGGCTTACACCATGCATTTGAATACCAGAGAATTTTTCTTGGATGGAATCAAAAGGGATCGCTGGATATGGTCTGGTGACGCCTACCAGAGTTACTTGATGAACTATTACCTCTTTTTTGATAATGAGTCTGTAAAAAGAACCTTGCTAGCACTTAGGGGTAAAGAACCAGTAGCTTCTCACCTCAATACCATTATGGATTATTCCCTGTATTGGTTCATAGGGATTTATGATTATTACCTGTTTTCTGGAGATGAAGACTTTATCAAAAACTTCTACCCAAGAATGGTAAGTCTGATGGACTTTTGCCTTGATAGGAGAAATGAAAGTGGCATGATGGAGGGACTACCTGGGGACTGGATCTTTATAGACTGGGCAGATGGACTAAGCAAGGAGGGTGAAGTTAGTTTTGAGCAATTGTTATTGGCAAGAAGCTTGGAAGCCATGGCTCTCAGTGCCGAAATCGCAGGAGATCAGGAGGGTAAAGAGAAATATCAAATTTTAGCTGATGCGTTAAGAGATAAATTGTTTGAAGTTTTTTGGTCTGAGGAAAAGAAAGCTTTAATGCATCAGCGGGTAGATGGTGAAGTATTGGATACCATCACCAGGTATGCCAATATGTTTGCGATTTTCTTTGATTATTTCTCAGATGAGCAGAAAAATGCAGTAAAAGAGCATGTCTTACTCAATGAAGAAATTCAAAAGATCACCACCCCCTATATGAGGTTCTATGAGCTTGAAGCCCTTTGTGCTATGGGGGAGCAAGCGTTTGTATTGGAAGAAATCAGGGATTATTGGGGTGGAATGCTGGACTTGGGGGCTACTTCATTCTGGGAAAAATATGATCCTCAAGAGTCAGGAGAGGAGCATTTGGAAATGTATGGAAGACCTTATGGTAAGAGTCTGTGCCATGCTTGGGGAGCAAGCCCCATTTACCTTTTTGGTAAGTATTACTTGGGAGTCAAGCCTACTAGTCCGGGTTATGAGAATTATGTGATTGAACCACATTTGGCAGGCTTGGAATGGATGGAGGGAGAAGTTCCCACTCCCTTTGGAAATATAAGTTTATCCATTTCTATGGCTGAAATCAAGGTGCACTCAGCTGGAGGGCAAGGTACATTGACAATCAAGAGCAAAACCAAACCAATCAGCAATACTGCAGAGGTTGTGGCCATGGGTGAGGATGTCTATGAATTGAAAATAACTCCTGAAACCAAACATCAAATTACTTATACTTCTTTTCAATGATGAGGAATAGAATCAAAGATTTTAAAATTTTCAAGGCATATGCAAACCTACCTCGTTCGCTTTCAGATGCCACGCATACCTTGGATGAGCTATCATTTATCATTCTTCGCATATACCTAGAAAATGGGATTGTGGGAGAATCTTACATGTTGAGCTTTCAGTATAGCCCCAAGGCCATTTTAGGTGCTATTCAGGATATGGGGGAGCTATTGCTTGGAGTACCTGTAGATAAGACGGTTGCTGCATTTCAACGCTGTGATCAAGCCAATGAGTACTTTGGCCATGAAGGTGTAAACAGGTGGTCACAAGCAGCCTTCAATATAGCCATGTATGATGCTTGGGCAAAATGTCAAGGTATACCCGTATGGAAGCTTTTAGGTGGAACCAACCGCAAGGTTAAGCTTTATGGAAGTGGGGGTTGGATTTCTTATTCTATAGAAGAGTTATTGGAGGAGGTGAATGGTTATAAAAGTAGGGGGTTTCAAGCTGTGAAAATCAAAGTAGGTAAGCCTGACTGGAAAGAGGATTTGGAAAGGTTGCGGCTTGTGCGTGAGGCTGTGGGCAATGATATAGACATCATGATAGATGCCAATCAAGGGATGGATCTACCTGATGCCTTGCTTCTAGCAAAAAAAGCCAAAGAATTGAATGTGTATTGGTTTGAAGAACCCATTAATCATCAACACTATGATGGGTTCAAATTGCTCAAAGAGGAGGTGGGAATGTCTTTGGCAATGGGAGAGAGAGAATACACTTCCATAGCCTTGCGTGAGCTAGCAAGAAGAGAAGCGCTTGATATTTGGCAGCCTGATTTGTTGAGAATTGGTGGTGTAGATCAGTGGATAAGTAGTGCCATGCTAGCCAAAACATATCAGATTCCAGTGTTACCACATTTCTATAAGGATTATGATGTGGCCTTGCTGTGCTGTATTTCCAATGGAGCTGGAGCGGAATCATTTGACTGGATAGATCCCTTGATTGACAATCCGATCAAGATAGAGCAGGGATATGCTTCACCCCATCAAGGGGAGGGCTGGGGATTTTCTTTCAAAGATTCCTGTCTTGTTGAGGTTTAAGTTAGAAAATGAATAAATGTAGACTGTAAATGATAAAAATTATGCTGGGCAAAAATAAAAATTGGTTACGCAATACCTTGATCTTACTTTTTATGTGTCTTTATGATTTTGGCTTTGCCCAAGAAAAA
Organism: Belliella filtrata; assembly: GCF_022549775.1. Taxonomy (GTDB): domain Bacteria; phylum Bacteroidota; class Bacteroidia; order Cytophagales; family Cyclobacteriaceae; genus Belliella; species Belliella filtrata. The sequence goes on along the minus strand of NZ_JAKZGP010000002.1, from coordinate 87,460 downwards.
CAGCACGAGACCATCATTGAATACCTATCTGGAACAGGGTATAAAGATACCAAAGTCTGGGAATTCAAAGTCTCTGGCGGGCGCAAAGCGGGAGAGTGGAGTACGATCAATGTTCCCTCGGTATGGGAGCAAGAAGGATATGGTAAATACCAATATGGCATAAAATTTTATGGCAAAGACTTTCCTGATGGAATAGCCGATGAGGTAGGAGAATATAAGTATGAATTTGAGATTCCTAAGGATTGGGAAAATAGAAGAATCAGAATTGTTTTTGATGGCTCGATGACTGATACGGAAGTCCGAATCAATGGTAGATCTGCAGGGGATAAGCATCAGGGAGCTTTCTACAGGTTCAAGTATGATATCACTGAAATATTGAAGTATGGCGCAAAGAACCTGTTAGAAGTTACTGTCTCCAAAGAATCAAGCAATGCAGGGGTTAATCTAGCAGAAAGAAGGGCTGATTATTGGAATTTTGGAGGGATCTTTAGGCCTGTTTTTTTAGAGGTTTTACCGAGCACTTTTATAGATAGAACAGCCATTGATGCCAAGGCAAATGGAGATTTTTTGGCAGAAGTCTATTTGGGAGATGGTAGCTCCAAAGCGCTAAAGGTTCAGGCGAAGATTCAGGATGAATCAGGCAAAATTGTCGGTGAAATGATAGAAAAAACAATACCGGTTGGAAGTGATAAGGTAGTATTGGAAGGGAGGTTTGATGAAAAGGATTTAGCCTTATGGACAGCTGAAACCCCCAATCTCTATGCTATTACTTACTCACTTTTTGACCAAGATCAATTATTGCATACCATCAATGATCGCTTTGGCTTTAGGACTATTGAAGTTAGGGAATCAGATGGAATCTATATCAATGGGCAGCGGATTTTGATGAAAGGGGTCAACAAACACAGTTTTTGGCCCGAGTCAGGACGTACACTCAACAGGGAGTTGAACTATGAAGCAGCCAAATTGATCAAAGAAATGAATATGAATGCGGTGAGGTTAGCTCACTATCCTTCCGATCCTGAGTTTTTGGAAGCTTGCGATGAGTTGGGTTTGTACGTACTGCATGAGCTAGGAGGATGGCATGGACATTATGATGAGGAAGTTGGAATTGGTTTGGTTGAATCCTTAGTGACCAGAGATGTCAATCACCCAAGTGTGATCTTTTGGGACAATGGTAACGAGGGTGGTTGGAATACCGAGCTTGATGATGAGTTTGCAAAATGGGATCCTCAGAATAGACCCGTTTTACATCCTCAGCAATTACTTAGCGGGATTGAGACCATGCACTACAGGTCTTATGGAGAGATGCAAGAGTACTTCAGAGGGGATTACATTTTTATGCCAACTGAATTTTTACATGGATTGTATGATGGTGGACATGGAGCAGGCTTGTATGATTATTGGGAAATGATGCGCAAACATCCAAGAAGCGGAGGTGGTTTCTTATGGGTTTTTGCTGATGAGGGAATTGCACGTACTGATCAAGATGGGAGGATAGATAACCAAGGAAACTATGCGGCAGATGGAATCTTGGGCCCACACATGGAAAAAGAGGGTAGTTTTTATACCATCAAGGAGGTATGGTCTCCTGTAATGCTAATGCAGGATGCTGTATTGCCGCCTGATTTTGATGGGGATTTTTTGGTAGAGAACAGGTATGACTTTACGAACCTGAAGGATTGTACTTTCGAATGGAGTTTTGGTAAATTCCATACACCTGAGTCTGGAAAGGCTGGACATACCGTTTTGATGAAAGCAAGTATCCCAGGGCCAAGTGTAGCGCCACAAAGTTCAGGGACACTTTCCATAAAGTGGCCAAGTAACTGGAAAGAACTAGATGTCTTATACATCAAAGCATTGGATCCTAATGGAGATGAATTATGGACATGGTCTTACACATGGGAAAAAGAAAAGACATACCTGACAGCAGCAAGTGGAAAGGTGGATTTTTCAGAAGACGAAGCAACTATCACAGTGAAATCAGGACAATTGGAAGTGGCTTTTGACAAAAAAACAGGTGAACTAAACTCCTTAAAGGAGTCGGGTAAACCATTTGCATTCAAAGGCCCAAACTTTATTGCTGCAAGAAGGGGAGATAGAACATTGGATGGAAATATAGATCGAGATGCTGACAAGGGGTTGGATAGGATATATAAGGAAATAGCCTATGAACAATCTTTAACTCAACTTCAAGTGTCCAAAGAGGGTGATCAAGTAATCGTACATACAGCATTCAAAGGCCCTATAGCAAGTCTGACATGGTATATCAAGCCAGGAGGATTGATTCAATTGGATTATGCTTACCAATATGATGGTGTAGTTGAATTGCTTGGTTTGAACTTTGACTACCCAGAGCATATGGTCAAAGCCAAAAGGTGGTTGGGTAAAGGCCCTTATAGGGTATGGCAGAACAGACTCCACGGAACCACATTTGATACTTGGGAAAATGAATACAATGATCCTATTCCTGGAGAGACATTCGGTTATCCTGAATTCAAAGGCTATTTCCATGATTGGAGATGGGTTGTTTTTGAGACCTCGGAAGGTGAGATCCACCTGTCAACTGATCAGACAGAAAATTACCTTGGCGTATACACCCCAAGAGATGGAAGAGATAAGTTGCTTTACACTTTACCACAGACGGGCTTAGCTGTATTGGATGTGATACCTGCCGTGAGGAATAAAGTGAATGCGACAGATTTGATAGGTCCATCTTCACAAGCTCAATGGGTTGAGGGAGTGAAAAAGGGAAGTGTATTTTTAAAATTCAAAGCAAAGTAGCATGAGTAAGAACTGTAATGATGGTAGCGACAAAAGGCCATACTTAAGATTAGATATCAATTATGGAAATTGTAATGAGCTACCTGAGTTTTCCAAAGGGCCCAAGGGTAATGATGAAGAGAAGCACAGCTTGATCAAGTCAGCTGGATTTGAAGGTATTCAAGATGGGATTCCTAGACTTTGTGAGGAATATGGTTTGGGTTTGACAGCCCATGCACGTATCAATCAAGTTGGAGAATTGTCTCAATTGGCTCCTGTCTGGAAAAGTCAAGGTTTTGATTGTGCTACGATTCACTTGGGCTGGGGCATAGAAACAGATCGAGAAGTAGACCTGCTGGTAGAAGATGTTTTAAACACCTCCATGAAGTTGGACTTTCCGATTTATCTTGAGACTCACCGTGCCACGGTTACACAAGATATGCAAAGGACTGTGGCTTTGACAGAAAGGTTTCCAGAAATCAGGTTCAACGGAGACTTTTCTCACTGGTATACAGGTCAAGAGATGGTCTATGGAGGAATCGAAATGAAATGGGACTTTATCCAACCAATTTTCGAAAGGGTCAGGTTCTTACATGGTAGAATCGGAAATCCTGGTAGCATTCAAGTAGATATTGGAGATGGCCTTGGCTTAACATATGTAGAACACTTCAAGGAGATGTGGACACGGTCTTTTGTGGGGTTTCTCCAGTCGGCTCAAAAGGGAGATTTCATCTGCTTTACAGCCGAATTGTTACCTGCATCGATTTATTATGCAAGGAATATTATCCTGCCAAATGGTGAAGTTCAAGAGGAAGGAGACAGGTGGAGACAAGCGATACTTCTCAATGAAATTGCCAAATCCTGTTGGCAGGAAGCAGAATCTAGGCTATCATTAAGCTAGTTCCATAAGGTCAATAGATGAGAGGGGTGTACTGAAAGCGTGTTTATTAAAATTGATTGTGTTTTCAAATCCTAAAAATAATTGAACTTTAAAGTTTCTTTTTCCTGAAGCGTGATTTATGTAAATCTTGACTACATCATTCAACGATATTCAAAGCTCTGTTATCTTTTTCAAATATTTTTTCAGAAGCAGGTAGGTTCAGGATTCTTTTGGGTAGCTAAAAATTGAAATTTGAATAATTAGGGTTTATTATTTGGAAAAGGGTAGGATGGCATTCGTGCATATCTTGCCTTTTTTTCTATTAATAACATAAAAATTATGGATAGAATAACAGCACATTATTTTATAGAAACACCTTATCAGGTGGCTAAAGCTGCAATGATTTTGGCTGGTGAGCAATCCTCTGGGACTTTTGTAGAAACTCCAGGCGAAACCCCTGCATTGAAGCAGCGGTTTGGGGCTAGAATAGAAAATATTGAACTTCTTGAGTCGGTCAATCAACCCGCTATTCCAGGGCCAAAATTGTCTTTTGATAAGTACCATAGGGCCTTGGTTTCTATCTCATGGTCGGTAGAGAATTTTGGATATAACTTACCTGTGTTGATCTCTACCCTTCAAGGCAACCTTTATGAGATCACGCAATTTACAGGACTCAAGCTTATGGATATTGATTTTCCAGCTTCATACGTTTCCAACTTCCAAGGGCCGAGATTTGGCATCAAAGGTACAAGAAATTTGATGGGAGTAGCCTCAGTCAGTCCTATGATAGGAACTATCATAAAGCCAAGTATAGGAATGGATGTAGCTACTACAGCATCTATAGTCAAGACATTGTTGGAGGCAGGGATTGATTTTATCAAGGACGATGAATTGATGGGTTCAGCTGCCAATTCTCCTTTTGACCAGAGGGTGGATGCAATCATGAAGGTTATCCGTACACATGCTGACCGCACGGGCAAAAAAGTAATGTATGCTTTTAATATCAGTGCTGAAGTGGATGCCATGCAACGCAACTACGATAAAATTGTGGAGCAAGGCGGAACATGTGCCATGGTTAGCATCAACAGTGTAGGGCTTGCTGCCGTCAAAAAAATCTGTGATCGGGGAGAATTGGCTATCCATGGACATAGAAATGGCTGGGGGATGCTCAACAGGCACCCTTTGTTGGGAATTGAGTTCAAAGCATATCAGAAGATCTGGAGACTTGCAGGTGTTGATCAAATCCATGTCAATGGCATAAAGAATAAATTTTGGGAAGCTGATGAATCAGTAGTGCGATCCATAGCTTCTTGTTTAGACCCTTTGGGCAAGGGGATGGATGTGTTACCTGTGGTATCCTCTGGACAGTGGGGAGGACAGGCATTTGAAACTTATCAAAAAACAAAAACAACTGACTTGCTATACATGGCTGGCGGAGGGATTATGGCACATCCAGCAGGGCCAACAGGGGGAGTTAGGGCTATAAAGCAGGCCTGGCAAGCAGCTATTGATGGATGGGACATTCAAAGGACAGCTGAAAAATATACTGAGTTTGCACAGTCAGTTGAGAAATTTGGAAAAGGCTAAGGAATGAGGGAACAAGAGAACAAATTGAAAATTGCTTTTTATGGGGATGATTTCACTGGATCCACCGATGCATTGGAGTTTTTGGCCAAAGCAGGAATTCGTACAGTCTTGTTCATCAGTCCGCCAAGTCAGGAAGTGTTAAATCAATATCCTGATATTCAAGCATTCGGTGTTGCTGGTTTGAGCAGGTCTTTGAGTCCGGAAGAGATGGTAAATGAGCTTGGAGATGCCTTTTTTGCACTAAGGGACTCAAATGCCTCTCATGTTCACTACAAAGTTTGCTCTACTTTCGATTCTTCACCGACGATTGGCAGCATTGGAAAAGCCATAGAAATTGGCTTTGATATTTTTGACATTGACTTTGTATCTCTTTTAGTGGCTGCACCCCTATTGGGAAGGTATTGTGCTTTTGGAAATTTGTTTGCCAAAATGGGAATAGGAAGTGAGGGCTTGATCTACAGGTTGGATAGGCACCCTTCTATGTCTAAGCATCCGACTACTCCGGCAGATGAATCTGATTTGAAAAGGCATTTATCCAAACAGACAAATATCAAAATTGGCTTGGTTGACTTGTTGGATATTGATCAGGATAGGATAGAGGATCAGTTGCTTCTGGAGCTAAATGCAGGTTGTGAAATAGTTCTTTTTGACGCTGTTTATCAAGAACATATCAAGAAAATTGGAGAGTTTTTAGTGAAGAGGGGAAGTGATAAGCAACATTTCTCAGTCGGCTCATCAGGAATAGAGATGGCTTTAGGCGAAGCTTATGGGTTGAAAAAGCAGTTGTGGGAAAATCCAGGTCAATCAAAAAACTTATTGGTTTTATCGGGGAGTTGCTCCCCCATTACAGCTGGACAGATTAAGATGGGCTTAGAAAATGATTTTGAAGAAATTGCAATTGATACAGTTGAGATAGCAAATCAAAGCGAATCCGTTTCTTTAGATGCTTACCTTAAAAAGGCTATCAAGGTATTTGAATCTGGAAAAAACTTGATCATACATACAGCTATCGGCTATGATGATCCAAGAGTTGCTGATACCAAAGAAGCATTGAAAAAGCAAGGGTATAGTGAGGTGGAAATTTCCAGGTTCACGGCCAAGCGCTATGGAAGCGTGATGGGCTTGCTTGCAAAGGCCATATTGGCTAGAACTCAAATTCAGCGAATGGTAATTGCAGGTGGTGATACATCAAGTTGGATTGCCAGGGCCTTGGGGATTGAGTCAGTGGAGATGATAGCTCCACTCGCTCCTGGAGCACCACTTTGTAAAGCTAGTGCTCCAAATTCACCAGCAGATGGATTAGAGATCAATTTCAAAGGTGGGCAAGTAGGTAAGGAGGATTATTTTGTCAAAGTACAGTTGGGAAAAATGGATGCAACATGACAGTCTGATATAATGAATTCAAAGCTGCCTATAAGTATAGCCTATCATACAAGTTCGCAGGTAATTGGATAGTTAAAGAAAAATAATGTCAAAATAAACAATAGAAAACATGACCTTTAAAAAATTAGGATTGGTACATACATCAGCTACATTAGTTCCTGTTTTTCAAAAATTATGTGCTGAAAATCTTCAAGGAATTGAAGTTTTCAATATCGTGGATGACAGCTTGATCAAGGATGTAATTGCACAAGGCGAACTTACTCCACAAATAGCAAAAAGAGTAGTGGGGATTGTTTTTTTGGCCGCGCAAGCTGGAGCAGATTATATCTTGGTGACATGCAGCTCCATAGGTGTAGCGGTAGAGACAGCAGCTACTTTAATAGGAGTCCCTGTTCTTCGGGTTGATCAACCGATGGCTGACCTGGGCATACAGACTGGAAAGAAAATTGGGGTAGTGGCTACCTTATCTACTACCTTAGAACCGACTTCTGATCTGGTAAAAAGAAGGGCCATAGCATTGGGAAAGGAAGTTGAAATTACCTCCAAACTTTGTTATGGAGCTTTTGAAGCTTTGATGAGTGGAGATTCAGCATCGCATGATACCATTGTTTCCAAAGCGATCAAATCCTTGGCATTGGAAGTGGATGTGATCCTATTGGCACAAGCATCTATGGCTAGGGTAGTAGATAACTTGGCTGAAGAGGATAAAGTTGTACCCATCATTTCAAGTCCACCAGAAGCAATAAAATATTTAGCCAATCAGGTGAATGGGTGATTCAAAATCAAATTTTTTCCTAAAACTTGGTTTTGGCTTAGCTGCATTTGCCATGCTTGCCTGCATGGTAGCTTGGTATTTGGATGGTGTAGTATTTTCAAAGTTGGCTGCCTTTATGGGATTCTTCGTTCTAACTTTGACCATTCGCCAAATCCCCACCCTCAAAGGCTACCAATATACAGCTTGGATTCTTTTGGCTGTATTATCAGGTATGCTATTTCCCGAACAGATTTTGAATTTGGGACCAATTGATCTACGCAATAAATGGCTGATTTTGGGGGTAGTTCAAATCGTGATGTTTGGAATGGGCGTACAGATGAGCCTCAAAGATTTTTCTGGTTTGGCATCTACAGGAAGAGGAGTCTTAGTAGGTATCATCAGTCAATTTTCGATCATGCCCATTTTGGGATATTTATTGACACAGATTTTTGCTTTCGAACCAGAGATTGCAGCAGGGATTATACTTATGGGCGCTTGTTCTAGTGGTTTGGCTTCCAATGTGATGGTCTATTTGGCAAAAGCTAACTTAGTACTTTCTGTCACAGTCACAGCAATAGCAACATTATTAGCACCGATTTTAACTCCCTTTTGGATGAAAACCTTGGCGGGTACATTGATAGATATCAGGTTCATGGACATGATGATAGAGATTGTCAAAATTGTCTTGGTACCGATAGGAGCAGCATTGCTGCACGATTACCTAAAGCACGCAAATAAGCGTAACCGCCAAATGATATTTCTTTTAGCCCTTTTATCAGGTCTAGTTTTGATTGTGTTTGTAACAGGGCTTTGGTATTACCTTTCTCAAATATTCACCCTAGCTCAAATGCAATCCTTAGAAATCTTGTCTTTCTTTTTAGGAGCCATATGCTTTGGGGTGGTTTATCACTTGGTTGCCAAAAAGGTTGTCAGATTAGATAAACTTATGCCTGTTTTATCGATGGCTGGAATTGTATTCTTCACCACTGTTACCACAGCGGCAGGAAGGGATAACTTGCTTCAGGTTGGCTTGATGCTGTTTTTGGCATCAGTAATTCACAATTCACTGGGCTATCTGTTCGGGTATTGGTTTAGCAGGTTTTTGGGATTGGATATTGCATCCTCAAGGGCAATGGCTTTGGAGGTGGGATTGCAAAATGGAGGCATGGCATCTGGATTGGCAGGATCAATGGGGAAGCTTGGTACAGTTGGCTTGGCACCAGCTGTATTTAGTCCTTGGATGAATGTGTCAGGCTCTATTTTAGCGAACTATTGGAGAAGAAAGAGAGAACAAATGGATGAATGAAGCCTTTTTTAGGAAATGAAGCGTGTTAGAAAATATGTAAATAAATAGATACTAAGGGTAATGAATTACTATAGATTTCAAGCTTTAGGGCGAAGAAATAAGGATTACTAAAAATGAATTTAACCAGTTTAAGTAAATAATAATGAGAAACCTAAGAACTAAAATAACCACCTGTTTGCTCTGTTTTATCCTATTAAGTGTAGAGACGGCATGTCAGGCACAGAATGCCCCGTCAAGCAAATCTCAAGCTGAAGTTGGACAAATCCCGCCTCATCCACCGAGGTTACCAGAAGGTGCCATACCAGCATTTCCAGGAGCTTGGGGTGGGGGCATGTTTACTACAGGAGGAAGAGGAGGGAAAGTTTATGCAGTCACAAATTTGAATGATAGCGGTCCTGGTAGTTTTCGTGAGGCCATTGAAAGCGAAGGGCCTCGAACAGTGATATTCCGTGTGGCGGGGACATTAGAAGTTAAAGAAGATCTCGATATCAATCATCCGGATATAACCATTGCTGGTCAAACAGCTCCAGGGGATGGGATTTGTATTGCAGGGACATTGAACATCAATACCCACAATGTAATTGTGAGACACCTGCGCGTCCGTCGCGGCATTCCTGTAGGTGGTCAAGGAGATGATAATATTGGCGGAAACCCACACCATCATGTGATCATTGACCATTGCTCTACAAGCTGGGGGATGGATGAGAATATTTCACTTTACAGACACATGAGGCCGTCTTTGGATGAAACCACACGCATCAAAGATCCTGCAGAATTTATCACCATCCAATGGTGTATTTCCAGTGAAGCCTTAGATGCCAAAGGACATGCCTTTGGGGCAACTTGGGGAGGAAATCCAGCTACTTTCCACTATAACCTGTTTGCTTCCAATACAGCAAGAAATCCTTCCATAGGTATGTCTGGGCTATTTGATTTTAGATACAATGTGATTTACAATTGGAGACACCGCACGATAGATGGAGGAGATGAAACTTCCATGATCAACTTGATCAACAATTACTTCAAACCAGGGCCCGCTACCCAAGAAAATATGCGAGCGGTCTTCGCCAGAATTGAACAAAGAAGCATGTATTCACCAGGCAATGCATGGAGTGAAGGTGACTGGTATCCAAAGGAGAATAACCGACCTGGGAAATGGTATGTTGCAGGGAATATTATGGATGGAAATGAAGCCTTGAACAGCGACAATTGGGCTGGCATGAAGATGAAAGAAACGAAAGACTCCATGATCCCTGAAGGGAGTGACGGTAAAGAGATGGCCAGGGTGTACACCCCATTTGAAGGCTGGCCAGTGGCTCCACATCAAACTGCCGAGGATGCTTTTGAGTCTGTCTTGAATAAGGCAGGAGCGACCTTGCCAAAAAGAGATGCCGTCGATACACGTGTAGCAGAAATGGTTCGCACAGGAAAGCCAATGACCAAAACAGGAATTATCAAAAGCATAGATGAAGTAGGTGGTTATCCCAAATTGACTTTTGATCCCTCAGAAGTACCTGTAGATTCCGATGGAGATGGAATGCCAGATGAGTGGGAAATCAAATACAACCTTGATCCCAATAATCCTGAAGATGGGGCAATCGATTCTGATGGAGATGGTTATACGAATTTGGAAGAATACCTCAATGGAACCAATCCCCAAGAAAAAATCAATTACCGAAACCTTGGTAACAATGTGGACAAAATAAGCTAAAGGAAACCAAATGGCATCCTAAACGCTTGATTTGAGATTTCTAACATTAAAATAAGCAAATATCTGTTTTACATTATCCCCTGATTTTCAGCTTGAGGATTGGCCTGCATACAAGTTACCATGTAAGCACAGGAAGGTATTTGTCTTGTAGAAGCTAGATTTATAATTCATTAGCTAACCATGTGTTTTATAGCATTACATTGATGGATATATTGAAAGGAACTGGTTTTTTGGCAGCGATAGTAATTTGTCTTGCCTGTGAAGTAAAACCTCAGGAGATCACCCCCGAGCTCATGGAAGAAATTTATGAAGAGATAAAAACTCCTTATAAATATGGGCTTGTCAAAGTCCCACCATCTGATGACTTGATGATGGATTGTCCAAGTGTCTTTAGGAAAGATGGTAAATGGTATATGGTTTACCTGATTTTTGGGGGACGAGGCTATGAAACTTGGTTAGCAGAAAGTGATAATCTACTTGATTGGGAAACCAAGGGTAAACTGATGTCTTTCTCTGATTCCACCGATTGGGATGTGAATCAAAAGGCAGGGTATGTCGCATTACAGGATTTCGAGTGGGGAGGTTCATATGAATGGAATCCCTACGAAGGCAAATACTGGATGAGTTATTTTGGTGGAAATAGTACAGGTTATGAAGCGGGATTGCTTTCTACAGGTATTGCATTTACGAACCAGTCCCCAACAGAAGTTCATGAGTGGCAGCGACTGTCTGAACCTGTCTTGAAGGCAAATGATGCTGATGTGAGGTGGTGGGAAAATAGCACACATTACAAAAGCTCGGTGATTTGGGATAAAAAGGAAAAACTGGGGTATCCTTTTGTGATGTATTATAATGCACGAGGAGATAGTATCAATCCAGCCAAAGGCGCAGAAAGAATCGGATTGGCTGTATCCAAAGATATGATTAATTGGGAAAGGTTTCATGAAGAACCCTTGATCAACCATCACAAGGGGATTTCTGGTGATGCCTTTATCCAGGAAATAAATGGTGTCTATGTGATGTTTTTCTTTGGTGCATTCTGGCCCGACAGGCAAGGTGATGGCGCCTTCAATCGCTTCGCTGTTTCCAATGACTTACTCCACTGGGTGGAATGGGAGGGAGAAGACCTGATCAAGCCTTCCGAGTCTTATGATTCAGTTTTTGCACATAAATCATTTGTGGTTAAGCATGACGGAATAGTCTATCATTACTATTGCGCTGTCAATGATAAAGGTCAAAGGGGAATCGCAGTGGCTACTTCAAAGGATTTGGGGAAGAGTACATTAAGTTTTGTAGCAGATGAAAGTAACTAGTTTTATCACATTATCCTTATTGTTTGTTGCATTGAATTTTCAATTGCTCCAAGCGCAGACTGTAACAGGAGAGCCTGCAGGAGTTCCTGAAGCACCAAGGAAGTACGCTTTTGCCCCATGGGAAGATCCCCAAGTCACTAGTATCAACAGGGCACCTGCGCGGGCAACTGCCTATTCCTTCGCTACGCCAGAAGAGGCATTGGAGGGGGATAGGGATAAAAGCAGGATGATGCTGCTGAATGGTGAGTGGGATTTCTCTTATGCCGAAAACCTCATAGCTGCATCTCAGCATTTTTTCAAAGAAAGGGTTCAAGGCTGGGATAAAATTGATGTACCTTCCAATTGGGAGCTCAAAGGTTATGATAAACCAATTTATAAAAGTGCGGTATATCCCTTTAGACCTGTAAACCCACCATTCATCCCCAAGGATTACAATGGGGTAGGTTCCTATCAAAGGACTTTTACAGTTCCTGATGACTGGAATGATATGACCACCACGCTACATTTTGGAGCAGTCAGTTCAGCGTTTCAAGTTTGGCTCAATGGAGAGTTTGTTGGCTATGGAGAAGATAGCTTTCTACCTTCTGAATTTAATATTTCACCTTATCTCATTCCTGGAGAAAATATCCTTTCTGTACAAGTCTTACGTTGGAGTGATGGATCCTATTTGGAAGATCAAGATCACTGGAGGTTAAGTGGAATCCAGCGGGAAGTGTTCTTAATGGCAGAGCCAAATCTTAGGATTGGGGATTTTCACTGGCAAGCAAAACTTGATAAGGATTATCAAGATGCAGTTTTTCAGTTAAGGGCAAAAATCGATAATTTCAAAGGAGAGCAGCAATATGGTCACCAGTTGAAAGTTCAGCTGTATGACCCACAGGATAATCCTGTTTTTGAAAAGCCATTGGAAAAAACTGTCAAAGATATACTAAATGAAAGCTATCCAAGATTGGACAATGTGAGGTTTGGCATGTTTGAGGCGAGTGTTGAGAACCCATTGAAATGGAGTGACGAAACGCCAAATCTTTATACAGTAGTTTTGACTTTGGAGGATTCTTTAGGAAATGGTTTGGAGTCCAAAAGCTCGAAAGTAGGATTCAGATCAATCGAATTTTCTAAGGACAATGGAAAGTTATTGATCAATGGAAAGGAGACCTATATTTATGGTGTCAACAGGCATGACCACCACCCTGAGCGTGGCAAGGCTATGACCAGAGAGGACATAGAAGAAGATGTGAAAACAATTAAGAAGTTTAACTTCAATACCATCAGGACAAGCCATTATCCAAATGATCCCTATTTCTATGAACTCTGTGATGCATATGGGATTTTTGTGATGGATGAAGCTAATCATGAGACCCACGGAATCGGAGGAAAATTGAGCAATGATAACCAATGGACTCATGCCTATATGGAGAGAGTCACCAGGATGGTTCAAAGAGACAAGAACCATCCAAGTATCATTTTTTGGAGTCTTGGGAATGAAGCAGGCAGAGGCCCGAATCATGCGGCTATGGCTGAATGGGTGAAAGATTTTGACATTACAAGACCAGTGCATTATGAGCCAGCTCAAGGTAACCATAGGGTTGAAGGGTATATTCCACCCGATCACCCAGATTACCCATCCGAGCATGCCTACAGGATACAAGTCCCTTCTGATCAACCTTATGTAGATATGGTCAGCAGGTTTTATCCAGGGGTATTTACACCAGAATTGCTTGTAAATCAACAGGTAGATAAGCGGCCAATAATTTTTGTAGAATATTCCCATTCTATGGGGAACTCTACAGGCAATATGAAAGAGCTATGGGAAAAGTTCCGATCGCTACCACAGGTGATTGGTGGGTGTATATGGGACTTTAAAGATCAAGGATTGACGAAAATAGATTCAGCAGGAAATCCTTTTTATGCTTATGGAGGAGATTTTGGAGAAGAGCTTCATGATGGGAATTTCTGTATCAATGGAATCGTCGCTTCGGATGGCAGGCCAAAAGCTGCTATGTATGAATGTAAATGGGTTTACCAACCAGTAGAAAGCACTTTGGTCGATAGTGCGGATTACCTCATCAAAGTACATAATCGACATGCAGGCAAATCCACAGCAGATTATCAGGTTGTTTTGGAAGTATTGGAGGATGGGAAGTCCATTTATCGAAACAATATTCCTAGCATCTCCTTGGAAGCAGGGAAGTCTACGATATTAGACGTGAAACCTTATTTGCCCAACTTTTCTGACAAACATGAATATTTGTTGAACTTGTCCTTTACTTTAAAGAAGGATGAACTGTGGGCTTCCGAAGGGCATGTAATTGCTATTGATCAATTTTTATTGAAACAAGCACAACAAAAAGAGTTTGCAGCTACACCAAGGCTTCCTAAACTGGAAACGATATCAGAAGCGGATGCTTGGAAAGTGAGTTCAGAGAACTTTGAGCTTACATTTGATAAGAAAAATGGAGCTTTGAGCAGCTTTGTTTTTGAAGGCGAAGAACAAATATTAGCCTCAGTTTTACCCAGCTTTACCCGCCCACTTACTGACAATGATAGAAAAGGCTGGAAGCCACATCAAAAATATAAAGCTTGGTATGAGCCAGCATTGAAACTGGAAAATATGGAAGTGGATTATATTGAGGAGCTTGTCCTGATATCCAGTACTTTTAGCTTGATAGAAGGAAAAGCAAAGCTCCAAGTAAAGTATAGCGTTCATCCATCTGGATCTGTTAAAGTAGCATATGAAATGATCCCATTGGATGATCTACCGCATATTCCAAAGGTGGGTATGAAGCTTGGGGTCAGAAGGAATCTGGAAGAAATCACTTGGTATGGGAAAGGACCATTAGAAAACTATATTGACAGAAATAGTGGCTTTCAATCAGGGATCTATCAAACCTCTTTGGAAGATTTCATGGAACCTTATGTGATGCCTCAGGAGAATGCTAACCGCACGGATGTAAGATGGATGACACTAGAGGATAATTCCAGCGCTACAGGACTTTCGGTAATTGCAGACCATGTTCTTAGCATGAGTGCATGGCCTTATACTGAAGAAAATATCAATGAAGCCAAGCATATTTATGAATTAAAAGATGCAGGATTTATCACTTTGAACATAGACCTGATACAGATGGGAGTGGGAGGGAATGATTCATGGTCTGATGTTGGTCAGCCTTTGGAAAAATACCAGATACCTTCCAAACCTTACAGGTACAGTTTTTACCTTAAACCTTTCAGTAAAAATGCACCATTCCAAAAAGAGCGTTTTAGGGAGTTGAAGTTTTAGTGGGTAGTTTGGGATAGGTTTAAAAGAAAGCTTACGGCAGGTGTCCGGCCAAGGCAATAGAGGTGCAAAGGTATACTTAGAATTATTGGAAAGACAGGTGAGCGGAGAAGTGCCATTGTGTCTTTCTTACATCTTTGTTGTTTCAGGTATTTAAATCAACTTTATGATTAAATCCATTTATAGTTAAATGGTTGTAAAAATTTATAAATCAATATATTAAAACATTCTAATTTTCTAGCTCCTAATCCACCTATCATTCAAATTGGAAGAACTCTTAATTACTTATCATTACTCCCTATGAACAAAATCCAAGAGATACTAAAGTGCTTTTTATTGATTATGATGCTTATAGCTTGTCAGGGAAATGAGCACCATGAAGCTACTTTTTTCGAACCTACCTATGAGAGTTCACAGCCATGGGCTTATTGGTATTGGATGTATGGGGCCTATTCAAAAGAAGGGATCACGGCTGATTTGGAAGCGATGAAAGAAGCAGGTTTAGCGGGCGCATACCTGATGTCAATTAGGGGACCAAAAGAACCCCCTTTGATCGATCCTCCCATCATACAGACAAGTCCAGAATGGTGGGAAATGGTGTCACATGCTTTGCATGAGGCGGATAGGTTAGGCTTACAAATTGCCATGCATTCTTGTGATGGTTTTGCAGTAGCGGGGGGACCATGGGTGACCCCAGAGTTGTCTATGCAGAAGTTAGTTTGGACAGATGTGAATGTACAAGGTGGAAAATTGATAGAGATGTCTTTGGAGCAACCTGAAACCAAGGAGGATTACTACAAAGATGTGGCTGTGTTTGCTTATCCTGTCCCCGAAAAGGAATATAGAAAATCAAGTTTTGTTCGGCCTAAGGTCAGTAGCAATATCTCTGACAAGGATTTGACATTTTTGTTGGATGATTCCAAGGACGAGACTTTTTCTACCAATGAGCCAGCTTGGATTGAGTATGTGTTTGAAGAGCCATTTACCCTTAGGAATATTAAGATAAAGGTAGGTGGGTCACATAGCTATCAGGCACAGCGATTGAAACTAGAAGTGAGCAATGATGGCAGAAATTATGCTACCTGGACAAGTTTAGTACCTCCCAGACATGGATGGCAGGATTGGGATGCAGCTTATACACATGCCATAGAAGCTGCTACTTTTACGCATTTTCGCTTGGTTTATGATCCCGAAGGTACTGAACCAGGATCCGAAGATTTGGATGCTGCCAAATGGAAACCGTCTCTAAAGGTCAAAACCATTGAGTTAAGTGAAGAACCCAAAATTGGGGATTTTGAAGGTAAGTCGGGACTGGTTTGGAGAATCAGTCCTCAAACCACAGATGCTGAAATCCATACTGGAGAAGCGGCACCCTTGGAGCAAGTGATAGATATTTCAGACAGCATGGACGCTGATGGAAACCTCTCTTGGGAAGCTCCTGAAGGCCATTGGAAAGTGATAAGATTTGGACATACCTCTACAGGGCATACCAACGCTACAGGTGGGGGTGGACTTGGGCTAGAAGTTGATAAATTCAATCCAGAAGCAGTAAAACTACAGTTTGATTCTTGGTTTGGAAAGGCTGTAGAAGTGGCTGGGCCTAACTTAACGGGGAGCGTGTTATCCCTTTTGCATATAGACTCTTGGGAGGCAGGGAGCCAAAACTGGTCACCATACTTTTTGGAGGAATTCCAGAAAAGGAGGGGATATAACTTAAAGCCCTACCTCCCTGTTATGGCAGGATTTCCCATAAATGGAGCAGAATTTTCAGAGCAGGTTTTGTATGATGTCAGACAGACGATTTCTGAACTGATCGTAGATGTCTTTTTTGAAATCATGAGAAGTGAAGCAGCTACCCATGAGATAAAGTTCAGTGCAGAAAATGTAGCGCCTACCATGATAAGTGATGGCTTGCTCCATTTTAGCAAAGTAGATTTTCCTGGTGGAGAGTTTTGGCTGAATAGCCCTACACATGACAAACCCAATGACATGCTGGATGCTATTTCTGGTGGCCATATCTATGGTAAGCAAATCATCCAAGCAGAGGCATTTACCCAGTTGAGAATGGATTGGGATGAGCATCCAGGAAGCCTCAAGACGATTGGAGATAGAAATTATGCTTTGGGAATCAATCGGTTTTTCTATCACGTATTTGTTCACAATCCTTGGCTGGATAGAAAGCCTGGAATGACTTTAGATGGTGTTGGGTTGTATTTTCAGCGAGATCAGACTTGGTGGAAGCCCGGCAAAGCATGGATTGATTATGCTCAGCGTGTCCAATATCATTTGCAAAAGGGAAAGCCAGTGATAGATTTGGCTGTGTTTACTGGAGAAGGATTGCCAAGTAGGGCGGTATTGCCAGATCGATTGGCACCTTTCTTACCAGGTTTGGTAGGAGAGAAGGTGATGCAAAAAGAGGCTTCAAGATGGGCCAATGAAAACCAGCCCACCCACCAAAGACCGAAAGGAGTAACTCATGGATCCAATATAGCATTGGCAGAGGACTGGACGGATGCCTTTAGAGGATACAAATACGATTCTTTTAACCCCGATGCATTACTCAACTTGGCCTCTGTCAAGGATGGTAAAGTAGTCTTGTCTACAGGGATGGAGTATAGCGTTTTGGTATTTCCCGGAAATAGAAAAATGAATCCAAATGCAGATAAGGTATCTTATAATGTATTGAAAAAAATATGGGAACTGGTCAATGCTGGTGCTACAATCATGGTGGATAGTCCGCCAACAGGTTCTCCAAGTTTAGCATTGGATCAAGAAGGAAAAGGGAAATATGATGAACTTGTAAATATACTTTGGAAGGGCTATGATCCTACTCATCAAACAGGTCTCAACCAATGGAGTATTGGAAAAGGGAAAATAATTCAGTTGCCTTATTTGCAGGAGAGTTTAGAAGATATTGGGATTCCAGCGGATGTACTTGCAAGGCAAAAGGGGAGAGAAAGAAATCATGGCGTAGCTTGGAGCCATAGAAAGTCTGGGCAAGAAGAAGTGTATTTTATTTCCAATCAGCTAGAAGAAAAGCGGCAGATGGAATGGACTTTTAGGGTTACAGGGAAAATCCCGCAAATCTATGACCCTGTAAAGGATGAGTATAGAGAAGTCAAAAACTGGGTAGCTAATAATGGAAATACAACTATTCCTTTGACCTTGGATAAAAATGAGTCGCTATTTGTGATTTTTGACAAAAAAACTACTAAGTCAAGGAGTTCAGAAGGAAGTAATGACCTGAAGTTTTCTGAATTCCTAAGGATATCATCACCCTGGAAAGTTCAATTTGATCCAGCATACAAGGGGCCAACAGAAGAACAAGAATGGACAGTTCTAAAAGATTGGAGCAAAAATGAAAAGCCTTCCATTCGATATTATTCTGGTACAGCAAGCTATCAAAACCAATTTCAGATGGATGAAATTCCTCAAGTACCACTTTTGTTGAACTTAGGAGAAGTAAATTATTTGGCAGAGGTAATTGTAAACGGTCAAAATTGTGGTGTAGCGTGGACTTTTCCTTTCGCTGTGGACATTTCTAAAGCTATCAAAAAAGGCAATAATGAACTCATCATCAAAGTCAGCAATACTTGGGCAAACAGGATTATTGGAGACTTCAATGACCCAAACGCAGATCCAATCACATGGTCAGTAGCTGACCTATCAAGAATTAAGAACAACCCACTAATGCCATCAGGACTTATTGGCCCGGTGAGCATTGACAAAAAAGAGAAATGAGCTTGCTTTAATATGAAAATATATTTCAATCAATTTAAATCTTAACGCTCAATATTTAAGGTTTAACGTTAATCTCCTAACGATTAGCGCTTTACCCCTAGCTCCATTCTCCACTGCGTTTAAAAAAAAATTGTAAAACATGAAGAAAATCAAATTATCAGCCATCTTCTCGATCCTCTTAGTGTTTTGGATGGTATATGGGGCGATGGCTCAGGTAAGGCTTCCATCGATTTTTTCCAACGACATGGTATTGCAGAGAAATGCCGATGTCAAAGTTTGGGGATGGGCAGATCCAGGGAAGAAGGTCTTTCTTCAGGGGACTTGGTCAGATGATGTCGTAGAAGCTAGGTCTGGCGCAGATGGTAAATGGAGAGCAGAAATCCCAACGCCAGAAGCAGGAGGCCCCTATGAGCTCCGAATACAGGCAGGTGAAGGAGAGGAGGTAGTTTTGACAGGGATTTTAATAGGAGAAGTTTGGCTATGTTCGGGACAGTCAAATATGGAGATGCCCCTCAAAGGCTATCCCGGACAGCCCATATCTGGAGGGCAGGAGCAAATTGTAACTGCGAAAAACCCATTACTCAGGATGATCACCGTTCCCCGCAAAGCTGAATTGATTCCTATGGAAGATTTTGAAGGAGAATGGAAAGTGCCAAATCCAGAAACTGTGTCTAATTTTAGCGCAACAGCTTGGTTTTTTGGTAATCTATTGACCCAAGTTTTGGACATTCCAGTGGGATTAATACAGGTGTCTTACGGAGGATCCAATATTGAAGCCTGGATGGATAGTGACATGTTGGAGCAATTTCCCGAGATCAACCTACCAAAAGAAAAAAGCAATATCAAAGAGCCAAATAGAACGGCAACCGCATTGTACAATGGGATGCTGGCTCCAGTGATTGGCTATGGAATCGCAGGGGTAATTTGGTATCAAGGAGAGTCCAATTATGATAGGCCAGATCAATATGAGCATCTTTTTCCCTCAATGGTCAGCGCTTGGAGAGGACAATGGGAAGCGGGAGAATTTCCTTTCTACTTTGCACAGATTGCCCCTTTTAATTATGCCCAATTCACTCCCAATGAAGTGATCACAAAGAACAATTCAGCATACCTTAGGGATGCGCAACGCAAGTCAGCTGACAAGATCCCAAACTCTGGCATGGTCGTACTGCTGGATATTGGAGAAGAAGATAATATCCATCCAGCTAAAAAGAAGGAGGTAGGGCATCGCTTTGCCTACTGGGCATTGGCAAATACCTATGGGCTGAAAGGTTTTGAATTTGCTGGTCCAGTTTATAATGCCCATGCAGTTGATGGAAGTGTAGTAACCATATCTTTTGACCAGGTTTCTACAGGAATTACTTCTTATGGAAAGGAAGTTCATGGATTTGAGTTGGCAGGTGAAGACAGGGTTTTTCATCCAGCTCAAGCTGTGCTGGAGAGAAAGTCTATCAAACTCAGTAGTTCCCAAGTACCCAAACCTGTAGCCATCAGGTACGCCTTCAAAGATTTTACAAACGCGGAAGTTTTCAGCACAGCAGGCCTTCCCTTGTCTTCATTTCGGACAGATGATTGGTGAGCTTATTGAAATTTTAAGGAGCACACAAATCAAGCTGGTTTATTGAATAAGCTTGTACCTGCTTAAATAACAATCCTTATTAAATCTAGGATTCATCAAAATTTTAAAAATTTATTCTCCAGTTGGTGTTTTTCAGCACGTCCTAAGTAGAAGTAAACAGCTGATAACTGCAAGATATTTAACTTAAATAAATGAGTCTAGGTATTATTTTATTTTTTCTAATATAGGCTTAATGAATTATTTGATTTAGAAACTAAATAAGTTGTCCCTTGGTATTTGCGTGTGAATACTAATCTCACATTACAGCACACCACAGGAAAGAAAGGCAAATCGCTTTTGATAATTTGACCTTTGATGAAACCTTTCCGATTTTACATTATTTTGGTTGTGGGACTTGTACTTTCCCTAAATGCATATTCACAAGACCTGTCTATTTTGGACCAGTACAACCCGGTTTGGAATTCTCCCAGTTCAAATGCTGGGGAGTCCATGCCTGTGGGTGGTGGAGATATAGGACTTAATGTTTGGGTTGAGGATGGGGAGTTGATTTTTTACATGGGAAGATCGGGTACTTTTGATGAGAACAATACCCTGCTCAAGCTCGGTAGAACCCGTGTCAAGTTATCTCCAAACCCTTTTAAAGATTCGGATAGCTTCAGGCAGGAACTCGTTCTGAAGGATGGTTACCTCGAAATCCAAGCCAGAGACACCAAAATCGAGATTTGGGTAGATGTACATCGCCCTATCATTCACCTGGAAGTAGCTTCACAGCAAGCGATCAGCATGACGGCTAGCTATGAATCCTGGAGATACAAAGACCTCAAGGTAACAGGGAAGGCCAATAATGCCAACAGTTACAAATGGGCACCCCAGGGGGAAGTGATCACGTATGCTGACCAAATAGATTTTGATGTAGATGGTGTGCTTTTTTTTCATAGAAACAAAGCAGAACCCACTGTATTTGATATTGCTGTAGCCCAACAACAGTTGAGTGAGGTAAAAGAACAATTGTACAATCCTGTAGCAAACCTGACATTTGGTGGATGGATTGGAGGGAAAGGGCTGAAGGTTTCCAAAAAGCGCAGTGGGCAATATCAGGATACAGCTTATGAAGCTTGGGGGTTGGAAAGCGAGAAGCCATCCAAACAGCATCGAATAGCTATTTACTTACATACCAATCAGACAACCGATCAAAAGCAATGGCTTAACGAATTGGAGCAATTCAAAGCTGAAAATAAATCAAACACCTGGAAAAAAAACAAGGCCTTAACCCGAAAGTGGTGGAGTAATTTTTGGGATAGAAGCCATGTATTGATAGATCCTGGAAAGCGTATGAATGATTCAGTTTGGAATGTGGGGAAGAATTATCAACTATTTCGCTATATGTTGGCTTGCAACGCATACGGAAAGTATCCTACCAAATTCAATGGGGGACTATTTACGGTTGATCCATACTACACAGACAGTACTTACAAGTACACTCCCGACCACAGAAATTGGGGTGGAGGTACCATGACAGCTCAAAATCAAAGATTGGTTTATTTCCCCTTGTTAGCTAGTGGGGATTTTGATTTGCTTCCTTCCCAACTTGATTTTTACCTGAATCTCCTAAAAAATGCCGAATTGAGAACAGCGGTGTATTGGGGACATGAAGGAGCAAGCTTTACAGAGCAATTAGAAAACTTTGGACTTCCCAACCCAGCAGAGTATGGATGGAAGAGACCCGAAGATTATGACCCAGGTATGCAGTACAATGCTTGGCTGGAATACCAATGGGATACGGTTTTAGAATTTTGCCTGATGATGCTTGAATTGGAAAGGTATGATGGGCAGGATATCAGTAAATACATCGCCTTTATAGAAAGTTGTTTGAAGTTCTTTGACGAGCATTATCAATACCTAGCTAGGAACCGAGGGGCGAAAGTTTTTGATCAGCAAGGGCATTTGGTATTGTACCCAGGCACAGCAAACGAAACCTATAAAATGGCATATAATGCCAACTCCACCATTTCAGGATTGAAGGTAATCACGCAAAGGTTATTGGAATTACCAGAGGGCTACTTGGATGAGGATCAAAAATCTCATTGGGAAGAATTTCTTGCTAGAATTCCTCCTTTGAATTACAGAGAGATCAATGGGCATACCCTTCTTTCTCCAGCAAAAATTTGGGAAAGGGTGAACAATACAGAGTCTCCACAATTGTATCCAGTCTATCCTTGGAAGCTTTATGGCTTAGGTTTGCCCGATCTGGATTTTGCCTGGAACACATGGCACCATGATCCAGATGTGGAAAAATTTAGAAGTCATGTGGGATGGAAGCAAGATAATATTTTCGCCGCCAGGATGGGTATGGTGGAAGAGGCCGCGAGTTTGACTTTAAAGAAAATGGCAGATTCAGGGAGGAGGTTTTCAGCGTTTTGGGGGCCAGGCTTTGATTGGGTACCAGATCACAATTGGGGAGGTGCGGGGATGATAGGAGTTCAGGAAATGTTATTGCAAACACTCGAAGAAAAGATCTTACTATTTCCTGCATGGCCAAAAGACTGGGACGTGGATTTTAAACTCCATGCTGCTTACCAAACTACCGTGTCAGGGACTTTGAGAAACGGGAAGCTTGAAAACCTAAAAGTTATTCCCGCACATAGAGAAAAAGACATTATCAATCTTTTGGATTTCAGTTTGGAAGAGAAAAAGGGTTTGGGGGATAGGGATTGAAGGATAGCTGATCGGTTTCTAATAAGAGATCTAAATGATCATTTATCAGTACATCAGATACCAAGGCAACTGATAGCCCAAAGAAGTGTTGACTTGTAATCCATTCAACATTCATGAATTTACCCAATTAACTATTGACCAAAATAAATTCTAAAAATAATCCTCTTGACTAGAAGTTTATTTAGACCATCATAAAACCATTAATAATGAATAAGAATGCTTTGATTTTAACGCTAGGGATACTGGGAAGCACCTGCTTTGCAAGCGATACATTTGGCCAGCAAAAGGCTCTTGTAAATACGGATGACAGTCCTTTTGCAAAGCTCAAAAGTGTAAATATGCAGGATGTGAAGTGGACAGGTGGTTTTTGGAAGGAACGATTTGATGTGACTCGTGACAAAACAATTCCCTTTATGTGGAGCCTCTACCATGACGCAGAAATCAACCATGCAGTGCGAAATTTTGAGATTGCAGCAGGTCAAATTCAAGGGGAATTTAAAGGACCTTCATTTCACGATGGGGATTTTTATAAGGTATTCGAAGCCATGGCTTCACTTTATGCTGTGACAAAGGATAAGGATATTGACAAGGAAATGGATAGAGCTATTGCTCTGATTAAGAAAGCTCAAAGGGAGGATGGTTATTTACATACCCCTTTACTGATAGAAGAGCGCTGGGGTACTCTTGGTCCTGAAGAAGTTCAGAAGCAGTTGAGTTTCGAAAAATACAACATGGGTCATTTGATGACTGCGGCATGCGTTCACTATAGGGCAACAGGAAAAGATAATTTTCTCAATGTAGCCATAGGGGTTGCGGATTTTCTCTATGACTTTTATAAGGATGCTTCACCAGAATTGGCCAGAAATGCCATATGTCCTTCGCATTATATGGGAGTGACTGAAATGTACAGGACTACTAGAGACCCGAAGTATTTGGAGTTGTCGCAAAACCTGATTGATATAAGGGGGAAGACAGAAGATGGAACAGATGATAATCAAGATAGAAGCCCATTCAGAGATCAGAAAGTGGCTATGGGGCATGCTGTAAGGGCCACATACCTCTATGCGGGCGTAGCGGATCTTTATGCAGAAACAGGGGAGGATATCCTACTGGAAAACCTTCTTTCAATCTGGGAAGATGTAGTGTTTAGGAAAATGTATGTCAATGGAGGATGTGGAGCCTTGTATGATGGTGTTTCTCCAGATGGTACTTCCTATGATCCGACGCTTGTTCAAAAAACCCATCAGTCGTTCGGCAGAGCCTATCAACTGCCGCATGCTTCAGCGCACAATGAGACATGTGCCAATATTGGTAATATGTTATGGAACTGGAGGATGTTGCAGCTCACTCAAGATGCAAAGCATACCGATGTGATGGAATTGAATTTTTATAACAGTATCCTATCAGGTGTCAGTTTACAAGGGACGGAGTTTTTTTACAATAATCCGCTTAGTGCAAAACTTGATTTTCCTTATGAGCTTAGGTGGCCAAATACCAGAGAAGGATACATTTCCAAAAGTAATTGCTGTGCTCCAAATGTAGCAAGAACCCTCGCGCAAGTGAATAATTATGCCTACAGCATTTCTGAGACAGGGCTTTTTGTGAATCTTTTTGGAAGCAATTCATTGAATACAAGGTTGCCCAATGGAGAACAGTTGTCACTTAGTCAAGCCACGGAATATCCATGGGATGAAACTATCAATTTGACAATCGATAAAGCTCCAAAAGATGAATTCATTATTCATATGAGAATTCCCGGATGGTGTGAAAAAGCCTCTTTGAAAGTGAATGGAGAAATTCAAAAACATAAACTTGAATCGGGAACATATGTACCTATTGCCAGGCAGTGGAGAAAAGGAGATCAAGTAGAATTGGTATTGGAAATGCCTGTACAATTTCTAGCATCTCACCCACTTGTAGAAGAGAGCAAAAACCAACTCGTTGTTAAAAGAGGACCTATCGTGTACTGTGTAGAATCAATGGACTTGCCTGAAGGAAAGCAGGTGGATGATTTAATATTTGACACTGAGAGCGAGTTTACCACAGAATGGATGGATGTAAAAGGAAGCAAATTCTTGGTGCTTAAAGGAGAAGCAATCTTTCAGTCAGAGATAGATTGGAACAAAAAACTGTACAACCCTTTGAACAAAGATTATTCAAACCGAGCCAACCTAACCCTGATCCCCTATTACGCTTGGGCAAACCGAGGAGAAGGAGAGATGCAGGTATGGATGCCATTTAAGTGATGGATATGAACACAGGTATAAGGCAGAAGATTCAAGACAGCGATGTCTTGTCCTGAAATTACAGGACACTTGTTTGTTGATTCTAAATTCTAAAATCTAAACCCCTCCCAAAAAACCAATCAAGTAAGTACAGGATGGCTCATTGTTGATAGAGACTAAGTTTGTTGAAAGATTTTCAAACTACTAAACTTCCAAGACGATGAAATTAAACTCCATGCCTAACTTCAATATAAAAGGAGGAATTATCCCCCCAATGATCACACCGATGTTGGATGATGATACCTTGGATTTGGAGGGGTTGGCTAGGTTGATAAACCATGTGATAGATGGTGGAGTACATGGTGTTTTTATTTTGGGTACTACAGGAGAGTCCACAAACCTTTCCAATAAGCTCAAACACGAACTTACCCAGAAAACATGTGAAATCGTAGCTGGTAGAGTGCCCGTTCTTGTGGGTATCACAGACACTTCTACTGTAGAAAGTGTGAAATTGGCCCAGACGGCTTCAGATACTGGAGCTGCTGCTTGTGTCGCTGCCCCTCCATACTATTATGCATTATCTCAACCTGAGCTGATAGAATACTACACAGACTTAAACCAAAGACTTCCTTTGCCTTTGTTTTTGTATAACATGCCCGTGCATACCAAAACAGTAATAGAACCAAAAACGGTAGCAGAACTTTCAAAATTAGAAGGAATTATTGGAATTAAAGACAGTTCAGCAAATGCTGTTTATTTCAATAAGCTAATCCATACCATGAAGGATAAGTCAGAGTTTACACTTTGGGTAGGGCCTGAAGAGATAATGGCTGAAGCAGTGATGATGGGTGCAGCAGGTGGTGTCAATGGAGGTGCCAATATTTTCCCAAAGCTGTATGTGTCCTTGTATGAGGCTGCGCAGTCAGGAGATTTGGAAAAAGTCAGAGAACTTCATAATCAAGTAATGCTCATTTCAGATAGTCTCTATACCATTGGGAAATACGGCTCTTCGTACTTGAAAGGAGTAAAAGCAGCATTGTCTGTTTTGGGAATTTGTAATGATTTTATGGCCTCTCCCTTGCATAGATTTGAAAAATCAGAGAGAGACCAGGTGGTAAAAGCTGTGGAAAACATTAAGTCTGTATTAGCATAATGGTAGATCAAATAGAAATACTTGACTTGATTATCTTCTTTGGATACATGGCAGGTATTCTCTTGTTTGGAATCTCTTTCTATTTCAGGAAAAATAAGACACCTGAAAATTACGTGACTGGAGGTGGTAAGTTACCCACTTGGGCTATTGGAATGTCTATTTTCGCCACCTTTGTGAGTAGTATCAGCTTCTTGGCCCTCCCTGGAAGTGCTTATTTGAGCAATTGGAATAGTTTAGTCTTTAGCTTGACGATTCCTATTGCAGCATATATTGCAATAAAGCTTTTTATTCCTTTGTATAGGAAAATCAACAGTGTTTCGGCATATTATTATCTAGAGGTAAGGTTTGGCTCTTGGGCTAGAACATATGCCTCGGTATGTTATCTACTGACCCAAATGGCACGTATGGGATCAATTCTTTACCTTTTGGCCCTTCCGATGAATGCCTTGCTGGGCTGGGACATTACTTGGATTATCATCATTACTGGCCTTTCTGTGATTATTTATGCGGCATTAGGGGGAATTGAAGCGGTTATTTGGACAGATGCCATACAGGGGATCATTTTGATTGCTGGAGCCATTTTATGTTTGCTCATCATCATCAGTCAAATCCCAGGAGGTGTGCCTGAAGCAATTGAGGTTGCCAAAGCCCATGATAAATTCAGCTTAGGAAGCTTAGAATTGGATTTTACGAGTGCTACTTTTTGGGTGATTTTGATATATGGATTTGTTATCAACCTCCAAAACTTTGGGATTGATCAGAATTATATCCAGCGGTACATGAGTGCTAAAAATGAAAAAGAAGCAGTACAGTCCACATGGTTTGGGAGCTTACTTTATGTACCTGTGTCCTTGTTGTTTTTCATGATAGGAACAGCCCTTTTTGTCTATTACCAATCCGATATGAACATGTTACCTGCGGACTTGCAACCTATGGAGGCCGCAGATAAGATTTTTCCATATTTCATCGTAAACGGCCTTCCTACTGGATTCACTGGCTTATTGATTGCAGCCATTTTCGCAGCAGGTATGAGTACAATATCTACAAGTTTGAATAGCTCATCGACGATTATCCTTTCAGATCATTATAAGAAATACATTTCAAAAAATCCAACCACAAGTTCCAGTTTTAAAGTTTTGAGGATTTCAGCACTTTTTATGGGGCTGATCAGCATCGGTGTTGCCTTAGCCATGACCAATGTCACCAGTGCTTTGGATGCTTGGTGGGCATTGTCTTCCATCTTTAGTGGGGGAGTTCTTGGTTTGTTTTTACTTGGCTATATGGCAAAAAATGTAAATAAAATTGAAGCGCTGATAGCGGTAGTCAATGGGGTCCTTCTGATCTCTTGGATGAGTTTATCGGGGTTAGTTTTTGAAAGTAGTTTGCTAGAAAAATTCCAAAATCCACTTCATGCTAACCTTACTATTGTGATGGGTACTATGGTGATATTTCTGACTGGATTCCTATTGAGTGGGTTCGGGAGAAAAAAAAATAGGAGTTAAACATAAAAATCAAAAAAATAAAAAGACAAAGTGGAAAGGGTGAGGAGATAAATAGCGAGAGTTAAGTTTAGAAAAATGAATAATTAAAAGAGACAGCTATGAATGCTAAATTATTATCAAGGGAAGTGAACAAAAAGACTGGCGCCCCAGTAATTGGAGTTTTTGCACCATGTGATCCTAGAATTGATCAGCAAAGCAGAGAGCGAAGTATCAATATTGTGAAAAATGCTTCGGAAATGCTTGCCAATAAAATACTTCAACCTGACGGTACTCCTGTAGAAATTGTATATTCTGACATTTTGATTGATGCAGAAAGTCAAGCAGATCAAGTTGCGAGGCAGTTTAAAGAGGCAGGGGTAAATATTTTGGTTTGTGTTCCAGACACCTGGTCATTTCCTCAGTTGACTACACTTTCACTGCTAGCCCATTTCCCGAAGGATACACCTATCAATTTTACTACTGGCAACAGTGCCCCAAGACCAGGTGTGGTCTATACACATGCGACTGCAGGAGCGATTGCCCAGTTTGGTAAGTTGACACATATCAATGTTGGTAGGTGGCCAGACGTTGGTCAATCTCCTCAAATGGATGCTGAAACATTAGAAAACTTGGTGGATTGGTGTTATGCCGCAATTACTTTCATGGGTTTAAGAGGCAGAAGAATTGTGATTTTTGGTCATGACTCTATGGGTATGGAGACTGCATTGGCACATGTGTTGGAAACGAGGAATCAATTTGGTCTGGAGATCACCAGACTGGATATGAAGCTACTTGCTGATATGCTCCAAAAAGAATCCTATGATAAAGCTGAACTCAAAAAATTGAGAACTTGGCTTGAAGGACATGCCAAAGGCAGGATTGAGTTGCCAGAATTGGAGAAAGACAGCGAACTACTAGATAAGAGCTTGGCTTTATATCTTATCGTTAGAGATTTGATGGTAGAGCTTGACGCTGTAGGGGGAGGTTTTATGAGTCAATTGGAATGGGGTTCTGATGCTCGTGCTATTCAGCAGCCTGTGGCAGATATCATGGAGTCCTTATTCAATTCATCTTTTGACCATAATGGTCCTAAGCCAATTACTCCATTTGCTACTGAAGCAGATGCGCAAGCACTTTTGACACAATTGTTTATGACATGGCTTTCAGGAGGGAATCCGCCTTTGTTTATGGATTTTAGAAAAGTTTGGGAAAAACAGGATCTTTTAGACTTTGCTGAAAAGAATCAATTGGAGGTAGATCATTCAGAAACTTGGTTAGAAAAAGGGTTTGTGGATGGGGTCAACTCTGGGTCAGCATCATTTGATTGGGCAGCTAAGCCAGGAGCAACTGAGCATGAAATTATGTCAAAGATCTCATTTCCCAAAGCAGTGGATTATTTCTATTACTTAGGAAATTCCGTTCACTTTATATCACCTGGAGGGATAGAAGGAGTAGCAGCAAGATTGGCTTTCAGTTCCCTTTCTGGTATGTTTTCTATGGTCTGGGATGAAGCAAAGACAGTTGAATTGCCAAATGATTTTGCTCAAGCCATCCGCCAGACAGCAAATCCTACATGGCCTCACACTTTTGTAGTACCAAAGTACGCTACCATGACAGAATACAAGCAATACGCGCCATCAAATCATTTTCACCTGACCTGGGGCTTGAAGCCTGCTAGGTTACAATTCTGGATGGATTTTACTAACGTGTTATCCGTGACCCCTTGGCAAAGTAGACCAACCTTTGTTGAAGGTACAGATAGGCCAGTGCCTTTGTTGTATTTGATCAATGGTGGTGAATTGAATACCAAAAGGTTGAAACTAGGTAGGTAGCTTACCATTGAGATTTGCTTGCAAGAAGAGAAAGTTTAATAGTTTAGATGAGATGTGGTATAATAAGTCGGTATTACTGGGGTGTTTTGTGGCTTTTTTTTCATGTAAATCAAATGAAGAAGCCTGGGTAGATCATGATAGATTGGAGTTGATACCTCATGCAAATCAAGTGGGTGCTATGCATCTTCCAGTGGATATCGCCCCTATAAATGCTCCATTTGATATGCCTGATTTCAAGAGGCCTGTCTTCCCTGATTTTGTGATCAACATTCTTGATATTGGCGCTAAACCGGGGGAGAAAATAACTGATGTGATCCAGGCCGCCATCGACGATGTGAATTCAGCTGGAGGTGGTAGGGTAATCATTCCAAAAGGTATTTGGAAAGCAGGCCGAATCATCCTCAAAAGCAATGTTAATCTACATTTTGAGGATGGTGCAAAGCTTTATTTCAGTGGGGAGCTGGTGGACTATCGACCTGCTGTTTTTACCAGACATGAAGGTGTTGAGGTGATGTCTTTGGGAGCATGTATTTATGCTTATCGAGAAGATAATATTGCCATTACGGGCAAAGGAATACTCTATGGTCCAGAAGAAGGTAATGTTCGTGAGCAGATGATGACAGAAGATGTGGTTGAGAATTTTGTTCCAATGGATATTCCGGTATCTCAGAGAGTCTATGAAGGGCATGATGGAGAGTCTATTTTCTTACCCATGTTTGTTTCTCCTACTGAATGCACAAATGTTTTCATTGAAGGAATCACCTTGGAGCGAACGGCCTTTTGGAATATTGTACCCGTGTATTGTGATGGGGTAATTATTCGAGGTGTGACCGTGAATTCTGTTGGGATTCCACGCGGTGATGGGATTGATATAGAATCTTCCAAAAATGTCTTGATTGAATATGCTACCCTGAACAATGGAGATGATTGCTTTACACTCAAAGCTGGAAGGGGCGAAGATGGTGTTCGGGTAAATAAAGCAACGGAGAATGTTGTGATCCGGCACTGTTTAGCACAAGAGGGACATGGTGGGGTCACTGTTGGGAGTGAAACAGCAGGGTGGATCAGGAATTTATATGTCCATGACTGTGTATTTGATAACACAGGAGTAGGAATCAGGTTCAAAACCCGTAGACCCAGAGGTGGCGGGGGTGAAAACCTTTACTATGAAAGGATCAGGATGAATTTACGACACACTGCTTTTAGATGGGATATGCTTGGTAGCGAGCTGTATGTAGGTGAGTTGGCATCTAGGTTTCCTCCAAGGGAAAAAGACCACCTCACACCTACATTTAAACAGATATATGCTAAAGATATCATTGTTGAAAATGCTGCCGCCTTTATAAATGTGACAGGTATCCCAGAATCCCCCATGGAAAATTTTGAAATTGATAATGCGGTGGTGAATAGTAAACAACTTTTTAGGGCTGATGATGCCAAAAACATGGTATTAAAGAATTTGGAGATTACCAGTCAAGATTCTGTGTTGTATTTATTGGATGCTCATGATATTAAATTGTCTCATGTTCGTTATTTGGGCTTAGGTGATAAATGGTATGTTTCTTATCAAGGTGACAGCTCTCAGCCGATTAAACTGAATAAAGTTTACCCTAATCAATTGTTGGAAATTGATTGAGTTTTATGATGCACAATATTTACAACTCAACAGCTAATTCCTACCAAGAAAAGATTACTGCTGGTCAATTTCGGAATAAGTGGAATAAGTTATTTGTATAAATTTGTATCCTTTTAATCTCTGAAAATTGAGTCTATTTTGGATGATAAAGCTACTGTTGTCTTTTCGGATTTAGGTATTGCCTTTTCCATCGAGGTATTGAGTTAGTCTAATTTTTTATTCAGTAACCCTACATTTTTTAATAAAGGTTCTGTATTACAGGGAGGTACAGGGAAGTTGGGTTTCGAAGAGTTTTAATTTTGTAGATACGCATTTTTGATAAGCGCAAGTTTTATCAAAGGCTTTGTTGGTGATAGATTAAATGGTGTACGTAGATGTATCCAATCTAAAATATCGTCAAATGAGATACATTAAACCCAAAAGCCATGGATTACAAAAAATTAACTGATGAGCAGATATGGAAGCTGATTTCGATGGGCGATCGTACAGCTTTTGGCTTTGTTTTCAAAACCTTTGTAAAGGAGTTTTTTAAATATGGATGTAAGTTTACAAAGGACAAGGCCCTTATTGAAGATGTAATCCAAGATACATTTGTGAGTTTATGGAAAAGTAAAGAAAAGGTCAAAATTGAAAAATCTATTAAGTTTTATTTGATTACTGCATTTAGACGAGAATTGATTCGTAGAATCAGTGCTGAACGTAAGTTTGATACCATAGAAGACTGTGCGGATACTTACTTTATTGAACACTCTTATATTGATCTACTTGTCCAACATCAGTCAAGCATACAAATGAATGAAGACCTAACTCATGCCTTAAGTCAATTGACAGCACGTCAAAGAGAAGCCATTTATTTAAAGTATTTTGTAGAATTAAGTTATGAGGAAATTGCTGAAACCTTGGACATGCAAGTTCCATCACTTTATAACTTGATCATGAAAGCAATGAAAGCGCTAAAGTTGAGTATGAAAAATGAAAAATTATTGGTGAATTTAAAATAGTTGGTTCACAAACGTTAACAAAAATTGTTTTAGGTAGATTAGAGTGGCTTTTTATAAGTCGCTCTTTTTTTTGATTTTTTTTATCATTGACCGATGAGATTCTAAAGAGTTGTTCCCCTTCTATTTATAACTGAAATAGACTTGAAAAAACAATTCGAAAATATAGAGGACTTTTTATCGGACAGCACCTTTAGGGATTGGGTATTGCATGAGAAAGATGTCAAGAGTCTTTATTGGGAAAACTGGATCAAATCCAACCCCGATAAAGTAGAGGTTCTAGAAGAAGCTAAAGCTTTGATCTGGATCTTAGAAGGGAATAATGCAACATTGGAAGAGGAAGAAGCGAATATGCTTTGGGATGCCATAGATGCACAACTTGAAGAACCAAGGGAAGGAGAATCATCAAAAGGAATAACTATTAATTCAAGCAAAGAAAGTCAAAATAGTAGATTCTGGTATTTCTTAACCTTCCCATCTTTCAGGATTGCGATGATTTTGATAACCGTATTTTTTGGTTCCATTGGTTTTCTACTTCTCAATGGAAATGATCACTTTTCTGATCAAGAGATTTTGCAATCAGAAGCGGACTTTTGGATAGAGAAAGTCACTCAAAAAGGAGAGAAGAAAAGGATTCATTTACCAGATGGAAGCAAAGTGCTTTTGAATGCTGAAAGTACATTAAAATACCTTCCAGGCTTTGGGAAAGATCATCGAGATTTGATGCTTGAGGGAGAAGCATATTTTGAAGTCAGCTCTGATACATTACTTCCTTTCCAAGTACAAAGTAATGATTTGCAAACTGTGGCTCTTGGTACCTCATTTATCATCTCTGCGTATTCCTCTCACAATACGCAGGAGGTCAAACTTTTGACGGGTAAAGTCTCTGTAGCCCACCAAGCCCAAAATGGCTATTTGTCACATGTGATTTACTTAAACCCAGGCGAAGATGCTATGCTATCTAATCATGATTTCAAGAAATCAAATTTTGATGTTGAAAATGCACTCAAATGGACTAAAGGAATTCTTCATTTTCAAGAAACACCATTTATGGAAGTGGTTGAGGTATTAGAAAGGTGGTATGGTGTGGATATTTCTGTGTCTGGCAGTAGGCTTTCCATGAGCAGGGTGACTGGAGAATTCAAAAGAGAAAATCTTGAAAATGTACTCAAAAGTATAAGCTATTCTTCATCCTTTGACTTCCATATAAAAGGTAAGAAAGTAATGATATCCACAAGGTAATGGTGGATGAGGGAATTGAATCAAAGATTGGTTCGGCGGAGCAGTCACCCTACAAGCTTAAGGTCGGAGTAGTGACTGATAATTAACAATAACATTGAATTAAACCAAAATAACCGAATAACTATGAAAAGAATCCTTTACTATTCACAGAAAGTAGGCAGGTGCTGGCTGTTTGGAATGATCATGCAAGTATGCTGCATACCCATGCTGCATGCTTACGAGCTGAACTTCCAATCCAAAGACCTTAAACAAGTTTATGTGGATATAGAAGTAGAACAAGCAAGCTTAGCCAAAGTATTTTCATTGCTTGACGAAAAGACAGATTTTTCATTTGTCTATGATAGCAAGTATATCAATGGGCTCAAGCCTGTGAGTCTTAAGAGCGAGCATGAGTCTTTAGAGGAAGTGTTGAAAAAACTATCCGCCTCTCATCAATTGTCATTCCAACAGGTGAATGATAGAATCAGTGTCAAAAGCCTTCAGGCCAATAGACAAAACCCGATTGAAGTCAATGTGACGATAACAGGAAAAGTTTATGACAGTGAAGGAATTCCTTTACCAGGTGCTACTGTGAGGCTTGAAGGAACCAACATTGGTGTGGCAACAGGTATAGATGGTGACTTCACTATCAATGCACCGGAAGACGGTACATTAATCATTTCTTATATTGGTTTTGTCCCGTTCAAGCTTACCCTGCTTTCCAATCAGACCGATTATGAAATTACTCTCCAAGTAGATGATTCAGCTATGGAAGAGGTAGTAGTTGTGGGATATGGTGAGCAGAAGCGGGCAAACCTTCTCGGTGCTGTGGAAAGTATCACAACTGAAAAACTTGTAGATATACCAGCAGCAAATATGTCTTCTTTGCTTCAAGGAAGGATGGCAGGTGTCAATGTAGGAGGGCCGACTGGTAGACCAGGATCACCTTCTTCTTTTAACATTCGAGGAAGTAGTGGAAGCTTGAATGCCGAACCAGTTCTGTTTGTGATTGATGGATTTATCAGAGATCAGGCTGCATTTGATGTGTTGGACCCTACAGAAGTTGAAAGTATCTCAGTCCTAAAGGATGCAGCTGCAGCAGTTTATGGAGCCAGAGGTGTAGGTGGAGTAGTGTTGGTGACAACCAAAAGAGGGAAGGAAGGAAAAGCCAGAATCAGCTATTCAGGATCAGTAGGTCTAGCAGATGCTACTAGTTTTCCTGAAATGATGAGTGCTTACGATCAAGCTACATTCAAGAATAACCAATACAGGATTACTAATCCAGATGATTATAATAATGGGCTAAGACTCTTTGGAGATGATGAATTGGAAGCTTTCAGAAATTATGATTTCAACTGGATGGATTACGCCTGGAAAGGGTCTATGGTGACCAGGCATACCGTGAATGTCAGTGGAGGAAGTGACAAGGTAAGGTATTTTGGAGGGGCATCCTATTACAATGAAGATGCAAACCTGCCTGGTACTGACTTGAACAAATACTCCCTTAGAATGGGGATTGATGCAGATATTACCAAGGATTTGACAGCATCACTTACCTTGAGTGGAGATCAAAGGAAAGATACAAGACCGCACAACAGGAATGATGGAAATGCAGCGACTTTGAATGGCGCATTTCAACAATTATTGAGAACGCCTAGATGGATTCCACCTTATATCAATGGACTACCAGTAAGATATGGTGGTCAGGTCGAATCTCACCCGATAGAGATTGGTAATGTCAATAGTATCATTCAAAATACAGGTAGCAATTTGATCATCAATGCTGCCTTGGAGTATAGAGTACCTGTGGTAGAAGGGTTGAGGTTGAAAGTAGCATATAATCAAAGTGAAATGCATGAGTACAGTAGGCAGTTGAGAAAAAATTATCGTTTGTATGATTTTCAGATGATTGGTAGCCGAGGAAACTTAATCAGCAATGTTCCTATTGGTTCGACTTTGATCAACAACCAAGAAAGACTCCAAGAAGATTATGACAATGCAAAGAGCTATCAATTCAATGCACACATTGCCTACGACCGTGTTTTTGGAAAACATGATGTAAGTGGCTTGGTGGTTTATGAAGTAGCAGAGAGTGAATCTCATGGCTTTAGGGCACTGAGGGAAAACCAACTGATTCCAGGCTATGACCTACAGCCAGGTTTTAATGAGGCTCAAGATGCTACTCATGGTTGGGCTGGAAATAATGCTAGATTAAGCTCTGTAGGAAGATTCAACTACTCTTATGATGGAAAGTACCTTTTTGAAAGTGCCTTTAGATACGAAGGATCAGTAAGATTTCCTCCTGAAACTCGTTGGGGATTTTTTCCTTCTGCCTCAGTAGGTTGGAGGATCTCCGATGAGAATTTCTTTAGAAACAACATCAATTTTGTAGAAGATATGAAGTTGAGATTTTCAGCGGGTTTGCTTGGAAATGATGCCATTGGAACTAGACAATGGGAATTCACCTATGGTCAGACAGGTGGAGCATACCTTGGTGGAAATGGTATGACTAATGGCCTTAATCCCAGACATGGTGGATTGGCTCTCTATGGACAAACTTGGGAGAAAACGGAGTTCTACAACTGGGGGATAGACCTCCTTATGAAGAACAGGTTGAAGATTGGCTTAGATGGTTTTTACAGATACACCTATGATATCTTGACGACAAGGGCTTCTACTATTCCTACAAGTACAGGGATCAATGTTATGCCAGCTGAAAATTTTGCTCGCATGGATGCCTGGGGTTTTGATGCTTCATTTTCATACTCTGGAAATATTGGAAATGACTTTGGGTACAATATAGGTGTAGTTGGTGGTTGGAGTAGAAATAGACAAATCGAAATCTACCAAAACCCTGCAAATATTGGAACTTGGATAGATCAACAGGGATTGGCAACAGGAGGACAGGATGGTTTGATTGCTGTAGGTATTATCAGAACTCAAGAGCAATTGGATCAAATCATGGAACAATATCCAGGTTTAACAATTTTTGGGATGGAGCCACAGCTAGGCATGATGATGTATGAAGATGTAGGAGGGCCAAACCGCTCAGACGAGCCAGATGGTGTAATCGATGGTAATGATGTACGAATGATCGCACCTGCTGTTCCGAATATTGGGTTTTCTTTCAATCTGGGTGCCACATATAAGGGCTTAAGAGTAGATACACAAGTAGGAATCAGTGGTATAGGGACTCAAGTGTTTTTTGATCAGCAGACTTATAATCCAGTAGATGTTACTGGTACTGGTTCTTGGATGAACATGCCTGCCATATGGAATGATCACTGGACTCCAGAGAATCCAAATGCAGCTTTTCCAAGACCAACCATGTATGGTGGACAAAACAACCGATCTACCTTCTGGATGAGAGATGGTACTACCATGAATTTGAACATCGTCAATGTTTCTTACAGCCTACCAAATCACCTTGCCGAAAAACTAGGGGTGCCACAGTTAAGGATGTATTTCACAGCAAGAAACCTGTGGAGAATCATCAATCCTTTCGATTACAAAGATCCATCTTTGAGTAGGTTTGATACTTATCCTACTTTACGTACCCTCAATTTTGGACTAAACGTTACCATTTAATCATGAAAGCGATGAAAAAATATATTATAATCATTTGTTCGATGTACTTAGTTTCCTGTGGAGATATCTTGGATGTGCCAGATGTGACAGGTGTAAATACAGATGTATGGAACAATGAAGTAGGAGCGTCCTTATATGTGAATAGACTTTACGAAGTCAGTCTTCCTGGAGTTGGCTTTGGGGTCGATTCTGGATTTTCTGATGAATCTTATTCTTCAAACAATACTATTTACGGAAACCTGACAGCAGATGATGTTAGCTTATACAGTGTCAATTACTACCGAAGAATTAGAGATACGAATATTGGCCTGGAAGGGCTAGCAGGAAGTACTTTACCTGACGATGCAAAAGGCAGACTGAGAGGTCAAATGACATTTTTGAGGGCCTTAGATCATTGGAATCTAGTTTTGTTGTATGGAGGTGTTCCGATGGTGCTGGAGGCTCAAGATCCTTATGGTGGTGAGGCTATCAACCTGCCAAGAAATACTGCACGTGAGTGTATAGATATTTTGGTCGCAGACTTGGATGAAGCTATTGCAGGATTACCAGCTTCATGGCCAAACAATGAGCGTGGAAGGATTACGAGAGGTGCAGCGGCTGCGATGAAAGGAAGGATATTGCTTTTTTGGGCAAGTCCTCAATTCAATCCAGCCAATGACCAGAGTAGGTGGGAGAGAGCCTATCAAGCCAATCTGGAAGCCAAAGAGCTATTGCTTCAAGATGGCTATGGTCTACATCCGAATTTCACAGAAGTATTTACAGTCAAAGGAAACAGAGAAGTTGTCTTTGCCCGACTGTTTGACTTCAATTCAGGAAAGACGCATGGCTGGGAAAACTCAGTAAGACCTAGACAAATTGGAAACAATGGCGGCACTGGAAGTAATCCTACTTGGGAAATGGTG
Source organism: Belliella filtrata (assembly GCF_022549775.1). Classification (GTDB taxonomy): domain Bacteria; phylum Bacteroidota; class Bacteroidia; order Cytophagales; family Cyclobacteriaceae; genus Belliella; species Belliella filtrata. The sequence goes on along the minus strand of NZ_JAKZGP010000002.1, from coordinate 49,415 downwards.
AAAGCCTTCCCTATGAGTGATGGAGTGTCAATTGATAACCCAGACTCGGGCTATGATTCCATCTACTATTTCAAGGATAGAGATCCAAGGTTTTATGCCACCATTGCTTACAATGGTGTAAACTATACAGCTACGGGGTTTGATCCCAATAGAAAGCAGTGGTCATACTATGTTGGTGATAATCCTGTAGATAATCCAGGAGCTACCACCACTGGTTTTTATTGTAGGAAGGCCACAAACCCAAATATCCAGCAGCAATTCACAGGACAGGCGGACACCGATTGGCCAGAGATTCGATTTGCAGAAGTCCTACTGAATTTGGCAGAGGCAGCAGCAGAGACTGATAGGTCAAGTGCTGCTTATGCGGAGTTATATGCGATCAGGCAAAGGGCTGGTATTTCAGCAGGTGACGGAAATTATGGGGTGCAGGAGGCATTGCCCAAAGCTGATTTGGTAGATGCAATAATGCATGAAAGACAGATTGAATTGGCCTATGAGAACAAGAGGTATTGGGACCTTAGAAGAAGAAATCTCTTTGAACAGCAATTGAATGGTACCCGAAGACATGGAATCATTACACGCTTGAAAGCAGGAATCAACCCTGTGGAGTTTGAGGTTATTCGTGATCAGATTGATTTGGAAAATGATTATGATCAGTATTTTGAAATGGAGCTTTGGGTAAAAGATCAGCAGTTTGTAATCAATTACCCTCAGCCACAGTACAACTTCTTTGGAATCCCTCAAAATGTAAGGGACAGAAGTCCTGAAGTTGAGCAAACAATTCTTTGGGAAAATGGCACATTTGATCCATTGAGAGACTAGAAAGAATATGAGTAACTAAGAGATAGGCTGATTTGCGTTGATCTCCATTTCAGCCTATCAAATTTGAAGAAAACGATCACTACATCCATAAATAAAAGTTCAATGAATGATTTGAAAGGACTATTTCTTAGCCTTAGTATACTTATCACAATACCTGCTTATGCGCAGTATCCTAAAATCCCCGCAGATGCAAAAGCAAAATCTGACTCCATTATGAAGGAAGCAGAAAGGCTTTCTGATCTTGCTTGGGAAAAGGCTTTGCCAATAGTATTGAAAGAAGCTTCTGAAGGTAAAGCATATGTGCCTTGGGCTTTTAGACCAACTGATTTGGAACAAGCAGAGATACCAGCCTTTCCTGGTGCTGAAGGAGGTGGTATGTTTACCTTTGGGGGTCGAGGAGGAAAAGTTTATACAGTCACTAGCTTAGAAGACCGGGGACCAGGTACACTTAGAGAAGCTTGTGAGCAAGGTGGAGCAAGGATCATTGTTTTCAATGTAGCAGGTATCATCAAGTTAAATAGTCCTTTGATCATCAGAGCACCTTATATCACCATAGCTGGTCAAACAGCCCCTGGTGATGGAGTAGTCGTAGCAGGTGAGTCTGTTTGGATAGATACCCATGACGTAGTGATACGCCACATGAGATTCAGAAGAGGGGAAACCTTTGTAGGTCGTAGAGATGATGCTATCGGAGGAAACCCAGTAGGGAATATCATGATAGACCATGTGTCCACTAGCTGGGGTTTGGATGAGAACATGTCCATCTATAGGCATATGTATAGTCCTGGTGGAGATTATCCTACGGAAAAAAGAGGAACAGTTAACATTACTATCCAAAACAGCATTTTCTCCGAAGGCCTGGATACCTATAACCATTCCTTGGGTAGTACCTTAGGTGGAGAGAATTGTTCTTTTATGAGAAATCTTTGGGCCAGCAATGCTGGTAGAAATCCTTCCATTGGATGGAATGGTATATTTAATTTTGTCAATAATGTAGTTTTCAACTGGAACCATAGAACAACTGATGGTGGGGATTACATGGCAAAATACAATATCATCAATAACTACTATAAACCAGGGCCGGTGACTCCTGAAAATTCAGATATCAGGTATAGGATACTGAGACCTGATGCTGTATTGACAAGATTGGATACGACAATATATGGTAGAGCTTATGTTGAGGGCAATATTGTAGATGGAGTAGCTAATGTAACCGCAGACAACTGGGATGGTGGGATTCAATTAAATAACAAAGATGGTAATGTTCCCTTTGAAGTAGCAAAGGAAGTTTATTTCCCTAGGATAAGATCTTACAAGCCATTCCCTATGCCTAAGCTGACCATAACCTCAGCTGAAGAAGCGTACAAATATGTGTTGGCAAATGCTGGAGCCACATTGCCTAGAAGAGATCCTGTAGATGAAAGGGTGGTTAGAACGGTCAAAACAGGTAAGGCCGAATATGCAGAGGGACTTGATCCTGATTCGTTTTATCAGTTTGAGCACAGGAGGTTACCAGCTGATTCTTATAAGCAAGGCATCATCACTGACATTAGACAAGTTGGTGGATATCCTGAGTACAAGGGGCAGGCCTACAAAGATTCTGATCAGGACGGGATTCCAGATGCTTGGGAAATCAAGTATGGTTTGGATCCAAATGACCCCTCAGATGCAAACAAAGACCTCAATGGTGATGGGTATACCAATATTGAAAAGTACATCAATGGTATCAACCCTAAGAAAAAAGTCAATTGGAAAGACTTGAAAAACAATAAAGACACATTAGAAGGGAAAAAAAGTCTTTTTTAATGTAAAACAATGTAGAACCCAAAATTTCAAATAGATGGAAAAATCTTTAATAAAACAATGCACCACATGGTGGGCTCAATTGCTAGGGCTAGCACTATGTATCGTATTTTATACTGGCTGTAAGGATTTGCAGGAATTCACCTTGGATACCATACCTTCTCCTTCAGACTTGCAAATCGATAGAGAAGGAAGAAATGCTACCTTGTCCTGGACACAAACTCCCGACTCAAGGATCAATAGCTATGAAGTTCAATTAGGGACAGATGCTGACTTCTCAAGCATATTGTCTACAGATACATTGGAGGTTGGAGAACAGTCTTTCACTTTTATGGATCTAGAATCTGAGGAGTCTTATGCAGCAAGGGTAAGGGCATTGAATCCAGATCCTTTGATTAATTCATATTATGCTTCCATTACATTTATTTCAAATACCATTGAGAACATATTCAGGGTGGTAAACAATGAGCATTTGGGTATAGGTCAAGTCCTACTGAGGTGGAATGCACCAGAAGAAGGAACGGTGACTCGTTTAGTATTGACACCTACTGCTGGAGGTGATCAAGTTACTTTAGATTTGAATCCAGATCAAATTGCAGCAAGGGAAGCAAGAGTAGAAGGTTTGAGTGAGAATAGACTGGAGTACAAAGCGGAAATATTTGATGGAGACATCGTAAGAGGTGAACTTTTCTTTTTTACATTGGATATCAACTCAGCGATAACAATTGAAGGAGAATCTTATGCTAACCTTCAGGCTGCTATAAATGCTGCTTCCTCTGGTGCAGTGATAAGAATTGGTTCTTCGACATATAATTTCAGTGAAATACAAAATGGGACGATTCTCGTAGATGGGAAATCTCTCACGATTGAGGCTGCTACAGAAAACAGTAACAAGCCTGAGATTATTTTGAGAAATTTTGAATTGAGGGGAGATATTGGATACCTAAATTTCAAAGGAATCAAAATTCATAGTATCAGTAAGGCACAGACCTCGCAAAACAATGATTATAACAAACATATATTTGGGGCTTCATATGTTACTGGCCAGTTTAATCTGGAACTTCTAGATTGCGATCTTTCTGGAGCAGAATCAGGATTGATTTTTACGCAAGGCGTGGGAGCAGCTAGTGCGCCAGAACCAATTGCTGGGTCAGGGATATTTGGAGTTACTATCGAAAACAGCTTATTGCACAGCTTTGGGAATGCAGGAGGAGATTTTATTGATTTTAGATCAGGATCGATTTCCAGTGTTCAAATCAAGAATACTAGTATATGGAACAGTGCAAGAGCATTATTAAGAGCCGATCCAGATGTAAGTTTTACAGGGACAGATGGTTTTGTTTTAGATCATGTCACAGTCAATAGTGTCTGTGATGGAGGTAGGTTTGTCGATGTGAGAGCAAATGGTAGGACTGTAATCAGAAATTCTATCATTACCAATAAGGTGAGTAATCATGGCAATAGAATGCAAAATGGAGCATCATTAGTTATTCAAAATAGTAATTTGTTTGGCTCTAATATCAACAACATTACTGCTGGAGCGACCATGACCGATAGGGTGGAGTTTGACCCTCAATACACGAATGCTTCAAGTGGTAATTTTTCGATTCAAAATGCAGCACTTAAGGCTTTGTCAATAGGAGACCCGAGGTGGTTTTAATAAATTTAAAAAAAATAAATGTATAAAGCTGGGGGCTTAAATTTGCTAGATTTGAGTCCCCAGAGTTATACAGCAAGGAAAATATAGGTTGATTTGAACTTTTTTTGTGGTTTATTTTTCACAAACAGGTAAGTTCAGGGAGGTTCAGTTTTCGTAAGTTCTAAATTTACACTTATGAAAAGCTAGGAAGTGCTACATAGTCACTGATTTATTGCACTTAATCCTAGTCCATGTGAATCAATAACAATCCCAAAAATCAACCGAAATGATGAAAAATGTACGAACAAGGTTTGAAGCCTTGAACCGCCGTTGGATGATTTTCTCTTTGTTGCAGCTATGCTTAGCATTTAATGTTGCCTTTGCATTTCAGCAAGAGAGTAGAACAATCACAGGAACGGTAACAGACACAAAAACAGGGGAGACGCTTCCAGGCGTTAGTATTTTAATTAAAGGAACATCTAGTGGTGCAATCACCGACATAGATGGAGTGTATACTTTGGAAGTTTCAAGTGGTCAGACACTTATCTTTTCTTCGATTGGTTATGCTTCCCGAGAAGTTGAAATCTCTAATCAGACACAGCTTGACTTGCAGCTTGAGCAGGATATTTCTGCTTTGGATGAAGTTGTTGTTATTGGTTATGGAGAAGTAAGGAGAAGAGATTTGACTGGTTCAGTGACATCAGTGAAGTCTGAAGATATTGCCTTGACACCCGCGTTCAATGTGATCGAAGGTATAAAGGGTAGAGCTCCTGGTGTAGACATTGTAAGATCCTCAGGTCAAGCAGGTGCTGGATTTGATGTGAGGGTAAGGGGAAATCGATCCATTTCTGGTGGAAATTCTCCTTTAGTAATTATAGATGGATTTCAGGGTGGAAGCCTCAATACGCTGAATCCTAATGATATCGAGTCTATGGAGATATTGAAAGATGCATCTGCAACAGCTATTTATGGTAGCCAAGGAGCAAATGGTGTAATCTTAATTACCACAAAATCTGGACAAGAAGGAAGAACCACAGTATCTTATGATGCATTTTTTGGCGTAAATGGCATGACACAGTTTCCAGCTTTGCGTACAGGAGATGATTACATTCAATTGAGAAGAGAAGCATTCAGGACTGATGGACTATGGAGCTCACCAGCTGATGATGCAAGTATTTTTGCCAATGATGGCGAGTGGGATGCCGTTCAAAATAACAGGTGGGTAGATTGGACGGACTTGATCATGAGAGATGGTACACAACAAAGCCATACAGTAAGTGTAAAAGGAGGAAGTAGCAAAACACAGTCGTTCTTTTCAGGAGGATATTTTAGGGAAGAAGGCATGTTGCGTGGTGATGACATGACCAGATACAATGGACGATATAATGTCTCTCATAAAATAAACGATTGGGCAGAAGTTGGTGTACTAGGTCAATTAACCTATTTCAATAGAAATAGGAGGAACTCTCCTTTATCAAATGCTGTAACTTTATCTCCTTTTGGAAATCCTTATGATGAAGAGGGGAACATCAATTTGAATCCAATTCCTGCAAATCCTACATTTATCAGTCCTTTAGCAGATGAGAGAAATGAGTTTATTGCTAGAGATAACGAGATCAGAACCAACTTGGCATTCAATTCCTTTTTAGAGTTGAAGCCTATTGAGGGATTGAAAATCAGGACTAACTTTGGAGTCAATCTAGATAATTCCAGAAGAGGAATCTATGAAGATGCGGACTCTTTTGCCCGAAGAAACAACAGACAATCACATACAAGCAATGAGCAAAATTTCAGTCGCTTTTATAATTTGGATAATATCATAACTTATAGAAAGCGTTTCGATGATCATAGCTTTGTACTTACAGGTATTACAAATTATATCCGAAGAGATACGGATAACTTGTATGCTTTCGGGATAAACCAAGCTTTGCCTACTCAACTTTTTTATAATATTGGAGCCACAGACACAGATAGTAGGGTGATAGGTTCTGATCTTGTCAGACAGAATCAAATGTCCTATGCTGGAAGGATTGATTATCAATACAAAGATCGGTATATGGTTACTTTGACAAACCGATGGGACGGAGCTTCTCAATTGGCGCCAGGTAACAAATGGGCATCGTTTCCTTCAGTAGCTTTAGGATGGGTGATGAGTGATGAAGAGTTTATGAGGGATATCAATGTGGTAAACTTTTTCAAATTGAGAGGTAGTTATGGTGTAGCTGGAAATTCAGCGATAGCACCATATGGTACTCAGGCTTTAGTACAGGCAGGTACTAACCTTAACTTTGGAGGTATAGCTTCCACCTACTACAGGTTCTCTACCTTGGCTGGAAACCCTAATTTGGGTTGGGAATATACTGCTAGTTACAATTTTGCAGCAGATATGGAGCTATTTGAAGGAAGGGTAAATGCCACAGTTGATGTATATCAGCAAAACACCACGGACTTGCTAATGCTTAGAAACCAGCCTTTGTCAACAGGGGTATTACAGATGTATGAAAACATAGGAGCAACAAGAAACAAGGGGGTAGAAGTCATGATCAACACCAAAAATATCATGAAGCAAAACTTTGATTGGAGCTCAACATTTACTTTTACACGCAATAGAGAGCAGATAGTAGATTTGATAGACGGGGAGGATATTCTTCAGCAAGAAACAAACTCTTTGCTTTTAGGTAGACCTATAAACTCTTTCTTTTCTTTCAATAAACTTGGGATTTGGCAAGAAAATGAAGCAGATCAAGCTGCACTATATGATTTCGGAGGCACACCTTTCAGACCAGGAGATATCAAGATTGAAGATGTAAATGGAGATTTTACAATTGACCAAGACGATAGACAGTTTTTAGGGTCCAATGTGCCAAACTTTATCTTTGGCCTTCAAAATGATTTTAGATACAAAGCCTTTGATTTGAGGACATATATCTTCACAAGATGGGGACATATGATTAATTCTGGAATGCTAGGGAGGTACAATCCTGGAGGTGAAGGAAATGGACCGGCATTTATTGATTATTGGACTCCAGAGAACCCAACCAATGATTACCCAAGACCGAGAAGAGGTGCTAGTCTTAGCAATTATGCAGGATATCAATCTTTGACATTTGTAGAAGGTTCTTTTATCAAGCTGCAGACAGTATCTCTAGGTTACACCATGCCAAGAACAGTTTCTCAGAAATTCAAGGTACAGAACCTTAGATTATATGTAACTGGAAACAACCTTTGGGCTTATTCCAAAGATCATAGGTTGAGGTCTTTTGACCCTGAATCAGGTGGTCAAGAAAACTTCCCTCTGATGAGACAAGTTGTTTTCGGTATCAACGTAGATTTTTAAACCCAAAATTAGAAAGTCATGAAGAATATTATCAAAAATATAAAATCTATTTGCTTACCTGCAATACTGGCTATCGGTGTCTGTGGGTGTGATTTGGATGAGTTTAACCCTTCCGGGGTAACAGGTGAAGCAGTGTGGGAATCATCCCCAGAGAATTTTGTAACCTTGGTAAATGCAGCATACCACCAACAAAGGTATTTGTATGGTAAGGTGGATGGAGTTTTTGTAACCGAATCAGGAACAGATATTTGGTTCAATAGGGACAAAAGATTGTGGGCTGCACAGTTTTCTCAATACAATAATTTCACCTCTAATGTTGGCTTTAACAACAACGTTTGGAGAGAGTTTTGGCAAGGAGTACTTCACTGCAATGCTGGAATAAATAGAATCGATAGGGTGGAGTGGCCAAATGCAACAGAAAGAGATCAGAGACTTGGAGAGCTAAGATTCTTGCGTGCGTTTTATTATTGGCATATTGTAGAGACATGGGGAAATGTTATGCTAAGGACGGAGGAGCCTTCAGGTCCACCATCAGCTGAAAGAAGTACAATTAATGAGCTTTATGATGTCATTATAGCTGATTTGGAATTTGCGGCAGAAAGCTTGCCAGCTTCTTGGGGTGACCAGTATAGCAGAGCTTCAAAGAAATCTGCTTATGGGTTTTTAGCAAGAGCTGCATTGTCTAGGGCGTACTATGATATGAATGCCGAATACTTTCAATTAGCTCGAGATGCTGCTCAAACTGTCATTGACAGACAAGGTGAGTTTGGCGTTTCACTATGGGATAATTATGAAGATTTGTATGATCCAAATAATAATAGAAACAACAGGGAGGTTCTATATGAAGTAAGTAATTCAACCAATCCTTCTTTGAATTATGATGGCAATGCCAATCAAATGCACCAGTTTTTCCTATCTCCATATGCTGGAAAACCTGGCTTAGCGCTCAGTATGGAATACGGTAGAGATGGGGGTCGACAATTGATGCCAACATTGGCATTACTGGACATGTATGATGAAGAAATAGATGCCAGATACCATGCCTCTTTTCAGGAAGTTTGGATAGCAAATAGGGATTTTACATGGACTGAACAAGCTGTACAGCAGCATCGAAAGGATCCAAGTATTGTAGGTACGGTGATCAGAGCAGGTATAGATACAGCACTCTACAATACCAAGAAGTCTGTACCCAATAAAGCATTGCTACCCTATTTAGTGTTTGACAGAGATAGTGTATACCAGACTGAGAGCAATAATGGAATTAGAAATGGAAATGATTTTGTTGTTCTAAAAAAATTCTTTGATCCAATCACTAGAGCCAATGAAGCTGCTCAGCCAGGGTTTCTCAATGTGTTTATCATGAGACTACCAGAAATGTATTTGATAGCAGCTGAGGCCGAGCATCAGCTTGGGAACAATGGTAATGCTGCTGAATTCTTGAATGTGATAAGAACCAGAGCGGCTGTTAAAACTCCAGTAGATTATACCGCTCAAATGCAGGTGACCGCAGCAGATATTACCTTGGACTTTATATTAGATGAAAGGGCCAGAGAATTATCTGGGGAGTTTTTGAGATGGTTTGATCTTAAAAGAACTGGTACCCTAGGTTCTAGGATCGCCAGTTTGAATCCTGACATTACGGAATTTAGAGAGCATCATGTGCTAAGGCCAATTCCTCAAGTAGAATTGGATGCGCTGGTCAATGGTGATGAGTTTGGCCAAAATCCTGGATATTAATTGAGTTTTAAGATTTATCTATCAGGCTGTGGTGGAATTGCTACAGCCTGATTTTTTATTGCTAATCCTTTAATTTACATCGCATTTATCCAGCGTTACGTCTTGTATGATAAAAGTTGCCTTTATCATTTCACTATTTTGAAATTCCCGATGATTTTTTTAATCATAGCCTCTCTTGAGGATGAAATTAGATGTCTCAACATAATCTTTAATCAATTGACTTTGCCTTCAAAGCTACTTTGAAGCAGGTAGGTTCAGGTATGTTGAAACTTCTAATCTGTTAATTTTACATTTAGAAATACACCGAAATAACCTAATTGATAGCCATGCTTACTCCACTGAAGTCATTTATAATTGTAGTTTTAATTTTTACACTTATCATACCTTTTGTTGCATATGCCCAGTATCCAGACATTCCAGAGGAATTACAAGCCAAGACAGATTCTATCATGGCAATTGAAGAAGCTAGACTTGAGGCTCAATTTCAGAAGGTTTTACCAATTATTGACGCTGAGGCCAAAAGTGGAAGGCCATATGTACCTTGGGCAGCATTTCCTTTAGACTTGATAAAAGCTGATATTCCAGCATTCCCTGGAGCTGAAGGGGGTGGTATGTATACGCCTGGAGGACGAGGAGGAAAAGTTTTTGTGGTGACGAGCTTGGCAGATAATGGTCCGGGTACATTACGTGAAGCTTGTGAGGCAGGTGGTGCAAGAACTGTTGTTTTCAATGTTGCAGGTATCATCAAACTAGAAAAACCAATATCAGTGAGAGCCCCTTACTTAACTATTGCTGGACAGACAGCACCAGGTGATGGAGTTTGCATCGCAGGGGAGACCTTTTCTATAGACACGCATGATGTTATTATCAGACACATGCGATTTAGAAGAGGAGCTACAGATGTGACGCGAAGAGATGATGCCTTGGGAGGTGATACTCAAGGTAACGTGATGATTGATCACTGCTCAATTAGCTGGGGTCTTGATGAAAACCTATCCATGTATAGGAACATGTATGATGCAGGAAATGGTAAGGGAAGGCAAAAATTACCATCGTCCAATATCACGATTCAAAACAGCATATCATCGGAGGCTCTGGACGTGTACAACCACGGCTTTGGAAGTACCATAGGTGGGTATAACAGTACATTCATAAGAAATCTGTGGGCAAGCAATATCAGTAGAAATCCATCAGTAGGCATGTATGGAGATTTTACTTTTGTCAATAATGTACTTTTCAATTACTGGAATAGAACTGTGGATGGTGGTGATCATCGATCATTATTTAATATCATCAACAACTACCTCAAGCCAGGCCCAATCACTCCAGAAGAGGGGGCTATCAGGTATCGTTTCCTAAAACCTGAATCAGACAGGTCCAAAAGAGATACTTCTGTATATGGAAAAGCTTATGTGTCAGGGAATTTTGCTGAAGGACATCCAGAAGTTTCTAAAGACAACTGGGCAGGTGGAGTCCAGATTGGAAGTGGAGATATTAAAGACTACATAGATTATATTAAAGTTGATAAGCCTTTCACCATGGCGCCTTTGCAAATCATGGAAGCTCAGGAAGCCTATCAATTCGTGCTTGAAAATGCAGGTGCGACCATCCCCCGAAGAGACGCTGTAGATGAGCGAATTGTCAAACAAGTAAAAACTGGAGAAGTAGCATATGAAGAAAACTTGGAATCAAATCTCGGTAGTGAATATGTGAAAAGGAGGTTGCCACCTGACTCTTATAAGAAGGGGATCATTGTAGAAATTTCCCAAGTTGGTGGATACCCCAATTACGAAGGCGAACCTTATTTGGACACCGATGGAGATGGAATTCCTGATGCTTGGGAAATTATGTTTGGCCTTGATCCTAATGATCCTGCAGATGCTAACAAGGATTTGAATGGTGATGGATACACAAACCTTGAAAAGTATATCAATGGCATAGACCCTCTGAAAGTTGTAGATTGGAAAGATCTTAAAAACAACAGAGACACCTTGACTGATTGGTACAAAAAGCATGGAAGCTTGATTCCAATGAGGTAGTTAATAAATCAATCCATGCTTGGTCTTTCTCTTCATAGATCAACCTTGGTTTTGAGATTTAAAGTGATTTTATTGGCTATAAGCTATGGTTTTAAGAGACATATTAGTTTTACGAAAAAACTTGGTATATGAAAAATTTAATGAATTCAGCTATTCTTTTATTTGCAATATTCTTCATAAGTGCAAACGATGTAAATGCTCAGGGCGTTGATCCTGAATTTGTGAAAGTCACCTTGGAAAGAGCGGACAAGATCGTTCAAAACTTAGCTATTTCCGATGAGCAGCAGGCAGAGAGGGTCAAGCAAACCATAGCCAAACAATACAGAGACTTAAGTAGCCTTCATGATAAGCAAGCAGGAAGGCGTAATGCTGAGAAAAATGCATTGAAAGTGCATCCTGAGAAATGGGAAAAGAAAAGTAAAAGCTTGGCCAAGAAAGCTGATAAGGAACATGTAAAGCTCAAAAAGTCCTTTTTGGCAAAATTGAAAAAAGACCTAAATGAAGAGCAGATTATAGAGGTGAAAAATGGACTTACTTATCATGTTGCTCCGAACACTTATCAGGTGTATTTAGAAATGCTTCCAGATTTGAATGCTGAACAAAAGGATTTTGTGAAAAAGAATTTGGAGGAAGCCAGAGAGCATGCTTTCATGGCTGGTAGCTCAAAGGATAAGCATGGCTGGTTTGGGAAATATAAGGGAAGAATAAATAATTATCTAGCTAGTGAAGGCTACAACCTAAAAGAGGCATCAGAGGTCATGGAAGCAAAAATGCGAGAGAAAAGCCAATAAGCCAACTTCACCCCTTGATTTGTGTCCTCACAGGACAAAAGTCCATACAAAAATCATAAATCAAATTATCCACATCCAGAAAGATTTTGATTAAAGCTAATTTTCCAGTATTCTCAGTGAATGGCTCTATTTCCTCTAAGCTTCATAAATGCACACCAGTTTTTACATTCCTCTTATGAATAAATTGAAATTCATATTTACAGTTACTGTTTGGATGCTGAGTACAGCAATGTTTGCTCAAGGCCAAGTGCCAAAGATTTCCTTGGTGGATGGGAAATTGAAAAGTGAGGCTGATGATATGGGTAATGAAATTCCTGATTATTCATTTGCAGGATATCAGTTAAGTGAAGTTGAGGTTCCATTAGTAAAATCAATTTATGTGATCTCTCCCATAGAAGGAGATGCCACTGGCTTGATACAAGAAGCCTTAGATCAAGTTTCAAAGTTGCCATTGGGTAAAGATGGTTTCCGTGGGGCAGTAGTTTTGGAAGAGGGAGATTTTTGGATTGATGGTACAGTATTTTTGAGAAATGATGGAGTTGTGTTGAGAGGTAGTGGATCAGGGACACGGTTGATAGGGTCAGGGACTCATAGGGATGATATGATCAAAGTGCTTGGAGATAGTGATATTACTTTGGAAGAGAAGATGGAGTTAAAGGCAGTTTTTCATCCAGTAAATAGTAAGTATTTGCTTTTGAATAACACAACAAGCCTTAGTGTAGGTCAAGCTATAATGATCACTCGTCCAGCTACTCAGGAGTGGATTGATATTATGGGTACGGCTGATTTTGGAGGAGAAACGGGATGGATCGGCTGGAAGCCAGGAGATCATAACCAAGTATGGGACAGGAAAATTCTTCAGGTTAATGGTGATACTGTATTTATGGATGCCCCTATCACCATGGCTTTGGATCCCAAGTACACAAATGCTTACCTTGAGAAATATACTTGGGAAGGTAGGATTTCCAATGTTGGGATTGAAAATTTACAGTTGATATCTACTTTCGATTCACTGAACCTGAAAGATGAAGCTCATCGCTGGACAGGAATTTCTTTTGAAAATGTTCAAGATGCCTGGGTCAGACAAGTGACATTTCATCATTTCGCAGGTTCTTCAGTATTGATTCACCCCTCTGGAAGAAAGATCACAGTAGAAGATTGTATTTCCCTAGATCCGGTATCTGAAATTGCTGGACACAGGCGTCGGACTTTTTTTGTAGAAGGACAGCAGAACCTTATTCAAAGGTGTTATGCTGAATATGGAATTCATGATTTTTCGGTAGGCTTGAACGCCACAGGACCAAATGTTTTTCTTGCATGTGAGTCCTATCTTCCTTATGGTCATAGTGGTGGAGTTGATGGTTGGTCCACTGGGACTTTGTTTGACAATGTAAAAATAGATGGTCATGTCCTTGGTTTTAGAAACTTGGGTCAAGGGCAGAGAGGCGCTGGCTGGACTGGTGGTAACAGCATGCTTTGGCAATGTTCTGCATCAATGATAGCTTGTTTTTCTCCTCCAACAGCTCAAAATTGGGCTTATGGTACTTGGGGGCAATTCCAAGGTGATGGATTTTGGGAAAACACCAACAACCATATCAATCCTAAGAGCTTGTTTTATGCTCAGTTGGAAGAAAGGTTGGGTGATTTACCATTTCAGCCTGATTTGCTGCCCATGGATTCAGAGGCATCTACAAGTCCTAGCTACGAGCAAGCAGCACAGCTAACTGCGGCTGCCTCAAATGAACTATTGTCGCTCAAGGAATGGATACAAAAAGCTACTGAAAGAACCCCCCTTAAGACTGGTAAAGGAAAGTTATTTAATACAAGTCCTAAGAAAGTTAAAGAGCAAGGTCGCTCAAAAGTAACTATTCAAATCAAAGATGGTCGATTGATCACTGAATCAGGATTGTTGATCGGCAAAAGACAGGAAGTGTCTTGGTGGAGAGGGAGTTTGCGTGACAGGGATGTGAAAAGTGCAAAACCACATGTTACCCGATTTGTCCCTGGCAAGATAGGTTTAGGCTTGACCGATGATTTGGAAAAGATGTCTTTGTCATTGCAAAACGATGGAGTAGTTGTATTGGATCATAATTATGGACTATGGTATGATAGGAGACGAGATGATCATGAAAGGGTTCGCAGGATGGATGGAGAAGTTTGGACACCATTTTATGAGCAGCCATTTGCCAGAAGTGGCGAAGGTCTTGCCTGGGATGGGTTGAGTAAATATGATTTGACAAAATACAATCCATGGTATTGGCAAAGACTCAAAGATTTTGCTGACCTAGGAGAAAATCTAGGCTTAATCTTGTTTCATCAGCAATATTTTCAGCACAATATCTTGGAAGCTGGAGCACATTGGTCAGACTCTCCTTGGCGACCTGCCAATAACATCAATGATACAGGCTTTCCAGAGCCTCCTGCCTATGCAGGAGACAAAAGGATATTTTTTGCTGAACAATTCTACGACTCTGATCATTCACAGCGAAGAAAACTACATCAAGCGTACATAAGAAAAGGATTAGAAAATTTTGCAAGCAATACAAATGTGATTCATTTTACCAGTGCAGAATATACTGGGCCATTATCATTCATGGAGTTTTGGGTGGACGAGGTTATTCAATGGGAAGATGAAACCCATACTGATGTATTGTTGGGTTTGAGTGCTACCAAAGATGTTCAAGATGCTATTTTGCAAGATGCACATAGAAGTAAATACATTGATGTTATCGATATCAGGTATTGGCACTATACCCAAAATGGAAGTGTCTATGCACCTAAAGGAGGTCAAAATCTTGCACCAAGACAGCATGCCAGAACCCTAAAGTCTGGCAAAGAAACGGCAAATGAAGTATATAGAGCGATCAGTGAATATAGGCAAAAGTACCCTGAAAAGGTGGTGGTATACAATACGCCAAAAGCTTCAGAATTTGGATGGGCTGTATTGTTTTCAGGTGGATCATTGCCTGACTTGCCACAATTGAAGGATACTGATTTAGTCCAAAGTTTAAAAAGTTTGCAGCCTGTGTATAGTGATGATGTACAGGATTTGAACTGGAGAATGGAAGAACCAAACAGGCAGTTTTTAATCTATGTACAGGATCAAGTTGAATTGGACTTATCAGCAAAAAAGACCTCTTATGTTGTCCATTGGATAGATCCAAAATCAGGAGCTATGGTATCGAAATCCACCCAAAAACTCAGCGGTAGGACAATACTCCATAAGCCGAAAGAGGGAGCATTAGTACTATGGGTTAAGAAAGCATAAAGGCGTAAGCGTTGAGATGAACGGTTAAGTACTTCACTCCTCAAGTAATTTTCCCAGTCCAGAATTACGATTATAACAATGAAACCATAAAAATATGATAAGAAACTCAAAATTAGGCAATATTTTCCTCCTCTTTGGAGTCGTAGTAACAGTGCTTTCCTGCAATCCAAAGGAAGCTGAAGAGCAGAATGAAGTAGTGGAAAAAGGTGTTCTTGCACTTAAAATTTCCGAAAACCAGAGGTATTTTCAAACAGATAATGGAGAGCCATTTTTTTGGTTAGGTGATACCGGTTGGTTGCTTTTTAGTAAATTGGATAGAGAAGCTTCAGAAAAGTATTTAGAGAATAGGAAACAAAAAGGCTTCAATGTGATCCAAGTCATGGTTCTGCATACTACAGAAGCTATCAATGCTTATGGTGATACAGCATTAGTGAATGGGAATGTGGCAACTCCAAAACTTATAGAGGGTATTGACCAAGAGAAGGGAGAATATGATTATTGGGACCATGTTGATTATGTAATAGATCTTGCAGGTCAGAAGGGCTTATACATGGCACTTGTACCGATATGGGGTTCTCCTGTACGTGCAGGTCAGGTAACTGGTAGAGATGCAGATGCTTACAGCAAGTTCCTCGCTGAAAGATATAAAGATTCCAAGCATATCATTTGGTTGAATGGAGGGGATGTACCTGGAAGTGATTCTACAGCGGTATGGCAAAAGATAGGCCATAACCTACGTGAGTTGAATCCAGATCATTTGATCACTTTTCACCCAAGAGGAAGAACACAATCTTCTGATTGGTTTCATCATGAAAATTGGATGGATTTCAATATGTTCCAGTCTGGTCACAGAAGGTATGATCAAGATACAGCTGGCAAGGCGTTTGGAGAGGACAATTGGAAATACGTAGAAGTGGACTATGCCCTGAAACCAACAAAACCAACGCTTGATGGAGAGCCTTCCTATGAAGGGATTCCACAAGGATTACACGATCCAAAGGAGCCTCTATGGGATGATGCAGCTGTGCGAAGATATGGTTATTGGTCAGTATTTGCTGGAGCCGCAGGTTATACTTATGGGCACAGCGCCGTGATGCAGATGCATAGGTCTATGGATGAATCGAGCGCTTATGGTAATAATATTCTATGGGAAGAAGCCATGGATGCCCCGGGTGCAAAGCAAATGGTTCACCTTAAAAACTTGATGCTTGATTTTCCATATTTTGAAAGAATTCCAGATCAATCTTTGGTTCTCAATCAAGGAGAAAAATATGATTACCTTATCGCTACAAGAGGTAATGATTATGCGTTGATCTATACCTATACAGGAAGAGAAATAGAAGTTCAGCTAGGGACATTTGGAGGAGAAACAATACATGCTAGCTGGTTCAATCCAAGAACAGGAGAATACACAGAAAAAGAAAAGGTTGAGAATAAAGGTACCCATAAGTTTAAGCCAAGCGGGGAAGTGCAGGATGGCAACGACTGGGTGTTGGTGTTAAATTGAATCTTAACGGCACAAGGTTTAACTTTATCAATCCTTAAATCTTATAAATTTCACCTAAACTCAGCATAATGCTTACCAGAATTTTATTTGTTTTCATGTTCTGTATTGCTTCTCACATCTCCTATGCAATGGATCTAGAAGGCTGGATAGATGTGACTAGACATGGGGTAAGTCAAAAGGGCGAAATAAGTACAAAGCAAATTCAAAAAATCATTGATGATACCAGTGCACAAGGAGGAGGAACAATTTATTTCCCTGCGGGGGAATACCTGACAGGTGCGATTCACCTGAAAAGTAATATTAACCTCCATTTGGATGCTGGAGCTTTGTTGAAGTTTTCGACTGATCTGGAAGAATACCTTCCTTTTGTCAAAATGCGCTGGGAAGGTACAGTGATGCAAAACTTTTCTCCGTTGATCTATGCATATCAAGCTGAAAATATTTCAATTACTGGAAGGGGAAAAATCGACGGTCAGGGTAAAGCTTGGTGGGAGGAAATGTATAGGATCCGGTATCCGAAAGAGGAGTTGCCACTCAACAAATACCAGATATTGTGGGACGAATTGAATCCTGACTTAAAAACTGAGCCATATTATCAAGGTACTATAGGAATGAAATTTTTCCGACCACCTTTGATCCAAGTGTTTGAGTGCAAGAACATAAAAATAGAGGGGCTTACTATTGTGAATTCGCCATTTTGGACAGTAAACCCGGCCTTTTCTGAAGATATTAAAATCTCAGGTTTGACGATAATCAATCCTCCTTCACCCAATACTGATGGGATAAATCCAACATCCTGCAAGAATGTCCATATCTCAGATTGTCATATCTCTGTGGGAGATGATTGCATTACCATCAAATCAGGCAGAGATATAGACGGAAGAAAATATGCCACAGCAACTGAAAATGTTACGATTACCAACTGCACCATGCTATCTGGGCACGGTGGTGTGGTGATAGGAAGTGAAGTCTCTGGGGATATCAGGAAAGTGACTATTTCAAACTGCATCTTTGATGGGACAGACAGAGGAATCAGAATCAAATCAGCCAGGGGAAGGGGTGGAATTGTGGAAGAAATCAGGGTAAGTAATATTGTAATGAATAATATTCAAAAAGAAGCCATCGTACTAGACCTTTTTTATGATAAAGAAAGTAAGAAGGAGCCTATTTCTGAGCGTACTCCGATATTCAGAAACATCCATATTGCCAATGTTACTGGCACAGATGTCAACGTAGCTGGAAGCGTTCATGGAATTTCAGAAATGCCAATAGATAACATCAGCTTTTCTAATATCAATATGGAAGCAAAGAATGGCTTTTCTGTTCACACCGCTAAAAATGTGGAGTTCCATGATGTGCAGATTTCTACCACTACTGGCTCTTCATTTATTTTCGAAGATGTAGAAAACCTGATAGTGGACAATGTGAAGACTAGAGATCCACTTCAAAATACAGCTGTGGTGAAATTGAAAAATGTATCCAATGCACTTTTGCATAATAACTTCCAAATGATAGCTTCTGATTTGTTTTTCCAAATAGAAGGAGAGCGTAGTTCTAAGATATTTATGAAAAACAATACTTTGACCAATGTTAGAAAACCCATTGAAGAAGCAAAGGATCTCAAAAGAAAAACAGTCAGACAATAATTTATGAATAGGCCGATGAGAATTGGCTCATTTTCTACCCATATAGTAAGTAACCATTGTATTGCAACAACCAATAATGAATAAACCCACTAATCATAAAGCGCTATTGATACTAATCAGCTTTCTACTGATCCTCCAATCATGTAGTCAAAAAGCAGAAGAGCATAATTCTAGCGAGGAAAAGGCTCAAGAAGAAGAGATATACCTATTCACTACTTTTAAAGAGCCAAAAAATGAAGGGTTATACCTCGCCTTTAGTTTTGATGGCTATCATTGGGAAGACTTGGGAGGTGTGTTTTTGCCAGCAGAAGTAGGTCAAAGTAAAATCATGCGAGATCCATCAGTGACCAAAGGGCCTGATGGCACCTATCACATGGTATGGACGACAGACTGGAAAGGCGGAAATGGTTTTGGATATGCCAGAACCAAAGATTTTATCAATTGGTCTCCACAACAATTTATTCCTGCCATGGAGTTTGAGCCTTCAGTAGTTAATGTTTGGGCACCTGAGATTTACTACGACGATGAAGATGATCAATTTATAGTTATCTGGGCTTCCACAATTCCTCATAGATTTGAAAGGGGAGAAGAAGAAGAGGATAACAACCACAGGATGTATTATTTAACGACTAAGGATTTCAAAGAATTTAGCGAGACTAAACTTTTCATAGACCCAGGCTTTAGTATAATTGATGCAGTGATTGTCAAAAGAGCTCCTCAAGATTATGTGCTTGTGCTAAAAGACAACACCAGGCCCATGCGCAACCTGAAAGTGGCCTTTGGGAAAAGTCCAATAGGGCCTTATGAGAATATTTCTGAACCTTATACGAGTTTCTTGACTGAAGGACCTACGGTGGTCAATAAGGATGGCGAATGGATTATCTATTATGATAGTTATGGAGACAAGTCTTATTCCGCAGTAGTAACAAGTGACTTCAGAGAATTTGTAAATATCGGCGAGAAGCTTTCTTTTCCCGAAGGGCATAAACATGGTACAATCACTACCATATCTAAGGAAATTTTAGAAAACCTGAAAGAAATCTCAAAAAACAAATCCAATGCAAATGATACTGAATAGGAAACTGGCGATAACTTTTGCATTGACTTTAAGCTTGTTTGTCATGGGTGCTTTGACACTCTGTGCGCAAGATACTGTACGTTATACTGGTGAGACGATTTCAAATATTGATTACCACCATGGCAATTTGAGACCTGCAATAGGAGTACATGCGACTCAAGTAATGAGAGCGAATAGGGCATATCCTGAACTCAGCGATGGTTTTGGATGGACTTACAATCATGCTTCGATGATGGCCTACTGGAATGATACTTTTTATGTAAGCTATATCAGTGACTCTGTGGGAGAGCATATTCCGCCCAATCATACTTTATTGCTTCATTCGAAAGATGGGGAAAAATGGTCAAAACCTGAGGTTTTGTTTCCCATTTACAAAGTCCCAGACGGAATTTCTAAACCAGGGGTAGAAGGGGTCACCAAAGATGCTGACGCCATTATGCACCAACGTGTTGGTTTTTATGTATCCAAAAAGGGGAAGCTTTTGGCTATGGGATATTACGGGATTGCCATTGACGAAAAAGACCATCCCAATGATGGACTTGGCATAGGCAGGGTCGTCCGTGAGATAAAAAAGGATGGCAGTTTTGGTCCTATTTATTTTATCCGGTTTAATGCTTCATGGGATCAAAAGCTTTCAGCGTTTCCTTTCTATAAAACCAGCAAAGACAAAGCCTTTGTCAGCGCTTGTGATGAGATTTTAGCTGATCCATTGATGATGATGCAGTGGGTAGAAGAGGCGGATAGGGATGATCCATTGGTTCCATTGAAAAAGCAATATAAGGCATTTAGTTATTACCATTTGGACAATGGGAATGTTGTAGGACTTTGGAAACATGCCCTGACTTCCATCAGTAAGGATGGTGGTTTGAATTGGGAGTACACACCAACCAGAGCTCCTGGTTTTATCAATGGGAATGCTAAAATTTGGGGACAGAAAACCTCCGATGGAAGATTTGCCACAATCTATAATCCTTCTGAGTACCGATGGCCTATGGCTATATCTACCAGTGAGGATGGACTGAATTATACTGATCTACTCCTAGTTCATGGGGAGATTTCCCCCATGCGCTATGGTGGGAATTACAAATCTTATGGACCGCAGTACGTCCGAGGGATTCTTGAAGGAAACGGAGCGCCCAAAGACCAGAAGATGTGGGTGACTTACAGCATGAACAAAGAAGATATATGGGTGACTTCCATACCAGTTCCTATTACGCATACAATGGATGTTCATCCAAATGAAATTTTTGACAAAATGGATAGTGGTAGGGAGTTGAAGTATTGGAATACATACAATTTAGTCTGGGCTTCTACCAAGATAGAAGAAGATCAAGGCGAAAAATCACTTACGCTTAGGGATAAGGATCCTTTTGACTATGCCAGGGCAGAAAGGGTTTTCCCCCAGTCCAAAAAGCTCTTGGTTGAAATGGAAATCAAACCAGCGCAAAATGGCCATGGCTTATTGCAGATTGAATTGCAAGATGAAAGAGGGTTGCCAGCTATCAGGTTGATATTTGATGAAGATGGAAACCTCAAGAGTAAGTCAGGAGCGCGGTTCCGCAACATTCAGTCTTACGAATCGGGGATCGCATACAAAGTTGAATTGGATATAGATGTAGCCACCAGGTCATATCATATAAAGGTAAATGGAGTTGATAAGGGCATGAGACTTTTTCATGCTCCTGTCAAGACTCTGGAAAGGGTGATGTTTAGAACTGGAGAGCAAAAGCATTTCCCAACACCAGACACACCAGCAGATCAGGAGTATGATTTGGAAAATGCTGGAGAAATGGTCGAAGAGGCTGTTTTTAGAATAAAATCACTGAAAACAAGTGAAGTAAAATAGACTTCGTGAAGAAACTAAATAGACACATATTGTTCAAAGGATTTTTCTATAGCATTTGCTACTTGATGATCAGTATTTTCTTAGGAAGTTGTAGCACTCCTTCTTTGGAAATTAGCAAAAAGACCACGAATTGGCTGGAGAACCCTGTAGGTATATCGGTAGATGAACCAATCAGGCTTGGCTGGCAAATCGCTTCCCAGAGTAATGGGATTACCCAAGTGGCTTATCAAGTGGTGGTCTCAAGTTCAGAAAAGCTTGCTTCTGAAGGTAAAGGAGATATTTGGGATTCTGGAATTGTAAAATCATCTCAAAGTCAATTGATTTCTCTAGATAAAAGTATTAACAAGTATGAGCAAGGCCTGTATTGGAATGTAAAGGTGTGGGATCAAGAGGAGCAAGAGACAAATTGGGGAAAACCAGCATATTTTGAATTTGAGCCACAGTCTTTAGACGGTAAATGGATTGGTGCAATTACAGAGCAAGATGCTGGATTACCGATAGGAAATAGAAATTTTCATCAACCGCTGATGGGCAAAGAAGAAAATAAGGCTCTTTGGGCAGAAGTGGATGATTTGGCAAAAAGAAGCATTCTTTTGAGAAAGTCTATTGAATTAGAGAAGAGAATAGAAAAAGCCACAGTTCATATCAGTGGTTTAGGACATTA
This sequence comes from Belliella filtrata, assembly GCF_022549775.1. Classification (GTDB taxonomy): domain Bacteria; phylum Bacteroidota; class Bacteroidia; order Cytophagales; family Cyclobacteriaceae; genus Belliella; species Belliella filtrata. Next base: position 27,238 of record NZ_JAKZGP010000002.1, on the reverse strand, counting down.
TGAATTTCGTATCAATGGTGAGAAAATTGGAAACAGTGAATTTGCTCCGCTTTGGTCAGATTATGATAAAACAGTCTATTTCAACACCTTTGAAGTAACTGGTAATTTGGTTACTGGTGAAAATGTATTTGGGGTGACGCTTGGAAATGGAATGTATAATGTTTCTGGAGATAGGTATGCAAAGTTCTTGGTGAGTTTCGGGCCTCCCACTTTGATGTTCAAGATGAAGCTGACTTATGAAGACGGAACTACAGAAGAGTTGAAATCTGATGAAAGTTGGAAATACCATACCAGCCCAATAGTCTTCAATTGTGTTTTTGGAGGAGAAGATTATGATGCGAATTTAGCGCAAAATGGATGGGATAGTCCAGGTTTTGAAGATACCTCTTGGCAACCTGTCGTGATCCAAAATGGGCCAAGTGGTAAATTGAGACCGCAATTGGCATCGGCTGTCAAGATTCAAAAGCAATTTGATATACATTCGATAGAGGAGCCTATAGATGGGGTGTATGTCTTTGATATGGGACAAAATATTTCTGGCTTCCCCAGTATCAAAGTAAAAGGTGAAAAAGGTCAAAAAGTAAGATTGTATGTTGGAGAGCACTTGAATACTGATGGTACAGTCGGGCAAAAAAGATCAGGTGGGCCACATTACTATGAGTACACCTTGAGTGGTAATGGAGAAGAAACTTGGCAGCCAAAGTTTAGCTATTATGGATTTCAATATATCCAAGTAGCAGATGCTAATATTCCAGGGAAAACAACTAAAAAAAATTCACCCACCTTGATTGACGTTAAAGCAAACTTTATCTACAATGATGTTGAGGAAATTGGAGGTTTTGAGAGTTCTAATGATATTTTCAACAAGACACATCTGCTGATCAACAATGCTGTCAAAAGCAATATGCAGGCCGTATTCACTGATTGCCCGCATAGAGAGAAATTGGGCTGGTTGGAAGAGACACACTTGAATGGTCCAGGATTGTTTTTCAATTATAACTTGTCAGGATTGGCCCCTAAAATCATGCAAGACATGGTGGATGCCCAACATGCAAGTGGATTGGTGCCAAACATCGCACCAGAATATGTGGAGTTTGGAGGGGATTTTACCGACTCACCAGAATGGGGTGTCGCAGTTATCATCCTCCCGTGGATGTACTATGAATTTTATGGGGATGATCAGCTGTTAAGAAAGCATTTCGAATCCATGAAGCAATATGTAGATTACCTGACTTCTAAGTCATCGGATCAGATTTTATCACACGGTTTGGGAGATTGGTATGATTACGGAGACCATGCCGCTGGATATGCTAAAAATAGCCCCATTGCATTGTCAGCCACTGCGCATTATTATTTCGGTGTGCAAACATTGGCAAAGACAGCTGCATTACTTGGATATCAAGATGATTTTGAAAAGTATTCAATCCTTCAGGAAATGATTAAAGAGGCTTTCAATAAAGCGTTTTTTGATGAAGCTTCTAAACAATACAAATCGGAAAGCCAATATGCGAATGCCATTCCAGTTTTTTTAGGATTAGTTGATGAAGTGTATAAAAAGGATGTTTTGGAGAATTTGCTTTCAGCAATTGCAGAAAGAGGTGGAAAATTATCCACTGGGGATGTGGGCAACAGGTACCTTTACCAAACTTTGGCTAGAAATGGGTTGAATGATGTTATGTATGATATGCACAACCATTACGAAACACCAGGTTATGGTTTTCAGATTCAATTTGGGTTGACAACCTTAACAGAGCAATGGGACCCTCGGAAAGGAAACTCTTGGAACCACTTTATGATGGGGCAGATCGAAGAGTGGTTTTTCCAAAGCTTGGCTGGAATTACAGTAGATGAGTGTAATCCTGGCTTCAAGCATTTTTATATTAAGCCACAATTGGTTGGAGACCTCAATCAAGTTTCAGCGCAAACAGCATCTCCTTACGGAGTCATAAGCTCTTCATGGGAGAAATCAGCGAATCATACAGATTTCAGTTTTGAAATTCCAGCAAATTGTAATAGTACCATTGTACTGCCATTATCAAATGTCCATCTAAGCATCAATGGAGAGAACTTAAGGGACTCGCAGTGGATAGCTGAATACGAGGAGGAAGATGGAAATATATCTTTCAAGCTGAATTCAGGAAGCTATAACATTACCAGTGAACCCAAATAACCAATAGGAAAAGCTTGCAAAATGAAAAGTATTGAAAAAAAATATAAAGGAGTAGTAGTACCGATGATTACGCCACTGACCGAGCAGGGGAATATCGATTTGGAAGCTGTAGCTCGAATTATGGAGGGATTTTCCAAGTGTAACATTTCTCCCCTAGTCTTAGGCACTACAGGTGAATCATCATCTTTCAACATGGCTCAAAGCAAAGAAATGCTAGCCGTTACTATTGCCTCCAAACAAAAGAATCAGAAAGTTTATGCCGGTGTAGTTAATAATTGCTTCGACGAGCAAGTAGCTTATGCAAAGACCTTTCTAGACCAAGGAGCTGATGCAATAGTAGCCACACTTCCTGGATATTATGTATTGACAGCATCCCAAATGAAAGCTCATTTTATCAATTTGGCGGATGCTATCAAAGGAGATTTAATAATCTATAACATCAAAGCTACCACACAAATGTCCATTCCCATTTCAGTGATAGAGGTATTGAGTAGACATGAACATATCCTCGGATTGAAGGATTCTGAAAGAGATGAAGAGCGCTTGAAAAACTGTATTTCCTTATTTCAAGAAAGAGAAGATTTCTCTTATTTCTGTGGCTGGGGAGCCAAATCTGTTGACAGCTTGTCTTTGGGTGCTGATGGAATTGTACCCAGTACAGGTAATCTGGTTCCTACATTTTACAGTGATATGATGGATGAAGTAGCTCAAGGCAACTGGGAGAAAGCGATGGAATGGCAGAAAATTACTGATCAAGTTGCGCAAGTGTATCAAGGAGGTAAGACACTAGGCCAATCATTGGCAGCATTGAAGCTATTGATGGCTGAGAGAGGATCATGTCAGCCTTTTATGAAACCACCATTGACCATGCTTGACGATGAAATGCGCCAAGGAGTATTTAAGCATTGGGAAAACCTTGAACTGAAATTCTAAATGGAGCAAACAGGTTTGCAAATATTGGATTATGCGATAATTCTCCTTTCGATTTTGGGGACCATCTACATGGGTGTGTACTTTTCCAAAAGACAGAAAAGTAGTGAGAATTATTTTGCGGGGAGTGGAAGAATTCCCTCTTGGGCAATCGGCATGTCCATTTTTGCTACTTTAATCAGTAGTGTGACTTTTTTAGCTTACCCCAGCGCTGCTTACAAATCCAATTGGATTTTACTGGTTCAGGGCTTGATGGTTCCCATTGTGCTGGTATTGATGATATGGGTGATTGTTCCTTTGTTTAGAAAAGTGATTGGATTAAGTACTTATGAATATTTTGAAAAAAGATTTGGTGTCTTTCCAAGGTTGTATAGCTCTTTAGCTTTTGTATTTATGCATTTCTCAAAGATGGGAACAGTTTTATACTTAGTAAGTCTAGCTTTGAGTAGTATGTTGCAGGTTGATATTTTTATTGTGATTGTTACTTTGGGGGTCTCGATTATCGTATTGACCTACTTGGGAGGTATAGAAGCAGTGATTTGGATGGATGTTATCCAAGGATTTCTCTTGATTGGAGGAGGCTTATTTTGCCTGTTCTTACTCTTAAATCATGGAGTTATAGGGCCAAAAGAAACATTAGCAAATGCAATTTCAATGGAAAAGATAGGTTTTGGTCCATATGATATGGATCTAGGTCAATTGACTTTTATTGTAATGGCATTGAATGGGGTGTTTTATGCTATTCAAAAATATGCCACAGACCAGACCATCGTACAGCGATATTTGACAGCACAGAGTGACAAAGAGGCAAAAAAAGCAGCCTACATGGGTGTATTTCTTAGTGTTCCAGTATGGACAGTATTTATGTTGATTGGATCGCTATTGTTTGTTTTTTATCAACTGCCAAACAACATACTGCCAGAAGGCATGAATGTGGATCAGGTGTTTCCATATTTTATAATGACCGAGTTACCTGTAGGTGTGACTGGATTGGTGATTTCAGCCATTGCTGCCGCCGCTATATCTAGTTTGGATTCGGATATGAACTGTCTTGCAGCAGTGGGAGTAGAGGATTTTTACACAAGATTCAACCCAAAAAGTACTACCCGACAAAGACTCTTTGTAGGAAGGTTATTGGTATTGGTAGCAGGTTTTGCATCTGTATTTGTAGCTGTGCTCTATGTGTTTTGGGAAGGTGAAGGTGTTTTGGGAGCAGTCTTTGAACTTTATGCCATTTTCTCCGCAGGAATAGTCGGAATCTTTTTATTGGCGTTGTTCAGTAGAAGTGCAAATAATAAAGGAGTGACCGTCGGGATTATCGTTTGTATCCTATTTACTGCATATGCATTTCTTACTTCTACACCATTGAGTTTTGGAGGTGAAAAGAGGCTACTGTTAGATTTTGGATCTTTCAACTTTCCTCATCATAAATACATGCTAGGTGTATATAGCCATTTGATAGTACTAATAGTAGGGTATATCGCAAGTCGCTTTTTCAAAAGAGAAGAGGTTCCCGATAGCTTGACAATACATGGTTATTTTAAAAGTAGAAACAAGAAACTTAAGGAATCTTTATGAAATCAATAACATTATATCAACCCAAGAAGCTTGTTTTCGGAGAAGATGCTTTTCAAAATTTTATTGAAGATATCAGTTCTAGCAGTTACCAGAGAGTTTGGATTTTGAGTGTTTCTGCACTTCAGGAGAAGTTACAGGCTGTTGTGAGAGCGCTAGCAGACAAGAATAGAATTATTGCACATGAAGTTTATAAGTCTGGGGAGCCAAATACGGAGCATTATAATTATTACCTCGAAAAAGTCAGGGAGTTTAACCCAGACCTTATTGTAGGGATAGGAGGCGGGAGTGTTCTAGATTTAGCAAAAATTCTTGCAGCAATGAAATCCAATACCCAGACTTTGGAAGAGGTGATCGGTAGGGATTTGTTGCAAGAAAGAAATACCGCTTTGATCTGTTTGCCAACCACTTCAGGTACGGGAAGTGAAGTATCACCAAATTCGATCTTATTGGATGAAAATACTTTGGAGAAAAAAGGGATCATTAGTCCATTTTTGATGCCTGATGCTAGTTACATTGACCCAATATTGACATTGAGTCTGCCAAGGAACCTTACAGCGGAGACAAGTATAGATGCTTTGTCTCACTGTATGGAAGCTTTTACTAACAAGCATAGTCATCCTATGATTGACAGCTTTGCACTAAAGGGCATAGCCTTGATCAGCAAGAATGTGCTGAAAACCCTAGAAGACCCAAATAATGTGTCCGCAAGGTCAGCTGTAGCACTTGGAAGCATGTATGGAGGAATGTGCCTTGGACCAGTCAATACAGCCGCTGTGCATGCACTTTCCTATCCTCTGGGAGGGAAATTTCATGTGCCACATGGCTTAGCAAATGCCATCTTACTTCCAGAGGTACTTGCATTCAATCTTGAAGCTGATATTCCAAAACATGCCGAAATGGCACTAGCGCTAGGAGTGAAACCAGGTACCCCAGCTTATCAAGCTGCCCAACTGGGCGTGGAGAAAGTAAAAGACTTGGTAAAAGCCTGTGGAATCAATCAAAGACTTCAAGATTTAGGCGTGAAAGAAGAAGATATAAATATGTTGGCAACATTGGGTATGAAAGTGAAGAGGTTGTTGGACAATAATCCTCGCGAAATGACGCATAGTGATGCCGAAGAGATATATAAGAAATTACTTTAAAGAGAATAGTAAATGAAGCCGATCATAGCAGTGACAATGGGTGACCCCGCAGGAATAGGTCCAGAGATAATTGTAAAGAGTTTTTCAAAAGGAGCGCTTTATGATACATGTAAACCCTTGGTAGTGGGAGATGCAAGTACCATTCAAGATTCGATAGATAGATTGGGTATTGACTTGAAGGTAAATGTTATAGATAAGGTAGAAGATGCTGTCTTCAATATAGAAAGTATTGATGTCTTTGATTTGGACAATGTTGATTTAGATCAATTGGAATTGGGAAAAGTGTCAGCCATGGCTGGAAAGGCGGCTTTTGAATCCGTTGTAAAAGCTATAGAGTTGGCTTTAGCAAATAAAGTCGATGCCACAGTGACTGCACCGATCAACAAAGAGTCTATAAATTTGGCAGGACATCATTATTCTGGTCATACAGAAATCTATGCGGACTACACTGATACCAAGAAATTTGCAATGTTGTTGGTAGAAAAAGATCTGCGGGTGATTCATGTCACTACACACGTAGCACTGCGTCAAGCTTGCGATATGATCAAGAAAGACAGGGTGATAGATGTGATCAGTTTATTGCATGATGCATGTGTTCAGTTTGGTATCGAAAAGCCTAAGATTGGAGTGGCAGGATTAAATCCACACGCAGGTGATGGTGGGCTCTTTGGAACTGAAGATGATCTTGAGATTTCACCAGCAGTCAGAGAAGCTATAGCACTTGGGTTTAATGTAGAAGGGCCAGTTCCACCTGATACGATGTTTGCCAAAGCAGTACAAGGATATTATGATGGCTGTGTGGCTATGTATCACGATCAAGGACATATTCCATTCAAAATGATAGGTTTCAAATGGGATAATGAAAACAAAATAATGGAGAGTGTAAAAGGAGTGAATATCACGCTAGGCTTACCAATCATACGAACATCTGTAGATCATGGGACTGCCTTTGAAATAGCTGGACAAGGTATAGCTTCAGAAGATGCATTAGATTTAGCTATAGATTATGCCATTCCAATGGCAAAAAATAGAATTCTAAAAAGCAGGGATAATTGAGCTATAAGGGTTATTTTTAACATCTAGTTATTAAGGGAAATAACCCAGCTTAAATAAAGCTTTGCTTAAACCAATAGCGATAAGAGGAATAAGTATTAACATATAAATATTTTAATTTTGGGAAAAGTTGTAGTTATAGCCGACGACATGTCAGGTGCAGCGGAGTTGGCAGGGATTTGCGCAAGATTGGAAATTCCAGTTTCTTTTTCAATTGGCTTTTGCACGCCTCAAGAGGGCGTGACTGTCATTGCCACAGACACAAGGTCCATGTCAGAAGTTGAGGCAAGAAAAGAGGTCAATACCTTGATAAGAAAATTGAAAGAGGTAGGGTTTTCAGGCTTATTCAAAAAGGCTGATTCTGTTTTCAGAGGGCATGTATCAGCAGAGATAGAGGAAATATGTGATGAGCTGGAAATTGAAAATGTCCTTTTCATTCCAGTCAACCCATATACAGATAGAAAAATTGAAAACGGAGAGTATTTTTTGCAAGATATTTCATTGTCACAAACGAGCTTCTCAAGAGATCCTGAATACCCTATAAAATCATCGAATGTGAGGGATTTGATTGGGCCAAGTAAATTTCTCGTTCATTACGGAAGTGACTTAGTAGATCAACTTAAGGATGGACTTAATATTCCTGATGCTCAAAGTTTTGAAGATATGGATTTTTGGCTTGAAAAATCATCAAATGGGTTTTTACATGCAGGGAGTGGTGCTTTTTTTGAGGCTTTTTTGACTCAATTCTATGCTAATCTTGTACAAAAGCAAGACAGGAGAAAAAGCCCTTTCAAAGGGAATGCACTTATGGTCTTGGGAAGCGCACATGAATACAACAAAAAATTCATCTCGGCTGTCGAGTCAGAAGGTTTGACATGTTTAGGATTACACCAAAGTATGGATGATGAATCTTTCTCAAATGAAGCAAAAAGGAATATCAAAGATTCAGGTAGTGTTTTGCTTTACATCCAAGAACATAAAGGTGAAAAAGGCGATCCTTTGATACTCAAAAATGGGATTTCAGATACCGTCATTGAATTGATCAAAGATGGCTCCATTAATGAATTGCTGATTGCTGGCGGCGCTACTTCCTATGCGATAATCGACAAATTGGGTATTGGAAGTATGAGGGTATTGGAAGAGCTGTGTCCAGGTGTAGTAAGATTCGAAACAAATGTTGATGATTTGAAAATCACCATCAAGCCAGGCAGTTATCCTTGGCCTTATTCTATCAAGCATTATATGATTCAAACAAAATCTGTGTTTTGATTCACTTCCTTAAACAGATTAAGGTTAAAGACAAGGGGTACTTTGAAATGAAAAGGATCCTTGTTGCTGTTATTCTTCTCATTTCTATCCATAAAATGAGTAGGGCTCAAACGGCTGATGATGCTTATAAAATTCCTCTAGTCAATGTCTTAGGTCAAATTGAAACCCTCTTCAGTGTAAGCATTACTTTCAAACCTGAATTAGTTTCTGGGATAATAGTGCCATATGGTGAATGGAAAATTGACCCTACCAATTTGGAGTATTCTTTGATTCATATTTTGGCCCCTTTTGATTTGACATTTCATCAAATCGATTTACGAAAATATGAAGTGAGAAAATATGAATATGCTAGAAATTCGATCTATTATGGGAAAAATCAACTGAATAGACTCTCAAGTGCTTACCAAAATCAATCTGATTGGGAAGAAAGAAAAGCTTTATTGAAAGCTTGCTTTTTGGAAACCTTGGGTTTTCCCCAAATTTTGCATAATCCAATTTTAAGCGTCTTCAAGTCAGATTTTAGAAAATATAAAAGGTATTCAGTAGAAAATGTAGCCTTAGAAATTTTTCCTGGCGTATATACTACAGGCTCAATATATCGCCCAATAGGCACAAAGAAGAAAAATCATCCAGCAATACTTTCTCCAAACGGTCATTTTGCCAATGGGCGATATGGTAATGATCAACAAATAAGAAATGCCATGCTTGCCAGCATGGGAGCCATTGTAGTTAGCTATGATTTATTTGCATGGGGTGAATCCTTATTACAGTTCCATGAAGATGATCATCGCACTAGTACTGCGGCCAAAATGCAATTGATTCATGGTGTCAAGTGGCTAGATTACTTGCTAAATTTACCCGAAGCGGATAGCGAAAGAGTAGCCGTAACTGGAGGCTCAGGAGGAGGCTCTCAGACCCTTATGCTTACAGCTATTGATGATAGAATTAAAGTGTCTGCACCAGTAGTGATGGTTTCCTCTCATTTTTCTGGGGGGTGTCCCTGTGAAAGTGGTCTACCATACCATCTCTGTGGTCAGCGAACCAACAACGCAGAGGTATCCGCAATGGCAGCACCCAAACCACAATTGATTGTATCTGATGGAAAAGATTGGACACGAACAGTTCCAAACTTAGAGTTCCCTTTTATCCAAAGGATATATGGGTTTTATGATGCCGATAGCTTAGCTGTCAATGCCCATTTTGAAAATGAAGGTCATGATTATGGGGTGTCAAAAAGAGGCGCTGTATATACTTTTATGGCAGAATTTCTAGAATTAGATCAAAAGAAACATCTTCAGGGAAACGGATCATTTGATGAATCATTCATAACAATAGAGGAAGAAGATAAAATGAAAGTCTTCGGAGTTGAAGGAGAAAAATTACCTAAGCACGCTATACATGGTTTAGATGCATTGGTTGAAATATTGATGGAATACAGTAAATAAATTATGATGAAGATTGCTTTTGGATTGCTATTGACACTTGTGGTATTCTGTGTATCAGCACAGGAGTTTGATGATAAAATGAAACTTTGGTACGACAGACCAGCATCAAACTGGAATGAAGCCTTGCCTTTGGGAAACGGTAGACTAGGGGCTATGGTGTTTGGTACACCTGCAATGGAAAGACTACAATTGAATGAAGAAACACTTTGGGCAGGATCACCAAACAACAATATACATGACAAAGCCAAGGATGCTTTACCGACTGTAAGAAAACTGATTTTTGAAGGGAAGTATGTAGAGGCTCAAGACTTGGCGACAAAAGAAATCATGTCTCAAACCAATCATGGGATGCCTTATCAGACTTTTGGTGATTTATTTGTTTCTTTTCCTGGCCATGCTGATTATTCAGCATACTATAGAGAATTGGATATCGAGAATGCTATCAGTACAGTGCAGTACAAAGTAGATGGGGTAAATTTCAAAAGAGAAGTGCTGACTGCTTTTGATGATCAGGTGATACTGCTGAGGTTATCAACTGACCAGCCGGGGAAAATCACTTGTCAGTTACAATTGAATAGCCCACATGATAATGCCGATGCGGTCACCGAGAATGATCAAATCTTAGTCTCAGGAGTATCAAGTATGCATGAAAAACAACCGGGGAGATTGAAATTTCAAGGAAGGGTTAAAGCAAAGCTCACTGGTGGAAAGCAAATTGTGAAAGATGGAATAATCCAAATAGAAGGTGCTGATGAAGTCCTGGTCTATGTGTCGATGGCTACTAATTTTATCAACTACAAAGATATATCTGGAGATGAAGTTAGCAAGAGCCAGGAGTTGCTCGAAAATGCTTTTTCAAAAGATTTTGAATCCATCAAAAGTAGCCACGTTGATTATTTTAAAGGATACATGGATCGTGTCTCCATTGATTTGGGTATTACAGAGGCTGCTTCAAAACCCACCGACCAAAGGGTGGCAGAGTTCTCCCAAGGGTTTGATCCACATTTGGTAGCACTTTATTTCCAATTTGGAAGATACCTTTTGATCAGTAGCTCACAGCCTGGTGGGCAACCAGCAAATTTACAAGGTATCTGGAATGATAGACTTTTCCCATCTTGGGATAGTAAATATACAGTCAATATCAATGCAGAAATGAATTATTGGCCAGCAGAAGTTACTAACCTGACAGAGATGCATGAACCATTCCTACAACTTGTGAAAGAAGTGAGTGAAACAGGAAGAGAGGCTGCTGAGAAACTTTATGGTGCAAAAGGGTGGGTTTTGCATCATAATACAGATATATGGAGGATCGCTGGCCCATTGGACCGCGCTCCTTCAGGTATGTGGCCGAGTGCAGGTGCTTGGGTAAGTCAACATTTATGGGAACGATACCTTTTTACTGGTGACAAGCAATACCTCGAAGAGGTATATCCAGTGATGAAAGGAGCAGCCGAGTTTTTCCTCGACTTTATGATTGAAGAGCCTGAAAACAATTGGCTAGTGGTGACACCTTCCAATTCACCAGAAAATGTTCATGCAGGGAGTGGGGGGAAGGCAACTACAGCGGCAGGGGTGACGATAGATAATCAATTGGTTTTTGACCTGTTTTCAAACATAAGTAGGGCTTCCAAAATTCTTGGGAAAGATGAAGCGTTTGCGATGGAAGTGGAGAAGGCTAAAAAAAGGATGCCTCCAATGCAAGTAGGTAAGCATGGTCAATTGCAGGAATGGATGCATGATTGGGACGACCCGAAAGACCAGCATAGACATGTTTCACATCTTTATGGGGTAGCACCTAGCAATCAGATTTCTCCTATTCGTACTCCTGAGCTCTTCGATGCAGCTAGGACAAGCCTGATTTTCCGAGGAGACCCTTCTACAGGGTGGTCAATGGGATGGAAAGTGAATTTATGGGCTAGATTTTTAGATGGAAATCATGCTTACAAATTGTTGCAAGATCAATTATCGTTGGTGACACCAGATAAGAAAGGTGGGGGGACATATCCAAATTTACTTGATGCACACCCTCCATTCCAGATAGATGGAAATTTTGGATGTACAGCTGGAATCGCAGAAATGCTCATGCAAAGCCACGATGGTGCTATACATTTACTACCCGCTCTACCCGATGTATGGGAAGCGGGAAGCATTCATGGTTTAGTAGCTAGAGGAGCTTTTGAAATAATAGAGTTGACATGGAAACAAAATAAAATTGAAAAACTAGTCGTGAAAGCTAGAATTGGAGGCAATCTACGCCTGAGATCTTCCGATCAGCTTCGCAACGAAAAAGGCTTTAGAATGTCTAAGGCGAAGGGCTCGAACCCCAACCATTTATTCGAAATCATGAAGATCAATGATCCCATCATTTCTCCTGAAGTGAAACTCAATAAGGTGGAATTACCAAAATTCTGGGAATACGATATAATGACAACAAAGGGTAAAACTTATACTTTCTATAGAAAATGATCATGAATTTAAAAGTAGCAATCACAATCCTTTCCATCTGTTTAATTTTTGCTTCTTGCAAAACGAACACTGAAAGCAAAGACATAGAAAATATCATTGAGGAAAAACCATTGTCTGTACAATTGGCTGAGTCTGATATTTTGCGATTTACACAATTGATGTCTGAGAATCCGCATTGGGGCTATCATCAAGGTTTGATCGGGAAGTCTATGTTGGATATGTGGGAGTATACTGGGGAGCAAAAGTATTTTGATTTTGTAAAGACTTTTGGCGAAAATGTAATCAAGGAAGATGGACACATCAATACTTATGAGCTCAAGTCATACAATATTGACAATATCAATTCAGGAAAACTCTTAATTCCGCTTTATCAAAAAACCAATGATGAAAGATATGTTAAAGCAATTGATACATTGATAAAACAATTGGCTTCTCACCCCAGGACAAGTGAAGGTGGGTATTGGCATAAGTTACGTTACCCTCATCAGAAATGGCTTGATGGAATTTATATGGCGTCTCCTTTTTTATCTGCATATGCAAAAGCATTCGATCAGCCTGCTTATTTTGATGATGTGGTCAATCAGATTACATTAATGGCAAGACATGCTTATCATCCAGAAAAGATGTTACTTTATCACGGTTGGGATGAAAGTAGAGAACAACCGTGGGCAAATAAGGAAACTGGTCTTTCGGCTAATTTTTGGAGTAGGAGCATTGGCTGGTATGCGATGGCAATTGTAGATGTATTGGATTTTCTACCGAAGGAACATTCAGGTCGGCAGGAATTGATTGAAATCGCTAAAAATGTTGCGGAAGGTATAAGAATGCACCAAGATAAATCAACTGGTGCATGGTATCAAGTGACAGATTTAGGTGATCGAGAAGGGAATTATCTTGAATCTTCTGGGACAGCCATGTTTGTATACTTCTTATACAAAGGGATTCGTATGGGTTACTTGAGTGAATCTTACCTAGTAACGGCACAAAAAGGATATGAAGGACTGGTGAGCCAATTTTTTAAAACTGATGAAAATGGAATTGTTTCTGTCTCTCATGGCTGTATAGTGGCAGGATTGGGTGGTCCAGATAATAGAGATGGAAGCTTTGAATATTATATATCTGAACCAGTAAAAGACAATGATCCAAAAGCTACAGCTCCAGCAATCATGGCCAGCATAGAGCATGAAAGATCAATCAAATAATATTTATAGGTTTGAATATGAATCTTAAACTACCCATATACCTGTTTGCAAGTGCAATTCTCCTTTTAAGCTGTCAAGAAGTTGAAACTAAAGGGCCTGCTGTTTTGAAGTCAAAGAATTTTAAATTTCATGTTGATTATTTCAACGAGATGGAAGATGAGAACATCAAGCAAGCAATTACCAATGAGCAATCATGGCAGTGGATGGAAGAAAATATTCCTTTGTTTGAATGTCCTCAGAAAAATTTTGAAGAGATTTATTATTACAGGTGGTGGTCTTTGCGAAAGCATATCAAAGAAACCCCGAAAGGACATGTGATGACCGAGTTCCTTGTAGATAGACCATATGCAGATGAGTACAATATGATAAGCTGTGCTTTGGGGCATCACATATATGAATCTAGGTGGCTACACAACCCTCAACACCTTCATGAATATGTACATATTTGGTTTCGAGGAAATGAAGGCGGGCCAATGAAAAAACTTAGATCATTTAGTAGCTGGACAGCAGATGCGCTGTATAATAAATTTTTGGTGGATAATGATGAGGAGTTTTTGAAGGATATGTACCCAGACTTACGAAATGAATATTTTGCTTGGGAAGGAGATAGAAGGCTACCGTCAGGCTTATTCTGGCAGCATGATGTAAAAGATGGAATGGAAGAATCATTGAGTGGTGGAAGAAGGGAGCAAAATGCTCGCCCGACCATCAATAGTTACATGTTTGGAAACGCTATTGCATTATCAAAAATCGCTGCAATGATAGGCGAGCATGATGATGTCGCTTTGTTTGAAGCAAAAGCTGATACCATGAAATTGCTCGTAGAAGAAAATCTATGGAATCCTGAATCTGAATTTTTCGAAACTTTGACACAAGAAGGGGAATTTGCTGGAGTTAGAGAAGCGATTGGATTTATTCCCTGGTATTTTAACCTTCCTGATAGCGGAAAAGAAAAGGCATGGGAGCAGGTCAAAGATAAAGGCGGTTTTCTTGCACCTTTTGGATTGACAACTGCAGAATGTAGACATCCTGATTTTCGTTCACATGGATGTTGTAGTTGTGAATGGGATGGGGCTATTTGGCCATTTGCCACCAGTCAAACCATGACTGCTATGGCTAATGTGCTGAATAATTATACTCAGCCCGTGGTAGATAATGTGGACTATTTCCAATTGTTTAACCTGTATGTAGAATCTCAATATTATAGAGGCAGGCCTTATATTGGTGAGTATTTGGATGAAAAAACAGGGTTTTGGCTAAAGGGAGATCAGGAAAGAAGCCGCTATTATAATCATTCAACCTTTAACGATATGCTGATATCTGGATTGGTAGGCTTAAGGCCAAGAGCTGACGACATGATAGAAGTAAACCCGCTCATACCTGAAGATACATGGGATTGGTTTTGCTTAGACAATGTGTCTTACAAAGGTGATATACTAACTATTGTATGGGACAAGTCAGGGGAGAAGTATAACTTAGGTGAAGGCATGAGAATATTAAGAAATGGAAAGGAAATAGCTTCTTCCCAACACTTAGAGAAAATCCTAGTGGAAAGTCAAAGTAAATAAAATGAAATATACCTCAAGCTTTCTTTTATTGATTCTTTTTTCATGGCATACCTTATTTTCTTGTACTGAAAATGAGTCTGTGAATATTGATATTCAAGTGTATGATCTGAAGGTAGAAGGCTTAACAAACCCACTCGGGCTTCCCGTAGACCATCCTAGGCTCAGCTGGAAATTGAGTGGGGATGAAAATGATATTCGTCAGGTTTCCTATAGAATACTGGTTGCCAGTACAGAGGAGAACTTAAAAGCTGAAATCGCTGATCTTTGGGATTCAAATGATGTGCTAAGTGATCGATCTATAGGTGTGTCCTATGGTGGGAATACACTTTCTAATAATCAAAAGGCGTATTGGAAAGTTAAAGTGACTACCAATAAGGGGGATTCTGAGTGGGTACAGGGAGGTTTTTGGACCAAAGGGATCACAAATTATAATGATTGGAAGTCTACACGATGGATTGGGATGGACAAAGCGAGTGAATGGGATGATATAAGCACTTTTTCTAAATTATCAGCGCGCTATTTCAGGAAAGAATTTGAAGCTAAAAAACAGATAAAATCTGCAAATCTACACATTATAGGACTAGGCCTGTACGAGCTTCATGTCAATGGGGAAAAAGTAGGTGATCAGGTATTAGCACCTGTTCCAACTGATTATCATCAGAATGTAAAAATAAATGTATTCGATATTACTTCTCAATTGGCTCAAGGTAAAAATGCGTTAGGTGTGATTTTGGGAAATGGAAGATTTTTTACCATGAGGCAAAATTATAAGCCTTACAAGATCAAAAATTTTGGATTTCCAAAAATGGCCTTACAGCTCCATATTGAATATGTAGATGGTTCAAAAGAAGTGATTAAAACAGATGAATCCTGGAAGATGACCGCTGATGGACCTATCCGATCCAATAATGAGTATGATGGAGAAGATTATGATGCCAGAAAAGAAATGCTTGGATGGAGTGCTATTGGATTTGATGAATCCTCATGGTTCAATGCTGAATATGTACAAGAGCCTGAGGGAGATTTTCAAGCCCAAACAAATGAGAATATGAAGGTAATGATGGAACTAAAACCCATCAAAATTTACCCACAAGAAAATGGAGATATTATCCTAGATATGGGACAAAATATGACAGGGTGGCTTCAAATAAAAGTTCAAGGTAATAAAGGTCAAGAAGTAAAACTGAAATTTGCAGAATCTTTGAACGAAAATGGTACACTTTTTTTGACTAATCTACGAGATGCCAAAGCCCAAGATACTTATATTCTGAATGGTGAAGGTCTGGAAATTTGGGAGCCAAGATTTACTTATCATGGTTTTAGGTATGTTGAAATCAAAGGATTCCCTAACGAGCCTACATTGGATGACTTTGTAGGGAAAATGATATATGATGATATTCAGACGGTGGGGCATTTTGAAACTTCTGATCCAACCATTAATGCTGTTTACAACAATGCATGGTGGAGTATAGCAGGCAACTACAAAGGAATGCCTGTAGATTGTCCTCAAAGAAATGAGCGACAACCGTGGCTAGGGGATAGACCGACGAGTTCTTATGGAGAAAGTTTTATGTTTGACAACTCCCGAATTTATGTGAAGTGGCTTGAGGATATAAGACTTTCCCAAAAAAGCGATGGAAGCATTCCAGACGTTGCCCCAGCTTTTTGGAGATATTATAGTGATAACATGTCCTGGGCTGGCACTATCGTCAATGTCACAGATATGCTCTTTAGACAAACAGGGGATCAAAAAGTGATTGAGGAAAACTACGAAGCAATCAAGCTATGGTTGGAATATATGAAATCTAATTACATGGATGATGCTTACATTTTGACTAAAGATAGTTACGGAGACTGGTGTGTTCCACCACCAAGTATAGAGGAGGCTGTGGGACAGAATGCGGATGTCAAAAGACCTAGTAAGTTGATTTCTACTGCTTATCATTATTATTACTTGCAAATAATGTCAGCGTTTGCAAAAATTATTGGCAGAGAAGATGATATTGCTAATTTTCAGGAATTGGCTGGTCAGGTCAAGAATGCTTTTCAGCATTCATTTTACAATGAGGCGGGTTATTTTGGAGAAAACAAAATGACGGATAATTTATTGGCTTTGCATTTTGGTTTGGTTAATGATGAGCATCGCGATAAGGTTTTTGACAATCTAGTAAACAGCATTGAAGTTACCCATAAAGGACACTTGAGTACTGGTGTGGTTGGGGTTCAGTGGCTTATGCGTACACTCACAGATCGTGGAAGAGTAGATTTAGCAATGAAGTTGGCTACCAATAGAACCTATCCGAGTTGGGGATATATGGTTGAGCATGGAGCTACCACCATCTGGGAGCTATGGCATGGGAATGTAGCCAATCCTTCTATGAACTCTCAAAACCATGTGATGCTTTTAGGAGATTTGATTGTTTGGTATTACGAAAATCTTGCTGGAATCAAATCAGATCCCGAGAACCCTGGATTTAAGCATGTAATTATGAAACCGTCTTTTGTCAAAGAGCTGGATTATGTCAAAGCTTCTCATGATGGACCTTTTGGTCAAATTGCATCACATTGGAAAAGAGAAGGTGTAAAAATTGTATGGGATATAAAAATACCAGCCAATTCATCCGCAACCATTACATTGCCAAAATCAATCTCAAATCTTCAGCTTTTGGGAATGAAAGGTGATATGGTAGTTGAAGAGTTGAAGCCTTCGAAGAATGCAAATGGGGTATTTGATTTAAGGTCAGGTAGCTACAAGATATCATTTCAGGATTTAGATTAGTTGGATAATTTCCCACTACTATATTGAATTATTCCTTTTCCATTAGCCTTCGGTGACTTTCTATCAAAACCAAACTCACTAATTTTCATTAGAAGTATTAATCTTTACGCTTAAATTTCAACATCTCAAAAACCCCTTCATTTTCTAAGATTCGTAATCCAGCTCTATCATTGGATACGCCTTTTACCAATTTAAATGTATAAGATGGATGGTTATCGATCTCTTTGTATTCAAAGTGATTGAAAGATATGTTTGTAATGTGATTGATCCTATTAGCTACTTCTACATTATGAGAAGATATTATAAAAAGGCTAGAGGGGATGTTTGATAGGGCTTCCGCTAGCCGTGATGTTGCCTCTGAAGCATCTTCTACATTGGTGCCTTTGAACAATTCATCCATGATTACTATCATATGCTTATGCTCCTTAATAGAACTAGCCATAGTTTTTATTCTCATTACCTCATTGTAGTAATGACTATATCCATGCATTAGGTTGTCGGAAAGGTTTATAGTGGTCATCATACCATTAAATATGGAGGTTTTCATGCTTTTTGCTGGGACAGGAAATCCTAAATGTGCCAAATACATCGCAGAACCAAAGGATTTAAGAAAAGTCGACTTCCCAGACATATTTGCTCCTGTCAAAAAACATAAATTATTCTCTTTGTTTAGACAAAAATCATTGGTTACTGCACCTTGCACCAAAGGGTGGAACAATCCTTTGATATCTACCATTACATACTCTGAGAGGGCGTATTCGGGAAAGCTCAAATTTTGTTTTTTTGCTACTTGACCTACGGTCAAAAGTACATCCAGCAAATAAATGATTTCTAGAAGTTCTCTTAAATCTTTACTTTTTCTTAAATACTGATCAAATTTCCCAATTGGAAAAATCTTCTCATTTGTCTGTATGATTTCATTCAATTCTCTTTTGCTTAATATCTCGGAAACCCTGAAAGATATTTTCGAAAGATAGGGGGGAAGTGCTTCTCCCTTCAGTTTTTCAACAACCGAATGAAGGAAAGTAAGAAACTGAAAAATATGATGCACACCCGTTTCTACGGTATAGTAGTTTCCAGAGGGGGCGAAATAATTTTTCAAATATTGGATTAAAGATGCTTCAAATCCCTTTTTATACAATGGAATACTCGATCGAAGATAATACTCCACAGCATTAAGCTGTTTTTTGTCAAAGTTAAAATTGATTTGTGCGTCCATCAAATATTTAATTGCATCCCTTCGGCTTTCGATTTCATCAATATTTTTAGATGGAGACTTGATGATTTCAGTCAGTTTTATTTTTCCCCCAGAGGTACTTACTTTATTGAAAAATGCAAACATTTCACCTTCTTGATAGGAATCAAAAAAGTCTAGGTCTTTTAGTGTTTGCTGATCAATTTCAAATGGTTCATGTTTAGCAATTTCCTTAATGTCACTGAATGTTCCCTTTGGTAAGTAATTGTGGTATTCAAGCTCTATTTTATAGTTATTTATCTGGAGGCATGCTCCATTATTCATCAAGTATAATTGATCACTGATATCGATAATGTTCATATAGTCATGATCAGTGATTAAAAAACCCTTATCTTTTTTATGGATAGCTATCAGTTCTTTGATCAACTCTTTGTACAAAGGCTCTATTCCAGAAAATGGCTCATCTAGTAAAATGAATTTGACTGGCAAATGACAAATCAACAAAACCTCCAAATACCTGAGTTCACCTCCAGACAAGGAGGAAACTTTTTTATTTAGATGTTTGGATATTCTTTCATCTTCTAAAACTCTTTGTCTTTGAATTTTACTTGTAATGAAAATGTCTATGATTCGTTTTATAGCTATGCGTGTAGGCAGAAAGTTGTGCTGAGGAAGATAACCAATAAGATCACCTTTTTTATATGGCTCATGATATACGGTGTTGTTGATCCGTATCATTTTGTCCTCCGCCGGTAGAGTTCCAAACACAATTTGAAAAAGAGTAGATTTACCTGACCCATTTCTACCCAATATTCCTAGAGCTTCACCTGTTTTGCAAAGAAGGTATATGTCAGAGATAAGTGTCTTATGATTAAACTTTTTTATAATTCCACTTATTTCAAGTTGATTACAATCCATAATATACTTTTTCAAGTGTGAATAAAACAATAGAAACTAAAACGTTTAGTATTTGAGCTAAAACTATCAGTTTTAGTTTGGAGTGACCTTGATTGAAGTAAAAAAAGTATTTTTCTCTATATTTTTTTTCATATAAATAAATCGCTAAAAGCATACCCCCAGTGAGGAATGATAGCATAAATCCTCTTAAAAAACTCTGATCAAGAAAGAAAAATAATAAGCCTATCAAGATAGAAAATGGTGCGTTGAAACTGCTAATTTCCTTATAGTATAATAGTATAGTCTTCAATCCAGCTTAATTAGTTTTATTAAGATCCATTTAAATATAAGAGGAATATCTGTAAGAACATCATCAAACTTTTTTGTTAGTTATTTCATCAATAAACGGGTGCTATTTTCTTTTTCGCTAATGTTCAATAAATTAACGATTCATCTGAATGATGAGTTATGAAGGAAATTCAAGCTAAACTCAAGCAATTCCAAATAGTGCTTTTGGATCAACATGATTAGGTTTATTGAACCGGATGAGATGGTTTCGGGGTATGTTGATATTGCATTTAATAAATCCACTGGAAAACTTTCTATTATTGATTTTGATAATTATCAAGAGGGGTTACCAACTAATGAAGTTACTACAAAAGACTATTTTCCTGAACGAAGAGGTAATCAAAGCTGGAATTCATTTTCTTGGTTATATCATTATAGAACTGTTGAAGTTAAAGGAGAGGATAAAACACCAACTAAAAAAGAATAGAGATGAGGTTGATTTGTTTGAGGAATTTTATTGCATATACCGTCATATTTATAATGATTTCTTGTAAAAATAATTGTGGAATTTCTAAAATTGAGGTAAGTGAATTGCTGGAAATTTCAGCAAATGAAAGGTCAATAGATTATTGTGGAATATTGATAAAAGCTTTA
This sequence comes from Belliella filtrata, assembly GCF_022549775.1. Taxonomy (GTDB): domain Bacteria; phylum Bacteroidota; class Bacteroidia; order Cytophagales; family Cyclobacteriaceae; genus Belliella; species Belliella filtrata. The sequence continues at coordinate 6,602 of NZ_JAKZGP010000002.1, read as the reverse complement.
AATGGAAATGGGGAATCCATCAAAGAGTTATCACTTATGGAATTTCAGAATGCAGCTGGATATAATCATGGAGCTGTATTAGTAGAATTGATTCTTATAACAGGCGAAATGAAATATTTAGAGTCAATACTTGGAATTAACTCAGAACAAAGGAATCTTATTAAATCTTATGTGGATGTTGGGCTGGAATATGGAAACATTCCAAAACTGACAAGCAAGCAGATCGAGACAGAGTTTCCATTTTTGTATCAATTTTTAGTTCATTAACCAGTTGAAATGGGTTCAGAAAAACACTAAATCTATGAAGACCAAAATAAGTTATTTGATTGATTCTTTGCATTATACTTTTAGGTTGCGACTATTCTTACCAAAAGCAAATAGGAGCGTCTTATTTCCTTCGAGCCATCAATTCTCCAGTTATAATGAGTATTGGTTTTGGGAAATCGGAATTAAATGAAGGATTAATCGATCAAACTGTATTTGAAGTAAATTGGAACGATGAGTTTATATTATCAAAAAGACATCCTTCTAAAGGGATTAACTTTACTAACTTTGATAGAAATCAGGTAAATTACTATATGATTAAAAAGGTTGACTTTGGAGATATAAAATTACTTAAAAAATGAAACACTTATTAATCTTAGTGCTTCTGTCCTTTCTCTTTGGATGTAAAAAAGAAGTTCGCCAAGAAATTATACTATCAAACAAGTCAAGTGTAAATATTTTTTATTGCGTTCATGGTGACTCCATTCCTGAAGTTTCTAATGTTGAGATAATTAGACCTTGGACAGATGACAAAATAAAGAATCATCATAGAAATCTTAAGTTCGAAACAAAAAAGGATTCCTTAGAAAATGTAAAGAGTCTGAGGACTGCATTTTTGATCAAAAAGGATAGTCAAAAAGTGTTTTTTTCATCAAGGGCAGTGGGGATATTTCTTGACAAAGAAAGTATCCAAGAACAGATAAGAAATGAATATGCCGGCTGCTTATATGTTTTTGTAATTAAAGAAGATGATTTAGCAAGCTATTCAGATGTGGAGATTTTAGAAAATGGTTTGTTAAAGCTATTTATTTCTCTAAAGGAATTCGATGTTAAACAAAACCGAATGGAATTTCAATATTTTTAACATCATCAATCAATCAATCAAGCAACATGAAGAAAATAACAATAATAACCTTAACTATTATATTGTTAGGGAGTTGTAATAGTCCTAACAGAAATACTTATTCCCTCACATTTGCTGAAAATAAAGAATATACCACAAATGAGAAAATCAAGAATCTATTTTTACTTGAGCAACAAGGTAGTTTTGTTTTGTCTGAGAAAAATGAAGTGAAATTCTTTAATTCTTTGCCTGAGAGTTTTGAAGAATTTAACATGATCTATGGTAAAAAACATGACTTGAAGGATGGGAGAAGGCTTTATCTATCTCATAGTTTTCATTTTCAAACATTGCTTCAAAATCTTTACTACATCCCTAAAGATAGAGTTACGAAAAATTTAGTCAATATTGCTATTGAGGCTAGCTATATAGAAGATAATGATAAAGATGGATTAGATGATTTATCAAATTTATTTGACGCAATCTCAATTTATCAAACTCTCATTCAGCAGTGGTTTTCGAAGGAAATTTCTAATAGTATTGAAATTTTAAATGAGTTTGGCAAAAATGATATTTTGAAGTTTTGGAAGTTTTATTTTGCTGGATCAAATCCAGAGAATTATAGGCACGAGTACGAAGAACTCTACAAAAGATACCGCAAATTGGATGTACGTATAGCCAACATTATGAAAGAAGCATATGAAAGTATTTTGGAAAACTCTTTGGATTATTAGAGGGAATAGAAATAATCATTCTTGATGGGATAGGAGAAAGGTTGTTATAAAAATACTAAGAAATGAAGAATAATTTATTTTGGCCAACCTTTCAATGCAAAAGCAAGTCAACGCTAACCCAAGAAGATATTAAGGAAAAATTGTTAAATGAAAAAACATCAAATTTATTCAGATTTTCATTGTTGAAATCAAATCCAACGCAAGTTATTTTCTCCTATAATTTGATGCTAATTCAAATTTTGAGGGTTGGATTTATTTTTCCAGAATTAGATACTGGAAAAAGAACTGTAGAAGTAAAAATCAGATTTTCAAACATACGTATCCGTCCGATAAACCCCATCTTTTCTAATTACTGTTTGGGTTGTAATCTTGCATCATGAAAAAGATTAGCAACGACGAATATTACAAGCTGTTCACCAAGTGGCAGGGATCAGGACTAAGCAAAGCTGCATTTGCATCAGAAGCAGGTATTTCAAGAGTATCTTTTTATTATTGGTGCAGGAAGTTTGAAGGGCAACAGGATAACTCTCCTTTTGATTCAGGTTTTTCTTTGGTCAACCCTGAGATGGTTTTTCAGAAAGAACCTATTCTCAAAATCAATTACCCTTCGGGAGTCAGTATTGAGTTCTTCGGAAAGGTTGATGTCGAATCGATCAAAAAGCTTGTTTAATGCTTGCACTATCGAGTTCTACAAGATACTTTATGTACAAAGAACCAACCGACATGCGTTTCGGGATCAACTCACTTGCTGGTTTGGTCCGCAACAAACTTGGCTTTGACCCGATGAACGGTGATGTTTTTGTTTTTATTGGCAAACGATCAAACCAGATTCGGATCCTTCAGTGGGATAGGGACGGTTTTGCCATGTACATCAAAAAGCTCGAGAAGGGGACTTTTGAGCGCCCAATACTCTCTGGAAACTCAATTACGAGCAATCAATTGAGTCTTCTCTTACAGGGGGTAAGGCTTGAATCGGTGAGCTACAGAAAGCGCTATGATGCGTTAAAAAGAGCTTAAAAAAAGTTCTTTTTTGAGTATAAAAACAGCCTCAAAATGTATCTAAAGCCACTTTTTTTAGTATCTTTATGTCATGGAAAACGGGGAAAAAGACTACAAAAAGCTGTACGAAGATGCCCTGTTGACTATATCTGAAAAAGAAGAAAACCTGCTGAAAAAAGAAGAGATTATCTCAGACCAGCAGTTCGAACTCGACAAACTCCGCAGACATCTTTTTGGATTTAAGAGTGAGAAACGCACAAACAATGTGGGAGATGACCAGTTGGGACTTTTTGAACTTGGTACCACCAGATCAGTACAGGAAGAACTTTCTGAATCTATACCTGTGACCGAAAAGCCCACTCCGAAGAAAAGGTCGAAAGGTTCAGGGCGTATGTCCCTTCCCGAAGAACTTAGAAGAGAAGATGTGGTGATCGAGCCATCCGAATCTACAGAAGACTGCGTGAGAATAGGGGAAGAAGTGACTGAAGTGCTTGAGGTAGTCCCTGCATCATTCTATGTAAAGCGTTATATCCGCCCTAAGTATGCCCGATCCAACGGTGAAGGCATCATTATCGGGGTGCTTCCTGATAGGGTGATAGAAAAAGGGATTCCATCCGAGTCGGTAATCGCCCAGATGACTGTTGACAAATACGTCTATGGGATGCCACTCCACAGACAGATAGATAAATACTCCAAAATGGGTGTACGCATCCCCGCTTCGAGTGCATCGGATTGGGTCATGAAAGGCTGGGATCATCTCAAACCACTTTGGGAACTGCTTCGGCTGATTGTGGTCAACCAAAAATATCTCCAGGTAGATGAAACACCGATAAAGGTCCAAGACAGGGACCACAAAAACAATATCCATCAGGGGTACATGTGGCTTTATCATTCCCCTGTGGACAGGCTTGTATTATTCGATTACCAAAAAGGCAGGGATCAGTCAGGTCCCAAGAAAATGCTTGCGCACTTTAGGGGTATCATCCAAACTGATGGTTTTGCAGTCTATGATTCACTTTTTGGAGATCATCCGGATATCCATCTGACTTTCTGTATGGCGCATGCCAGACGGAAGTTTGTGGATGCTGTAAAGGACGATGAAAAACAGGCTAATTATATACTCGACGAAATCCAGAAACTCTATCTTCTGGAAGCGAAGATGCGGGATGATTCAATGGGGTGGCAACAGCGGACAGCAATGAGAAAGGAACATGCGGAGCCCATTCTAGAAAACCTCGGAAACTGGCTGGAAGAAAAGCAGTATAGCTACAGACCTAAAAGCCCGATGGGACAAGCTATAGCATACGCCCACAAAAGATGGGCTGGATTAAGTGCATATGCCTTGCACGGGCAGATGGAAATCGACAACAACTTAGTTGAAAATGCAGTAAGACCGTTGGCGGTAGGTAGAAAAGCTTATCTTTTTGCCGGATCCCATCAGGCAGCCGAAATGGCAGCGGCTATGTACTCCTTCATGGCAAGTTGCAAAAAGAATAAAATCAACGAGTTCGATTGGCTCAAGGACGTGTTCGAAAGAATACAATCCCACAAGCAAAAAGACCTCTATCAACTACTCCCATCAAACTGGGAAGAATACCGACCTAAATAGAATCATCCCATACAAGATGGGGTTGGTCGGACGGATACAAACATACTTCTTCTGGTATATGCATTACAACTAGCCATAGGCTTTGCGTGCATGATAGCGGCTGGGCTATATTTAAATAACCCTGGTTTGAAAGCTTTTTTCATGTGTCTTCCAATCCTGATTTACATTGTAATAATGGTAAATTTTCACTTCCTTAAATTTCGAGTTTTGAAAAGGGCAAAGTAAATTGATTGAAAGAGAATTATAAACAAAAATGCACCTGTACTGAGAAAACCAATTTGAAATGAAAATCAAGTTAAGCTGTCTAATATTTTCAGTATTCTTTTGTGGCTGTGATTATTCTTACCAAAAAGAAATAGGAGAGTCTTACTTCCTTCGAGCCATCAATTCTCCTGTTACAATGAGTATTGGTTTTGGAAATTCGAAAATCAATGAAGGCTTGATTGATCAAACAATATTTGAAGTACATTGGAACGATGACTTTATCTTAGCAAAAAGACACCCTTCTAAAGGGATAAACTTGGCTGACATAGATAGAAACCAGGTGGATTGCTATGTGATCAAAAAGGTTAATTTTAGAGATAAAAAAGCGAGTGAATATGTAGAAGGTCCACTAAGAAAAGAGGATTACTCAAAAAGGATATTAGAACTAGGGCTTGATGAAGATGATATGAGTTCGCTAACATTTAATGATCTAAAATAGAAATAGAGAAAGTAGGCTAAGTTAATCTTCTGATGTTTTCAATATAGTATTTATCTTTTTATACTTGTTGTATAGACAATACGACCTTTTCATGCTAATTAATGGGCAAAAGTAAACAAGATCAGCATTATGCCATTTTTCATTTTCAAACATCTCTAGCCTTACTTTGTTTGAAGGTATTCCTCTAAACTGATGTGGAAGATCTTTAAGTTTAAGAACGATAACATTATCCGTTTTCATCTTTTCAAAAAAGCTTTTATCATTTCGATTGAAAATTGGATCAAAATATTTAATAAGTTTTTCTTGATGCAAACTATTGAGTGGTTTCCCACCAAATAGCCAATTGTATATAGCTTTTTGGTAACCTATCAATTGTTTTTCTAAATCATTGATATTCAATATCCTGCTATATTTTAGAAGAAACTGACGAACAACACTATCAAAAACTATATGGCCATTTTTGTGCATTTTCAACAAACGAAACACTTTGACTCTGTCACTTTCATCGGGGTAAAGACAGATAAGTTTATCTCCCTCAAAGCAAAAACCATGAAAAAGATTTTGGCGAACTTTAACAATGATGTAATAGTCTTTTACAAAAATACCAAGATCATTAGACGCCTGTCTTAAAATACTGGGAAGTTGGTAATGGATATCGTCCATTCCTAGGGTATTTAAAAACCGTATAGTCAGTAAATGTTGTTTTTTGTCTAGCGAAACGACGTGATTGTCCTGAGTAGTTGAGTTGTTTTTAGCTATATTCATTTTAGTTAAGTGAAGCTTAAAGCTTTTTTCTATAATTTGAAAAACGTATAAAAATTATACCAGAGTATTAATTTTATGACTTTTTATTAATCATGGTTAATACTTTACGAAACCTGCAATCCTAGAATGACTTGTAGCAGTAAAGTAATTTATGGTTATTTCTCTTTATAACATTTCTTCTCCCAAATTTGGTTTCAATAGGATAGACCAAATAACCTATATCAAAGCAATAGGGTAGTGCTCCTTTTCATTTTCTTGCTCTGTGGTGATGATTTTATCCCACCACATTTCTTCGAATTGATACTACGGTTTCTATTTAGTACACTAATGATTAATTTCTTAACTATACCCATTTCATCAGGCTACACTGCTTAAAACCAGAAAATCTTCCTTGAGAGTTTATATTTCTGTGAAAGTCTATTTTCGTTAATGGGGTAATCTTGGATCAAGTAATCTTTAAAGCGTTTTGTGGCCCAAATACGAAATTGGGTTCCTTGTTTTGATTTGACTCGATAACCTTCTGAAATGATTACATCTAAAGTAACTACTCAGGTTTTAATTTAGCTATATGATTTAGATTTTCTAAGATATTTCCCGAACGTTTGATCAGGGTATCCACGACGGATCTTATAACACAGAAGTTTTCAGCTCCATTGTTGGATTTGAACTGTCCTGATATTTTTTGTT
>NZ_JAKZGP010000029.1 GCF_022549775.1 Belliella filtrata | reverse complement strand
ACTCCGTATTTCTTACTCCGTTTCCATACGTCCATGAGACCTCCCGTGGTAAGATAACTCACTTTCACTCCATGTCCCCGCCTCATTTACACTCCAACGTCCGTGTAATCTTTGGATTTTGACTTGTATTGTAGTCTTGTCCCATTGGATATGCCTGATGAGATTCGTGTTCCTCAGGGCAGAGTTTTGCCGCCAGCTTCCTTCAGATTCCACTTCGCATTGGACACCCTTGCTCTTGGCTAGTGGTTGGCGATTACAAACCCCCACAGTGGACTTTCACCACCTAGTTAGTTACCATGCACGGCACACAATTAAAAGCCTAAGATTATCATCCTAGGCTTTTGAGAGGTTAGCTTTGTGCTTTTCTTGGGTGATAAGCAACTCCTCTCCTATTATATTATCTATATTTCAATTTCTTTCAAAGAAAAAATGAAAATTCTTAAAATTGCATTTCACAACATCTAAATCAATCATCTTATCGCTAACAAATATTAGAATTTTTCAATTTTAACACAAATATTACATATATTTTTTATTACAAAAAAAAAAAAACATATAACCAACTGAAAAACAAAAGATTTACCAATAATTTAACTAAAAACAATCTCCATACACATTTCCAGGAAATAGAAACACAAATTATTGTATTTCACACATATTAATAGAATATTCGGCACAAAGTCAAAGGGGTGTTCAAATGAAAAAAACCTAGTAATTTAAGTTTGAAATTCAAATAACTCTTCTCTTTAATGATCAACTTTAGCTCATATCAGCAAACCTTAAAATCATATCACTTTAAGCTACTTGTTCTACACTATTTTCATAGTGTTTTAAATTTTCTTAAAAAAGACAATAATCCCACCTTTAACTACTATTTTTGACCTTATACTTATGAGAAAAAACAAACTAGTCATCATCCCAACCTACAATGAACTGGAAAATATCAGTGTGATGATTCATGAAATCATGGGATTAGAAGATGATTTTGAACTTCTTATAATAGATGACAACTCTCCAGACGGAACCGCTGATATAGTCAAAAACTTACAAAAAACCTTCCCAGAGAAACTTCATTTATTACAGAGGTCAGGTAAGTTAGGCCTTGGAACAGCTTATATTGAGGGATTTAAATATGCTATTACAAATGATTACGAGTACGTTTTTGAAATGGATGCAGATTTTTCCCATAATCCACATGATCTCATCCGCCTTTTTGAAGCATGTGAAGTACAAGGATTTGACATGGCTATAGGTTCACGATACATCACTGGCGTAAATGTGGTCAACTGGCCTATGGGAAGAGTCTTAATGTCATTTTTTGCGAGTAAGTATGTGCAGTTTATAACAGGACTTCCGATCAAAGACACGACGGCAGGATTCAAATGTTATCATACAAGGGTATTGAAAGCCATGGATTTTACTAAAATCAAATTCATAGGATATGCTTTTCAGATCGAAATGAAATTTACAGCATGGAAATTAGGCTTCAAAATCATCGAAGTACCCATAATCTTTACGGACCGTACGAGAGGCACATCAAAGATGACATCTGGAATATTCAAGGAAGCCATTTTCGGTGTCTTATACATGAAACTCAAAAGTATTTTCAAGCCACTTAAACCCGTCAATCAAATCTAATAGCTTTGATTGGCTTGATATTGCTAATTACCATAGCAGGTAAGAATAGTACCAAAGTAATAACAACCAATACCACCAAATTTAAAATCAAAAATACCGGCCAATTCCAATCAATTGGAACAAAGCCCATATAGTAATTTTCGGGATCTAGTGGTATCACTTTAAATTGAGATTGTATCCAGCCAAAAGCCAATCCAATACCATTGCCAATAAGCATACCTCTACCTATAATCCTTATCCCATTCCATACAAACACCCTCCTGATTTGTTTATTCTGTGCACCTACTGCTTTGAGAATCCCAATCATTTGAGTACGCTCCATAATTAAAATAAAAAGTATTGAGACCATATTGAATGCCGCAACGAACAAGATTAAGCCAAGGAAAACATATACATTGTTGTTCAATAATTTCAACCAATCAAAAATCTCCAAATACTTATCTGTAACTTTCACCAAACGAAGGTCAAAATCCATGAAATCATAGATTTCACCTGCATATTCATCTATTTTTTTTGAATCATCTACAAATATCTCAAAACCCCCTACCTGATCGGCTGACCATGCATTCAGATTCCTGATGACTTGAATATCCCCTACTAGAATTTTATCATCAAAATTCTCCAAAAATGTCTCATAAATACCCACAATCTCCAACCTCCTATACCTAGGTGGTTCTTGCACATAATACATCGTCACACGCTCACCGACAGCGAGCTTCAGTTTATTGGCAATCTTCTTACTGATCACCACCTCATTGCTAGCAGCAGAATCAAAGAATTGTATAAATCTCCCCTCAACAATTGAATTTTTAAATGCCAAAGAATCAAAGTCAGGCCCCACACCTTTCATCAAAACTCCTTCTACCTCTTCATCTCCTTTCAAAAGTCCAGGTTTATGAGCAAAGCCTTGTACATGCTTCACGAAATCTAAAGTGTGATATTTTTGAAAAAAATCAGATTTCATAGATACAGGACTCTCCTCAAATGCATTCCCTGATACAAATTTAAGCCCTTGATAATGCCCTGTAAATGAAAAGACCTTATTTGAAATCTCATTTTGAAAGCCACCCAAGATCATAAAAGAAATCATTGTAATCGCAAGTCCGATAGCAACACTGGCTACAGCTATTTGATGAATAGTACCTGTAAAGCCTCCTGTTCTCTTAAAACTGATTCTTTTGGCTATGAAATATGATATGTTCAATGAAGTTTCTTTATTTTGCTGTAAATCTAGCGCAAATTAACATGAAGCAACTTAAAATCTTATTCCTTATCACTTTTTTAATGAACACTTTGGCTTTTTGTAAAAATCCAAAGGATGAAAACAACAACCTGCAATTGATTTCGGAGAAAAAGGTTTCAGAAATTAATCGGCAAATAACACCTGCAGCTGACAGCCCCGATGAATACCTACCATTGCTCGAAGGTAAAAAAGTAGGATTAGTTGTAAACCAAACTAGCATACTAACATCTAATAACAATATGCATCTCGTGGATTTTTTGATGATGGAAGGAGTTGATGTACGCAAAGTGTTTGTCCCAGAGCATGGCTTTAGAGGAGATGCTGACGCTGGAGAAGTGGTAAACAACGAGGTTGATAAAAGAACTGGAATTCCTCTAGTCTCCCTTTATGGAAACAATAAAAAGCCATCGGCAGAAGTTTTAAAAGACCTAGATGTGATTATATATGATCTGCAAGATGTGGGACTTAGATTTTATACTTATATCAGTACCATGCATTATGTTATGGAAAGCTGTGCTGAGCACAAACTCCCGATGATCATCCTTGACAGACCCAACCCTAACGGCGACTATATCGACGGTCCAACACTCAAAAAAGGCTTCGAAAGCTTCGTTGGAATGCATCCGATACCAGTAGTTCATGGACTCACCGTTGGAGAACTTGCCATGATGATCAATGGTGAAGGTTGGTTGAAAAACAAAGTCAAAGCGGATATTCAAGTGATAAAAGTTGAAAATTGGGACAAAAGTATGAGCTATAGCTTACCAATAAAGCCTTCTCCTAATCTTCCAAATGATCTCTCTATTAGACTATATCCTTCGCTATGCTTTTTTGAAGGAACAGATGTGTCCGTGGGACGTGGGACATATTACTCATTCCAGGTTTATGGATATCCTGATCCTAAATATGGAGATTTCACATTCAAACCTGTAAGTATTGAAGGCATGTCTAAAAACCCTCCACATCAGAACAAAACTTGCTATGGAAAAGACCTTCGAGAAGAATCACTTGACCATAAGTTCACCCTTACTTATCTTATCGATGCCTTCAAAGTAAGTGGAAAAGGTGAGAAATTCTTCAATAATTTTTTCGATAAATTGGCTGGGACAGACCAACTTAAAAAAGATATCCTCTCCGGAAAATCCGAAGAGGATATTAGAGAATCTTGGCAAAAAGACTTACGAGATTTCAAAGCGATGAGTCAAACTTATCTGCTATACAAATAAAAGTACAACAATTGTGAGGAATAGCTACAAATCAAAGTACATGATTGCTACCAAACAGATTTACTGAACCAAAGCCACATGTTTCCAAAAACTCGGGTAAGACTTGTTGACCACTTCAGGGTCTTCTATGATTACTCGAGTTTTTGTCATCAGCGGCATAAAAGCCATAGCCATTCTGTGATCTTCATAGGTATGCACCTGAACTTCAGAAGGTAGTGACACAGAAGGAATCAAAGTAAAAACTTCATTTGCTCCCTCTACCAGCTGAGCGTTGAATTTAGCCAACTCTTGCTGTAAGGCTAGAATTCTATCCGTTTCCTTTATTCTCAGGCTTTCAAGCCCTGTGAACGTGGCCTTTTGACCAAGAATTGCACATGTGACCGCAACTGTCTGTGCCAAGTCCGGACAATGGGTAAAGTCCCATGAAGTCAACCCTTTTACGGCTTGTTTTGTCAAGTGTACTCCATGAGCATCAAACTCACTTTTCACACCTAATCTATCCATAATATCCACAATTTTACTATCACCTTGCAGACTATTTTCTTTAAGTCCCTTAAGATAAAGAGAGCCTTGATCTGCACATGCTAATAAACTGAACCAATAGCTCGCACCAGACCAGTCTGACTCTACAGAAAAGCTTGTCGGCTTATATTTACCTGCAGGAATTGTGATCACATTATCTTCCCATTTATGAACTATTCCAAATTGAGCCATAAGCTCCAACGTCATTTCTATATAGGTCCTAGAACCAACTTTACCTAATAGTGCTATTTCTAAACCTTCTGGTAAAAGTGGAGCTATCATGAGTAATGCAGAGATATATTGACTACTCACATCTCCCCTCACTTCTACCCTTTTACTTTTTTGACCAGAAAAACCATGAATTGCTAGAGGCGGATAGCCTTCCTTGTTCATGTAGTGAATATCTCCTCCTATTGTCCTTAATGCATCGACTAAGATTCCAATAGGCCTTTCACACATCCTAGCTGTTCCAGTCATTACTTTGTTTTGATTGGTCACAGTCGCAAATGCTGTCAAAAATCTCATGGTGGTACCAGCATCAAGTACATCAAACACAGGAGGATTTTCATCCAAAAGCCTGATCATGGTCTGGGTATCTCTGGCTTCAGCAAGATTTGATATTTGATTTTCCCCCTCAGTAAGGGCATCGATGATGAGTACCCTGTTACTCTCACTTTTAGAAGATGGCAAAGGAATCTCGACATTTCCAAAAGCAGATAACTGGTTCAACAATTGAATATTCATAGGTTTGATAAGACTAGTAGTAGTGGTTTAATATGTTATTAAGATTGAGAGGTGAGCGATTGATAGTAGGTAATTGCACTAGCAATTTCTTCAGGTGAAACAGGAATGTTGTACTCACATCTCCCTATTGAGCTAAGAAGCGAAAAATTTATGCGATCAGCTTCATTCTTTTTGTCTTGACTGCACAAGTTGATGATTTCCGAAACATCTTCTTTAGGAAAATCAAACTTGCCATAAACTTTCAGCAAAACATCAGAAACGAGTTTCAATTCATCTTTTGAAAGTCCAGTCTTGAAGCTAGACAAATAAGCTTCTGTAATCATTCCTATCGCTATGGCCTCTCCATGAAGTAAATGATGATCAGTATCTAAATAGAATGATTCAAATGCATGTCCTATGGTATGTCCAAAATTAAGAATCTTTCTCAATCCTGCCTCCTTTGGATCCTTGCTTACTACTTCTTTTTTGATACTGACAGATTTCTCTATGATTGTCTTCCAGTCTTGGCTCTCCCAATTCGAAACTTTCAAACTTGAGAAATAATCTGCGTTTTGAATTAATCCATGCTTGAGGACTTCTGCATATCCTGACCGTAACTCTTCTGGTGGAAGTGTTTTGAGAAATTCATCGGAGATCAAGACTGCCAAGGGTCCTGTAAACACGCCGATGTGATTTTTGAAACCGTTGAAGTCTACCCCTAACTTTCCTCCTACGCTTGCATCCACTTGTGATAGAAGTGAAGTTGGGATATTGATAAAAGGTATGCCTCGCTTGTAAGTACTTGCGCAAAACCCACCCATATCCCCTGTTACTCCTCCTCCCAAGTTGATCATGAGGGCCTTTCTATCTAGACCCAAGTTGGTCATCCATTCCCAAATTTCAATGCATGTTTTTAGGGTTTTGTTCACTTCGCCAGCCTCAAACACAAAATAATCATGATTGGGTATTCCATCTTGAATCAATGGATAGCAATCACGAAACGTGTTGCTATCCATTATCAATCCAAGTCGTGAATACTTCTGCCTACTTAGAAATCCCTTCAAATCAATCTTGATGGAACTAGAAAATATTATTGATTCCAATTTTATTTTTTTACAGGGTCAGCGTCTCTTAATTGTTTTTCCTGTCTCTTTACAGACTCCTCATGGATACAATATAATAACTCTTTCATGAATTTTTCACTCAAATTCTTTTGGACACCTTTTTGAGTCCTTGACTCCATTACAAACTTCCATCTATCTGACTGGAATACTGTCAAATTGTGTTCTCTTTTGTAAGCACCAATTTGATCAATCAAAGAAAACCTCTCTTGAAGCAAGTCTAGCAATTGATCATCAAGGTGATCTACGGCTGTTCTTAAGTCATTCAATCTCTCTCCTGGATTTTCAAATCCATCTGTAGTTTTGAAATCTATTTTTGACAAGATCTCTTTCAATGCTGCTGGAGTGACTTGCTGCTTTGCATCAGACCAAGCATTATCTGGATCATGGTGCGTTTCTATCATCAATCCATCCAAACCAAAGTTGATTGCTCTTTGAGAAGTTTCCAAAATCCCAGCTCTATTTCCAACAATATGGCTTGGATCATTGATCACTTCCATTCCTTTCCATTCTCTTTTCAAGTGAATCGGCATAGACCAATTTGGTTTGTTCCTAAACCTCTTATCGTATGAATCAGAGAATCCTCTATGAATAGCCGCAAGTTTATTGATACCTACTGCTTGCAGTCTTTCAAGAGCACCAAGCCACAATTGCAAGTCCGGATTCATTGGGTTTTTCACCATAACTGGAATATCCACACCCTGCAATGCATCAGCTATTTCTTGAACAGCAAATGGGTTGACTGTAGTTCTTGCGCCTATCCATAGGACATCCACATTATGCTTTAATGCTAACTCAACGTGTGCAGCATTTCCTACTTCTGTCGTGATAGGGATGTTGAGGTGATGTCTTACAATCTCCATCCATTTCAAACCATCTTCTCCAATACCTTCAAAGCTCCCTGGTCTAGTTCTAGGTTTCCAAATTCCCGCCCTGAAGATGTTTGGAATCATGTTTTCCTTTTTCATATCGAGACATACTTTCTCGATTTGCTCTGGGGTTTCCGCGCTACACGGTCCTGCGATGATCACGTGACCTTTTAGGCCAAGTCCCCAATCTTTTGTTTGTAAGTGATTTTCCATGAGTTTTAATTGGTTTGAAATACAAAAAGCCCGACTCTCTCGAATCGGGCTTGTCTGCATGTATGATTGATTTGTTTTTTATCTAGCAATAGGCAGCTCCGATTCGACCTTGGGGACGAAAGTAAAAGTAAAAGAAGCTAAAATATGTAAGGACTGCGTTTAACATGCCTCAAATGTAAAGGGTCAATTTTTAAAAACAAATAAATTTTTCAACATTTTTTTTCTGATTATATAAAACTAGCCCAAATCATTACTAATTCATCAATGAACCTATATTTCTACAACAAATACAAAATTTTATTGGGTAGGAAAAAACTTGTATCTCAGATTCATCTCAAAGGTCTTGTATAACAACCCTTAGCTTACCTATCGAAGAATGATCTTCTTCTACTCACTTTCAAATCTTGAAGTATGGCTGATTTCACCCTGATATCTACACTGTATGAAGTGAAGGTACCGAAAGGTATCCAAGACACATTCATTTGCCAACAATGCAGGTCTCTGGCTATGGATATCATCGTTTGGGTAATCTTTGCCGTAGAGAAATCATAGCCAGTATTGAAGTTCACCTTCCACTTTTCAGTCAAACTCAAATCACCATTGATATTCAATGCTTGCGTGATATTGGTATTGCCGCTTGGCTGTCTATTGTAAGAGAGGTTATACCCAAAACCAAGGTTCCAAGGTATACTCCAATCGATATACTGACTAGGATCATTGACTATTCTGGTGATTTCATTCTCCACAAACTCATTCATCTGACCACCTTGCTGCAAGAAATCATTGGTAATATCATCTCTCACTTCACCTGGTGACTTCTGATTCTGGCTTGGATTCAGACTACCATTGAGGTTTAGTGTAGCATTCCGCAAAGTACCTATTCCTTGTCCCCTTCTCCATGCATAATCATTGACCCTTCTAGTCGTCTCTTGACCTTGAGCTGTTCTAGAGGTAGCTGTGGCATACGGGTCTAAAGTTCCTGATAAGTTTACAGATAACTTGTTGTCAAAAAATGCCGTCCGAGTACTCATATTGATAGGAGCTAGCTGAAATGAATCAGCGGCAAAGTTATAATTCGTATTTAGATTCAATGTTTGAAGCAATGGAATCTTTTTAGTCTTTGCTTCTGCGGTATCACTTTCGGTTCTGATCTTAGCTTCCAACACATTTCTTATCGATATACTCAAAGATCTAGACTCTCCCAGAGGCGCTCCTTGAAATATAAATCCTTGATGTCTTGAATAAAGCTGGGTTCTTCCAGTACTATCTACTTGAACATTTTGATAATAACCAAATGCAGGATTAGAAAAGTCAGGGGTATAATTGAAACCAAAAGAAGGCTGCATGTGATGCCTAATTCTCTCGATTTTTTTGCTGTTTTTCAATATATACATCCCATACACATTGGTATTCAAAGCGAAAGATGATGTATAAAAGCCTACCCTATTAAACCCATTCTCAACAATTCTATCTACCCTATTCTCTACATCATTGTAGTAATAATTGATTTTTTCAAGATACCAAAGTTCCGTATAGTTTGCTGACGCTGTTCCTGTAAAAAACTTGAACAAAGTAAAATTAGAAGAAATTGGAATGGTATTTCTGGCTCCATTATTTGCATCTCTAAATAGCTGTGGAAGATTAGCAAAGTTGAAGGGGGTGACAGATGGCTCTTCGAATTGTTCTTCTCCAAAATCTTGCTGAAAAACCAAGTTTTGAACTCCCAATGCTGGAGTTATTCTATTGGTGATAGAGTTTTGCATGTTAAAGTTCCATGCAATGTTGAGCGTTTTCAAAGGTTCGAACTTACTGATGTTCTGAAATGGGTTTTGCCGATTCATATTGACGGCTATATCAGGAAGTGTCAAATTAACTTCATCAGTATTGATGTTTTGGGAATGTCGAAGATTTGCAGACATGCTAAAAGGTGTCCCCGCAAAGGTTTTACTATAAGCAATGTTTGAGTTGAAATCTGCCCTGACATTGTTAACAAAGTTATTCGGGTTCACGACATTATTATTATAGTTCTGAGTACCAGCATTGACTGATGCTGAGAACCTTGAATTCCCTCTTGTCTCTGGGGTATGCTGCCAGCTTACCCAGACAGATGTGAAGTCAAGCGGGTTCAATTCAGTTTCTGGACTTTTGAAGCTTTGAAAATC
Source organism: Belliella filtrata (assembly GCF_022549775.1). Lineage (GTDB taxonomy): Bacteria > Bacteroidota > Bacteroidia > Cytophagales > Cyclobacteriaceae > Belliella > Belliella filtrata. Next base: position 49,625 of record NZ_JAKZGP010000029.1, on the reverse strand, counting down.
TACATTAAAGCTACCATTGAACTTATACCTTCTTTTGTAAATGGATGAGGCCTTGGCTCCCCAACCTCCATTAGAAAAAATATCTCCCGTCAATCGGGTATGTATATAATCATTGAATGCAAAATAATACCCAAAATCTCTTAAAAAGAGACCTCTACGCTGCTCTTGACCATATGAAGGAAAAATTATTCCTGACATTTTTTCTTCTGGTGTATCCGGGATAATCCCAAATGGTAAACCAAAAGGTGTTGGTATATTATTGAAATACAGATTGAATGGACCTGTTACAACTTGCTTTCCCCTTATGGACTTTATCTTTGCCGCATTGATATGCCAATGAGGCTCTGCCAAATTACAAGTAGTATAAAATCCATGATCCATATAGATGCTACCATCTGTTGTTTTCTTGATCGTCTCACCTCTGAGTAGGCCATCTTGCTGTTCAGTAACTACATCTTTGATTATAGCCCTTTGGGATTTGAAATTATACCTCATCTCCTTTCTGATTTCATAGGAAGTATTTCCTTCTTTGAACATTGGGTTTCCTTGAATATTACCCAATGAATCAACTACTCCAGAGGCAAAAATTTCACTTTTATCCCAGTCTATAATGATCAAATCCGCATCTAATCTTATATTTCCATATTCGAACCAAGCATCCTTATGTAAAAAAAGCTTGTTTTGAGCAAAATCGGTAATGATACTATCTTCACCATAATAATTGATTATGGTCTGAATATCACCTTTAGGCACTACCTTTGTAGAGTCATTTTCGGGAAGGCTATCAGAAAGTATAATTTCAGGGTTTTCAAGTTGGGGTAACGAGGTCTTTGGAGCTGTCAGGATAGAATCTGGGGCTACAATGGGCACTTCAACCCTTCTAGTCCTCCTATCTTGGGATAGAACCAATTGAGGTAAAATCCACAATAGGAGTAGTAATATGAAATGGAGCTTGATATTCCGCACCGATTGAATCAAATTTGTTTAAAAATTTCTAAATTTCGAACGAGCAAAGTTAATGGTATTTAATGCTTATGAAACGCCTTCAAGTTAAAAATATTCTAGTTATTTCTTTAATTACTTTTTCAGTCCTTTTTATGAGCTTTCACCCAACGGGAAGTAGAGCTCCTGAATTCAAATTGAAGACAATTGTGATCGACGCAGGTCACGGCGGCAAAGACCCTGGAGCTCTGGGATCTAGCAGTAGAGAAAAGGACATTACCCTGAAAGTAGCCATACAAGTTGGTAAATACATTCAAGAAAACATTCCTGATGTAAAGGTCATCTATACGAGACAATCCGATGTATTTGTTGATTTGAAAGAGCGGTCTAACATTGCCAATAGAAATAAAGCTGATCTGTTCATTTCGATTCACTGTAACTCTGCAGCAAACAGATCGGCATATGGTACAGAGACTTTTGTGATGGGTACCAAAAACTTCGAAGCTAACTTTGACATCGTAAAGAAAGAAAACTCAGTAATTCTCCTTGAGGATAATTACAAAGAGAACTATGAAGGTTTTGACCCGACTTCGCCTGAATCCTACATCATGTTCAATATCATGCAAAAGGCCTTTCTCTCAAACAGTCTTTCCCTTGCATCAAAGATTGAGTCTGATTTTACAGGAAGAGTGAGTCGCCACAGCCGAGGTGTAAAACAAGCGCCTTTTTATGTGCTCTGGACTACAAGTATGCCTTCGGTATTGGTAGAATTAGGCTTTATCTCTAATGCCAACGAGGAAAGATTCCTCAATAGCAAAGATGGTCAGACTTATCTTGCCTCAGCTATTTACCGCTCGATCAAAGCTTACAAAGAAGATATCGAATCACTATAAATGATTGAAATTACACTATTCATTTCTTCTTGAGTAAACTTTACACCTTAAAGCGTTTATGAGGCGATATCATATCAATCAATATCTCTTTTATTCTATGTCGAAGTATCAATAGAAACTTTTTCACTCCTGAACAGGTATGCATTCTCATTGTTGTTAATTTTCCCATTTTAGCTTTGGATAGATAAAAGCTAAAATGGTGTGGATCACTAAGATTCAATTCAATTCTAAAGTTACCATAATCACTTCTTTGGTAATTATGATGTATTAAGCTATCTTAAACGATAAATTAAACCCAAAAAACTTTATGGATAATACTTTCAAGAACAATGAAGCACAAAATAAAGAGCTACTTTTTCACCTCAAAGAAAAATTGGAAAAAGTAAAACTTGGGGGTGGTGAAAAAAGAATTGCTAAAGAGCACGAAAAAGGCAAACTAACAGCAAGAGAAAGAATAGCTTATTTACGGGACAAGGATACTGATTTTTTGGAGATTGGTGCATTTGCAGCAGATGGCATGTATGAAGAAGAAGGTGGATGTCCTTCGGCAGGAGTAGTGACGGGAATTGGGTATATCAAAGGACGCATGTGTATGATCGTCGCAAATGATGCTACTGTCAAAGCTGGAGCTTGGTTTCCAATGACTGCCAAAAAAAACCTTCGAGCTCAAGAAATAGCCATGGAAAACAGGTTGCCAATAGTTTATTTGGTTGATAGTGCAGGGGTTTTTCTGCCTATGCAAAATGAAATTTTTCCCGACAAAGAGCACTTTGGTAGACAGTTCAGAAACAATGCCAAGATGTCCTCTATGGGAATCATTCAAGTGGCTGCAATCATGGGAAGCTGTGTAGCTGGAGGAGCCTACCTTCCCATCATGTCTGACGAAGCAATGATCGTAGACAAAACAGGATCTATATTTTTGGCAGGGTCGTACTTGGTCAAGGCAGCAATAGGAGAACAAATAGATAACGAAACTCTTGGAGGTGCTTCTACTCATTGTGAGATTTCTGGAGTCACTGACAACAAATTTGACTCTGACCAATCTTGTCTAGATGCTATCAGGAATATATTTGATAAAATAGGCACATTTGAGAAAGCTGGCTTTAACAGAGCAGAAAGCTTAGAGCCAAAAAAGAACATCAGCGACTTGTATGGTATATTTCCTACGGAACGCGTGAAGCCATATGACATGAAAGAAGTCATAGAACATTTGGTCGACGACTCCATCTTCGAAGAATATAAAAAAGAATACGGCAAAACACTGTTATGTGGTACAGCTAGAATTGACGGTTGGGCTATAGGAATCATTGCAAATCAAAGAAAGATCGTCAAAACAAAGAAAGGTGAAATGCAGATGGGTGGCGTGATTTACTCTGATTCTGCTGACAAAGCTGCAAGGTTCATTATGAATTGTAATCAGCGCAAGATCCCTCTCCTATTTATCCAAGACGTATCTGGATTCATGGTGGGAAGTAAAGCAGAACATGGTGGTATTATCAAAGATGGTGCAAAAATGGTCAATGCCATGGCCAACTCTGTAGTCCCAAAATTTACCATCATCATCGGTAACTCTTATGGTGCGGGAAACTATGCCATGTGTGGCAAAGCTTATGATCCAAGGCTTATTTTCTCCTGGCCTACAGCACAAATGGCCGTCATGTCTGGAGCTTCTGCTGCCAAAACTTTACTTCAAATCAAAGTGGCTTCTTTAAAAAAAACTGGTAAAGAAATCTCTCAAGAAGATGAAAACAAACTCCTCGATGAGATCAAAGCCAAGTATGATGAAGAGCTAAGCCCTTATTACGCAGCATCTAGACTGTGGGTAGATGGAGTGATAGATCCAGCGGAAACTCGAAATGTGATCAGCATGGGAATAGAAGCTGCCGATCATGCACCCATCACAGAAAAATTCAATGTAGGAGTGATTCAAACATAGTCTTTTTGAAATTAATATTTAATTGATTAAGAAGTAGATAACCTATCAATCAACCCAAAACAAATCATATCATCAGCAATACTCGTAATTGAATCAGGAAAAAAGGTAAAACGAAACAAATCATGAGTAGCTTGACAGAAAATGAATTGGATGCACTGATTTCACTTTTAGATGACAATGATCTAGAAGTGAAATCCCATGTTCAAGACAAAATCATATCCTTAGGGCATCAAATTATACCGGTTTTAGAAAAAAAATGGGAAGATAGCTTCAACCCTGAGCTACAAAAAGAAATTGAAGATCTCGTACACAAATTACAATTCTCCCTACTGAAAGACCGGTTGACAGATTGGGTACAATCCCCTGAACAGGATCTTCTTACTGGTCTTTGGATCATCAATACATTTCAATATCCAGACCTTGATTTTGACAAATTGAATGCTGACATGCATCAGATATATTTCGATGTATGGACGGGCTTCAAAAATGACCTTCCTCCCCGTGACCAAATCCTCAACATCAATCATGTACTATTTGGAAATTTGAGATTCTCTGCCAATACCAAGAATTTTCACTCCCCAGGTAATAGCATGCTTAGTAATGTGATCGAAAGTAGGAAAGGAAACCCTATAAGTCTTTGTGCTATATATTTGCTCGTGGCTCAAAAACTTGGACTACCTATTTATGGTGTCAATTTACCAAATCTTTTTGTTCTCACTTACAAATCTCAAGACTACACCTTCTATATCAATGCTTTCAACAAAGGATTGATCTTCAATAAAAAGGATATTCACAATTACCTTGATCACTTGAAGATAAACCCTAAAGAAGAATATTTTGAGCCATGTACAAATAAGGATATCATCGTAAGGACTACAACAAACCTCTACTTAGCTTTTGAAAAACTCGGTGAAGTAGAAAAAAGCTTAGAAACTCAAGAGCTATTAAAAATTCTTGAAGGCTAATCTTTCACGCTTATTTTGGGCTTCTTGGTAAATAGACATTAGCTTGATTTACAGATAGTTGCTTAACAAAAAGATAATACAAAAACCCCAAAATTAGCTGTTTAAAGCTTTTTTCGGGGTTTTCTTCATTGTATTTTGAGGTTGTAAAGCAAAATACAATGAAAGATATCACACAGCTTCCTCTTTTCAAAGATTTCGACGGATATTCTCCAAAATATCATTTTTTCAAGAATTCACTACTGGGTAAGATTCATGATTCTATTCCATGGGATGACCTTTTATCGTGTTTACCAGACGAGCGTGTAGGTCCAGGTGCTCCAAGTTGGTTTGGAGGTAAAGGTATGATTGCTTTAATGTTTTTAAAGTCATATCTCAATACTAGTGATAGGTTGCTATTGGAACGCTATAACACGGACTGGTCTTTACAGTATTTCTGTGGAAAAGTGCTAGCTGAAAATCAGCAGATTAAAGACATGATCATCATGACTAGGATAAGATCATACCTTGAAACAAACTGTGAATGGGAGACTTTTCAGGAGGTTTTAATAACACATTGGAAACAAGATGTCAATAATAGTCATGTATTGATGATGGATGCCACTTGTTATGAGTCCTATATACGTTTCCCTACAGACGTAAAGCTTTTATGGGAATGTTGTGAGTGGATATTTGAAAAGCAGCTTTATAGGTTGTGTAAAGAAAATGGAATTGTAAGACCAAGATCAAAATATAGAGAGCAAAAGTTAACCCATATGGCTTACTCCAGAAAAAGGAAGAATAGCTTTAAAGTGACACTACGAAGAAGAAAGGCACTAGTTTATCTTCTTGAAAAGGGGATTGGTCAGCTTCAACAAGTTTTGAAGAGTAATAAAGGAGTAGGTTTAAGTTTGAACGATCTTGCTAGATTAGCAACAATAAAGAAAGTCCATCAACAGCAAGAGTTTCTCTTGGATAATCCACCTTCAACCTTAAAGGATAGGATAGTATCCTTACATAAACCATACCTCAGACCAATAGTAAGAGGCAAAGAAAATAAGCCAGTAGAGTTTGGAGCCAAAGCACATATTTTACAGGTTGATGGATTAACATATATAGATAAATTGGATTTCAATGCTTTCAACGAATGTACTAGACTCAAACTCTCCGTTACTAAGCATAAGAGACTTTTTGGATCAGTCCATCAACTAGGTGCAGATAGAATCTACGCGACGAACAAAAACCGTAAATTTTGCACAGACAATAAGATATTTACCTGTTTTCCAAAGAAAGGCCCTAGAAAACAAAACAAGTCAGAAAAGGTGCTTAGTTCGGAAATATCAAAACAAAGAGCAACAGTAATGGAGGGCGTGTTTGGTGTTAACAAAGAGTTCTATGGGTTAAGAAAGATCAGGGTCAAAGGGGCAAAAAGAGAGAAATTCATGATATTTTTTGGAATAATGGCTGGTAATGCTGTCAAAATAGCTAAAAGAAGAGCTGAAAAGGAGCTACCACCAGGTCAGAAAGCAGCCTAAAATCAAGAGAATATTGACTTCTATGGGAGAGGTATGTCCATTCGTCAAAAAGACAGACAACTAATAGATTAAATATTGTAAAATTGTACTTTTCCTAGGCAGGCCCCTTCTCAATAACAAGAAAAATACACACAAAAGATAAATGTAGAACTTAGTTTAAGTCCTACATTTCAATTTCTAATTAATTTTCCAAGAAGCCCTATTTTACACGAATATTACAGCCTACAGCGCGACTACTGCTTGGACTAGGATTTCTTTTAGCTTGAATTGCCTGAAGTGCATTTTGCAAGTATTTCATGTTGGCACTTTCAGGTACTTGCGGATTGTTATCAATGGCTCCCTTGTAAGCTACTGCAAACCCAGTAGGCCCTGGTGTGATTACAACAACTTCTGGCAATTTGCTTGCTTGTAAGGTTCTCATCAAGATTTGATCTCCATCGTTCAACACGACTAAGCCTTTGCCTTTGAATCGCTCTAATATTGCTTCCTTTGACTCTTCAGGATCATTTCCAAAATGAGGGTTTACCAATGCGAATTTAAACCCTTCATTTTTGAATTTCTCTTGAAATTCAAAAATTCGATTTTCATATAATTTTGAAAAAGGGCATGATATGGTCGTGAAAATCAACACAACAGCTTTTGCATCTTGATGCTGATTTAGCTCAAAACTTTCACCTGAAAGTATATCCTCCATTTGAAAATTTTCAATTCGTTGTGCATAACTTGATGCATTGATCAGTAAAAGCACAAAGATGAAAGGTAGTATTATATTTTTCATAACATCTAAAACAAGTCTAAACTCAAAAACCGCTTAAATACCAACGTAAATATAATCACAAAATCGCTACCAAACGGTATAGCTGAGAACCATATCACCAGACACCTCTATTTTGACTTGATAATGATGATCTGAGAAATCAGAATGATAAATTTTACCTTTGATGATACTATCTGATTCCGAAAAAGGTTCGAGAAGAATATTTTCTCTTAAGCTTATACCCTTTTTCCCTTGACATTTGAATATGGATTCTTTTGCAGACCAAGCCATCGTATATCGTAGAGGGTCAGATTGAAGAAACTCCATCTCTGAGGAATCCAAAAACTTAGGTCCAAGGTTAACTACCTTATCTCGTACATAATCTAAATCAATCCCTACAGGCATATTTTTGTGAAATATTGCTGCTGCGATTCCACGCGTATGTGTGAGTGAGACATAGCCATGTCCATCCTTAGGGTGGGACTTTCCATGTTCATCTTTATAAAACCCTGGGTAAGGCAAATCAATTTGATCAAGTGCTGATTTCAATGCAATTCTAGCTGCCTTCCACTCATTTTTTTTTTCTTCTCTTGAAATATTTGACAATGCAAGCCTTTCTCTAAAACTCAAAAATCCCACATCTTGACTGGCAACTTCTTGAATATTATTGACAGCCAAAGCCGATAAAGCACTTATTTTTTCTATTTTTGTTTGCATAGCCCAGACTGGGTTCATGATTTGCTCAACACGCAATATATGTCAAAAATCCAAGTAAATAAACTCCACACTTTAACAGGACACAATGATTGCATCTATGCCTTGACCGAAGGCGTTGACCCTCAATACTTCTACACAGGAGCAGGAGATGGTATGGTAGTAGCATGGGATTTAGAAAACCCAAAAAATGGCAAACTTATCGCCAAACTTCCTCATTCGGTTTACGCTTTGGAAGTAGATCATGAAAAAAATCTATTAGTCATCGGTCACAATTTCGAAGGCATTCACGTTATCGATCTAGACCAAAACCGTGAATTGTGGTCTTTACAGATGACAGACCAATCTATCTTTGATATCAAAATAGTATTTGGAAAAGCCTACATAGGAACTGCTGACGGTCTTATCACTATCATTGACATGGAGCAAAGAGCTATCAAAAAACGGCTCAAGCTCAGCGACAAAAGTGCCAGGGTGATGGCAATAAACCCATACAACACACAGATGGCAATAGGCTTCAGTGATCATAGTGTGAAAATCATAGATCTCAAAAGCGATGAACCCATAGCCAATATGGAAGGGCATACAAATTCAGTCTTTGCACTTGCTTTTGCTCCAAATCAAAATAAAATATTCTCAGGTGGGAGAGATGCACATATCAAAATCTGGAACTCTATCAACTTTTCTCTTGAAGACGAAGTAGTAGCACATATGTATGCAATCAATTTTCTTGCTTTTCGTAATGATGGTAAGTATTTTGCTACTTGCAGCATGGATAAGTCAATCAAAGTATGGAGTACTGAAGATCACAAGCTCTTGAAAGTGATAGATAAAGCAAGGCATGCTGGGCATGGAACATCCATCAACAAAATAATCTGGAGTAACTATAATCAATCGATCATATCTGTGAGTGATGACAGAAGCATCTCCATTTGGCAACTAGAATTTTAACCTTATGAAAATAACAGCCTTAGAAATCAGAAAAAAATCCTTCGAAAAAAATTTTAGAGGATACGACAAAGAAGAAGTTGATGCATTTTTGAAACAGCTCTCTGAAGAATGGGAAAAAGTCAACGCTGACACTGAAGAGCTTCAAAAAAAGCTTGATGATAGCATCCGTGAAGCAAATAAAATGAAGGAAGTAGAGGCTTCACTCTTCAGAACTTTGAAAACTGCCGAAGATACCGGCGCTAGTATCATTGAAGAAGCAAATGAAGCTGCTGAATATATCGTGAGAGAAGCTCATCAAAATGCAGAATCAATGCTAAATGATGCTAAAACTAAATCTCAAAATCTGATAGAATCCGCAGAGACTAAGGCTAAACAAATCATGGAGGATCTTCAAAATGATGTCAGCTCATTGGTTCATGGCTATCAGAAACTCGTTCAACAGCGTGAACTTATCTTAAAAAATCTGAGAAAAATAGCTGAAGACATACACGACGACATCAGTGTTTCCACTAGCAACCTTGAAAAAGTAAATGTAAATGTTCATTTGGAAATGGTGGAAACCTTGAAAAAGTCTAATGCATTCACAATGGCAAATATGTCAAGTATCGAACAAGAAGAAATAGTCTTGAAGGAACAGGCCATGGAAGATGAAAGCCTAAAGCTAGCGCTTCCTAAAGAAGATGAGCCTATTTTAGTAAATAATACTCCTGAGTCAAATGATGAAGTTAGCGCCAAACCAGAACAGGAAGAGCTCGATCAAACGGAAGATATAAATAATGAATCTAAAAACCTCTCTACTCCAGCAGAAGTAATTGCAGAAAAAATCACGCATGAAGAGCCAAATGAGCAGCCTGAAGGAGACAAAAACAAAGGAAATAAAGGGAGTTCATTCTTTGATGAAATAGGATAATGGGGAAGGTATCGCTAGAAGGCATTGAATTTCATGCTTACCATGGGGTATTTTCTGAAGAAAATAAGCTAGGGAATAGATTTACTGTAGACATACATGTAGATGCTGATTTCAGGCAGGCTATGCTTCATGACACACTCAAAGACACCATTGATTACGCGAAAATCTACCAAATAGCAAAATCTCACATGCTTGAGCCGGTCAAGCTTTTGGAGCATTTGGCTCACTTGATGATCAAAGACATCCTCCTTACATATCCTCACGCTAAACAAGTAGCTATCACCATAAAGAAACATAACCCAGCCATTGGAGGTGTTGTGAATTATTCTGTTGTGACAGTAAACTACCCTGAAGATTATGATTAAACAAGCTTTACTTATTTGCCTTTTTATAGTTGGCTTCCAAACTTCTTTTGCTCAGCAGAACAAGCCCTACCAAATCTTCGACAAAGAAGGAACTGCGGTGTCAATAGATCAAATGTTCAAAGAAGCAAAATCGAAAGACTTGATTTTCTTCGGGGAACTACACAACAATGCCATAGTTCATTGGATTCAACTTCAACTACTTAAGAGTTTGTCTCAAACTGAGAGAAAGTTGATTCTTAGTGGTGAGTTTTTTGAAAGAGATGATCAGTTGAATATCGATGAGTGGTTTGGAGGTAAGATTAATGAAAAAAACTTTGAAGCTGAAGCGAAGCTTTGGAACAACTATCAAACAGATTACAGACCCCTTCTTCAGCATGCCAAAGAGAATAACATACCTTTTGTAGCAAGTAATATACCGCGCAAATATGCTTCCTTAGTAAGTAAAGAAGGGTTAGAATCATTGGAATCACTCAGTGAAGAAGCAAAAAAATACATAGCCCCACTTCCCATAAAAGTGGATATGAGCCTTCCTGGATATGCAGGGATGAAAGAAATGATGCATGGATCAGGCATGAATGCCGATTACATGATTCAAGCTCAGGCAATCAAAGATGCGACAATGGCTTTTTCACTTTTTGAATCCTTGGAAAACAAAAACCAAGTGTATCATATCAATGGAAGCTATCACAGTAACAATTATGAGGGGATAATCTGGTATATCAAACAAAAATTTCCTTCACAAAACCTCTTAACTATCTCAACTGTAGAGCAAGATCAAATAAATTCGCTTCAAAAGGAATCTCAAGGTATAGCAGACTATATCATCGTACTCCCTACAGACAGCCCAAAGAGTTACTGATCAATGTATAGCAAAGCAGAAAAATCAAAAATAAGGAAAGACTTTTGGACAGCATTTGGTCAGTACATGAAACCTGTACCATCAGCTGAAGGCACCAAAGTAAACTGGCCAAATTATAAAACTGGAGTAAAGCACTTATTTTTCAAGATGAAAGCAGAAAGAGATTTTGCATCTATTGGAATTGAGTTTACACATACAGATCTCGAATTGCAACAACTCTATTATGAACAAATGGAGGCATTTAAGCATATTTTACATGATACCTTAGGTGAAGAATGGCAGTGGTCTATGCATCACGAAGATGAGCACGGCAACTTGATATCTAAAGTGGAAAAGACTTTACATCAAGTCAATGTAATGAGTCAAAATGACTGGCCGAATATCATCTCCTTCCTCAAACCTAGAATTATCGCACTCGATGAGTTCTGGTCTAATATGAAGCCAGCATTTGAAGAGTTGTGATTGAATTAATTTATTCTATTTAGATTTCAATATGGCATGAATACGATTAAAGCTGTAATCTTCGATATGGATGGTGTTTTGATTGACTCTGAAAACTTTTGGTCTATCGCTGAGCATGAAATTTTTACTTCACTGGGCGTTCAAATCAATTCAAATGAAACTAAGATTACTAAAAGTATGACGACCAGTGAGGTTTCCAGGTTTTGGTATGACAAATTCCCATGGAAGGGTAAATCCCTAGCTGAAGTAGAGGAGATGGTGATCTCAAGAGTTATTGATCAGATAACAAATCAGGATTGTCAAATCCCTGGCATTGATGTATTTATTAAGTTATTGAAATCAAACAATTTTAAAATTGCTCTTGCTACTAATTCCCCAAAAAAAATCATCGATCCGGTAATCAATAAATTGGCTGTAAGTGAATGTTTTGACATTACTTTATCTGCTGATCAAGTTGTTTCTGGAAAACCTGATCCAGCTATTTACCTAAAAGCTGCCCATTTACTTCAAATTCATCCTACAGAATGTCTTGTGGTGGAAGATTCTACTTCTGGTATTCAGGCAGCAAAAAATGCCGGCATGGTCGTAGCTGGATTCACTAATCTTAACAAAAATAGTGGGCTAGGAATGGCAGATTATATGCTAAACTCATTCTGTAATTATGAACATCTCCCCCTTTGCTTTGATAAAACCAATACTAGTTCAAATAATTGTAAGTAACTATTGCCTTCAGGTATAGGTGGTTTCCAAGACTATCTGAAGCAAAAACTTCTTTTTTTCTTGGGAGTAAAAGTCCGTCAAAGTAATCGTTTTCAACTGTATTTACAACTTCATAACTATCTCGAAACTTACGCTTATAGCCTATCACTTCATGAGATTCTGGTAAAAAATAAAGGCTTATTTTTTTATCATCTTTAGTCAAAAGCTCTAATATTTCCGCCTCACGATTACCTGATATCTTAGCTTTATTCAGATAGCTCAAGGATTTAGCAACTTGTAAATGATTCATTGGAAAAGCTATGTCAACAAATGCAATTTGAAGCTCTTGTCTTTTATTCTGAAGAAACCCCTCATTGAGCACCTCATTATTGCCCATTTTATAGCTTGTCGTCAGTCCATCGAATGTCACTCTATGAGTTACGCTATCTTTCACCCACTTGGTCTTCCCTTCAAAAAAAGGTTTCATCCTGAACTCATACTCATTTTCAAGCTTCATTAGCTCATTCCCATCTGCATCATATTGTACGGTGCTGGTATTTACTTTAATGGTTTCTATATCTAACCAAGAATTTGCAGGGTCATGGTAGGAAATCGCACCTTGCAAAACCTCACTCATCATCTGCTCAGGTGAAGATGTGCAGCTACCGATCAAAGCACTCGCTATGATTAAATAAAACAATCTTACTTTCATGAATGCAAAAATAGCACATCAACCATAAAAATCACTCAATCTTGCAAGTTGCTTTTTATCAAGCACAATGATCTTTTTCCCATCAAACTCAATAAGTTCATCTTTCTTAAACTCTGAAAGTAGTCTTATAACCGTTTCAGTAGCAGTCCCCACCAATCCAGCAATTTCCTCTCGGCTTAGTACTACGTCGATTTTCTCTCCTTCTCCTCCATCTACTCCATAAGTATCACTTAGCTTTAATAAAGTAAATGCTAATCGCTCGCGAATTGTCTTTTGCGTAGCATCAGTCAACTTCTCTTCCATCAACCCCAGGTCATTGCATAGCGCCTTAGTCAATCTCCTGTGAAAATTATTATCCTCCACCAATACTTTCAAAAATGTCTCTTTCGGTACAAAGCAAATTTTAGCATCTTCTACTATCGTAGCGGTGTTGGAATACGCCTCCTCACCTAGCATGGATGAATAACCTAAAAAATCACCTTTTTTTGCTAACCTTATGATTTGCTCCTTACCATTGGATGCCGTCTTGAATACTTTCACAATTCCAGAACTAATACAGAAAACACCCAGAGGCTTAGTTCCTTCATAGAAAAGTATTTGACCTTTTTTGTGAGAGATGAAATTCTTGTTATCTGAAATATTGCAAAGATGTGATTCGCTTAAATCAGCAAACATGGAAAATTTTCGACTGAGGCAAAGTTCACACGGGCTGGCTTTTTCTCGTATCATAATAATGTTGGGGTGAATTTGAAATCAATGTTTAAATATACTCAAAAAACTAATGATTATCACCAATATCAAGCAAATCAATACTTACAATGTTGGTAAGTCAGAAATTTGGACATATTTGTTCGTCTCCGTATCAAATGTTAGAAAAATGTGCTGCTTGCCGTTGGTAATACCCAAATATGGAGCTTGGATGGTCTGATTGTAGGTACAGACTTGTGACAATGTCAATTGAGACAGCTTAACCCCTGGTGCTTTACATTCTATCAACAAAAAAGGAGCTCCACTCCTATTATAAACCAGTACATCAAACCTTTTTTGCAATGTATTGTATTTGAGCCCCTTCTCTACTGCAAATAAACTTTTGGGATAACTATACTCATTCAATAAGACCTGTACAATATGTTGCCTGACCCATTCTTCTGGAGTAAGGACCAAAAATTTCTTCCTCAAAGAATCAAAAACCATTAATCTCCCTTCTTCATCATTTTGAATTTTAAATTCAAAGGAAGGAAAGTTCAATGGTTCTTGGAGAAATTCATATTTATCTTGAAGCATACTGCAAATATGCAGTCATTTGCTCAAAGTCTAGCCAAAATTATTGCTTAGTTTTTTGTTAAGATCCTAAACTGATCCATCACCTTGTAAGTAGCTCGGGTCAAATCAGTTTTCATCTCAGGAGATGAATTATCAAATAGTCCAGATGTATATCCTTGCCACACTGTATTTCCTCGTTTATTGTCTATCACAAACACGACTAACATACCATCATTTTGAGCATATTTCACCTTATTATAATTCTCATCCTTTTCCTTTTTGTCATCACTTATTTCTTCTTCATCTTCAGCCACAAAATAGCTCTTTCTTTGGAGCCAATAGTCAAAATTTGGTTGATCATAGCCTCGGTACTTTACTTCTTCACGATAAACTTTGTAATTGACCAATAAATCAGGCTTTGTTTCTTGAAACCTAAATCCTTGAGATCCCAATCTATTAGAAATAGATCTCCTGATAATTTCTACTACTTCAAAGTCCTCATTATCATCTGGGTTATCGACAAAGCCAAAAGTCTTATACCTCTTGAAATTTGCAGAATAATTAAAATCATATTCTGCTATGTAATCTTTTTGAGTTACGCAGGATACTGCAAAGAGCAATAATACCATGCTTAGCGTTGTAAAATTTTTCATGTTTATGTAAGTATGGGTGTTTTTAAAATTTCTTACTAAACTAACTCGTTCAATATAATCAATGATTTCCAAATTTTGAAGAATTTCAAAAGCATAACTTCATACATTAATTTTTGTTTATAGAATATAGCTTATTGGAAGTCAAATAATTATGTCATTAATTTCTACTTAAACCCTCCCATTGTGTCAGAAATGCCGTAATTTGCTGCATTAGATTCAAAATCTGACTCCAAAAAAATAATTACATTTTAAGCAAAAATTTTATGGCGCTATTCATCATCGGTGATGTGCATGGTTGTTTTTATACCTACCTCAAGTTACTAGACTATTGGGAACCTAAGACTGAGACACTTATACAACTAGGAGATTTGATCGACAAAGGCAACTTTTCGCCACTTACAATTAAGTTGTCATTTGAAATTAAAAACACTTTCAAAAATAGTGTTCATTTCCTTAGGGGAAATCATGAACAAATGATGATCGATCATTTTCAGAAAAATAGCACACCATTCAACTGGCTTCATAATGGCGGAGCAGAGGTCATGCAGCAGTTTGACAAGCTCAATATCAATCCGTCAAAATATAAATCTTGGATAAACGAATTGCCCCTTTTTTGGGGAAATGATCATGTCCTTGTTTCCCATGCTGGCTTTTGCGGCATTGGAGACCCCTTTGACTTAAAAAATGGTAACAATGTACTTTGGAGCAGAAGACGCACGATCGATTTAAACAAAACTCAAGTAATAGGACATACTCCACTTACTGATGAGAGACCACAGTATTATGCTTCAAGTCGTACATGGAATATAGATACAGGTGCATATAAAGGGAACTTGTTATCAGGAATCAAATTAGAAAATGATGAAACGCTCATTGAACATCTATCTGTCCCTACTGACCCTAGAGATATTACATGATACATTCATAACCTTAATTTAATCTGGGGCAGCTTACACAAAGTCTTCCCCTTTTTGTTTCGCATCAGAAACAAACTCTCTAAACTTTTTTTCTGCATCTAGTTCGCAGATTAGCAGCACATTATCTGAGTCGTTGATGAGGTAATTTTTCAAGCCTTGCACCACTACCAGTTTATCTTTTGGCGCTTTGACAAAGCATCCTTCCGTATCATATACAAGTGCATTTGCTTCAATTACGTTTTCTGACTCATCTTTTTCTTTGATCTCATGTAAACTCATCCAAGAACCTAAATCAGACCACCCAAAATCACCTAAAACAACATACACCTCATCGGATTTTTCCATTATCCCAAAATCAATTGATATATTTTTTACTAGGGTATATGCTCTATTGATAAAGTCTCCTTCACTACTACTGAAATAATGCTGCTCACCTTCTTCAAAAACTTCGGCCACTTCAGGCATATATTTTTCAAATGCAGCTATGATACTATCCACTTTCCAGACAAACATCCCTGAATTCCAGACAAAATCTCCACTATCTACAAAAGTTTTTGCAAGCTTAGCATTTGGCTTTTCAGTGAAAGTTTTTACTTTTTTGGCAACAGATTTTTCATTAATTAAGTATTGAATATAGCCGTAACCTGTCTCTGGACGGTTTGGACGAATCCCTATTGTTATCAAATTATTATTTACCTCTGCGGCCTTTAGCGCTTTAGATATTTTATCCAAGAAATTATCTTCCTTCAATATCAAGTGATCCGCTGGCGTCACTATTACTTTTGCGTTACGATTCCTGCTTGCAATTTTATAACTCGCATATGCCACACAAGTAGCTGTATTTCTTCTGAGTGGTTCAGTCAAAATTTGGCTCTCTGGAACTTCCGGCAATTGCTCCCTGACAATATGTTCATAGTTTTTATTGGTCACTACAAAGAACATCTCTGGTGTAGAAATCTTCAAAAACCTATCATAAGTCATCTGAAGCAATGTCCTTCCAGTGCTTAAAATATCCAAAAATTGCTTAGGTCTTTCATGTCTGCTATAAGGCCAAAACCTTGACCCTATTCCTCCTGCCATGATTACTACATATGGTTGTTCTTGCATTTATTTTGACATTAAACGATTCCTTCTTTCATTAAATCATGAATATGGACAAATCCTGCGACATTTTCTCCATCCATTGCCACAAGTTGGGTAATATTGAAATTCTTCATCATATTCAATGCTCTAATCGCAAACTCTTCTTTGGCAATTATCTTTGGGTTGAGCGTCATGATCTCCTTGGCACTCACATGCTTGATATCTGCCCCAGACTGCAACATTCTCCTGAGGTCACCATCAGTGATGATGCCTTGCAGTTTCCCAAAATCATCGACTACTGCGGTAGCTCCAAGCCTTTTGGTACTGATTTCTACAATAATCTCGGTCAAAGATGCCTCCAAACTCACTATGGGCACCTGATTCTTAGGTATTACATCTGATACTGTTAGGTATAGCTGCTTTCCTAAAGCTCCACCAGGATGATATTTTGCAAAATCCTCAGATGTAAATCCTCTTGCTTCTAGCAAACAAATGGCAAGAGCATCACCCATGGCCATATGCACTGTAGTGCTTGTTGTAGGTGCCAAGTTATTAGGACAAGCTTCTTCTGCAATAGTTGCATTCAAAATAAAATCCGCTTGCTCAGCAAGGTAGCTATTCACATTACTTACCAAGGCAATGAGTTTTGAACCCAATCTTTTCAACAAAGGTACAAGTACCCTAATTTCTGGTGTATTACCACTTTTGGAAATACAAATTACAAAATCATCTTCCTGAATCATCCCCAGATCACCATGGATAGCATCAGCTGCATGCATGAATAACGCAGGTGTTCCCGTAGAGTTTAGCGTAGCAACAATCTTATGGGCAACTATTGCACTTTTTCCAATTCCAGTAATCACTACCCTACCAGTAGAGGACAAAATAGCCTCAACACACGCTTCAAAATCATCATCTATGTAATTTATGAGATTTTGTAAGGCATCTGACTCCTTTTGAAGCACTTCTATAGCGCTTGTTTTAATATTTTTTGTTAATTTCAATTTTGAGCGGCTTAATCATTAAATTTGTACCAAAGGTAAAAAAGAAATCCTTAAAGTTTAATGAAAGCTGAAAAGCGAGACATTTAAACATGCACGTGAAGTGGATCAAAAAGTAAAAGATAATCTCAAACAAATATTCGGCTTTAGCCAGTTCCGAGGGAACCAAGAAGCTATTGTAGACAATATTCTCGGTGGTAGCAATACATTTGTGATCATGCCAACAGGTGCTGGAAAATCTCTTTGCTACCAACTACCAGCTGTCATCAAGGGTGGAACAGCTGTAGTAATTTCCCCCTTAATTGCATTGATGAAGAATCAGGTTGATCAACTCAATGCCTTTGGTATCAATGCCTATTTCTTGAATTCAACATTGAATAAATCAGAATCCACCAAGGTCAAAAAAGAAGTTCTAGCAGGAAAAACCAAACTTCTCTACGTGGCTCCAGAGTCATTGACCAAAGAGGAAAACATTCAATTCCTCAAAGAAGCACAGCTTAGTTTTGTTGCGATAGATGAAGCACACTGTATTTCAGAGTGGGGACATGATTTTCGTCCAGAATACAGAAAGATAAAATCCATAATCGGTCAGATAGGCGAAAACTTGCCTATCATAGCACTGACAGCGACAGCAACTCCAAAAGTTCAGCAAGACATTCAAAGAAACCTTCAAATGGAGGAGGCGGATTTGTTCAAATCTTCATTTAACAGGACAAACTTATACTATGAAGTTCGTCCAAAAGTTAAAAATGAGACAAAAAAACAAATCATAAAATACATCAAAAGCCAAAAAGGTAAATCAGGAATCATTTATTGCCTAAGTCGAAAGAAAGTAGAAGAAATTGCTGAGCTACTCAAAGTAAATGGCGTAAGTGCAGCTCCTTATCATGCTGGTCTTGACCAAAGTGTAAGAGTCAAAAATCAGGATGATTTTCTAAATGAAGAAGTGGATGTGATTGTAGCCACCATAGCTTTTGGGATGGGTATAGACAAACCTGATGTGCGTTACGTCATACACTATGATGTACCCAAGTCATTGGAAGGATACTATCAGGAGACTGGAAGAGCTGGAAGAGACGGACTTGAAGGACATTGCTTGATGTTTTACAAATATGATGACATCATCAAGCTAGAAAAGTTCAATAAAGACAAGCCAGTAACTGAAAGAGAGAATGCTAGGGTGCTTTTACAAGAAATGGCAGCATATGCTGAAAGCACTGTATGTAGAAGAAAATCTTTGCTTCATTACTTTGGTGAATACATGGAGAAAGATTGTGGCTTCTGTGACAATTGTAAGCATCCTAAAGAAAAATTTGAAGGCAAGGAATTATTGACTCATGCCATAGAGGCTGTAAAGGCTACGAATAGTCGATTCAATATAGATCATATCGTTAATGTGATCCGTGGAGAGCAAAATGAATATATGGTCAGTTATAGTCATGATAAATTGGATATCTTTGGCATTGGCAAAGATGAAGACGAAAGACTATGGAAAACAGTTATTCGTCAGGCCATGATCAATAATTTTCTAGAAAAAGATATTGAAAACTATGGAGTCATCAAAATCACACCAAAAGGTCTTGAGTACTTAGCTGCTCCATATAGTATCATGATGAGCAAAGATCATGATTTTGAACAAATGCTCATTGATGAGACCCCTGACGAAATTTCCTCTGATGGGAAATCATATGATGAAAACCTATTTGAGTTACTAAAAGCCGAACGGAAAAAAGTCGCAAAATCCAAAGGACTACCTCCATATGTAATATTTCAAGACCCCTCCTTGGAAGAAATGGCCACAGTATACCCTACCACAAAAGAGGAATTAGCCCAGATCAATGGGGTTGGTATGGGAAAAGTGACTAAATTTGGATCTTCATTTCTCAAATTGATTGCCGAATATGTAGAGGAAAATGATATCATGACAGCCTCAGATGTGGTTGTCAAAACTTCCGGAAGTAGGTCAAAAGTCAAAATATCTATCATTCAGCAGATAGATAGAAAAATTGATTTAGACGAAATAGCAGGCAATCTAAATGTTTCAATGGCGGAGCTATTGCATGAAATCGAACAGATCATCTACAGTGGCACCAAGTTGAATATTAATTACTATATCGAAAATATCATGGATGAAGAAAGAGAAGATATTCTCCATGATTATTTCATGACTGCTGATTCAGACAATATTAAAAAGGCATTGGATGAACTAGAGGACGACGATTTTGCTGAAGAGGAAATCCGAGTTTACAGAGTGAAGTTCATATCTGACCATGCCAACTAAACAGACAACTAGCTAATGAATATATTATTGCTTGGAAGCGGAGGACGTGAACACGCCTTTGCTTGGAAAATTGTAAATAGTCAAAACTGTACGAAACTTTTTGTTGCCCCTGGCAATGCAGGTACGTCCGCAATTGCCGAGAACGTGGCCTTATCTATTAACGACTTCGATGCCATTACAGCCTTTGTTCTAGAAAAAGAGATCAATATGGTCGTGGTAGGTCCAGAAGAACCTTTAGTAAGAGGAATAGTTGACCATTTTCAAAACAATCCTTTGACAGCAAACATACCAATTATAGGACCAAGTCAAGAAGGTGCTAGAATGGAAGGATCCAAGGACTTTTCAAAGCAGTTTATGGAAAGGCATGGAATACCTACTGCTGTATCAGCTACCTTTACAAAAGAGACTCTTGAAGAAGGCCTGAACTATTTAGAA
This sequence comes from Belliella filtrata, assembly GCF_022549775.1. GTDB lineage: Bacteria > Bacteroidota > Bacteroidia > Cytophagales > Cyclobacteriaceae > Belliella > Belliella filtrata. The sequence goes on along the minus strand of NZ_JAKZGP010000029.1, from coordinate 29,316 downwards.
GCTCAAGCCATACCAGTAGTACTCAAAGCAGATGGACTTGCAGCTGGAAAAGGTGTGTTGATTTGTCAAAGCCATCAAGAAGCTAAAGAATCACTCAAAGGAATGTTAGTAGATGGCATGTTTGGAGAAGCATCTTCCAAAGTAGTTGTTGAGCAATTCCTTGACGGTATTGAATTATCAGTATTTGTAGCAACAGATGGCAAAAGTTATAAAATCTTACCTGAAGCCAAAGACTATAAAAGAATTGGTGAAGCAGATACTGGATTGAATACAGGTGGTATGGGAGCCGTAAGTCCCGTTCCTTTTGCAGATGATGCATTTATGCAGAAAGTAGAAGAGCGAGTAGTTATCCCTACAGTCAAAGGATTGGAAAAAGATAATATACGATATACAGGCTTCTTATTCATAGGTCTGATGAATATAGGCGGAGATCCATATGTGATTGAATATAATGTTCGCATGGGAGATCCTGAAACTCAAGCAGTACTTCCAAGGATAAAAAGTGATTTTACAGATTTGCTTCATGCAATGGGTACCATGCAGCTTGACAAGTATGAGATAGAATTACAGCCATTCACAACTACCACTGTAGTGATGGTAGCAGGTGGTTATCCTGGCTCCTATCCAAAAGGTGATGTCATCACTGGACTTGCTTCACTTTCAACTCCATCTAATAAGTCTTTGGTATTCCATGCTGGTACAAGTCAGGATAATTCTGGAGATGTGGTTACCAATGGTGGAAGAGTGCTAGCCGTTACTGGTATAGGTGATGATGTAGAAAGTGCTCTCTCTAATGCTTATCAGACAGTTTCTTCAATTTCATGGAACAAGCATTATTTCAGAAAGGATATCGGTCTGGATATTTTGAAATTAATAAAGTAAACCCAATTCAAAGAGGAGAATAGCTCCCTAGATATATACATATATTATGGCTGGATGTAGTAGCTGCTCGACCACTTCAGGAGGAAGTGGTGGATGCCAAAATAATGGCACATGTGGTACGAGCGATTGTAATAAAATGAATGCTTTCGACTGGCTCTCGCATATGGGAATCCCAGTAGTAGATAAATTTGACATAGTAGAAGTAAAGTTCAAAGGTGGTCGTAAAGAATACTATAGAAATGTAGACCATTTGCCTTTGACTACAGGAGATCCAGTAGTCGTCGACGTACCCAACGGTCATCATATTGGATGGGTTTCGTTACAAGGTGAACTGGTCAGACTTCAGATGCAAAAACGAAAAATCAAAGATGATGATGACATCTTAAGAATCTACCGTGTAGCAAACCAAAAAGACATAGAAAAGTGGGAAGAAGCTAAAAATAGAGAAGTTCCTACAATCTACAGGTCAAAACAAATCATTGATGAGTTGCAGCTCAACATGAAGCTCTCAGACGTTGAGTTCCAAGCGGATAACAGCAAAGCAACTTTCTTTTATTCCGCTGAAGACCGTGTAGATTTCCGTGAATTGATCAAATTATTGGCTTTTGAGTTCAAAATCAGGGTAGAAATGCGTCAAATAAGCCTAAGGCAAGAAGCTGGCAGGCTTGGTGGAATAGGCGTATGTGGAAGAGAGTTATGCTGCTCTACTTGGATACATGATTTCAAAAGTGTAAGTACCTCGGCAGCCAGGTATCAGAACTTGTCACTGAATCCTACCAAACTATCAGGTCAATGCGGTAGACTAAAGTGTTGTCTTAATTATGAGCTAGATACTTACATGTCTGCCTTAGAAGATATACCAACTGTAGATAAGCCACTTTTAACAGAGGCAGGACCAGCTAAACTACAGAAAACCGATATATTCAGAAAATTGATGTGGTTCAGTTACAATAACGAAAACAACTGGCACTCGATTACTTGTGACCGTGTTAAAGAAATTCAATCACTCAATGCAAAAAATGTAAAGCCCTTTGACCTTCAAAATGACCATGCAGCAGAGGCTGAAAACAAGGCAGCAAAAGCAACCTTGGAACTAGAAGCTCTTGACAAGAAATTTGCGTCTCAGAAAAAAAAGAAGAAAAAGAAAAAACCAAGAAGCAAAGAACTTTCAGAAGGAGCTACCAATCCAACTCAATCTCAAGCCAAACCTGCCAATGGTAATAAAGCGGGTGGGCGTACAAGCCCAAAAAATGACACAAACAAACCTGATCAAGAAAACGACAAAAACAAGAATAGAAATCCTCGTCAAGGTAGAAGAAGACCCGCTCCAAAAGCAAATTCTACCCCTTCAAACCAAAACGACAATGATGCTGGACAAAAAGTAAAATCTTCAAGTCCTAGACCAAAACCTACAGCTGAAACAAAAACTGATTCAAATCCAAATAGGCAAAATAGACCAAGTGAGAATCGAAACGGCGGCAAAAGAAAATTCCCACCAAGAAAAGGTGGGGCAAGTAATCAAGACGACCAAAAGCCAAAAAATCCAAATGACCAATAAGCTTTTGATAGTTTTCGTATCATGTATAGGTATGATGTTATTCTCCTGTGGAGGAGATAGAGTATTTGAGGAATACCATGGAATGGAATCAAAAAGCTGGCTGATAACAGATACAGTCAGCTTTTATCTTTCTCCAACCAAATACAATACAACAGCTTTGGTAAGTATTAAGTATAATTCGGACTATGCTTACAGGAACCTCTATGTGAAATACATCCTTACAGATACGCTCAATAATAATATAGAGTCACAATTGGTCAATATTAGACTTTTTGATGGTCAAAGCGGAAAACCCACAGGGAAAGGTTATGGAAGTACCTATACCAGAATGGATACACTTCCTTTGCAAATAAATAATAACTACAGCAAGGTACAATTTATACAGTACATGAGAGTAGATAAGCTAGAAGGAATAGAAGCCATAGGTTTTAGGCAGAATAAAATCCATAATGATTCATCGAATTAAATCACATCGATTGGATCTTTTCCAGACCAAAACTGCCTACTAAAGTAGTATCTCCAAGGCCATTTTTTTTCTCTCAATTGCATGGGATGATATACAAAAGCTTCTTTCGAACTAACTGCTTCATATAGCCGCTCATCATCAGTCAGAATAGCTTCTAAATATCCCTCACCCTCCTTATAAATGGATAAATCAACCCAAGTAGAATCATCGAAAACTTCTAATTTCAGAGATTCATTGGATAAAGCAAGCTTCTTTTTAAGAGACCAGTCTATATCAAAACCAAAAGGTTCTTCACGCAAAAGAGGAAATGCTTTTCCCTGAGACTGTAATTCAACAAAAAGCAAATAATCTCTTAACATCTTTACACCAGGATTCTCAAGCTGTTGTTTTTTAAAATCAGAGGATTTCAAGCTAGTGATCATGGTAATTTTCTTTCTGGCTCTTGTAATGGCCACATTGAGACGATTGACCCCACCCATTTTAGACAATGATCCAAAATTTGCAATAAATCTCCCTGATTTGTTCTTAGCATAACCTAATGAATAAATCACCCAATCAAACTCATCTCCTTGAACATTTTCAATGTTCTTCACTGATACTGATGAGATATTAGTAAATCCTCCGTTCTGAATCATTTCAGATATCAGCTCCATTTGAGCATAATTGAAGGTAATCACCCCTATTGAAACTGAAGGATCCGCTTCGAGAATGCTTTTGACTTCCTCAAGGACTTCTTCTGCTTCAACCCTATTTTGCTGATTTTCCCAAACACCTGCCACTTGTCTGATTTTATAGGCTTGCTCTTGCTTGTTGAAAACTTCTCGGTTTACCAACATACTGAGCCTATTCTGATAGAAATGTTGATTTGAAAATTGGATAAGAGATCTCTGCTCACTTCTGTAATGACCTTTGAGCCAAAATTTCTTAAAATAACCTGAGGCTAAAGACAATATAGAGACTTGTTCCAAGTCATCTCCCTCCTCAGCTGCTTCTAATCTACTCTGGTAAAAATCATATGGCTGTAACTGCTGCGTATCTCCAGCGACGACCACTTGTTTCCCCCTGAGCATTGCAGGAATACCGCGCTCTACATAGCACTGGGATGCCTCGTCGAATATCACCAAATCGAACTGTGCTTTCATCGGAAATAAGGCTGAAACGGTCTCTGGAGAAGCCAACCAACATGGAAGTAGCTTGAAAAGCTCTTCTTCAAAATTCTCTACCAAAGACTTGATTGCCCAGATTTTTCGCTTTTTTGACACTTGATGTAACAGTTTTCTATATGTTACCAAATTATTGAGCCGGTTGTATGTCAATCCTTGGACCGCTTGTTCCCTAAGCCGTATCTCTGAAATATATTGAGACAGTCTCCACTTTTCTTCTACAGCTTGAATCAACTCTTCTTGGATTGCTCGAAACTTCACTCCTCCAATCTCTCTCAATACTGGGTATTTCGCCTCTATGTGTTCTATCCATGCATTGCTCAACGACATCAAAAAAGTGTGTCTAAGCCTATCAAAATCATCATCAGGAAATGTAAACAAAACCTTCTCAATTACAGCTTGCTCTTCTTTACCCATCTTATTTCTTAGGGTATCAAATGCCACCAGCTCATCAAAAACTTGAGTCACCTCATTTGAAATCTCAGTAAGCGTGTCGTTTGACAAATCTGAAACCAAATGTTGAATCTGAATTTTGCTAAAGTAAATCCCCCACTGATTTAGTTTTTGACTGAGTTCGTCTACATTTTCCAATATTTTACCAATAAGCTCCACGATTTGACTAGCTGTAAGTCCTTGGTCGAGGATCAGGCTATTGAGCTCATTGAATTCACCACTCACTTTTCTAGCACGCAATGCATCGAAGAGTAGCGCACTTGTGTGATTAAATGAAACAAAATCAAAAGGCTTGCTAGGTAAATCTAGCCACGGTTTTCTGTCCAATAAGGTATATTGGTGATTCAAGTTCAACCTGTTATCCAACTTTTTAATAAGAATCCCTAAGTCATGAACTGTGTCATTAAGGCCCTCTTCTTTGAGGAGAGACTTTACTTGAGAAAATTTTTCTCCTGCAAACTTGGCTTTTACTTTTCCCCACCAAGAAGATTGTGCTTCGTCATAGAGAAGCGTAAGCTGTAAAACTTCTTGAACCTCACCATCCTCCACTTTCCATGTGACTCCTTCTTGAGACAAAATTGACTTAACTGCTTCCAATTTATTTTCCAACCATAGCAAATCGATCTGCTCAGCAGGCACTTGTAAAAGTCGGTCAAAAACTTCCTGAACTTCCTTGTTGTCAATAACTTGAACTATCGAACGCAGCTTATCTCTCTGCTCATAGAATGAAAATAAATTCGCAGCTTCTAAATCATCAAACTTTTTGAAGGTTGACTCAAACTTTTCTCGAAATTGTATGATCTCCGAAATAGAATCCTTTATCCTATTTACTGCCAATGGCCCAAATGAACTGAAATCTACTCTGTGAAGCCAAAAAGAATTAGCTTGTTGGTATTTTTTTGCAAATACGGAGAACTCATTAAAATCACGGAGAAACGTTCCAATCGTATCCCAATGAAAATTTTTGTAAAATTGAGTCAAATCAAAACCTGTATGACTTTGTTCGGCTGTCATGTAGAGTTTCTTGATCGGAACACCACATTCTTCTGTATTGTATAAGGCCTTTTTGAACTCCTCTAAATACTCCAAATGGCTACTTATGGTTCTAGAAAGAATCGAAAATTCTCGCTCCAACTGCATAGCATTTACACTACGATTGAGCACTTTGTATCGCTCTACTGATTCAATTTGGGACTTTATCTTAGCATACAGTTCCTTGCGATCTGACCGAAAATCATGGACTAGTGCTAAAAATTCTCCAAACCCCTTTTCTTTAAGTCTTTTGAATACAACATCCAGCGCTGCACGCTTTTGCGACACTACCAACACTTTTTTGCCCCTGGCAATATAGTCTACGACAAGGTTACTGATCAACTGAGATTTGCCTGTCCCAGGTGGACCTTCTACGACGCAAGATTGACCTGACCTTACTGCCTTTACGACTTCCTCTTGGCTGGCATCTAGAGGAAAAACATGGTATAATTGATCTTCCTTTGGTTCTTGAAGATCGTCTTCTATTGCAAACTGATCAGAAAAAAGCTCTTCCAAAGACAATGCAGAGGATTCATTCATCAATATTTGATAATCCTCCATTAGAAAACTTGCCTTTTGAGAAAATTGACCTATCACGGCATAAGGCTGTAGCTTGAGCTCTCCTACATTGAAATTCTCATCATCCACCTCTCTAGAAGATTCTGGAAATCTCTCAAGGTTATTTTCATAAAGCCTACTGTTGAAATTGATGGAAAAATGAGTCTTGAGCAAATCATACAACATGGTCAAAAACTCTTTGGGCTCCTCAGGAATATTTGCTAGTGACAATTCATCACCCTTGACCAAATTAGCCTCATAGATATGCTGGTAGGCAAGACAAAAAGCTTTGTTAAGAAAAGGTAACTCTTGACTGTCCTTTCGAAGTACCCAATCCCCGTTCTTTTGTATCACAGACACCGGAAAAAGTACTAATGGGCACCTTATCAACTGTCCATTGAGCATTTTACCCTCCACAAATGGATAGCCTAGATACAAACTCTTCTCTCCTGTCTCTTCCTCATTGCTATTCACTTGCTGTAGAATAGCGCGAATCTTTTTAGTTGAGATGTTGACATCCTGATCTCTAGGGTCTACAAGAGAATGTAAAGTAAATCCCTCCTCTTTATTGAGAAGGAACTTGATATAATCATGCGCTGGATGATGGTTCAAAAAATCTAAACTTTTCACATCCAACAGCTGACTCGCATATAGTTTAGGCAGGTACAATGACCTGTTTCTACTGCTTATATCAGTCAGTCTATTGAGATAAATCTGAAAAGTTTCTTTGAGCATGAGGCTTATTTAAATGGAGAATCTTTTTCTTTGGCCATGACATTGTATACCACTTTGTCCATGACGCCTGGAATCCATTTATTCAAAAACACAGCCAATTTACCTTGCCTTGTCAGAACTAGGTCTCTTTTTCTTTTTAAAGTAGCTAAAAGTAGTCGCTCAGCAACCTGCTCAGCTGTCATCATCTTGCCCTCATCACGTGGAGATTCTCCTTGCGTAGATCCATCTGCTTGCAAAGCGTTGTTGCGAATATTAGAAGAAGTGAATCCTGGACAAGCTACCAATACATGGACATTTTTTTTAAATAGTTCGGTTCTCAAAGACTCCAAAAATCCATTCATAGCATACTTACTCGCTGTGTAAGCAGTCCTAGCAGGTGTCCCTCTATATCCATTGATAGAAGAAATGCCAATGATACTGCCCTGACGAGATTTAATAGATTCTAAACAATATTTAGTCGCATATACAGTACCCCAAAAGTTAATATCCATAACTTGCTTAAACACTTTCAAGTCCAAATCTTCAAACAATGCCCTCATAGAGATTCCTGCATTATTGATCAGTATATCTATTCCTCCAAATTTGGCAATTACTTCTTCTGCCATCCTTTGGTTGTCTTCTTCACAAGCTGCATCTGCAAGAATTCCAAAAACTTCAATCCCCAATTTTTGAATTTTCGCAAGTGAATTATCCAATTTTACCTGACTTCTTCCTGTGATCACTATCTTAGCTCCTGCTCTGCCATACACCACTGCGCATGCTTCCCCTATTCCGGAGGTTGCTCCTGTTATGATCACTACTTTGTCTTTCAGTTTCATTTTTTTTGCTTTGAGTTCAAAGATAAAAATTAGATATGGGAGTGAAAAGTTAAAATCACCAAGTAATTTTATAAATTTAGCTATGAAAAGAACATTGGCAATCATTTTTGCAGGTATTACTTGGTTTGCTTTGATCCTGCAACTCTTTTTGGCGATCAAAAACCAAATCACTCCGACCCATGAAACGTTGATTAGGTTCTTCAGCTATTTCACCATTTTGACGAATAGTTTGGTAGCCGTGTATTTCACCTTTCAGGCTCGCAATCCAAACAACAATAGATTTTCACAAACAGGTAAACTCAGTGCAATTACAGTATATATTTTGGTTGTAGGTTTGGTCTATCAGGTGGTACTTAGAAGTACATGGAATCCTGAAGGCATGGCAAAACTCACAGATGAACTCTTGCACAGTGTAATACCGCTAATGACTCTTTTTTATTGGGTTTTGTACGAAAAAAAGCAAAAACTCAGTTGGTCTCAAATTCCCAGCTGGCTAATTTATCCTGCACTATATTTGGCTTACATCATGTTCAGAGGTTATCTCTCTGGATTCTACCCTTACCCTTTTGTCAATGTCACAGAGATCGGATACAATCAAACACTTTTGAATTCATTTTTTGTATTATTAGTTTTTGTGGGACTTTCTGGCTTATTGATATTTGTTGGCAGAAGATTAAAGTAGATTTTGAATTTTAAAGCCTGAGGGACTTTTAAAGTCTTCAATTATACTCTTTTCCTCTCATAATTTTGATTAATTTTGCGGGCATGTCTAGAAAGATGAAAAATAAGGTTGTAAAAAACCTGAGTATAGAAAGAATTGCAACCGAAGGAAAATGTGTCGCACACCATGAAGGCAAAGTGGTATTTGTTCAAAATGTAGCACCAGGTGATGTGGTCGATGTAAGGATCACTAGGGGCAAGAGCTCATTTATGGAGGGTGAAGCCATACATTTCCATGAATACTCCAAAGATAGAATCGAACCATTCTGTTCACACTTTGGCACTTGCGGTGGTTGTAAATGGCAACACATCAACTACGAACTACAAAAGACATATAAAAGGCAACAAGTTGTAGATCAATTCAATAGAATTGCCAAGATAAACATTCCAGAGGTGATGCCTATACTCGGCTCTGCAAGAACCCAATACTATAGAAATAAGCTTGACTTCACTTTTTCAAATAACAGGTGGCTCACGAGAGAAGAAATCGACTCTGGGGCTGAATTTGAAAGAAATGCACTTGGCTTTCATATCCCAAAGATGTACGACAAAATCGTAGACATCGAGCATTGCTACCTGCAAGGGAATATTTCAAATGATGTTAGAAATGAACTGAGAAATTTTGCCCTGCTAAACAACCTTTCTTTCTACGACATTAGAAATCAAGTAGGTCTTCTTCGTAACCTTATCATCCGATCTACTAGTACTGGAGAAAGCATGGTTATTGTTCAGTTTGGTGGTGATAATGCCGAAGAAATCGACCTGGTCATGAATTTTCTTCATGAAAAATTCCCACAGATCACCTCATTACTATACATCATCAATCTCAAGAAAAATGAGACTTTCAATGATCTGGAAGTGGTGACTTTTGCTGGTAAGGATTATATAGAGGAGGAAATGGAAGGCTTGAAATTCAGAATCGGACCAAAATCCTTTTATCAAACCAATTCTGAGCAAGCCTACGAGCTTTACAAGGTCACCAGAGATTTTGCTGAACTTCAGGGAGACGAGGTAGTGTATGATTTATACACTGGTACAGGCACAATTGCAAACTTTGTAGCCAAACAAGCCAAGCAAGTCATTGGAATCGAATATGTAGAAGCCGCCATTGTAGATGCCAAGCTGAATTCGAAAGTCAATGAACTTGACAATACATTGTTCTATGCAGGTGATATGAAAGATATGCTCAATGATGAGTTTATCGAAAAGCATGCTCGTCCTGATGTTATCATCACCGACCCGCCTCGTGCAGGTATGCATGATGATGTGGTAAATATGCTCCTCAAACTAGAAGCACCAAAAATCGTCTATGTCAGCTGCAACCCAGCCACACAAGCACGTGACGTGGCTTTGCTAGCTGAGAAATATACGGTAGACAAAATACAGCCTGTGGATATGTTTCCACAAACTTACCATGTAGAAAATGTAATCAGACTGACCCTTAAGCCATGATATCAGACTTCAATGATCCAGAACTAAACGGAAAATACCTTGGAACCATCACCAAGGACTTCTTAAAAGTTTCCGATATCCTCAAGGAAGCTTCTTACCAAGTCAGAAGTAGGAAGTTTTCCAAATACCCCATTTTCCCAATTTCTAAAGAAGAGCAGCCTATAGGTCAGCTGCTTCTAGGTCGTGAAGAAAAAAATCTCGACTGGAATTATTACATCACCTATGTGGATGAATTTATCCAAAGGAAATTGATTGCTGAGGACTTGTTGGAAGAGTTTGAAAAAAACTATAAAAACCCTGATGAGTTCTGTTGCCTCTTCGTGATGGATCAAGAGTTCACCAGCTTTGTATATGTGCCTTTCCCAGAGGAGTAGCCTAGAGCTCTGTTTATGAGCTCGCTGGTGTCGCTAAGATGCAGAGGTGCGCAAAGAAGAAGTTTCTACAAACAGTTTGCCCCGATGAGGCAATTTAAGGGAATCAGTTGTTTTTACTCTGTAGGAGCATTCTGTTTGTAAAAAAGTATTAGTCCCTTGATTTTTAGCTCCGTCGGAGCGACGTGTATTATTCTTTCCTAACGATGATATTTTTGTAAAAAAGCAGGTACTCAAGCATCGCATCAGGCTCCCTATCATCATTCACTATCTCCAATGGATAAAACTTCGAGCCCTTTACAAAATCTTTCATAATATCAAAAGTTGTTACAATTACGCTATAAATACACATGACAACAACTAATTCACATAGAAAAGGGGAATCTTTTCGCTTCCCCTTCTCTATGTGAAATAAATCAAAAGTGTTTCCAACCTTGGGCTTTTAGTGCAACGGCTGTTCCGCTTTTGGTCACCAAATGTTTACCTTCCTCTGGCTTGGCAACATGCCCGATAAAATGTACATCAGCATGCTTCTCTAGCTTCTCAAAATCCTTCTGATCTATCGTAAACAGCAATTCATAATCCTCTCCCCCATTAAGTACACAAGTTATGGGGTCCATATTCAATTCCACTGCGTTATCATAAGTCTGTTTGTCAATAGGAAGCTTATCTTCATAAATGGTCACCCCTACATCGGATGCCTTACTGATATGAAACAGCTCTGAAGCCAACCCATCAGAAATATCTATCATACTTGTAGGGACTACACCCAATTCTCTTAGCTCATGGATGATATCCATACGAGCATCTGGTTTGAGTTGTCTTCCTGTTACATAAGAATAACCATCTAAGGCTGGCTTCATATTTGGATCAGCCATAAAAACCTGCTTCTCTCTTTCTAAAATTTGTAATCCTACTAATGCACCACCAAGATCGCCCGTCACGCAAATGATGTCATTCACTTTCGCCCCCGAGCGATAGGATAGTGTCTCTTTTTTACCTTCCCCAATGGCTGTGATACCAATCACTAAGCCAGACCGCGAGGCTGTAGTATCTCCTCCTACCACATCCACCCCATAATGTGCAGCGGCAGCATTGATCCCAGCATACAATGCCTCTACTGCTTCCACAGAAAACCTGTTGGATAGGGCAATACTCACTGTAATCTGTGTGGGAATGGCATTCATGGCTGCTACATCAGAGACATTGACTGCCACTGCCTTGAACCCTACATGCTGCAATGGTGCATACGAAAGGTCAAAGTGAACCCCCTCCAAAAGTAAATCAGTAGTAAGCACTTTGACATGATCTCCTGATTCAATCACTGCCGCATCATCACCTATCCCTTTGAAAGTAGACGGGTTTTTGATTTCTATATTTTTATTCAATCGATCGATAAGACCAAACTCGCCTAAAGACCCAATCTCTGTCCTCTTTTGCTCTTCCATTTTTTATTATTTTCTTTCTTGACACAACTCTACCAACACGCCGTTTGTAGACTTGGGATGCAAAAATACGACTAATTTATTGTCCGCACCTGATTTTGGCGTTTCATTCAGGATTTCAAATCCAGCAGCCTTCAATCTTAGCACTTCTCCATGAATATCTTCCACATCAAAAGCTAAGTGATGAACACCTTCTGCCTTTTTTTCCAAATACTTAGCAATTGGACTATCAGGCCTACTAGCTTGTAGTAGCTCTACCTTTGTCTCCCCTACTTGAAAAAAAGAGGTCAGCACTCCCTCTCCAGCTACTTCCTCCTCCTTATAACTATCCTTCCCCAACAATCTTCTGAACAAATCATTTGAAGCCTTCAAATCCTTTACAGCAATACCTATATGTTCTATTTTTCTCATCATGGCATTTTTATTTTTGACAAAAATAATTCTTATATTTAGGAATATTACCTTTTTTGAAAAGGTGAAATTATACGAATAACTTCCTATCGAAGAATAAACAATGATTAAAACTGCTAATAAGTATAACATCCTTCATTCAAACTCACCCTCACCAGCGAAATGCAAAAACCCCACAGCATTTAAATGAGGCTTAAGATAAAAAGGTAAGGAACCTTTTTGATAACTCTATGCTTTTATATTTATTTCAAACCAATACTTCAACCTTTGATTGAATAGAAACTCCAAAAGTTTGATCAATCCATATAAATTAACACATCATTTTACTAAAATGATATTGTAATACAGAAGTATTGCGTTTCATATGAAAACCATCAATATTTATATTACCATCAACCACCAAACATTTCAAAATGAACAAAGAAAAATTAACCCTTGATCAAATTTTCAGCTTAGATCTTCCTAACATAATCTTATACGCTGCACCAGTGATGATAGGATTGGTTGTATTGGAATGGATCTATTCTTACAGGGAGAAAAAAGATTATTACGATAGCAAAGATACAATTTCTGCCACTTTTATAGGCTTGGTCAATGTAGGCATGAGTGCTGCGATCAAAGTGGTGACGTTTGGAATCATCTTGTTCTTTTACAACTTGGTGCCTTGGTCTATCCCTAATACTTGGTGGGCTTATGTTCTATGCTTGTTTTGGTTGGATTTTTGGAGATATTGGGCGCACCGCATTGCACATGAAAATAGGTTCTGGTGGGCCACTCATGTCACACACCACAATTCAGAAAAATACAACTGGTCCGTTTCCTTTAGATTAAGCTGGACGCAACACATTAAGATCATTTTCTTTATTCCAGTTGCACTGGCAGGTTTCCATCCGGTGGTATTCTTCATTTGTCATCAAGTAGCTGTATTGTATCAGTTCTGGATTCATACGGAGTACATCAACAAACTTCCTAGACCTATCGAATATTTCTTCACAACACCTTCTCACCACAGGGTACATCATGCGAGCAATGAGAAATATCTGGACAAAAACTATGGGTCTACCTTCATTATCTGGGATAGAATGTTTGGTACATTTATGCCTGAAGAAGAAAGACCTACTTACGGCTTAACCAAAAACGTAAACTCTTATAACCCTATCACCTTGAATTTCCATGAATGGAATGATATCGTAAAGGATGTAAGAAGTTCTAAATCATTCAAAGAGGCTTATGCCATGGTCTTTACGCGACCAAGTGAGCTTGAAGCTGTAAAAGCCAGGTACAGGACTGAAAGAGAAAGCACTGTAAAAAAACAGGAGACTATCGGTCAACCAATTCGAGAAAGTGTTAAAGTTTAAATCCCATTAACTTGCACTAATTGAGATATTGATTAGGTTTTCGAATAAATATTCAGAAAATAAATAAATACTTAACAGGATAGGTTTGAATACCTGTCCTGTTAAATTTCTCTAATAATAGCGATTTTGACAGCATCACAATAAGCTTTTTGATAGCTATCAGAAAAAGGTTGGAGAAGAGGATTTTTAACATTACTTTGTCCATGATGAAAGAGAAGAAAGTTCCGTTGGAAGATAAGCATGGAAGGGTTCACAATTACCTTAGGATCTCACTGACTGATAATTGCAACTTTAGATGCAGCTATTGTATGCCTGAAGAAGACATCGAAGGAATGCCTAATGCACAGCTTATGCAGCCTAATGAGATATACGATATGGCCAAAAAATTCGTCTCTCTCGGCGTAGATAAGATTAGGCTTACAGGGGGGGAGCCACTCGTAAGAAAAGAATTCCCTCTTATTCTTGCCAACCTTTCCGAACTTCCTGTAGAGCTCACACTCACAAGCAACGGCGTGTTGATAGATAAGTATATATCAAACCTTAAAGCATCAGGGGTAAAAAAAGTAAACATTAGTTTGGACACTTTGAGTCCCGAGACTTTTTATAAACTCACTAAAAGAGATCAATTTTCCCAAGTTTGGAACAATATACAGCTTCTTATAAAGCATCAATTCAGGGTCAAAATCAATGTAGTAGCGCTAAATGGAATCATTGAGAAAGAGATTTTGGACTTTGTAGCTATTACCAAAGACCTACCGCTTCATGTAAGATTCATAGAGTTTATGCCCTTCGCAGGTAATCTTTGGAACAAAGACAAAGTACTCACAGCTGCAAAGATGCTTGACATCATCTCTTCGAAATACGAAATCTCAAAACTCCAAGATGATCCGAACGATACAGCAAAAGCCTATCAAGCAAATGGTCATGCAGGTACTTTTGCATTTATCACAACGATGAGTGAGCATTTTTGTGGCACATGTAACAGGCTGCGACTTACAGCTGATGGTAAAATGAAAAACTGCTTATTTGGTAAAGACGAAATGGATCTTCTAGGAGCTTTGAGAGCTGGAAAAGACATAGAACCACTTGTGAGGCTAGCTGTAAGTAAAAAGCATGCTGCGCTAGGTGGGCAATTATCCACAGATTACACCAAAGCATCTGCAGAAAAAATTCAAAACAGGAGCATGATCAAAATTGGTGGCTGATCTCTAGCCAAATAAACTCTACCCTCGTAAGAACCAAAAAATCAAGCTATGATAAGTGTATCAGAAGCCAAATCAATCTTAGAAAAAAACACCTTAAAAGGTAAAATCACTTTTCTGCCACTAGAAGAAGCTATAGGTCATGTTGTAGCTGAGGATATCTTTTCACCAATGGATGTTCCTTCTTTTGACAATTCCGCCATGGATGGCTATGCATTTGCATATGATCCTAACAGCTTAAACTCATTCCCAGTTGAAGGGGAGATTGCCGCTGGAAGTATTCCCAAAGGGACGCTGGGCAAAGGGAAAGCGATAAGAATTTTCACTGGCGCACCAATTCCAGCTGGTGCAGACACCGTTATTCAGCAAGAGTGGGTTCAACGAAGCAATGATCAGATAACTTTTGACATCGGAAAGGTAAAGCAAGGAGATCATGTCCGAAAGAAAGGAGCCCAAACTCAAGCTGGGACTAAAATACTAGATGCAGGAAGTCTCATAACTGCTGGAACTGTAGGCTTATTAGCATCCGTAGGTATAGCAACCGTAGGAGTATTTTCAACTCCCTCAGTAGGGCTTATCATCACTGGGAACGAAATCAAAGAAGTTGGTCAACCATTAGAATTTGGACAGATTTACAATGCCAATGGCCCTTTATTGATTGCTTACCTCAGGTATTTGGGAGTAGAAAAAATAGAAACTTTCAAAGTAGATGATCAGCCTAATATTGTAAAACAAGCCATCGACAAAGCATTGGCTATTCATGATATCATCATCATATCAGGAGGTATTTCAGTTGGTGACTATGATTTTGTCAAAGAAGGTTTAGAAAATACCAAAGTCTCAGAATTGTTTTATAAAATCAAGCAGAGACCCGGGAAACCAATTTTTGCTGGGAAAAAATCTCAACAATTAATATTTGCGCTTCCAGGTAACCCCGCCTCTGTCATCACTTGCTTCAATCAATACGTCAAACCATCCATACTTCAGTGGCTTGGAAAGAACAATGTATGGAAGCCGCAAGTAACTTTACCTTTGGAAAGTGATGTAAATAAAAATGCAGACCTAACTTTTTTCCTTAAAGTCAAAATTATAGATGGTCAAGTTAAAGTTTTAGAAGGTCAAGAGTCATTCAACTTGAAAGCATTTGCCCAGTGTGATGGGTTTGCACTGATCCCAGAAGGCATCTCACACATGCAAAAAGGAGAAAAAGTGGCCATTTACTTATGGTAAAATGATGGAAGGGTTTACTTGGGTACTTTTTATATTGCTTCCCTTGGTAGCATTCTTGTACGCAGCTGTTGGGCATGGTGGTGCTAGTAGCTACTTGATGTTTTTGACCATCTTCAATTTTGCACCAGCGGAAATCCGTCCTACAGCACTCATTTTGAATATCATCGTATCTTCGATGGCGTTTTTGGCATTTAGAAAAACAGTCAAATTCCCTATTAAACTATTTCTTTACATCATTATTTTTTCCGTACCAGCTGCTTTCGTAGGTGGCAAAATACTGATAGATGCAACCTTGTATAAGCAAATTCTAGGAATTCTTTTGTTTTTCCCAATCCTCAGGTTTTTGAATGTTTTCCCTAAATCAAAAGGTAAACAAATCAAAGAAAACTGGGCGCTTCTAGGTGCACTTGGATTAGGAATCGGATTTATTTCTGGATTAATTGGAATCGGTGGAGGCATTATCTTATCTCCAATATTGTTGCTTCTGGGCTGGACAGACATGAAAGAAACAGCAGCTGTTAGCGCACTATTTATCTGCCTCAATTCTATATCAGGGCTTTTGGGATCAAATTTCCTTAATATAACTTATGATCCGCAGCTTTGGATTCTTATGCCTTTGACAATAGTAGGAGGAGCTTTAGGCGCATATTTTGGCGCTAATGTTTTCAATTTCAAAGCTGTAAAATACACATTGACAGTAGTGCTTTTCATTGCAGCTATTAAGCTCGTTTTGAGCTAACTACCCTAACAATAAACGAAACACATCATAAATATTCTAACAAAACATTCCCTACAAACATATCGAATGTTATATTTGAATAGTACCGTTTACAAATCAACCATATCATGAAAATACTTGCTTTTGGAAAAATCGCTGAAATAATAGGTCAAGAAGAGTTGCAAGTAGACAACTTCCCAAATACCGAAATCTTAAAAGGGTATTTATACCAGCAATTTCCTGACTTACAGAAGATGAAGTTTAGCATTGCGATCGATAAAAAATTGACTTCGGGTGATGTTTCCATTCCCATGGATGTAGAAATCGCTTTACTTCCACCATTCTCTGGAGGATGATCTATGAATAGGTTTGAGCGACAACATTTTCTCCCTGGGTTTGGTACTACTGCACAGCAAAAACTTCAAGCATCCAGTATCCTAATCATCGGAGCGGGTGGATTAGGCTGCCCTGCTATTCAGTACCTAGCTGCTGCTGGAGTCGGACGCATTGGTATCGTCGATGGAGACACAGTCTCTATTTCAAACCTCAATAGACAAATTCTCTTTGGCCAAGATGATATCGGTAAAAATAAAGCCATCACTACTCAAAGTGCACTGAAAAAGAAATACGATGACATTGCTATTGAGGCATATCCCAACTTTATTTCAAAGGAAAACTGTTTAGAAATTATCAAAATGTATGACATCATACTTGATGGTTCGGACAATTTTCCCACTAGATACTTGGTGAATGATGCGTGTGTATTGATGAAAAAGCCTTTGGTTTTCGGAGCTATTTATCAAAATGAAGGACAAGTTGCCATTTTCAATACCAAAGACGAACAGTCTGTCGACTACCGAGACCTCTATCCTACTCCACCATCCGCACTAGAAGTTCCAAACTGCAACGAAACCGGTGTCCTAGGGGTGCTACCGGGGATCATAGGTACTTTGATGGCTTCTGAATGCATCAAATTTCTGACAGGATATGGAGAAACTTTGGCTGATAGCATCCTATTCTACAACTTGCTCAGTAACAAAACATATCAAGTAAAACTCTCTAAAAATCCACAGGCTGAAAGCTACAGACCAGAAAATGTTTCGGCTTTCCAAGACATAGACTATCGAGATTTTTGTGGACTTGATCAAGAAGCTGAATGGAATGAAGTCATCAACTCACTAGCAAACAATGATCAAGTGGTACTTATAGACATTCGAGCAAAATCAGAATTTCCCAAGCTGGAGGATTTAACACACCTAAAAATAGAAATGGATGCATTAGAAGGTTCAAGACAACAATTATCAAAATATCAACATATATTTCTAATGTGTCAAACTGGAAAGAGAAGCCTAAAAGCAAGCATATTTTTACAGCGTATTTTTCCAGATAAATATGTTCAATCTGTCAAAGGAGGATTAAATGAATGGGTAGAAAAAAGAGAAAGTACTAAATACAATGTACCAAGTACCAAGTAAATTCAATCTACAATCACACATATGATGTCTTGTATGATAAAAACTTATTGTCTTTGTACATCTATCTAATGACAACAAATATGAGGCAAAGCAATTATAGAGCTGCAAGTAACTAACATATTATATCCCAAAAAAGTCGATATGGAAAAACAAAGAACACCAAAAAATATATTTGTCTCTGGAGCAATAGCACCAGAAAAAATTGCTCAATCTATAGCCAATCACGCTAGTAAAACAGATATTGGTGGCCATAGTATTTTCTTGGGGCAAGTCAGGGCTGATGTAAAGGAAGAAGGAACAGTCCAAGCTATCAATTATACAGCATACGAAGAAATGGCACTTCAGCAAGCTTTTGAGATTCGTGAGGCTATTTTTGCTAAATATCCTTTGACATGCATGCACATCTACCATAGTCTAGGTGAGGTCAAAGTTGGTGAGATTTGCCTATTTGTCTTTACCTCTTCCAAACATCGAAAGGCTGCCATGGGAGCATGTGAAGAATTAGTAGAACGAATCAAAAAAGAACTTCCAATATGGGGCAAAGAAATCATCGATAATGAAAATTCAGCCTGGAAGATAAATACTTGATATAATTTAGCTAGAGTTAACTTGTTAATTGAAAAAAAGCTTTATCATTCAAATAATTACTAAAAAATGGAAGCTTCAGGCTTGACAAAAGAAGAAATAATAGGCATTAGAGATGCCTTTTCGAAATACCCTCAAGTAGAGGAAGTATGATCTACGGCTCAAGAGCAATGGGCAATTTTAAACCCGCTTCAGATATAGACCTTTCTTTGATTGGAAGTGATATTGATTTGAGTTTACAAACAGAGATTGCGTATGATTTAGATGATTTGATGTTGCCATATAAATTTGATATTTCAATTTACAATAGAATTAATAATCCTGAATTTATCAAACATATAAATAGGGTCGGAAAAGAAATTTACAAAAGAAATTAACGAAACATACAGCATTCAATAATGCCTATTACATCTCTCCATTAACATGATCAATATTACACATAAATCAAGTACACTCAGAAAAGCTATCGCACAAGCAATAGTCAAAGTAAGCTCTCAAACAACTATCGATGCTGTAGTCAATAAGAAGGTTCCAAAAGGTGATGTTTTTGAAATGGCAAAAGTAGCTGGGCTTTTTGCTGCAAAGCGAACTGCTGACATGATACCTGACTGTCATCCCTTGCCTGTAGAGTTCACTAGTGTAAGTTATGAAGTCAAAGAATTAGAAATCCTAATTATGGTGGAGATTCATACCATTTATAAAACTGGTGTAGAAGTGGAAGCCATGCATGCAGCCTCAGTGGTGGCACTGACGATGTATGATATGCTGAAGCCAATAGATAAAAACATTAGCATAGAAAAGATCAAGTTGGTAGACAAAAAAGGTGGCAAGTCTGATTTTTCAAAAGATAAAGAGCAAATACTACACGCAGCTGTAATTGTGTGTTCAGACAGTATTGCTGAAGGCAATAAGGAAGACAAGGCTGGGAAAGTGATTATGAAAAAGTTAGAATCCTTGAATGTTCAAGTCGAAAAATACCTGATCATCCCTGACGAAATGACTTCAATTCAAGACCAATTAAAAACCTTTACAAATGCCAAGCTTGACTTGGTCATCTTTACTGGTGGTACTGGACTCTCTCCTAGAGATGTCACTCCAGAAGCTATCAGACCATTGATCGAAAGGGAAGTGCCTGGTATAGAAGAGGCTATTCGAAGCTATGGACAATCTAGAATGCCATATGCCATGCTCTCAAGATCTGTTGCAGGTTTAATAGGCAACACCTTAGTCCTTGCGCTTCCTGGCTCAACCAAAGGAGCCGAAGAATCCATGGATTCAATATTTCCAGCCGTATTGCATGTTTTCAAAGTCCTGCAAGGGTCAAAGTACAGACACTAAGCTCAACAAAAGCATATCTCAGGTCACATTTTTTTAAAAAAGAAAGATAAATTTCTTGAACTATTTCGATTAATTACATGTATATACATAAGTTAATAAGACAACATTATGAATGATATAATACATAACTTAGAGTGGCGCTATGCAACCAAAAGAATGAATGGTCAAAAAGTGTCTGAAGACAAATTGAAAACTATTTTGGATTCGATCAGTCTGACTGCGACATCAAATGGACTTCAACCTTTTACAGTTTTTGTCATCGAAGATGAAGCATTAAGAAAGAAATTATCTGAAAAAGCTGTCAAGCAACCTCAAGTAAACGAAGGGTCTCACCTAATCGTTTTTGCAGCATGGAAATCAATCACTACAGAGCAAATTGACACTTATTTTGAAATGGTTTATGAGGAAAGAAATATGGAAAAAGGAGCCTTAGATCAATACGCTAATGCTTTGAAAAACAATTTCACCAAACAAAGCGAAGAAGAGTTTTTTAGCTGGTCTTCAAAGCAAGCCTACATCGCCCTTGGCACTGCATTGGTAGCCGCTGCTGAACTTAGGATAGATAGCACTCCTATGGAGGGATTTGATGCCGCTGAAGTAGATAAGGTTTTAGGGTTGACCGATAAAGGAATGAGTGCTGCTACCTTACTTACTTTAGGATACAGAGATGAAGCAAAAGATCATTTGGCCAATGCCAAAAAAGTAAGAAGACCCCATGATGAGCTTTTTGTGAAGCTTTAAAATATATAATAGCTATTCGCTTTATAAAGTCAACCAAGAGAAAACTTCGAGGGTTCAAGCTATATTAACCCTCGAAGGGTTGATTTGCTGGGAGTATTGCCAACTCCCCTTTTCTAAAAATCATTTATATATTTACGTAAAAAGATGAAGCAAATTTTAAAGCACATAGCTATAGTTGTAGATGATTATGATAAGGCAATATCTTTTTATACCGAAAAACTACATTTTGAGCTTATTGAAGACACTGTACTTACAGCCTCCAAAAGATGGGTTTTAGTAAGACCCAAGGGAGGTGAAGGATGCGCTTTACTACTTGCAAAAGCCGCTACCGATGAGCAAAAGTCTAGAATTGGCAACCAGACTGGGGGACGTGTCTTTTTATTTTTGCACACAGACAACTTCCATAGAGATTATCAAAACTTAATTGATAACCATATCAAAATCATCAGAGAACCAAGTATCGAAAGTTATGGTACTGTGGCTGTATTTGAAGATCTTTATGGAAATCTCTGGGACTTGATTGAAACAGTTAAGTGATTGTGGTTAAATTATAATAAAAAAGAATCCAATTTGGAGCAATCAAGATCTTTCTATAGTCTTGTGTCCCATATCCTTGGTAGTTCAAACCGTCTAAAGTATATTTGCACTTGAATCATTTCAATGATCTATTTGTTTTGGAATGGTATAAGAAAATAAAGTTAATATGATAGTAGTTTCTGAAAAAGCCAAAGACAGAATCCTCGAACTGAGAAAAGAGGAAGGCCGATCTGAAAATGAAAATATAAGGGTCTCTGTAAAAGGAGGCGGTTGCTCAGGTTTAATGTACGACTTAGGGTTTGACGCCACACTTGCGGATTCAGATCATGTGTTTGAAGATAAAGGAATCAAAATTCTAGTAGACCGCAAGAGCTTACTTTATCTTGCTGGTACGACGCTAGAGTTTACCGACGGCCTCAATGGAAAAGGATTTCAATTTGTAAACCCAAATGCTTCACGCACTTGCGGATGTGGCGAGAGTTTTTCGATTTAAAATTTGTGGTTAAAAGAGTTACTAAAAGCCTTCTCATTGTTGGGAAGGCTTTTTATTTTTTTAAAAGTATCAACAAAAATCACCTAGTGTAGTACATCACTTGATACTACACTAGTTTCTTGTTTATTCATTGAATAGGTGCCATATCAAAGTTCCTCTTCTCTTTCGAGCATGAGAATGGAATGCTGAGGTACAATGAAGTATTTCTCCCCTTCATACATTACTTCAAAGCTACCATTGACCAGAAACACTGCCATGTCTCCTTCCTTGGCTTGAAGTGGAATATACTTGATTTGATCGTCTCTTTCTTTCCATGGCTCATCATCTTCTACTGGTGAAGGAATAGGATAACCTGGACCAATCTTGATGATGTATCCTTGCTGTACTTTTTCCTTTTCTTGCACACCTGGAGGCAAATACAATCCTGCTGAGGTCTTTTCATTTGCTTTTCGCAGTTTGATCAAAACCCTATCGCCTACGATGATCAATTTCCTTAATTTATTGTCTGCTGTCAGCTTCATTTCTAAGTGATTCTTTACTGATTAACTTTTAAATTACTTTTTTACTCAAAAAATTTTGGCATTGGTTTCATTTCTGAAATAAGTTTTGAATTCGAAAGCCTAGTTTGCTTCACAAAAAAAGGCATCCATAACCAGTATGGATGCCCAATTCATATAAGTTACAAAGACTTATTTTTTATCTTCTGAAACCTCTTCATAATCTACATCCGAAACACTATCAGAAGCATCTGCTGCACCACTTGCAGAAGCATCAGCTCCTGGCTGCTGACCTGCTCCTTGTGTAGCATTGTAGATCTCTTGGGAAGCTGCTTCCCAAGCTTTATTCAGACCTTCCATAGCTCCATCTATACCCGCCAAATCCTGAGATTGGTGAGCTGACTTCAATGTTTCTAATGCAGAAGAGATATTTGCTTTGTTTCCATCAGAGAGCTTCTCTCCATATTCTTTCAACTGCTTTTCAGTTTGGAAAATCAAGCTATCAGCACCATTCAATTTTTCAATCTTCTCTTTCTCGGCTTTGTCACCAGCTGCATTAGCTTCGGCTTCTCTTTTCATTCTTTCGATATCGTCTTGAGACAAACCAGAAGAAGCTTCAATTTTGATCTTTTGCTCTTTACCAGTTCCTTTATCTTTTGCAGATACATTCAAGATACCATTAGCATCGATATCGAATGTCACTTCGATTTGAGGAACTCCTCTCTGTGCTGGTGGAATATCCGTCAACTGGAACCTACCGATAGTCCTGTTATCTTTGGCCATTGGACGCTCTCCTTGCAATACATGGATATCTACCGCTGGTTGATTGTCTGCTGCCGTAGAGAAGACCTCTGATTTTTTGGAAGGAATGGTTGTATTCGCCTCGATCAACTTGGTGAATACGCCACCCATAGTCTCGATACCCAACGATAATGGAGTCACATCAAGCAACAACACATCTTTCACTTCTCCAGTCAACACACCACCTTGAATAGCAGCACCAATTGCCACTACCTCATCAGGATTCACACCTTTTGAAGGCTTTTTACCGAAGAATTTCTCCACTTCTTCTTGGATCTTAGGGATACGAGTAGACCCACCTACTAAGATCACTTCATCTATCTCAGATGCTGAAAGACCTGCATCTTGAAGCGCTTTCTTACAAGGCTCCATAGATCTTCTTACTAGATCTTCAGAAAGTTGCTCAAATTTAGCTCTGCTTAGTGTTCTCACCAAGTGCTTAGGACCTGATTGAGTAGCAGTGATGTATGGCAAGTTGATCTCTGTTGAAGAAGAACTTGATAATTCGATTTTAGCTTTTTCAGCAGCCTCTTTCAATCTTTGAAGCGCCATTGGATCTTGTCTCAGGTCAATTTGTTCTTCACCTTTGAACTCATCAGCTAGCCAATTGATGATCACTTGATCGAAATCATCACCACCCAAGTGAACATCACCGTTGGTTGACTTCACTTCAAAGACGCCATCACCTAGCTCAAGGATAGAGACATCAAATGTACCACCACCAAGGTCATACACTGCGATCTTCATGTCCTGATTTTTCTTATCCATACCATAAGCCAAAGCTGCTGCAGTAGGCTCATTGATAATTCTTTTTACTTCAAGACCAGCGATTTGCCCTGCTTCTTTGGTAGCTTGACGCTCTGCATCATTAAAATATGCAGGTACAGTAATTACTGCTTCAGATACCTCTTGACCAAGAAAATCTTCAGCAGTACTCTTCATTTTCTGAAGAATCATCGCTGACAATTCTTGTGGTGTATAAGATCTGTCACCGATTTTTACAGCAACAGTATCATTAGAACCTTGTTCTACTTTATAAGATGCATGTTTTTTCTCCTCTGATACTTCAGAGAACTTTTTACCCATAAATCTCTTTACAGAAGAAATCGTATTTGCTGGGTTTGTGATAGCTTGACGCTTTGCAGGATCACCTACTTTACGCTCACCATTTCCATTATCCAAGAATGCTACGATTGAAGGTGTGGTTCTTCTACCTTCTGAGTTTTGGATCACCACTGGCTCGTTACCTTCCATTACGGCAACACAGGAGTTGGTAGTACCCAAATCAATACCTATGATCTTTCCCATGATATATATTTTTCTAATTTTTGATTACAAAATTGTCTTTACATATTCCCATTAGACAAGCCTTGTGCCAAGGCGAATCACCCATCAAATCAAGTCACAATGTCAGTATTGGATGACATAAAAATTCAAAAATCCTGACAATACTAATCCATCTAGCAATTCTGAACTGACAAAAATGTTAACTTTCCTTACTGTTTAACGACATTTAAGAATCATTGGTGCAACCTTTTTATGGTGAATTGTATCTTAGTAGTATGGCGCAATATTACAAGAGAAAACTAAATAATGACAGAATCAAGTGGAGTGTAGTGTTCCTGATATGCATAGTTACAGCCTTACTCTTTTCGCACCTCTCCTCAAACAATTCTTTCATAACACGGGTACTTAATCCCATCAGCTACCTCAAAAGAGGACAAGAGAGTCAAATTCATACAGTCTTTACAAAATTGATCCAACCGGAGATCCCTGATAATTTAAAAAGATTGTAACTTGGGAAGCAAAAGACCCAAATCATGATTTTAAAAGACATCTACATTTACCCTATCAAATCCCTCGGCGGAATTCGACTAGAGAGTGCAATTTTGGAAGAAAGAGGAATTCAACTAGATAGAAGGTGGATGCTTGTCGATGAAAATGGAAACTTTTTATCTCAGCGGACTTACCCAGATATGGCGCTAATCCAAGTAGAGCTATCAGGAAATGAGCTTGTAATAAACAATAAAAAAACTTCGCAAAGACCATTAAGCATACCATTTGACGACGGTACAGAAGAATTAATAAGCGTGCAAATCTGGGAAGATACTGTTCAAGCACAGGTAGTTTCTGAAGAAGCTAACACATGGTTTTCAGAAGCACTTGGCATGAAATGCATTTTGGTCAAGATGCCCAATCATGTAGAAAGGAAAGTAAATACAAAGTACGCCGTAAACAATGAATCTGTAAGTTTTGCTGATGGAATGCCGTTTTTGCTTATAGGTCAATCATCCTTGGAAGACTTAAACAACAAGCTATCCGTCCCAGTACCCATGGACAGGTTTAGACCCAATTTTGTGTTTGAAGGAGGAGATGCTTTTGTAGAAGACAAGTTAAAAACAATCAAGATAGGCGCTTCAACTTTTCAAATTGTGAAGCCCTGTGCCAGATGTGTGATGACAACAATCAATCAGGAGACAGGCGAAAAAGGAAAGGAACCCCTGAAAACATTATCATCATACAGGACCATCAATAATAAAGTAATGTTTGGCCAAAACATGGTGCTCATTGAAGGTGCTGAAGTTAGGGTTGGGGACACTTTAAGTAGTATTTAGGGTGTGCTGAAAAAACGCTAACTGGATAATAAATTCTTAAAATTTTGATGAATACCCCATTTATTGAGTATTGTCTTTTTAAGCAGGTGCAAGCTTATTCAATGACCCAGCTCGATTTGCGTGCTCCTAAAAATTTCAAAACTCGAAATTTTTAGGCTAGTCAGGCATACCATCTTCTTCATTGGCCTCATTCGAAATATATGTATACATCTTCATTCACCCGCTTTGAATCTGGCATACCTGAGACTTTTTCAGCAAGCCCTACCTAAAAAGATTGATTCTCAGGAATTGAAAGAGCGTCTATCAGTACTCAACTATAAATTAAAATAAACACCAAAGAAAGTCGTAAAGAAACTTCATGATGAACACTTTCCAAGATTGGAGAAAAATGAAAAAGACCTTGATATTTTAGAGAGCAGATACTCTTACAGCAGATCAGGATGTTATATTCATGCGAATGAAAGAGTATAAAATGAAGAATGGTCAATTAAAGCCAGCATACAATCCTTAGAAATCGACAGATTATCAGTTTATTACATAATACATATTCATCAGACATTTGGTGATACGACTACTTTAGCAACACACTTAGCGGATTTTGAAGAAACATACAATAAACATATTAAAGAAATAGTCGTCAATGTAGGGCACGGAAGTGAAGAGAACCATGAAATACTTGAAAATAAAGATGTTGAAGCTTATGTGAAATACAATTACTGACATATTGAAGAAAAGAGAAAGTCAAAAAACAATCCATTTATAGTTCAAATTTTTTTACAATGCAAAGAAAAATTTTTATGTGTGCCCAATGGGGTAGCGAATGAATAATGTAGAGACTGGAAAACTCACATCAAACAACGAGTATGAACCTCAAGTAGCTTATTATCAAGCAAAAAAATTGAAGGGTGTCCACTACGGATAGAATGCTACCAAGCAAAAGGAAATCGACATATAGAGGTAAACCAGCATCTTAACTTTCTAAAACAATAAGCAATATAACAGTTAATGAGTGAACAGAAGCACAAACATAGAAGCAATAGTAATATTGAACCAGAAGCCGTATTTGATCAGCTCAAAAGCAACAATAAATTTAATAGATTTTCATTCATAGGTCTAGAAAAAGTAGAGATGGAGTTCTTATTAATTGCCATAGGAAATGATTTTAGAAAAATGGTGGCTAAAACAATTTTTCTACTCAACCATCAATCCTTAACTTATCTATTAGAGACAAAATTGAGACTGATAGACCAAGTTTTGAACTGGAATTCAAAAAAAACAAAGAAAAGGCAATCGACTACAGTATCAGGAGATTACTCCCTGAGAATTGCAGCATAAAAAAGGTCGTCCATTTCGGACAGCCTCTTTAATATTTTTCCAACTTAAAGAGTTAGAAAATATATCAAATAGTCAACTTATAGAAATAGGTTTGTCTGCCACCACTTTTCACAACTTGCTCGTCACTTCTTAAATCAGCACCAGATTTGAATCTTGCAAAAGCACTAAAGACACGATGTTTATTAATCAGGTTAATAGGAATTCGAATCATACAAAAAACGCTCAATAATCTAGAAAACTAAATTATAGAAAACTGTTTTTAACCAGAATGAGAAACATCCTTCTTTAAGTTGAAGAGAGGATAAAACTAGGTTTTACAGAAATCCATCCATGTTCATATAGAATTTCTACTGTAGCACCTACAAAACATAAAAAAACAGGGTAGATCCTTGAAATTGAACCTACCCTATACACAAAACATTTTATGGATACTTCAGATTTTCAATTCAATAAAAACCCATTTACAAAACTCCTTTCTAGTGGGATTAATTTTTGAAATACAATTTCATTATCAAGTTCACCTGAATAATTTTTTTTATTGAATTTAAATTCAAACATAGCAAAAACTGGAGCTACATTTGTATCCCAACCTGCCTCCCATCTAGGTACAATCGGATTTCCCCCAAGAACTTGTTGATAGGTAGCCCGAGGATACACAACACGATACAATAAAACATTAGTTATTGTATAAGTTCGCCAGTGAGATTCCCAAGGCCAGTTTGTTTGCTTAGGGTCTTCATTTAAATCTAAAAATGTAACATTTGATCTTTCATCCCAAAGTTTAACTCTCTTTTCAACTAATTCTAAGTCTTGATCGATATCTGGATTAATTATGGCATCAATACCTCCTAAGTCATATTCGACATCAACATCAATTCTTGGAGCAACTGTCATATTTCCTGGATGGTTAATAGTCAAATGCCTAATAATTATGTTAGGATTACTTTGGAAATTTAAAACACCAATTTGTTTATTGTATATTGGTACTTGGTAGTTAATTGATAAAGGAGAATTTGGTTTTGGGTTAAATGTAAGCGAATATGGATTCGCAGTTCCCTGGATTTCTAATTGAATATCTTGAAACCCACTAAAGCTTAATAGTTGCCTAGGTGAGTTACTACTTCCCAAAAATGACTTTATTAAACCAAAACCAGAGTTAACTACTTTAAATAAGGACGCTGGATCAATAAAATTATTACTTTTATTTGAAGTTTCATTAATAGATTTTAATTTGACTTCATTTAAACCAGATTCATATGAAGCATCATAATTAATCAATCGAGTGTTAGGTTCACTAGTTGAACTTGATTTTAGCTTCCCATATGCATCAATTAAATCAGCTAATGATTTAGACATTGCAATTCCAGAAGCAAGACCATTGGCTAAATTAAAATTTGACGAATTACCTCCACCTAATTGAGTTTGGGTAAGATCTATCGTACTAGTACCATTTAAACTTGTAAAAGGAACTACTTCAAGATCAAACAACGTATTCTGTGAAACATTTGGATGGTATCCAACTATTGGAAAATCCAACCTAATCCAGAATGAATTTATAGTTCGGGACAATGCATATATCCCCTCATTTGGGTCAAATGTTTCCAAAGTTGAATTTTCAGGCTCTGCTGTAAAGGTTAACATGGAATTCCCAGATTGGGAAAACTTTAAATTACCTCTAAAGCCAGAAACTAGGCTACCTGTGTGCCTAAAGTTATAAATATAAAAACTAAGCGTACCCGTATACTTGTTATATAAAGCAAAATAAGGTGTATGAGTAGCATTACCAGATGTTCCAAAATTTCTCATATAAAGTTCCCAACCATCGACTTTTTTGTAGTCTGTTTCAGAAGAACCAACCCAAGGTAATGGGATTAGAGCATTATTTTGTGAACCACTTACAGAAGGGTCATGAACCCAAACTTCAACTTGTCCAAACTGATCGGGGTTTAAATCACTTCTATAATTAGGCCCGTTTAAACCCAGCTCCCAATTCCATTCAGGGTCTAAGTTTGGGTCATTAGGATCAATAATCCCTCTGGATTCTTCAGCTTTTGATTTAGATATAGGAGATTCATTCTCAATTGTACAACTAAAAAAGAGAATTATTAAAAATAATGTAAATAAACAATTTTTCATAACTAATTAATTTCAAATATTTTTATAAAATTCCAAATTTAAATACAACATTCCCCGACTAATGCAGCAATTCCGAGCATAAATTTTCAAGTTGATTGTTAGGTTGTTACAACTATGCTTAAGAATTAATCTTCGGGCTATTCAAAAGGAACGTAAAAAATCCTATATAACTGAACCTGAGTCACATGCAT
>NZ_JAKZGP010000028.1 GCF_022549775.1 Belliella filtrata | reverse complement strand
TGAATAACTGAAAACAACGTCAACCCGTTCTCTTAGAGGGCGTAAAGCAAGGAACCGCCGTATACCGAACGGTACGTACGGTGGTGTGGGAGGTCGAAACGGGAATTAATCCCGTTTCTCCTACCCGATTTAGGCAAGCGATTTTATGTCAACTGTTTTATGCCAATCAAAAGTTTAAAATATCTAATTTTATTCATTTCTGTCCTGTCTTTGATTTTCTCTTGTAAAGAGGCGGAAATGGAGGGAATCCCCCATTTTGAGTTGGTAGACAAATCATATACAGGGATAGATTTTAACAATGAACTTGACTATACAGAAAAGTTAAACCCTTATACATTCAGGAATTTTTACAATGGTGGTGGTGTAGCTATAGGTGATATCAATAATGATGGACTGGTAGATATTTTACTTACGGGTAATCAAGTTGAAAATAAACTTTACCTTAACAAGGGAGATTTCCAATTTGAAGATATTACAGCGCAAGCTGGATTGGCAGGAAAAGGCATCTGGTCTACAGGAGTAAGTATGGCGGATGTTAATGGGGATGGTTTTGTTGATATTTTTATTTGTAAGTCTGGGCCTTTAGAAGTAAATGAACGCTTTGAAGGTAAACGACACAACGAACTCTTTATCAACAATGGGGATTTAACTTTTACCGAAATGGCTGAAGCCTATGGTCTTGCAGATGTTGGGCTATCTCAACATGCTGTTTTTTTTGATTATGATGGCGATGGTGATTTGGATATGTATTTATTGAGCAATTCTCCTAGATCGGTTGGTATCAATGATCTTAGGGAAGGGCAAAGAGAAGTTCGTGATCCTTTTGGAGGCAACAAGCTATACAGAAATGATGGGGAGAAATTCCGTGATGTAAGTGAAGAGGCTGGAATCTATGGGAGTGCAATTGGCTATGGCTTGGGTGTCACTGTAGCTGATATAAACAAGGATGGATGGCCTGACTTGTACGTATCCAATGATTTTTTTGAGAAAGATTATCTTTATATCAATAATGGTGATGGCACTTTTGATGAACGCCTCGAGGCTATGATGACCGAGATCAGTATGGGGTCCATGGGTGCGGATATTGCAGATCTGGATAATGATGGTTGGCCTGATATCTTTGTAACTGAAATGTTGCCTTCAGATTTGCAAAGGGTAAAAACAAAAACACCTTTTGAGGAGTGGGATAAATATCAGACAAATGTAAAAGCAGGATATTTTCACCAATTTACAAGAAATACCCTTCAAAGAAATTTAGGATTCAAACCTAAGGCTCAAGAGGTTCATTTTGCTGAGGTTGCAAGGTTTGCAGGTGTGCATTCTACAGATTGGAGTTGGGGAGCTTTGATTTTTGATGTAGATAATGATGGATTGAGGGATATTTTTGTAGCAAATGGCATTGTAAAGGATCTCACAGATTTTGATTATGTTGATTACTATGTCAATAATCAGAACCTTATATCTCAATATAAAAAGGATTCTGTACTACTCACCAAGATGATAGATCAATTCCCCTCAGTTCCACAAAGAAATTTTTTGTTCAAAAATAAAGGTGGTTTTCACTTTGAAGATATTGCGGATCGCATGGGCATGGATCAACTTACTTTTTCTACAGGGGCTGCCTATGCTGACCTTGATAATGATGGAGATTTAGATTTGGTGATCAATAATCTTAATGAGGAGGTGTCTATTTTTAGAAACAATGCCAATCATATTTCCAGAAATAACTTTTTGCAGCTTGACCTTGGAAGTTACTTTGGGACTAAAGTATCTATTTTTGCTGGCGAACAATCGTACTATGGTGAGCATTTTCCAGTAAAGGGGTATATGTCTTCAGTCGATCACCGCATGCAGTTTGGCTTAGGGAAATATCTTCAAATTGACTCATTGATAATAGATTGGCCGCATGGAAATAAGGAGATTTTTCAAAATATTGAAGTAAATCAATTGGTGAAATTGAGACCAGGAGATGGGGTAATTGTGGGTGGTATTGTTCAGACTAGACAAAAAAATCAAACGTTATTCCAGTTGTCGCCACAGCAGATTGTATGGAGACATAAGGAAAGCGAATTTGTAGATTTTGATAAGGAACGATTGAGATTTCACATGATTAGCAATGAGGGTCCTAGAATCGCCGTTGGTGATCTGAATGCGGATGGATTAGATGATCTTGTGTTGCCTGGTGCCAAAGGGCAAGCTACAACAATTTGGACCCAAACCAGAAGTGGGGAATTTGAATTGGTTCAGGAGTTTATAGAAGATACGCAAGCGGAAGATGTTGAAGCATTATTGTTTGATGCCAATGGGGATGGTTATTTAGATCTTTACCTGGCATCAGGAAGTATTGAGTATAATCTTAACAGCGATTATTATCAAGACCGCTTATATTTGAATGACCAAAAAGGTAAATTTCTAAAAACTTCCAATCATTTACCAAGAAGAAATGAAAGTACTTCCTTTGTTAAATCATTTGATTATAATGGAGATGGTTACTTAGATTTGATCGTTGGTGGGCGCTCTTTACCTTATGCTTATGGGGTCCCATTGGATGTAAGGTTATTAGAAAATGACGGTGAAGGCAAGTTCCAAGATGTTACAAGTGAAAAGGCGGCTGGCTTTCTTAAGCTTGGTATGACTAGAGATGCTGCGATTGTTGACTTGGATGGAGATGGTGACTTGGAGATAATAATTGTCGGTGACTGGATGCCTATCAAGGTTTTTAAAAACACAACAGGCAAGTATATTGATGTATCGAAAAGTTTTGGTTTGGAAAATACCAACGGTTTATGGAATACCATTTCTGTCTTAGATTTCGATAATGATGGATTTCCAGATTTTATAGTCGGGAATGAAGGTTTGAATTCGCGATTGTTGGCGAGCGAAGCAAGACCGATGAGGTTGTATGTGAATGATTTTGATCAGAACGGAAGTGTGGAACAGATATTAACACAATATGAGGGAGTGAATGCCTATCCTATGGTTCTTAAAAGTCCACTTTTAAAGCAACTCCCTGGCCTTAGGAAAAAGCTGCTAGACTATGATGCTTATAAGGATAAAACGATGGACGATTTATTTTCAAAAGAAATTTTGGAAAAAAGCCTTATTCTTGAGGTTCATACGCTAGCCACACAAATGTTTATCAACAAGAATGGAAAGGCATTTGAAAAAAGTCAACTTCCTCATGAGGTACAATATAGCCCAATCCATGCTATACATGTTGAAAGAAATGAAACCCAAGACTGGGAAATACTTCTAGCTGGAAATCAATCTAAGGTGAAGCCTGAGATAGGGGTCAACATGGGGAGCTATGGTTGGCTAATGAAACAAAGTGGAGATAGTCTAGTAATAGAGATGGCCGATAAGTCAGGCCTCTATGTGACAGGGGAAGTTAGGAGTATACATTCGATTGGTTCCAATAAAGGGAAAAAGTATTTGTTTGCTAGAAACAATCAAGAGATACTTACCTTTGAAAAGTTGAAAGTAAAATGATGAAATTAAAAAATTATGCAGTATTGGTTTTTTTACTTGGGATCACCCTTTTAGCCTCTTGTGAGAGGAAAACCAAGTATGAAATAATCAAGCAAAAAGAGCTGGCGAAAGGAGAAGTACATGAAGATATTTTTCTGGGCTTGACCTTTGGCATGCCAAGAAAAGAGTTTTTTGGAGCATGCTGGGAAATGAATAAAGAAGGAATTTTGATGCAAGGGGCACATAAGCTAATGGTTCAATATAAACCCGAGCTACCTTCTGGAAAGGTGGCGAATATGTTTTTTTATCCGAAATTCGAAGAGGGTAGGATTTTTTATATGCCTGTAGAATTTCAGTATAGAGACTGGTTCCCTACAAATCCTGAGTATAGTTCTGAAAACTTAAGAGATGACGTGGTAGCCTATCTGGAGCAGTTGTATGGGGAAGGCTTTTTCAAAGTGGAGGATTCAAAAGGAGCCTCTGCGATGGTGAAGATAGATGGCAATAGGCTTGTAAGGGTGCATATCAAAAGCCTAAGTGCAGTTAGTGTAGATATTTTGGATATGCGGGTCAAAGATATTAAAGACATTGCCTCATGATCAAGTGGTTTGCTAAACTAATTGTTCTAAGTCTTAATGCTTGTGTTTTTTTTGCATGTCAAAAGGCAAACAAGCAGCAAGATAAGCTGTTTGAGTCTA
This sequence comes from Belliella filtrata, assembly GCF_022549775.1. GTDB lineage: Bacteria > Bacteroidota > Bacteroidia > Cytophagales > Cyclobacteriaceae > Belliella > Belliella filtrata. Next base: position 55,312 of record NZ_JAKZGP010000028.1, on the reverse strand, counting down.
TCCCTGCTTCTCATTCAAAGGTGGACTTTAGAAATGACCTGGCATTTGATGAAGCTTTTAATATTTTCACTTACAGGAATTTTTATAATGGTGGAGGTGTAGCGCTTGGAGATGTGAACGGTGACGGCCTTTTGGACATTTATTTTACCTCCAACCAAGGAGAGAACAAACTATACTTGAATGAGGGTGATTTTGTGTTCAAAGATGTGACGCAGGAAGCTGGTGTAGGTGGTACTCGTGCGTGGAGCACTGGTGCTGTGATGGCTGATGTCAATGGAGATGGTTTACTTGATATTTATGTCTGCAATTCAGGAGATCTAAAAGGTGATAACAAGCAAAATGAACTTTTTATCAATAATGGAGATGGCACATTTACAGAAATGGCAGAGGCTTATGGTCTGGCGGATCAAGGGTATTCTACCCATGCGGTCTTTTTTGATTTTGATAATGACGGTGATCTTGACATGTATTTACTCAACAACAGCTATACTGCAATAGGAAGCTTCAACAAAATGCAAAATGAAAGACCTAGAAGGGATGAAGTAGGGGGAGATAAGCTTTTTAGAAATGACAATGGAAAATTTGTGGATGTCTCAGAAGAGGCTGGAATCTATGGTAGTCTGATTGGTTTTGGTTTGGGTATTACCATTGGAGATGTGAATCAAGATGGATGGATGGATATCTTCATTTCCAATGACTTTTTTGAAAAGGACTATCTCTATATCAATAATCAGGACGGAACCTTTACCGAAGGCTTGGAAGCATATATGCCGTCAATCAGTGCCAATTCGATGGGTGCAGATATTGCTGATCTGAATAATAATGGATATTTGGACATATTCGTAACAGACATGCTTCCTGAGCCTATGGATAGGCTAAAGCAGGTAATGACTTTTGAGAATTGGGATAAGTTTCAATTCAATGTAAAGCATGGATACTATAAACAGTTTAACAGAAACATGCTTCATGTCAACAACGGGGATGGGACATTCTCTGAATTGGGCAGAATGACCAATATGGAAGCAACTGATTGGAGTTGGGCGGCTTTGTTTTTTGATATGGATAATGACGGCAACAAAGATGTGTTTGTGGCCAATGGAATCTATCAAGATATCACAGACTTAGATTATTTGAACTTTATTGACAATGAAGATACCAAGCGCAAGATCATATCCCAACAGGGTGTCAATTACAAGGCCCTAGTAGACCCGATTCCTGTGACTCCAGTTGCTAACTATGCATTCAAGAATCATGGGGATTTGAATTTTACCAATGTAATTCATGAATGGGGAATGGGTGATCCTATTCACTCCAACGGTTCAGCTTATGGCGATCTTGATAATAATGGGACTTTGGATTTGGTGATCAACAATGTAAATGCTCCAGCACTGATATATAAAAATAAGAGCGATTCTTTTTACCCAGATCGTCACTACCTGCAGATTCAGCTCAATGGCAAAGGTTCAAACACCCATGCCATAGGCACACAAGTAAGGTTAACTTCTGGAGATCAGGTTTTTTATCAAGAAATGATGCCAAACAGAGGCTTTCAATCTTCTGTAGATCCAAAATTGACCTTTGGTTTGGGGAAAGTAAATAAACTGGATCAAGTTCAGGTACGTTGGCCTGATGGGAAAGTCACCTTACTGGAAGATGTTCCAGCTGACCAACTTCTCGATTTGAAATGGGAAGAAGCAACGATGCTCACAGATTTTGATTTTTTTACAAATTCGAGTGCTCACATCTTTGAAAAGCTGAATGCTGATCAATGGTTAGATTTTGAACATACCGAAAATCAATTTGTGGATTTTGATCGAGATAGGCTTACATATCACATGCATTCTACAGAAGGACCTGCCTTTGCAGTAGGCGACTTCAATGGAGATGGTCTTGAAGATGTTTTTATTGGAGGTGCCAAAGGCTTCGAAGGGCAGCTTTTTGTGCAAAATACTCAAGGAAGGTTCAGAAGGTTAGATACAGAGGTGTTTGAAGAGGACAAAAATGCAGAAGATACTGATGCCATTTTCTTTGATGCCAATGGGAACGGATACTTAGATCTCTTTGTAGCATCTGGTAGCAACGAAGCATCCTTCAGCTCTATGGATTTGGCAGATCGATTGTACATCAATGATGGTAAGGGAAGATTTGTCAAATCCAAAACAAGTGGGTTGGAATCCATGAGGCATAGTTCCTCTGTAGTGAAGCCAATAGATATCAATGGTGATGGTGCAATGGATTTGTTTGTAGGAGGGCGATTAGTGCCCTTTGTCTATGGAGTCAATGCAAGTTCTTACATTTTGGTCAATGATGGGAAAGGAAAATTTTCAGATCAGACAAGTCAATATGCTCCAGTATTGAAAGAGATTGGACTTGTGACTGATGCCGCTGTCGTTGATGTTGACCAAGATGGGAAAGAAGAGTTGATTTTGGTAGGGGAATGGATGGCTCCTACTATTTTGAAGGACATGGGAGGGAAGTTTGAAAAGCATGAATCTTCTATGTTTGATGGATACAAAGGTTGGTTTAGAAAGATTGCTGTTGGTGACTTTAACAATGACGGAATGCCTGATTTTGTACTTGGAAATCATGGGTTGAATTCAAGGTTTAGGCCAAGTTCAGAAGCTCCAATCAAAATGTTTATAAACGATTTTGATCAAAATGGGACCGTGGAGCAAATCTTCTCCCAGCTACAAGAAGGGAAGCATGTGCCTTTTACGCTGAAACATGAATTAGAGAAACAAATCCCAAGTATCAAAAAGAAGTACCTGAAGTATAGCAATTACAACAAAGAATCACTTGAAGATATATTTGATAGCAAGGCTTTATCAAATGCTGTAGTTCAGGAGTTTAATTATGCACCTTCAGCTGTGATGATCAATCAGGGAAATGGGGAATTTGATATAAATCCTCTTCCAAGAATGGCTCAGCGTTCGTGGGTTTTTGCCATTGAGATCTTGGATATAGATGGAGATGGTAGCTTGGACTTGATCCTAGGAGGGAATCTCTATGGTGCAAAGCCAGAAGCTGGTCAATATGATGCTAGCTATGGTGAAGTGTTGTTTGGTCAAGGTGACGGTACATTTAGATATGCTGAAAACCATAGCCATGGACTTCAGATTCATGGTCAAGTAAGGGGCTTTCATGTTTTCAGCCAGGGGAGAAATAGAAAATTGTTGGTAGTGAAAAATAATGATAAAGCAGGATGGTGGAAGTTTTGATGAAAAGTAAAAGCTTACGACATAATTATTGCCAATCTCTGATCCTTTTATTAGGTTTATTCTTAGTGTCTTGTGAAAAATCTACTGAAGATAAAAGATTTACTTTGCTTCCCTCTTCCCATACAGGTGTCACTTTTAGCAATGAATTGGTTTCCGATGAGCAGCTGAATATTCTAGAGTACTTGTACTTCTACAATGGTGGAGGAGTTGCTTTGGGAGATGTTAATAATGACGGTTTGTTAGATATTTATTTCACGTCGAATCAAGGAGAAAACAAGCTTTATCTCAACAAAGGAAATTTTCAATTTGAAGATATCACCAGTCAAGCCAATGTTGATGGAGGAGGTGGATGGTCTACAGGAGTGGCCATGGCGGATGTCAATGGGGATGGGCTTCTGGATATTTATGTATGTCAAGTAGGTGGATACAAAAATATCAGAGGTAAAAATAAATTATATATCAATCAAGGCGATTTGACTTTCAAAGAAGAAGCGGAGGTATATGGGTTGGATTTTGAAGGATTTTCTACCCACGCCGTATTTTTTGACTATGATCAAGATGGGGATCTGGATTTATACTTACTCAATCATTCAATCAAAAAACCAGAGGTATTTGCCCATGCAGACACCAAGTTTATAAATCAAGACCTGAGAGGAGGGGATAAACTGTTTCAAAGTCAGGTTGCACAAGGGTCTAATAGGATGATAGAGGTTACCGAAGAGGCTGGGGTTCTTTCAAGTAGCTTAGGTTTTGGTTTGGGTGTGGGTATAGGAGACGTCAATGGCAATGGCTGGCTAGATATATATGTGTCCAATGATTTTACGGAAGATGACTACTTGTATTTGAATCAAGGAGATGGAACTTTCAAGGAATCTTTGAAAGAAATGATAAGTCATACAAGCAGATACAGTATGGGAAACGATCTAAATGACCTAAATAATGATGGTTTTCCAGAGGTTTTTACAACTGATATGCTTCCTGAAAATCCAGAGATTTGGATGAAATCAATAGGAGAGGATAAGCAAGAAGTATATGAGGTGAAAAAGAAATTTGGCTATGGGGATCAATATGTGAGAAATCACCTTCAATTGAACGTAAAGGGGAAAAGGTTTGCTGAAGTTGGTTTGCTTACTCAAACTTTTGCCACAGATTGGAGCTGGTCTCCCTTGATTTTTGATATGGATAATGATGGGTTGAAAGATATTCATGTTACCAATGGAATTGTAAAAAGACCAAATGATTTGGATTTTGTGCAATATAGTCAGGCAGCAGATGCTTCTCTCACTGAGCATGAGTTGTATGAAAAGCTCATCAAGATGCTGCCCAGTATGAAGCTGGCCAATTATGTTTTCCGACAAACTGGGGGACTAGAATTTGTTCAAATGGCTGAATCTTGGGGTTTAGATCAACTCTCTTATTCCTCGGGCTCAGCCTATGGGGACTTAGACAATGACGGAGCTTTGGACTTGGTGATCAACAACATTGATCAAGAGGCATTCATCTATAGAAACAATACAGCAAAGATCGATAGCGCCAATTACATAGCAATAACCTTGCAGCAGGATGGTTTTAATGTCTTTGGTATTGGAGCAAAAGTAATGGTGGAGACAGATCAGGGAGAGCAATACCAGTTGATAAGCCCTTCAAGAGGATTTCAATCATCGAGCACAAACCTTGCCCATTTTGGACTTGGGAAATCAAATGTGATCAAACAAGTACAAGTCCAATGGAATTACGATGAGGTAGAGCGATTTGATGACATAGCAATTAATCAAAGACTAATACTTCAAAAGGGAAAAGGACGACCCTTAAGTCCCCTAAAAGAGGATGAATCAAAAAAGACAGAGGATTTCTTTTCAACTTTCCCATGGAATCATGAGGAGAATACAGCGTATGATGATATGCGTAGGGAATATCTTCTGCCCAGAAAGTACTCTACCGAAGGTCCTGCCCTGGCTGTAGGTGATGTCAACGGAGACGGCCTAGAGGATGTCTACTTTGGAGGAGCCAAAGGACAAGCTAGTAAGTTGTTTCTTCAAACGAAATCTGGGGATTTTGTTGAAAAAAGCAATCCGATTTTTGATCAAATGACACCAGGAGAAGATGTAGTTGCCCAATTTATAGACCTAAATGGCAATGGATTTTTGGACCTATATGTTGGAAGTGGAGGATATGAGCACTCACAAGGACATTTATACAATACTGATCGGGTGTTTTTCAATGATGGGAATGGGAATTTTAGTTTTTCTCCAAATTCACTACCACCAATTGGCGAAAACACCTCATCTATAGCCATACATGATGTGAATAAAGATGGAGCGCCTGACATTTTTGTAGCAAGTGCTGTCGTAACAGGGAATTATGGAGCAAAGCCCAAGAGCTATTTACTGATCAATGACGGCAATGGGAATTTTACAGATCAAACAGAAAAGTTTTTCGGTGACAATCCTGATTTTGGAATGATTCAATCGGCACATTGGCAAGAGTTGGGTGCTGATGACCACTTGAGCCTAATTTTGGCAGGTGAGTGGTCTGATGTGCAGATTTGGAAACAGTCCGAGGACTTGACATTCCAAATAGCCCAGCATAATATACCAACTGGAATGTATTTGGTGGCGGATGAATTGGGGGGTTGGAAAAATCAGCCAGTTATTTTTTTAGGCAATATGGGATTGAATTCAAAATGGAAGGCAAGTAAAGAAAAGCCATTGTGGCTGTATCACCATGACTTTGATGAAAACGGACAAGAGGATCCATTGGTTTTTCACTACATGAAAGATTTACTTGTCCCTTTTGGGTCAAGGGATGATTTGATCAAACAGGTTCCAGCCGTGAAAAAAAAGCATGCTAGTTATCTAGAATATTCAAAAATTCAGAAGCCAGAGGATGTGTTTGGCAAAGATAAGATAGATGCAGCTCGGAAGTTTCAAGTGACCAATATGGCGTCTGGATTATACTTCGTTGCAGATGGTGAGTTTGTTTCGTTACCTTTGGAAGGTCAATTTGGACCAGTACAATCAGTGTACAGTTGGAAAGAAGCAGATTATCTGAATTTGGTAGTAGTCGGTGGGTTTGATAATTACAGGAATGACCTAGGCAAATCGAGTGCCTTGTCTATGGCTTTTTTCCAAATGGATAAAGACGGGAATTGGATACAAAGTCAGCTTATTCCTGAGATTTCAGGACAATTTAGGGTATTGACGCAACTGAATATCAATCAAAGCCCACATTTGATTGGTCTAAGGAACAATGATTCACCTGTTATCATTAGTTTAGAAAAGCTAAAAGATCGATTTGCCAAAATATAAAGGAATGTTTAGATTTACTTATTATTGAGTTTCAAATATATGCTACAAGCCCGAAATATAACCGCTTTGCTTGCCTTGATGATAGTCTTTTTCTCCTGTCAGGAAAAAGACTATTTTAACCTAATACAAGATGGTAGCTATCAATTTGCTGCGCAAGATCAGCTTACGGAGATAATCATTCATGATATTTTTTCCCCTCCAGTAGCTAGTCGGATTTATGCCTATCCTTCTATTGCAGCTTATGAAGTAGCGGTCTTGGCAGGTGATGATTACCTGTCTTTGATGGGGCAGTTGAATGGTTTTGAAAAGGCAGACTTTGATGTACCTGAAGATGTATATTTTCCTTTAGCAGCACTTGCCGCTTACTATAAAGTTGGAACATTGCTCATTTTTTCAGAAGAACTCATGAATGAGCATAAAGAATCATTTTATAAGTCTCTCAAAAGTAAGGGACTACCTGATCGTGTATTTGAAGCTTCACTCACTTTAGGTGAGCAGGTGGCGGATCATGTAATTGCCTATTCTAAAAAGGATAATTATGCTCAAAGCAGGTCTTTTGAAAAATACAGCTTGACGGATAATCCCAATGCTTGGCAACCTACTCCTCCCATGTACATGGAGGGTCTCGAGCCACACTGGAACAAAATCAGGCCATTTGTAATGGAGCGACCTGATCAGTTTAAGTCTTTGCCACCGACTACCTTTAGCACAGAAGTAGGCTCTGACTTCTATAGAGAAGCGGAGGAAGTTTTTTCCACGGTAAGAAACCTCACCAAGGAGCAAAGCGATATTGCCTACTTCTGGGATTGCAATCCTTACAAAGTGAATGTAAAAGGTCACGTGATGTTCGCAGAGAAAAAGATTACGCCAGGTGGACACTGGATGGGAATTGCCGCTATTGCTTCAATGACTGCAAAGCAAGACTGGCGTGCTGCCGCAGAAACTTTGGCGATGACAAGTATTGCTTTATTTGATGGATTCATTGCATGTTGGGACGAAAAGTACAGGTCTGTTTTGATCCGGCCAGAGACCTATATCAACAAGTACATAGATGAAGAGTGGTTGCCAGTATTACAGACACCTCCATTTCCTGAATACACCTCGGGACATAGTGTGGTTAGTAATGCGGCAGCTGAAACTTTGACATGGCTTCTAGGTGATGGTTTCCATTTTGTAGATTCAACAGAAGTTGCATTTGGATTGCCTATCAGGGAGTTTGAATCATTCCGGTTGGCAGCAGATGAGGCAGCAATCAGTCGGCTGTATGGAGGGATCCATTATATGCCAGCCATAGTTCATGGCTCTACCAAAGGCAAAAAGTTAGGGGAATACTTTGTGCAGAAAGTACAAAGTAGAAAAGAACAAATAGCTGTGAAGTAAATTAATCAATTTGATAGTTGAATCTTCAATTTTTCAAAGACCTTATTAAGTGTATTTGATGGGTGAAATTATAGACCTAAGTCAAGAGATATATTCTGGAATGCCTGTTTTCAATGGGCTACCAAAGGTTCATATCAGTGTATTTGCAACGCATGAGCAGTGGGAAGGAAAACCGAATCCAAAGACTGCTACGCCAAGTGTGAATAAGCTTGAATTTGGCGAACATACAGGCACTCATGTTGACGCGCTAAATCATATGGGGATCAAATATGTAGGACAATCTATCGAGACCATGCCACTGTCCATGTTTTATACCAAAGGAATTTGTTTGGATTTTTCACATAAGAACCTGAAAGAGCTTATAGAACCTGAAGAAATTAAAATTGCATGCAAACAGGCAAAAGTTAAAATCAAAAAGGGAGATACAGTTTTGTTTTACACTGATCATTACAGGAAACACTTTGGTACTGATGAATGGGGTAATGGCCCAGGGCTATCCGTTGCCGCTTCAAGATGGTTAGGGGAAAAGAAAATTTCAGCATTTGGTGTTGAGACCATGTCTCCTGGAGTACCTAAAGTCTCAAATAGAGAAGTTCATCAAATTTGTGGAGAGCTAGGGTTTACCCATTACGAAAACATGATAAATCTTCACAAACTCATAAAGAGAGGTCGTTTCCGTTTTATTGCATTGCCTTTAAAGATTAGAGGAGGTACGGGTTCGCCAGTTCGCGCAGTAGCTATTTTTGAATAGATTTTTGTCGTTGTTAGGATCCGATATTAGGGTGATTATTTTTTTCAGCAAAACATAGAAGGCTTTTTGTGGTGATTAATTTGTGTATTGACAGCAAGCGGATTGATTGGTCTAATAATGAATCATTTTATCACTATGTAGACAAATTCTAATATTCACCCTATTTTTGTGAAACATTAGATTTGATTATACATGGACTTGATACTTGAGCACTTTCCCAACCTGACTGAAAAGCAAAAAGAGCAGTTTGCAAAACTTAAAGACCTTTATATTGACTGGAATGAAAAGATCAATGTGATCAGTAGAAAAGACATGGATCAATTTTATGAAAGGCATGTCCTTCATTCATTGGGTATTGCCAAAGTGATGCAGTTTCAGCCAGGAACCAAAGTATTGGATATCGGTACAGGAGGAGGTTTTCCAGGTATTCCGCTTGCTATTCTTTTTCCCGATACGCATTTTCATTTGGTGGATTCAATAGGTAAAAAAATCACCGTGGTCAAAGACGTGGCAAAGCAACTTAAACTTTCAAATGTGGAAGCTCAGCAAGCCCGGGCTGAAAGCTTGGTCAGGAAGTATGATTTTGTAGTTAGTCGTGCAGTGACAAGGTTTACCAACTTTTTCCCATGGGTCAAAGGCAAATTCAAAAAGGAGGATTTTAATGAGTTTCCAAACGGAATTCTTTTGCTCAAAGGTGGAGATGTCGATGAAGAGATGGAAGAGAGAAATGTTGGATATGTTACTTACCATTTAGAGGATTACTTTAAAGGCGAATTTTTTGATACCAAAAAAGTGGTTTACGTACCTTGGGAGGGAAAGAGGTAGTACGCTTGTTTTTAGTGTTTTAAGTTCCGTTATTCAAATTACAAGGTTGAAAAATTTCTATTTTTTCAACCTTGTAATCTCAAAACTTTCTAAATTTTCCCTATTTTTTTCTCATACAAATTTATCCAATACTTTGCCCACTTGAGCAGATGTTTGTTAACTTAGATCTCCCAAAATTAAAGCGTTTGTATGTATATCATTTTTGATACCGAGACCACTGGATTACCAAGGAGTTATGATGCGCCAATGGCAGCAGATGATAACTGGCCACGATTAGTTCAGGTTGCCTGGCAGCTTCATGATGCCAAGGGGAAGCTGATTTCTAATAAAAACTATATCATCAAACCTGAAGGCTTTACTATCCCTTACAATGCGGAGAAGGTTCACGGGATTTCTACAGATCGTGCTTTGAAAGAAGGACATGATTTGGCAGAAATTTTAGCGATTTTTGACAAGGATGTAGCCAAGGCAGATTTTGTAGTCGGCCACAATATCGGGTTTGATATCAATGTGATGGGTTCTGAATTTCTTCGAAAGGAAGTTCCTATGCACTTGCCAGAGAAGAAGCCGCTTGATACCAAGGATATTTCGACAGACTTTTGTGCGATCCCCGGTGGAAGAGGTGGTAAATTCAAATGGCCCACACTCACTGAGTTGCACAAAAAGCTCTTTGGCGTTGGCTTTGATGATGCGCATGACGCAGCCTATGATGTGGATGCTACTGCCAAATGTTTCTTTGGACTGATCACTGCGGGAGTGCAGCCTCCTATCGAAGGGCTTGCCATTCAGGATGTGATATATGAAGCCCCCAAGCTTGAAGAAGCAAACTTTGCTGCAGCAAAGGATGAAACTAAGCAAGCAGCAAAAGATGTATTGAGGGCAGCTGGAAGAGCAGATATCTCCGATATGGTTGATGTGCCATTTGCCCACCTCCATGTGCATACTCAATACTCCATTCTACAAGCGACATCAGAAATACCTGCACTAGTAGCTCGAGCCAAAGAGCTCAATATGCCTGCAATCGCCATGACAGATCATGGTAACATGATGGCAGCATTTCATTTTGTAAGAGAAGCATTAGCCAAAGAAATAAAGCCTATCGTTGGATGTGAGTTTTTTTTGACGAGAGATAGGAAAAACAAATCTCAAAAAGATGATGGATATCAGACCGTCCTACTTGCTAAAAATAAAACTGGTTATCATAACCTCGCAAAGTTGGCTTCCTATGCCAATATTGAAGGATTTTACTATGTGCCAAGGATTGATAAAGAGATCCTAGTACAGTATAAATCAGATATTATAGCAACCACAGGCGGGCTTTGGGGAGAGATCCCGTTTTTGATACTGAATGTAGGAGAAACACAGGCAGAAGAGGCTTTCGTGTGGTGGAAGGAGCAATTTGGAGAGGATTTCTACGTCGAGCTCAATAGACATGGGATACCCGAAGAAGAAAAAGTGAATGAAGTCTTGCTTCAGTTTGCAAGAAAGTATGGGGTAAAGTATTTTGCTGCAAACAATACCTATTATAATACAAAAAATGATGCCAAAGCCCATGATATTTTGTTATGTGTAAAAGATGGAGAGCTGGTTGAAAAGCCTAAAAAGTATATTGGCAAGCGGGGCAGAGAGTACAGGTATGGTTTTCCAAATGATGAATTTTACATCAAGTCTCCAGAGGAGATGAAGAAGCTTTTTGCAGATCTTCCTGAGGCGATTTCTTGTACGCATGAGATAGTTGAGAAAATAGAAAGCTATAAGCTGGCTAGGGAAGTTTTGCTACCTAAGTTTGACATTCCAGAAGAATTTCGAGATCCTCAAGATGATCAAGATGGAGGGAAAAGAGGTGAAAACGCTTTCCTTAAGCATTTGACTTATGAAGGAGCTAAGAAAAGATATCCAGTAATTACAGATGAGATCAAAGATCGATTGGATTTTGAATTGAAGACAATCGAAATGACTGGATACCCAGGATACTTCCTGATCGTACAGGATTTTATTTCGGCAGCAAGAGACTTGGGCGTATCAGTTGGGCCTGGGCGGGGATCGGCAGCTGGCTCAGCTGTAGCTTATTGTACGGGTATTACCAATGTGGATCCTATAGCATATGACCTCCTTTTTGAGAGATTTTTGAATCCTGATAGGGTTTCCTTACCTGATATTGATATAGATTTTGATGATGAGGGAAGGCAGCGTGTGATTGACTATGTGATCAACAAATATGGATCCAATCAAGTAGCACAAATCATTACCTACGGTACCATGGCTGCCAAGTCAGCTATTAGGGATACCGCTAGGGTTCTCAACCTGCCACTTTCTGATGCAGATAGGTTGGCGAAGTTGGTGCCTGATATAAAATTGAAGGCACTGTTTGAACTCTCAAAAGATAGGGCCAAACTTTCTGCAAAGTTGAAAGGAAACGGGGAAGACTTGGGCAAAGCAGATGAATTGATCAGGATTTCTAGAGGAAATGATGAATCATCCAAGACAATTAACCAAGCCAAAGTACTGGAAGGATCTGTACGGAATACGGGGATTCACGCCTGTGGTGTGATCATTACTCCTGATGATATTACCAATTTTGTTCCAGTTGCGCTAGCCAAAGATTCAGACATGGTCTGCACACAGTTTGATAACTCTGTCGTAGAAAGTGCAGGACTATTGAAGATGGACTTTTTGGGATTGAAGACACTTACTTTGATCAAAGATGCTGTCAAGATTGTAAAAGAGCGCCATGATATCTTACTAGATCCTGACAATTTTCCAATCGATGATTTGAAGACTTATGAGCTTTTTCAGCGTGGGGAGACAGTCGGCATATTTCAGTATGAATCCCCCGGTATGCAAAAGTACATGCGGGAATTGAAGCCTACGGTTTTTGCGGATTTGATAGCTATGAACGCCTTGTATAGGCCAGGCCCATTGGAATATATACCTTCTTTCATCAAAAGAAAGCATGGTCTTGAACCGATCACCTACGATCTGGATGACATGCAAGAGTATCTGGAGGAAACTTATGGGATTACAGTATATCAGGAGCAGGTGATGCTCTTGTCTCAAAAGTTAGCAGGATTCACCAAAGGTGAGGCCGATGTATTGAGAAAGGCCATGGGTAAGAAGCAACGGGATGTTCTGGATAAAATGAAGCCGAAGTTTGTCGAGCAAGCGGTATCCAAAGGCCATGATGCTAAAAAATTGGAGAAGATTTGGAAAGACTGGGAAGCATTTGCCTCTTACGCTTTTAACAAATCCCACTCTACATGCTATGCTTGGATTGCTTACCAGACTGCCTACCTGAAGGCTCATTATCCAGCTGAGTACATGGCTTCTGTATTGAGCAATAACATGAACGATATCACTCAAGTTACCTTTTTTATGGAAGAGTGTAAGCGTATGGGGATACCTGTACTTGGGCCAGATGTCAATGAGTCTAAAAACAGCTTTACAGTAAACAAAGAGGGGCAGATTCGCTTTGGGATGGTTGCTATCAAAGGAGTGGGTGGGGCAGCAGTTGATGCCATAGTGGAAGAGCGAGAGAAAAAAGGTAAGTTTCCAAATATCTTTGAGTTTTGTAAGCGAGTAGGAGCCAAAGCACTCAATAAGAAAACGCTAGAATCTTTGGCCATGGCTGGAGGATTTGATTGTTTTCCACAGCATCATAGAAGACAATATCTGGAAGCAGCTGATGGCGATATAAATTTGCTTGAAAAAGCTGTGAAATATGCGCAAAAAGTGCAGCAAGAAGCGGATAGTTCACAAGTGAGTTTATTTGGTGGAAGTGGAGGGATGGAAGTACCTTTACCTACAGTCAACGCCATAGAGCCATTCAGTCAACTGCAGGCTTTGAACATTGAAAAAGAAGTAGTGGGACTCTATATCTCCGGACACCCATTGGATCAATTTAGGGTGGAAATAGAATCATTTACCAATACCCCCATGACCGATTTCAATAACATGGATCTCCTTAGAACAAAAGGTGATATCAAAGCCGCTGGTATGGTGACTTCTTTTGCTCATAGGACGACAAAGACTGGTAAGCCATTTGGGACTCTTACGATAGAAGATTACCATGGGGGACATACATTCTTCATCTTTGGTGAAGACTATATCAAGTTCAAAGAGTACTTTATGACAGGGTGGTTTCTGTATATCAATGGATCAGTTCATCCAAACAAATGGAAAGAGGGGGAGTTTGAATTTAAGATCAATAGCATGTCTTTACTCAATGAGGTCAGAGGAAGGATGGTCAAAGGATTGAGGATTAACATAGACTTAGATGATTTGACCTTGGATTTGATGGAAAAATTGGAGAAAATTACCGATAAGTATAAAGGCGACGCAAAGCTCTACATCAATGTAATAGACACCAAAGAGAACATCACCCTTGACCTGATGTCAAAAAGATTCAAAGTAGACCCTTCCAATGAAATGATCCAAGAACTAGGAACCCTGCCAGAAGTAGTCTATCAGATCGTCTGATAATAGGATGATAAAGTAAAAAGGATACGGGAGAAAAAATGAAATGAGTAAAAGTATAGATTGGTAGAATTGACTATCAGTTTATCGATTTTGGATTGGAGTGAGATGTAAGAGTAGTGTGATTGACATCCGCTAAAAGTAGAGTGAGTCATATCTTAAAATAGTGCATGTACCTTGAGCACAATAGATCGTCTAAACTATGAAAAACATATTCTTATTCATTTTAGTCATAGTGGCGTTTAAGGTTTCTGGACAAAATCACTATATTGGGCTAAAGGGAGGGGTTAGCTCAACTAATATTGCTTCAACTGACGTTTTTAGTGATTCTGAAGCTAGATTAGGCCTGTCAGCTGGGTTGACATATGAATATTTATCAAATAAACATTTATCATTTGGGGCAGATTTGATTTACAATCAACGAGGTTTTACAATCGAAACTCCTTTTACCGACAGCCAAGGGAATCTTACAGGTGATAGTTATATCTCAATATTTGAGTATGATTATGTTTCAGTGCCCATAAAGGTTGGATTTAATATAGGAACTGTTCTTTATGGTTTTGCGAATATTGGTGTAGTTCCATCTTTGCTTTTAGATGCTAAGCACACGGTACCAATATACTTTGAGGAAGGTAAGTTTGTCGAAAATAAAACATTGGATGTGACTGATACTGTCTCAAAGTTTGATTTCGCAGGATTGGTGGAGATTGGTGGGGGGTATAAAATTAGTATGCGAACTTCACTATTCACTTCTCTTTCATATCAACATAGTTTCACGTCAATCACGAATTCTTCTTATTTTGCAAATAATAATATTAGACATATTGGGATAAATTTCATTACAGGACTGAAATTTGCCCTATGAAAAATAACTGTCTTTGGAAATATGCCTTTGAAATTATAATTCTCAGTCTATTACCTTCAATCATCAAGCTATAATCAAAAACCTCTCTCAATTGAACTTATTGGAGCTGAATTGAATTTAGTATTATATTCGAAAATCGAAAACTTATAAACAGATATATAAAATGGCAAAAGCAATTGAAATTACTGATTCAAATTTTGAAGAAATCATGAAATCAGAGCAGCCTATCCTAGTGGATTTTTGGGCTGAATGGTGTGGACCTTGTAAAATGATCGGCCCAGTAGTCGAAGAGCTAGCGGGAGATTATGAAGGCAAAGCGGTAGTGGGTAAGGTAGACGTAGATGCGAATCCAGCTGTTGCAGCTCAATTCGGTATCAGAAGTATCCCTACGCTTTTGTTCTTCAAAGATGGTCAAATCGTAGACAAGCAAGTTGGAACTACTGCAAAATCAGTATTGGCTCAAAAGCTTGATGCACAATTGTAAAACAATGATTTTGAAGCTTTCATGACGAATGGCATCATACAAAAAAAATAAGCCCTCAGAGGGCTTATTTTTTTGGATGCTTGCTTCAAAGCCGACTTCATTAATGATTTTTGTAAAGATGTGGTTTAACAACCAAAAGGAGCTTATTGTAAAATTAAATATTTCTTTTGAGTCAATATCCAATAATGTCAAATATCAATTAATATCTGATTCTCAAAAATCAACTTTTTTAAGCAGTTTGCTTGGCTGTCAAAGGAGATTTTTTTACGCATCTTAAAGCGTTTTATTTAAGTTTGAAACACCACCAGAAACGATAAATTTCATGATGTCAGAGCTACTGACATTTTGTAGAATTCGCACATTTTGCCTAGGTACTAGGTATAAGTTCCCAGAGAAATTATAGCTATGTGGGAAATAGATTGCAACAAGCTCATCTTCTTCCAAAACACTCAAATCATCTTGTGTAATAAAGCCCATTCTTGACATCCCTTCTGACAACTTTACTACCACAGGGGTGTTGAACTTTTTCTTATCCCCAACAAAAGCAGACATCAAATCCTTGATACTCGTGTAAACGATATTTACCAATGGGATTTTGAATATCCACCGCTCGCACATTTCAAACAGGGGCTTGGTAATGAAAAGACTAGCCAGATAGCCTACAAATGTGATAAAAGTAAGCATAATAACAATTCCCAATCCTGGGACTGGAATGGGGATGATGCCATCTAGGAAGTTCAATGTCAAGATGATCAAATAAATCGTCAAGCCAATGGGTACGACAAACAGTAAGCCTCTCAAAAAGAAAGTAATCACTCTTTTATAAGTAAAAGCCATGTGGGGTTTAGTTTAAATATCCTCAAATTTAGGCAATAAAATTGATTGATTATGGTTTTTGGGGAATTGTGAATGATCTTTGCCTATGATTGATCTATAGAGTTAGTGGTATTTGCTATGTTTTCATAATTTAGTGTTCTTGAAAATTAATAATGTTGTGTACTAAGGGTTTCTCAATTACTTGGTTTTCTTTTTTGCTTTGATGCATACATTAGTTATGCATTCTTTATTTTTGCCGAAACCTTAGGTTTAATAAAACCTTAAAAATATATAGTGTTAATTAGATTGCTACATCAAGTTATCATTTAGGTTATATCCGAAACTTATGAATAGAATTACTATTTCTTTTGTGTGTTTTTTGATTTATCTCACTTCCTGCCAATCAACAAAGACTACGGTTAGTCAATATTGTAAAGTCTGTTTGGGGAATGATGATGGTATTATAATTGATGACGTATCGAGTTCTTTGCTTTCATCCATGCAAAATGATGAGCTGTGGGGTATAATGAAATCGGTTTTTGAGAACGAAGGTTTTTCTAATGTATTTGATAGGTATGAGTTAGATTATGAATTTCTAAAGTATAATATCAAAGGGATAGAAAGTCAAGAAGACAGAGAGCAATTAGTACTCAAGTTGGGAATCAAGTATATTCTTAAGCCTTCTGTAATCAGTGCGAGGGATTCGGAAGGTTTTATGTATGATGCTATTGATCCTAATGCAATGAAATACCCCTTCCCAAGAGAAATCCATCCAATCCCTAATAAACCGGAAGAAAATCAATCAATACTACAGTATGAGCTCATAGAGATTTCGTCTGGAGATGTTGTTTACAAAGTGAATTTCATGAATTCAGATTCAGGATTGATTACTGAGGACGGAGATGATTATAATTTTAGTACAGTCATGAAAACTATGCGGTCAGGAACTAAAAAAGCTACAAAATTCACCATTGCAGATTGCAGCTGCCCAAAGAGGAAGTATCTCAAGAGAAGGAAGTTTTGGGAGAAATTAGGATACTAAGGATTTTTTGAGTTTAGAGGTTGTTTTAAATGTTCCCTAGGCCTAGATTGCATCTACGCTTTCATATCCTTGGAATTTGCAATTCCAATTAGAAATAATAGACTCTACGTATTGAAGATATTTAAGGTGTAGTTACAAACTACACCCAGAGGTTCGTGGTTACAAACTACACCTAGATGTTAGTTGTTGATTTTATAATTTTTCACCTAACAGCTCATTTACCAATTCCTCATGCTCTTCAATCCACCTGTCGTACATGCCTCCTGTGCCAGGGCCATTGAAGCCAGTGTGTATATGGCGAACTTTACCTTGACGGTCTAGGTAGATCAAAGTAGGGAAAGCTACTACGCTACTAAGAGCAGGTAAAGCTTCGGCAGCTTTTGCTTTGTTACTCTCTCCAGCGATCAGGAACGGGTATTTTACCCCTAGCTTTTCTGCGGCGTTTTTCACCCTCTTACTAGCATAGTCAAAATCAGGCTTGCTCTCAAAAGCCAAGCCAACGATCTCAACACCACGACCCTTGTTTTGCTCATACCATGGTGCTAGATATTTGGTCTCATCCATACAGTTGGGACACCAAGTTCCAAACAGCTGTACCAAGACAACCTTTTTTTGAAACCTATCATCACTCAAGCTGACTGGAATTCCATCAGTATCTGGGAAAGTGAAGTCAAGCGTTTCATACCCCTCTTTCAAAAATGTCAAGCTACCTGCATCTGGCAACTCAAAATGCTCATCCCTTACCGCTATAAAAGTTTCTTTATACCGTGGGCCACTTCTAAATCTTCCTTGAATAGATCCATCCTCCAGCGCTTGACCATGAAAGAAAAATAGGTGACTCCCGTCAAATGCACTTAAGTAGAATTGATTTCCATCAACATTGCCTTCTAGAAAGCGATAATCTCCCAAAGCTGTCAAAAATGTCCCCGTGATCAGATTGCCCTCTTGTTTGAAGATGCCTATAGCATTATAGGTTTTTCCATCTTTGTCTTGAAATACTGTTTTCCATTTTCCTGAGAAATTTGATTCCGCAGCTTTATTTGTCGGAAATCTTTGAGCCTCATTTTTTGAAGCATGAAATGGTAAAACATAGTCAACGCTGTAATTTCTGACATATTTCCCCACTAATTCCCCACCTTTCTGAATTTGGGCGTGTATCGTAGCATCAAATACACCCATTGGAATATGGATGGAGTCTTTTTGGACAGTTATGTCTTGAATTTCTAATTTTTCAACTCCATTTATGAGAAATGCGCTCCACTTTTCCCCACTTTGATAGATCTCGAGACCGAAGGGTAATATGTCTTCACTCAAATCAATTTCCGCTCTCCATTTACCTTCCAGATCATAAGTGTCTTCTTTTTCATTCTGACAAGAAATAAGGAGAATTAAGCTAAATAGGGTGATTATTGGATTGAATTTCATAAGGTTTTTTTTGTTTTCTGGTCAAATGTAAGTATAAAAACATATTATCCCACTTATACGATAGGGATAATGTTTTGAGGACTGTTATTCAAACTTTATCAAAATTTAGGGATGATTTTACTCAGATTCTTTCTTTGGTGGGATTTTTCCCCACTTTTGTATCTCCATTCACGCCCTATTTGATTTATTCTTTTTTGTCAATAGGATTTTTGTACCTGAAATCTAGCTAAAACGCCCTTTTTCTAGTTTCTTTTGGCTTGTATGCTTAGTGCGCAAGCTGTTGAAGGTCAGTATTTAATTGGGATAATTTTATTGCAATGTGTTGTTAAAATTCAAACTTTTAGATACTTTTAATAAAATGTGTAGAAATGTGGAGAAAAGTGTATTGAAGTGGTGGATTGTGTGGAAGCTTTTCTTACTTTTGTATTTGAAGTAAACTCAATTGTATCTCATGAGAATGTTCAACACTAGGCACGAATGCAAAGTAGACGCCAAAGGTCGTCTGGCATTGCCCGCTAAACTCAAGGCGGCAATACCAGAGGTCAATGGTAGTTCTCTTTATTTGCGTTTTGGTGATGATGGTTGTTTGGCATTGTACCCTGAGCAAGAGTTTAAGAAATTATACAATAAAATCAATGGGCTTTCGGACAGAGACCCTATCCACAGAAGGATCAAGAGGAGTTTTTTTGACAGCTTGGTCGATGTGGAGCTTGATAGTGCAGGTAGGTTTTTGATTCCAAAGAATTTCCTGACTTATGCAGGAATTGACAAGGAAGCTTATGTGAACGGTGTCGGATCTTACATAGAAATATGGAGTCCGGAAAAATATAATAAAGACGTGATATTGGATCATGCAGAACTTACTGCATTGATGGATCAAAACATATCTTAGATTACCATGAAAGATCAAGCGTACCATATTCCCGTGATGCTCCAAGAATGCATTACCGGATTGTCTATCAATCCGAAGGGTATTTATGTGGATTTGACTTTTGGCGGAGGAGGACATTCCAAAGAGATTTTGAAACATTTGGACGGGGGACATCTTTATGGATTTGATCAAGATGAAGATGCAGAAGCAAATATTCCAGATAGTGAGAATTTCACTTTTGTCTCAGCAAATTTTAGAGACCTCAAGAGATACCTTAGACTTCATGGAGTCAAACAGGTAGATGGTATTTTGGCTGATTTGGGCATATCATCTCATCAGATAGATGAACCGACAAGAGGTTTTTCTACACGTTTTGATGGAGATTTGGACATGAGAATGAGCGATGCCATGACATTGACAGCCAGAGACGTTTTAAATACTTATGAGGAAGCCAAGCTCCATAAGCTATTCGGCATCTATGGAGAGATCAAAAATGCCAAAACCTTGGCTCAAGCCGTGGTGGCCTACAGGGCTACAGAGCCATTTGCTACCATTGCTCAATTCAAGGCAATGCTGAACAAATTTGCTCCTAGAGGTAAAGAGTTCAAGTACTTCGCTCAAGTCTTCCAAGCTTTGAGGATTGAAGTTAATGATGAGCTAGGGTCTTTAGAAGAAATGCTTCTACAGACTGTGGATGTGCTCAAGCCTGAGGGTAGATTGGTAGTGATGAGTTATCATTCTTTAGAAGATAGACTGGTAAAGAATTTTATTACTAAAGGCAAGTTTCAAGGTGAGGTCGAAAAAGATTTCTATGGAAATTTGATCAGGCCTCTCGAGCCGGTTACCCGCAAAGCTGTGACAGCTTCACCGGAAGAATTATTGATCAATAACCGGTCTAGGAGTGCAAAGTTGAGAATAGCTAAAAAGAATTAGATCATGAGTCAGAATACATTTAAAAAAAAGCTTAAGAAAGGTTCTACACCCAAAGCGGCTAAGAAAAGTATTTTCACCTTAATCGAAGAAAAGCTAAACGTGACGGGCTTATTAGGGGAAGGGATTCCAGTAAAGTTTGGACCTCCTTTTTTCTTTGCAGCTTTTCTTGCAATGATTTATATCTGGAGCAATCACCGCGCTGACAATATGATTCGAAAGATTGAGCGCATGCAGCAGGAAGTGGAGGATTTACGAGCAGATGTGACGACGCTAGAAGCTGAATATATGCTTAGTAGTAAGCAGTCCGAAGTGGCCAAAAAAATCCAACCACTTGGAATATACGAAATAGATGAACCGCCGATAAAAATTAAATATAAAAAGTGAATATCAAACAATCCATAGTACTGAGAGTAAGAGTTGCCTTTATAGTGGTAACCTTATTTGCTGGGCTGATCTTTTATAGGATCGCCCATTTGCAGTTTGTGGAGGGTGAGAAATGGCAGGCAAAATCTGAGAGCTTGAATTTTCAGTACAGGCAAGTGAGTGCTACTCGAGGAAATATCTATGCAGCAGATGGAAGTTTGCTTGCGACCAGCTTGCCGTTTTATAGGGTAGTGATGGATCCAATTGTTGCCAAAGGAGATGTTTTTGACAGGGGAATTGATTCTTTGTCTGTTTTGCTTTCGGGGTATTTCAAAGACAAGTCTGCCGATGCTTACAAAAGATCCATTAAAGATGCTCGTGTCAGCGGAAAGCGCTATTTGATCCTCAATAGAAAACAAATCGGCTATCAAGAAATGCAGGCCATGAGTCAGTGGCCGATTTTCCGAAATGGCCGACTGGGTGGAGGTGTGATTTTCGAAAAAGTAGAAAAGAGATACAGGCCTTTCAATAATCTCGCTTCCCGTACCGTAGGCTTTCTCAATGAGGATAATTACGGCGTGGGTGTGGAATACAGCTTCAATGAATATCTAGAAGGGAAAAATGGGAAAGCCTTGTTTCAACGAATCGCTGGAGGCAGCTGGAAGCCTGTATTTGATGCTGAAGATGTGAAACCTGACGATGGTTTTGATATCTATACCACATTGGATGTTAATATCCAGGATGTTGCAGAGTCAGCCCTCCTTCGTCAGTTGATTGCAAAGGATGCTGCGTATGGATCTGTTATTGTCATGGAAGTAGCTACTGGAAAAATCAAAGCGATTGCCAATTTACAAAAGAATAAATCAGGTATTGGCTATGCAGAGAACTACAACTTTGCTGTAGGTGATCAAGGTCTCACCGAGCCAGGGTCCACTTTCAAATTGCTATCCATGATGGCTTTGCTTGAGGAAGGAAAGATCAACTTGAATGATAAAATTGATACTGGAGATGGTACTTATAAGTTCTTTGATCGTACGATGCGAGATGCAAAGCAAGGTGGGTATGGAGAGGTTACGATCAAAGAGGCTTTTGAAAAGAGCTCCAATGTAGCCATATCAAGGCTGGTTAATGAGCATTTTGGACATCAACCAAAGAAATTTGTGAGCTACATAGAGAAAGCTGGGATTCATCAGCCCGTTGATTTTCAATTGAGAGGTGAAGGCGCACCTTACTTCAAAGTTCCTGGTGAAAGAAACTGGTATGGTACTACTCTGCCGTGGATGTCTATTGGGTATGAGGCTAAGCTAACGCCACTTCATACTTTGATGCTATACAATGCTGTAGCAAATGGTGGCAAGTTGGTAAAGCCGATGATTGTTGAGGGGATTGCCAAAGGGAATAATTTTGAAAAAAGATTTGACACTGAAGTGCTCAAAAAAAGTATAGCATCTGATCAGACGATCAAGCAGTTGCAATCCTTACTCGAAGGGGTAGTTGCAAATGGGACAGCTAAGAATGTTCACAACAAAGATTACAAAATAGCAGGAAAGACAGGAACTGCACAAAAGTTGATAGATGGACGCTATACGCAACGATACTATACCTCGTTTGCAGGGTATTTTCCAGCTGACAATCCAAAGTATTCGGCTATAGTCGTGATTGATAGCCCGAAAGGATTCAACGCATACGGGGGGGATGTTTCAGCTCCAGTATTCAAAGAAATAGCAGACAAACTTTACGCACAGGATTTGAAAATCAATGTCAAGTCCAACCCGAAAGTTCAATATGCTTCACTTAAGCAAGATGAATTTCCTTTTATTCAAGCAGGAAAAGTTGATGAACTTCAGATGCTCTGCAACCGATTCGGGATTTCCAATCATTACAAAAATGAAGGAGGTGAAAGCTGGGTCAAATCTACTGTAAACAACAAAGCGATACAGTGGAAAGCAAATAAAGTTGAAGCTCCGACAGTTCCAGATGTAAATGGGCTTTCGCTTCGTGATGCCTTATATGTATTAGAAAATAAAGGTTTACGAGTAGTCTACCACGGAAAAGGAAGGGTCAAAGCCCAGTCCATAAACCCTGGTGCAGCAATCAGTCAGAACAGTGTAATTAGCCTAGTATTAGGATAAATGAAAGACCTTAAAGACATATTATACAGAGTATCATTGACAGCTACCATAGGAAACATGGATAAGAAGGTCAATGGGCTTGCTTTTGACAGTAGAAAAGTGTCAAAAAGTGATGTCTTTGTAGCAGTGAAAGGAACACAGGTAGATGGTCACGACTTTATCGGTAAAGCCATATTGCAGGGAGCTACAGTGATCATCTGTGAGACCCTACCTACTGAAGTTTTGGATCATATTACTTATGCCACTGTAAGCCATGCCACAAAAGCACTCGGCATCATGGCTTCAAACTATTATGAAAGCCCTTCTTCAAAACTGAAGATAGTAGCTGTCACAGGTACAAATGGCAAAACGACAACAGCCACCCTTCTATATCAATTGTATATGGAAATGGGCTACCAAGTTGGATTGATTTCTACAGTAGAAAATAGAATTAATGAGCAAGTTATTGCCTCAACACATACTACGCCCGATGCTCTAAGTCTTCAGGAACTTATCCAAAAGATGGTAGAAGCAGGTTGTACACATTGCTTTATGGAAGCGAGCTCACATGCAATTGTGCAAGAGAGGCTTTCTGGGTTGAAGTTAATGGGTGCGGTATTTACCAATATTACCCATGACCACTTGGATTATCATGGCACTTTTGATGAGTATATCAAAGCAAAGAAAATGCTTTTCGATAGACTTCCAAAAGATGCTTTTGCACTTACCAATGCAGATGATAAGAGAGGTATGGTAATGCTTCAGAACACACAAGCGACCAAACAAACCTTTGGCTTACGTTTTCCAGCTGATTTCAAGGCAAAAATCTTGACAAATTCGATAGAAGGATTGGAATTGGATATTGATGGTAAGCAAGTTTGGTTTAGAATGATAGGTGAGTTCAATGCTTACAATATTTTAGCTGTTTTTGGTACAGCAGTTTTGTTGGGAGAAGAAGAGGAGGAGGTCTTGATGCAATTATCAAAAGTCCCTGGAGCCCAAGGTCGATTTGATAAAATCACCATAGCTGGAGTGACAGCCATAGTAGATTACGCACATACTCCTGACGCCTTGGAAAATGTACTCAAAACTATCCAAGGTGTAAGAACGGGCGGGGAGCAGGTCATCACAGTAGTAGGATGTGGGGGTAATAGAGATAAGACCAAGCGTCCGATCATGGCCAAGATAGCGACTAACTTGAGTGACAAAGTGGTGCTTACATCTGATAATCCTCGTGATGAAGAACCTATGGCTATCTTAAGAGAAATGGAAGCTGGTGTCAATCCTGTTGATTTCAAAAGAACGATGGTGATCGAAGATAGAAGAGAGGCTATCAAAACAGCTTGTGTACTAGCCAAGCCAAGTGATATAATCCTCATAGCAGGTAAAGGTCACGAGACGTATCAGGAGATCAAAGGTATGAAGCATGCCTTTGATGATCGAAAAATAGTGAAAGAATTATTAAACCTTATCCATAATAGCTAAGCGATGTTATACTCATTATTTGAATATTTTGACAAAGTGTTGGATATCCCTGGGACAGGTGTGTTTCGCTATATCTCTTTCAGAGCAGGTATGGCAGCCTTGGTGTCTCTAGTGATCACCATTACCTTTGGGCAAAATATCATTGCATGGATTCGCAACAAGCAGATTGGGGAGACGGTAAGGGATTTGGGGTTGGAAGGACAAAATGAGAAAAAGGGCACACCAACTATGGGTGGGCTTATGATCATGGCTGGTATCATTATCCCAACTTTGCTTTTTGCAAACATCAATAACATATACATTATCTTATTGCTAATCACCACACTTTGGCTTGGAGGGATTGGTTTTCTGGATGATTATATCAAAGTATTCAGAAAGAACAAAGATGGACTTGCAGGCAAGTTTAAGATTGTAGGACAGATTGTAATTGGTGTCGTAGTAGGTGCTACGCTTTATTTCCATGATGATGTGGTGGTGAGAGAATTTACTAATCCTGTGTCCATTGAGGAAGGAATAGTAGAAACTCCTGCATACAGGGATGTGAAGACAATGAAGACAACCATTCCTTTCATGAAAAACAATGAACTTAATTACGAGCGAGTGTTTGGATTCATGGGGGATGTTGCTACTCCTGTTTTCTACATTTTGATTGTAATATTCATCGTGACAGCAGTCTCCAATGGTGCTAATATCACAGATGGGATTGATGGGCTAGCTGCAGGTACTTCGGCGATTATAGGTTTGACCATAGCCATTTTCGCATACATTTCTGGTAATGCCATATTCTCCCAATACCTCAATGTTTTCTTCATCCCAAATTCTGCGGAACTGGTGATTTTCTGTGCTGCATTTGTAGGAGCCTGTGTTGGCTTCTTGTGGTACAATGCTTACCCTGCGCAAGTGTTTATGGGAGATACAGGTAGCTTGATGTTGGGTGGTGTGATTGCTGTCTTGTCTTTGACATTGCGCAAGGAGCTTTTGATTCCTGTTCTTTGTGGGATTTTCGTCATTGAAAATGCATCTGTGATCATTCAAGTTTCATATTTCAAATACACTAAGAAGAAATATGGCGAAGGAAGAAGAATATTCTTAATGTCACCTTTACATCATCATTATCAGAAAAAGAATATCCATGAGGCAAAGATTGTCACAAGGTTTTGGATCATAGGAATTTTATTAGCAATCATCACATTGGCAACATTGAAGTTGAGATAGAAATGAGTAAGAAGATAGTCATATTAGGCGCAGGTGAAAGTGGATTGGGGGCAGCATTGCTCGCCAAGAAGCATGGTTATGCCGTTTGGGTATCAGATATGGGCCAGATCAATGAGCAAAGAAAATCGCTATTGCAAGAAGCTGATATTCCATTTGAGGAGGGAAAGCATACAGCAGAAGAGGTGCTTTTAGCCGATGAGATCATCAAAAGCCCTGGAATTCCAACAAATGTCACTTTGGTGAAAGATGCGATAGCTAAAGGAATTCCTGTGATAGATGAGTTGGAGTTTGCTTCAAGATTTTCCAAAGGAAAAATAGTAGCTATCACTGGGACCAATGGTAAAACCACCACCACCTTATTGACCTATCATTTGTTTAAAAAGGCAGGTTTAAATGTTGGGTTAGCAGGGAATGTTGGACAAAGCTGGGCTGGACAATTGATAGAAGGTGATAAAGATTGGTGGATCATTGAGGTCAGTAGTTTTCAAATTGACGGATTTGTGTCCTTTAAACCAGACATAGCGGTGTTGACAAATGTCACTCCGGATCACCTGGATAGGTATGAGTACAAGCTGCAAAACTATATCGCTTCAAAGGTATCCTTGTTCAAGAATATGGATGGTGAAGATTTAGCGATTATCAATGCTGATGATACTAATATTAGCTTAGGTATAGAGAAAAGTCCAATTGCAGCACGTATGGCATTATTTTCTTTAGAGGGGGAACAGCCAGTCGGAGGATTTTATGATATGGAATTCATTAGTGTGAAACTTCCGAGTTTGTCAGAAGCGGTCTTGATTGATGCGGCAAATGTAAGCCTTCAAGGGAGGCATAATATGCAAAACTCCATGTGTGCTATAATAGCTGCACTTGAAGCAGGGATTAATGTCAAAGTGATTGTAAATGGCTTAGGAGATTTTCAGAATGCACCTCACAGAATGGAGTGGGTTACTGACATTGATCACATTGCTTTTATCAATGATAGCAAGGGAACCAACGTGGACGCTACCATTTATGCATTAGAAAGTTTTGGTCAAGGTTTAATCTGGATAGCAGGAGGTGTAGACAAAGGGAATGATTATTCGCTGCTTGATGGAGTTGTGAAAAAGAACGTCAAGGCACTTATTTGTCTAGGCAAGGATAACGAAAAATTGAAAATAGCATTTGCTGGTAAGATAGCTGAAATAAGGGAGACCCAAGAAATTGCGCAAGCAGTTTCGTGGGGATTAGAGTTGGGAAAAGCGGGAGATGTGGTGTTGTTATCTCCAGCCTGTGCAAGTTTTGACCTTTTCAGAAATTATGAAGATCGTGGTGAGCAGTTCAAAGCGGCTGTTCAGCAATTGAAGCAATTAAAAGTGAGCTAAGATGAATAAGGCGAAGGAATTTATAGACCAACATCTCAAAGGAGACCCAATCATTTGGGCTATCGTGATTCTGCTGTCTATCATCAGTATTCTGGTGGTATATTCTGCCACTGGTACACTAGCATATAAATATAAAGGTGGAAACACGGAGACCTACATTATCAAGCATGCGATGTTGGTGTTTATAAGCTTAGCTGTGATGTGGGCAGTGCATAAGATTCCCTACAAGACTTTTGGTTTTATTGGTAGATTCTTGTTGTTGATTTCTGTTCCATTATTGATTTTCACTTATTTCTTTGGTTCCAATATCAATGAAGCGAATAGATGGCTTACTATTCCACTTATAGATCAAGCTTTCCAGCCTTCAGATTTGGCTAAGCTGGCATTGATCGCGACACTGGCTAGCTTCTTGGCAAGAAAGCAGCGTAACATTCGTGATTTCAAGAGCACATTCGTGCCTGTAATGATAGCTGTGGGGATTATCTGTGGTCTGATTGGAATGGCAAACATGTCGACCGCTGTATTGCTTTTGACAACTTGTCTTTTGTTGATGTTCATTGGAAGAGTTCCTTTAAGGTACACGTTTGTGATTGTATTAGTCGGGGTGATGGCATTGACTGCGGCTGTATTCTTTGGGCAGCGTGGAGGGACATTCGTTTCAAGGATTGAGAATTTCGTCTCTGGTGAAGATATTCCATATCAGGCAGAACAGTCTTTTATAGCCATTTCTACTGGAGGAATCACTGGTAAAGGCCCAGGGAACTCGGAGCAAAGAAATTCTTTACCGCACCCTTATTCTGATTTCATATTTGCGATCATCATTGAGGAATATGGCATAGTGGGAGGGGCTTCGGTATTGTTGTTGTATTTAGCATTGTTATATAGAGGCATGAGGATCGTAGCATCTTCCACCAAACCTTTTGGAGGTTTACTTTCAGCAGGGCTAAGCTTTGCTTTGGTTCTTCAAGCTATGGTAAATATGGCAGTAGCCGTAGGTCTTGGACCTATTACTGGATTGCCACTTCCATTGCTAAGTATGGGAGGTACCTCATTGATATTTACGGGGTTTTCTCTAGGGATCATTCTGAGTGTCAGTCGAGGGGATCATGAAGATGCAGAGGAGCCAATCGTGGAGACCTCAAATAGAGCAAGAAGATCATTGCAAACAGTATAAATAGAAATATTATCAAAAAGGAAAGGACATATAGAATCATGATTAGCGGAGGTGGTACTGGTGGGCATATCTACCCAGCCATAGCCATAGCCAATGCTTGGAAAGAAAGATTTCCAGGGTCAGAGTTTCTATTTGTCGGTGCGGAAGGGAAGATGGAAATGCAGAAAGTTCCTGAAGCAGGATACCCTATTACAGGATTGAAAGTGGCAGGTCTTCAGAGAAGCTTGAGTTTGTCAAATTTGAGTTTTCCATTCAAATTGATGTCTAGCTTGAGTAAAGCAAAATCTCTAGTGAAGTCTTTCCAGCCTGATGTAGCTATAGGTGTAGGAGGATATGCAAGTGGGCCAGTCTTATTTGCTGCCCAAAATGCAGGGATTCCGACATTGCTTCAAGAGCAAAATTCCTATGCGGGTTTGACCAATAAGCTACTTTCAAAGAGAGCCAAAAAAATATGTGTTGCCTATCCTGGGATGGGGCAATTTTTTCCTTCAGAACGAATCATTTACACGGGAAATCCTGTGAGAAAAGATATCATGGAACTGGAAGGGAAACGAGAACTAGCTATAGCTCATTTTGGTCTTGATAGCAACAAATTGACCTTGCTGGTTCTGGGAGGTAGCTTAGGTGCACGTACGATCAATAGAGCTGTATTGGCAGAAATGAAAGCATTTGAAGCGGCAGGATATCAGCTCTTGTGGCAATGTGGGAAGTTTTACTTCTTAGAAATGTCAAAAAGTGTATTAGAATCAGGACTGAAGCATGTACATGTCAGAGAGTTTATCAAAGAAATGGATCTTGCTTATGCTGTCGCAGATGTTGTGGTATCAAGAGCAGGAGCTCTTTCGGTGTCCGAGCTTAGCTTAGTAGGTAAGCCAGTGATATTCATTCCGTCACCCAACGTGGCAGAGGATCATCAGACCAAAAATGCAGTAGCTTACGTGTCTCAGCATGCAGCAGTGCTTTTGAAGGATGCCGAAGCAATTGGGAATTTGAAAAATGCAGTAGACGATATTGTCAATGATGATGCGAGAGCGGAAGAATTGGCTACAAACATTAAAAAATTAGCAAAACCAGACGCAGCCAAAGCGATAGTGGACACAATAGCAACATTGATCTCATGAATTTGAAAAACTTACATAGCGTACATTTCTTAGGTATCGGTGGTATCGGAATGAGTGCCTTAGCAAGGTATTTCAATCACATGGGAATGCAAGTGTCTGGATATGATAAAACTCCTTCTCCACTTACCAAAAAGTTGGAAGAGGAAGGGATGAATATCAGTTATGTAGATGATTTGGAGCACGTGCCAAGTGCAGTTAGCGCTCAAAAAGATAATGCCATGATCGTATGGACCCCTGCGATGCCAAAGGATTCGGTTCAGCTCAATTTCTTCAAAAATGAAGGTTTTGAACTGCAAAAGCGTGCAGCATTACTTGGGATGATTACTTCTAGTATGCCCGCTATCGCGGTAGCTGGTACGCATGGCAAAACTACGACGTCGTCGATGGTTGCTCACCTTCTCAAGCAGGGCAATGTAAATGTAGCGGCATTCTTAGGTGGAATTACTCAAAACTACCAAAGCAACCTTTTGCTCCAAGATGATCAAGAAAGTGACTCTTGGGTGGTTGTGGAAGCGGATGAGTTTGACAGGTCTTTTCTTCATCTGCATCCAAATGTAGCAGTGTTGACAAGTGTAGATCCAGATCATTTGGATATTTATGGAAATGGTGAGGTGATGTTAAAGGGATTTCATGCTTTTTTGAAGCTGATTTCTTCTGGTGGCAAGCTTTACATACATACCAAAGCTTTCCAAAAGCTTGGCGATTTAGATTTGAAAAAAGTAAATGTGACTCCTTATGGAATTGGTGCTGGTGAAGTAAAAGCGGTTCAGGTAGAAGCATTGCCAGGGCTTTTCAAATTTGATTTTGTCAATGGTGAAAAGCAAATCACTGGCTTAGAACTTCATATGCCAGGCTTCCATAATGTAGAAAATGCCCTTCCTGCCATTGCAATAGGGTTGGATTTGGGCTTGAGTGAGGATCAAATTCGAAATGGATTAGCTTCCTTCAAAGGTGTGAAAAGGAGGTTTGAAATTCACCTTCAAGAGGAAGGAAGGGTTTATATCGATGATTATGCACATCATCCAGAGGAGATCGCTGCATTTCTAAATTCAGTGAAAGCCATGTACCCTGATAGGAAGTTGACGGCGGTATTTCAGCCACATCTTTTTTCCAGAACCAGGGATTTTGCAACTGGATTTTCCGAAAGCCTTTCATTGGCTGATGAGGTAGTGCTTTTGGATATTTATCCAGCCAGAGAGTTACCTATAGAAGGTGTTACTTCCGAAATGCTTCTTCCAGAGATCAAGTCTAGTAAAAAGACTTTGCAGCCGAAGGAAGAAGTGATCAATTACCTGAAAGAGAATTCACCTGAAGTACTCGTGACTATAGGTGCAGGAGACATAGACAGGTTAGTAGAACCGATCACAAAATGGATGCAAGATGAAAGCTAAACTTAGAAAAACATTGGTATTCAGTGTCCTAGTATTGGTGCTCTTAGGATTTATAGGTTTTGTCGAAAAACAAAGTGCAGACAAACGTGTGAATAGCATTCATGTCAAAGTCAATCCTATTGCTGATGTCTACTTTGTAGAGGAAAAGGACTTGTTGTCAAGATTGCAGACAGAATTCCCCATGTTGAACACCGGAATTCTAATCAATCAAGTAAACTTGGATCAAATGGAGGAAAAGGTGTCAAATCACCCATTTGTTAAGAATGCAGAGGTCTTCAGTGACTTGAAAGGTAATATTCTGGTCGAAATAGACCAACATAAACCTATGGCGAGGATAGTAAGACCAATGGCCGCAGATGGATACATTTCTACAGAAGGTGTCATTTTGCCTACTTCTCCTAAGTATACCACTAGGGTATTGACTTTGGAAGGAAACTATGCGGAAAGGCTGTTGTTAGAAGAGCGATTGGGTGAAGAGCATGATGGCTTGATGAATTTGATCGAATTTATAGAAGGAGATGAGTTTTGGAGAGCGCAGATCACAGGTCTTGAAATCAACAGGAAAAATGACATTCGAATGTATCAGCAAGTAGGAAAGCAAGTTATTGAGTTTGGCGCTGCTGAGCATATCGAAGAAAAGTTTAAGAAAATATCACTCTTCTATGAAGAAATCCTTCCTACCAAAGGTTGGAATACTTACAGTAGAGTAAATGTAAAATACAAGGATCAAATCATTTGTGAATAATATAACGGCTATGGAAAATGAACAATTAATCGTAGGTCTGGACATTGGGACAACCAAAATCTGTGCGATCATCGGTCGCAAGAATGAGTTTGGAAAACTTGAGGTTCTAGGTATGGGCAAATCTGTCTCTGATGGAGTGATCAGAGGTATTGTGACCAACATTGATAAAACTGTCAACGCCATTCAAAAAGCTGTACAAGATGCTTCTGATATGGCTGAAGTTGACATCGGAGAGGTGCTCGTGGGGATAGCTGGTCAGCACATCAAGAGTACGGTTCACCATGGTGTCACTTTTCGCCGTCAAAACGAAGACGAGATTACGATAGAAGATGTGAGAAGGCTATCAAATGATATGGAGAATATCGTTGTGCCTCCAGGGAATTCGATCATCCATGTGATGCCGCAAGATTATACAGTCGATTATGAGGATGGTATCAAAGATCCTGTTGGAATGTCAGGTTCCAGGCTTGAGGCTGATTTTCATATCATTACTGCACAGTCCACAGCGATCAACAACATCAACAGGTGTGTGAAAAGAGCCAATTTAATTTCAAAAGATTTGATTTTGGAGCCTTTGGCAAGTTCATTGTCTGTGTTAAGTGATATTGATAAAGAGGCAGGAGTTTGTCTAGTGGACATTGGTGGGGGTACTACTGATATTGCTATTTTCTATGATAATATCATCAGACATACTGCAGTGATTCCACTTGGAGGAAACATCATCACCACAGATATCAAAGAAGGCTGTATGGTGCTTCACCACCAAGCAGAATTATTGAAAACGAAATTTGGAAGAGCCATAGCCGAAGAAGCCAATCCAAATGAAATCGTTTCTATTCCAGGATTGAGAAACAGACCGCCAAAGGAAATATCTATTAAAAACCTAGCTGCGATCATTCAGGCACGTATGGAGGAGATTATTGAATATGTTCAAAATGAATTGGTAGCTAGTGGTCACTACAAGAAGTTGGCCGGAGGGATTGTTTTGACGGGTGGTGGATCACAGCTACAAGGAGTAGCGCAGCTGTTTGAGTACATGACCGGTCTGGATACTAGAATAGGATATCCAAATGAGCATTTGGGCAAGTGTAAAGTAGATGAAATCAAAAGTCCTATGTATGCCACTTCTGTTGGTTTGGTCCTAGCAGGTTTCAAATCTCTAGATGATAGAGAAACACAATATAAAGAAAGAACTGCCTCCTTGAAAGAATTAGAAATAAGTGTGAAGTCATCAAAGCCTGCTGGGCTTCCTGGGGAAAATATCTTCACAAATATTAGAAATAGACTCAAAGATATGATCGGTAGTGATATAGCCGACGATAGTAATTACTAGGGCTATCTAATAGTGGGGAGATAGCTTGTACTGCATTTTATTTCCCCTCCTTTTGGAAGTCCGATAAATATGAAAATTAAGTTCACCAACAAAATAAATTCAAAATGTCAGATAACATGAAAGATTACAAGTTTGATCTTCCTAAAAATCACAAATCTATCATCAAGGTGATAGGTGTAGGAGGAGGTGGTTCCAATGCTGTCAACCACATGTTCAATCAAGGTATCAAAGATGTAGAGTTTGTCGTATTCAATACGGATGCTCAAGCTTTGAAAAGTAGTCCAGTTCCAACAAGACTTCAATTGGGCGCTAGCTTGACGGAAGGACTAGGTGCAGGGGCTAATCCGGAGAGAGGTAGAAACGCCGCTTTGGAAAGCAAGGAAGAGATAAGAGAACTTTTATCAGATAATACCAAAATGGTATTTATCACTGCAGGAATGGGTGGAGGTACAGGGACAGGTGCTGCTCCTGTTATTGCAAAGATTGCAAAAGATTTGGATATACTAACTGTTGGTATCGTTACAGCTCCTTTTATGTTTGAAGGGAGAAAAAAAATGACCTCTGCACAGCTAGGTATTGAAGCATTGAGAGAAAACTGTGACACTGTCCTAGTGATCTTAAATGATAAATTAAGAGAGGTATATGGTAACCTTGCCATCAGGTCTGCATTTGCGAAAGCTGACAATGTATTGACGACCGCAGCCAAATCTATCGCCGAAATCATCACTGTTCACCAAGATGTCAATGTGGATTTCGAAGATGTGAAGACCGTAATGAAAGATGCTGGAGCAGCTGTAATGGGTTCCGCAATTGAAGAAGGAGAAGGTAGAGCAATCAAAGCAGCCGAAAAGGCCATTGCCTCACCGTTATTGAATAATGTAGATATCAAAGGAGCGCAAAAGATATTGCTTTCAATCATGTCTGGAGAAGAGGAGGAGCTTTCTATGGATGAGTTGAGCGAGATCACTGAGTACATTCAGGAGCGTGCAGGAGAAGAAGCTGAAGTTATCTTTGGCCAGGGTATTGACCTTGAGTTGGGCAAGGCTATCAGAGTTACTGTAATTGCTACGGGTTTTGAGATGGATTCCTTAAAAGGAGCAGAAAAAAGCACTCCAACTGAGTCTGAAAAAAAGATTGAAGTCACTGATCAAACTGAAGATGAGAATGTAAAAAAAGTAATCCATTTGGAGTCTGGAAAAACTTCTAAAGTAGAAGAGGAAGTACCAACTCACTTAGGACAAACTTTCACTTTCCCAATGCAGCAGCCTATGATCCCTACCAGGGCTGAAAATAACTTCAAGGAAGAACCACAACGTCAAGCTCAACCGGTTCAAAATCAACTACCTTCTGCACCACAAGTAAAAGAAGTAAAAGAAGAGGAAGAAGAAGCTCCATTTGAATTTGTTACGGCAAATGCACCTGAAGCAAACACTAAAGTTTATACTTTAGAAGATGAAGAGCCTAAAGAAAAGGCTCCAGAGCCTAAAAACCAATCAGCTAAGGATGCTGCAGCTGTAAATAATGAGTATTATGAGCAGTTGAAAGAAAAGGCGATTCAAAGGGCACATGAAAGATTCGAGAAACTAAGAAGTTTAAATTCGAATTCGCATCACCCTGAAGAGTTTAAGGATAAATTAGAGACACCTGCGTATCTTAGAAGGCAGGTTAAGCTCAATGATGTTCAGCATAGCTCAGAAAGAAGTATTTCAAGATTCAATTTGTCGGATGACAATGAGTTTTTGAAAAATAATAGGTTTTTACATGATAATGTTGATTAAGTCTAGTACTTAATCAACATTTCCGCTTGGGTTTGAAGCAATTCTATGTACAGCCTGTTGGTGAGCAGGTTATCTGACATATTCTCCTCTATCTTAGCAAATTTGAGCTTGAGGGGATGTACATGCATACCCAAATAATGGAAGATGTCGGTGAGGTGGCTCAACGCTGAGCTACCTCCACCTATTCCAGATGATAAGCCAAGCAAAGCACACTTTTTATTTTTAAAGGTATTGGGATAAGTCATCCCATCTATAAATGCCTTCAATACTCCAGGGAATGATCCGTTATATTCTGGTACGATAAATACAAACTTTTCTCCCGATCTGACCAAATTATGGAAGGTGTTATAGCTTTCATTTTTCCCATTGTTCTCATACAAAGCTGAAAATAAAAAGTCATGTGGGAGATCCCTTAGGTCCAAAATTTCTGATGCGGACCCCAAAGATGCCAAAGTTTGTTGGTATTGAATAGCTATTTTTCTGGAAATGGACTGCTCTCGATTGGTAGAAACTATTATTTTTATCATTGAAGTAGCTGTGGAATCAAATATTTTTATTTTTTGTAATTCAGCAATAGAACCCTTTACCTATTCTGAAAGTTCTTTTATGAATCAATATCTTAAACACAAATAAGCACAAAACAATAACCCTTGAAGTTTTGCTTCTCCTACCGTAGTTTGAAACTACACCTTAAATGACTTGATTTCATGAATTTTCGAACATCAATGTGGAATTGTAAATTCCAAGAATAGGAAAGCGTAGATGCAATCTACGCTTAGGGTTCAAAAATCAAAACCCTTCAAGGGTTCCTTCTCCTACAGGCTACTATTAGAATTAACTATTTATTAGGTCAGAATTATAAGCGACTAGTCATAAAGAACTCTATAATTTAGTTAGAAGATCTGAATCATTTCCGTATTTTAGTCCAAAATCACAAATTATGAGAGAAGAACCACAAGTAACTTACCCTTCCCAGATACAACATGCTATAAACCATATTCGACAGACATTCGATGAGCCAGTTTCTATCGGTATTATCTTGGGGACCGGGTTAGGTCAATTGATTGAACATATTGAAGTGATTCATGAGTTTCCTTATCATGAGATTCCTTTTTTTCCTGTTTCTACGGTAGAGAGTCATAGTGGGAAATTGGTTATTGGAAAGCTTTCAGGTAAGTATGTAATAGCCATGCAAGGAAGATTTCACTATTATGAAGGCTACTCCATGAAGGAAGTTACCTTTCCAGTGAGGGTGATGAAGCTACTCGGTGTTGAGCAGCTTTTTGTCTCAAATGCAGCTGGCGGGCTAGATCCTGAATATCAAATTGGTGGCTTGATGATTTTGAATGATCATATTGACCTTTTTCCAGAAAACCCATTGAG
Source organism: Belliella filtrata (assembly GCF_022549775.1). Lineage (GTDB taxonomy): Bacteria > Bacteroidota > Bacteroidia > Cytophagales > Cyclobacteriaceae > Belliella > Belliella filtrata. Next base: position 19,458 of record NZ_JAKZGP010000028.1, on the reverse strand, counting down.
GGGGAAGAATTTGGATACATTTAGTGTGAGATTTCCAGATATGAGTGAGCCATATAGCACTCGCTTGATAGCAAAGGCGATAGTTATTGCTAAAAGCAACAATATCAAAATACACACAGGTGTGTATGCGGGCGTTCAAGGCCCAAACTTAGAGACCAAAGCGGAGTACAAATACCTTCGTACCATAGGGGCAGATGCTGTAGGGATGAGTACTATTCCAGAAGTTATAGTGGCAAGACACATGAACATGGAGGTATTTGCCATATCAGCCATTACAGACCTTTGTTCTCCCGGTAATGTTAAGCAGATCAGTTTACAGGAAGTACTAGCCGCGGCCGCTATAGCCGAACCGAATATATCTATGATCATAAGAGAGCTGGTTGCGGGGGAGTATTGAAGTGTATAGCGTGGCATTGCATTGTACAATGTAACAAGTACTAAACATATTGTTTAGCTAAAATGAAATAAGTTTTAGTGTAAAGACTTGAACTTCTATATTTATCATGGGTATGTGCTTAAGTCAAAATTTAAATCTAGAATCAACTAAATTAGGAAGATAAGAACTTCCAAGTTTGGTCTGCATTTAGGAAAAAGCCAATTATTTAGCACTTGCGCTATTTGATAGAAAACCTGGAAGGTCTAAACAGTCTAAAATCTAATCCAGATAGCAGGACTACAATTACCAAAACCCATGAATTACTTAGATAAAGCAAAAGCTTCGGCAACATATATTCAATCTCAAACTATTCAAGAAGCCGATACTTTGGTGATATTGGGTTCAGGGTTGGGAGGATTTGTAGAGATTTTGCAAGACTGTACTACTCTTCCATATAGCCAGATTCCATACTTCCCTGTTTCTACGGTGGAGGGACATTCTGGTGAGTTGATATTGGGAAAAGTTGGGGACAAATGGCTCTGGGTGATGAATGGAAGGTTTCATTATTATGAGGGGTATGAATTAGAAGAGACGGTTTTTCCTTTGAGGGTTTTGAGCTTAATAGGTTTGAAAAAATTAATCGTTTCCAATGCTGCAGGAGGGTTGAATCCGGCATATCGGGTTGGGGACTTTATGCTGATTACAGACCATATTGATAAATTCCCTTCCAATGCCTTGAGAGGAAAAGATTCGGAGAGCTTCGGAGTAAGGTTTCCAGACATGAGTGAACCGTATGATTTAACTTGGAGGAATCTTGCCAAGGAAAAGGCGCTTACCCTAGGAATCAATTTGAAAGAAGGTACTTACACCGGAGTGACTGGACCAAGTTTGGAAACCAAAGCAGAGATAAAATATTATAGAAAAATAGGAGGAGATGCAGTCGGGATGAGTACAGTACCAGAAGTGATAGCTGCCCGACAGATGAACATAAAAGTATTGGCGCTATCAGTGATAACCAATGAGTGTGAACCAGTTGACAATAAGGCTTTTGCACATGAAGATGTGGTAGAGGTGGCAAAAATAGCAGGGGAGAGGTTGAGGAAATTGGTGGAGTTAGTTTTTATAAGGGGAAATAAATAAACTGAAAATCAATAAGTTATACTTTTGAAGCAAAATTTTGTAACTAAATATTATGGGGGGGATAAATGTTACTTTCAATGCGAATTAAATAGAGTGCTTGATTTTTAGTTCAGCTCTGTCAATGGTTGGAAGAGATTTGTTTAATTTTATTATATTAATGATTGTGAAAAATTAATTTTAAAAAGTCAATTTTGATGACTTGCATGTTTGGTGCTTTTTGTTTTAGTTCACCAAATGCTGCGGTTGCTAACCTTATAGAAGAAGAAGCTCTTGGGACAGATTGTGTACATACTGAATATTTCATCAAACTTGTGATGGTGAAACTATCCATATTGATCTTACAATTTGTATAAAAGTAGAGCAAGCGGATTAATTTTCTTAATTTTTACCCATACCGTACTGAGTGGTACGGTATGTTTTTTATGATTTTTGAACCTAATTTTAAAATACATGAGATTTATTTTGTACACCCTTTTTGTTCTATATAGTACAGCAGTTTCTTGTCAAAATGTAGTTGTTACGTATTCTCGACAATAAAAACCTGAAAGGTCGGCTGATTTTTGGTGTTAAGGACGGTCTGCATGTACATTTTTTTCTATTTTGCTAGTTCCTAACATCTCCTTAACTTCGCTTCATAATTTCCTAAGCAAAACTCATGTCACTCCAAGTTCAGAACCTGACAAAAACCTATGCAAATCAAAAAGCCCTGGATCAAGTTTCCTTTGAAGCTGAAAAGGGGCAGGTCTTGGGTTTTTTGGGGCCTAATGGAGCAGGGAAATCCACTACCATGAAAATCGCCACAGGATTCCTTTTGCCAGATGCTGGGGATGTATTGGTCAATGGGGTCTCGGTACTCAAATTTCCCAACAAAGTGTCAAAACTTATAGGGTATTTGCCCGAACATAACCCACTTTACTTAGACATGTATGTGAGGGAGTTTTTGGGGTTTGTGGCCGGCATGTATGGCATGAAGCGTGACTTCACCAAGCAGAGGGTCGAGGAGTTGGTAGCAATGTGTGGCTTAGAAGTCGAAGTTCACAAGAAAATTGGCCAATTGTCAAAGGGCTACAGACAGCGTGTGGGACTAGCCAAAGCATTGATCCATGATCCAGAAGTAATCATCTTGGATGAACCAACAACTGGGTTAGACCCAAATCAATTGGTGGAAATCAGGGCGCTGATCAAGCAGGTTTCCCAGGATAAAACAATGATTTTGAGTACTCATGTTATGCAGGAAGTAGAAGCTATCTGTGATCAAGTGGTTATTATCAACAAAGGAAAAATAGTCGCTTCTGATAATTTGTCAAACCTGAAGTCGTTGAGCCAACAGAAGGTGCTTTTACTAGAGACAGAGGAAGATATAGAGCTTTCATGGTTCACAGACATAGGCAAAGTTTCATATCCTAATATAGCAAAGAATATTGTACTCTTACAAGTGGAAGACATTCAGTCAAGTAGAAAATCCTTATTGAATTTGATTGATCAAAAGGGACTAAACTTGGTAAGTATTCAACAAAAAGAACAGAATTTGGAAGCCATATTCCAACAACTCACACAGGACAAATAGATGCGCGCATTATATTGGAAAGAGATCAATGCTTTTTTTGGAAACCTTTCGGGCTTTCTGATTTTGGCTGTGTTCCTGATTTCATTAGGCTTGATAGTTTGGGTATTCCCGGATTCTTCCGTGTTAAACTACGGTTTTGCTGATTTGGAAACCATGTTTCTTTTTACTCCATATGTATTTACTTTTTTGATTCCAGCGATTACGATGAAGATGATCGCTGAAGAAAGACGCTCTGGAACATGGGAACTTTTGCGAACTTCTCCCTTGGGGACACTCCAGATTGTGATGGCAAAATATCTCTCTGCATTGACATTGATCATCATCGCTTTGCTGCCTACTTTGGTGTATTATTTCAGTATTGTGCAGCTTGGCGATCCCGTGGGGAATATTGATCACGCAGGCTTTTTTGGGTCTTGGATAGGGTTGCTTTTGATGGGAGCTGTTTTTGCAGCTATTGGGCTGTTTTGCAGCTCATGGACCAGTTTTCAAATGGTTGCCTTTATTGGGGGCGTGTTTTTGAGTTTCTTACTTTATTTCGGATTGACAGCTTTAGTTCAACTCCAAGTGATGAGCCATTTCGCACTTTTTCTTGAAGAGTTAAGTTTGAGTTTCCATTTTGAAAGTATGAGTAGAGGGGTAATTGTGGCTGAAAATGTAGCCTACTTTTTATCCATTATTATTTTGATGTTGGGCTTTACAATGATCGGAATTAGGAGAAAATGAAAAAGTGGATGTCCATATCGAGGCCTGTATTAGGAATAATAGTTTTGATCTTACTTGTGCAAGTGGTCTTAAGGCTGTTGGACTTTAGAATTGACCTGACTGAAGAAAAACGCTTCTCTCTTCATCCTGCAAGTGTAGAAGTTTTACAAGACCTGCCTGAGCCTTTGGAAGTTGAAATATTGCTGATGGGGGATTTGCCTGGAGGAATGAGGAGGCTTCAGCGGGCTATAGAGCAGACCGTAAGAACATTCAATGCTTACAGTAATCATAGGATTAGCTTTTATTATTTAGATCCCTTAAGTCTGCCAGCAGAGGAGAGGGATGATTATGTTGTGGGGCTGGCAGGATACGGTATTCAACCTACAAATTTGTTTGTCAATGAGGAAGGGGCGCAAAGAAGCCGCTTAATTTTCCCTGGAGTAGTGATCAAAGATTCAACTTATGAAGTAGGTACCTTACTCCTGCGAGGCGAGCGTGAAATGAATGCAGATCAGAAATTGAATTTTTCTATAGAAAATCTTGAGTTTGAATTGATCAATGCTATTCGAAAACTAGTAAGTAAACAATCTTACAGCGTAGGCATGATTATGGGGCATGGAGAGTTGGATGAGGATGATGGTTTTGGAGTAGTAGAGGCATTGGTGGAGGATTATGAAGTTTTCAAAATTCCAATTGAACAAGCCAAGCAGGTAGAAGATTTGGATCCATTCGATGTATTGATCATCTCAAGTCCGAGAGATGCTTTTCAGGAAAAAGAATTATATCTAATCGACCAATACCTCATGCGAGGTGGCAATCTCATTGTTTTACCCAATGCTTTAGCCTTAGATCTGGATCAAGCTGGTGGAGAGGGGACACTTGCCATGCCCTTAGATCATGGTCTTGATCAGCTTCTGTTCAGGTATGGAGTTCGTGTCAATAGAGACTTTATACAAGACCTAAGTTTTGGATATCACCCAGTGATGGCGGGGAATTTTGGAGATCAGGGACAGTTGATCCCATTACCTTGGCCTTTTTATGTTTCAGCAGGTAGGATGGCTAGTCACCCTATCACAAAAGGTTTAGATCAGGTAATGTTTAAGTTCACTTCTACTTTGGATACAGTTAAAGCTGATGGAGTGAAGAAAACTCCTTTAATTTTTGGGTCAGATTTCAGTAGAAAATTGGCTACACCTGTTCGTGTAGCATTTCAAGATATGGAAAATGATCCTGTGGTGGAAGATTTTTCCCTACAAAACCTCCCTCTTCTTTACCTTTTGGAAGGCAGGTTCACTTCATTGTTCAAGAATAGATTTTTGCCAGATGGCTATGATAATGCTAAATTTAAAGAGGAAGGTACTCAAGGTAGATTAATCGTCGGAGGTACGGGCAGCTTGTTTGAAAGTTCACAAGACCCTGTATCTGGAGAGCCTTTACCTATAGGGATAGACCCTTACAGTGAGTCCAATTATGCCAATAGGCTTTTGTTGCAAAACATTGTACGTTACCTGACAGAGCCCGAGGGTATTATTCGTACTCGCACCAAACAGTTCCAGATCAGGCCATTGAATAGGGTAAAGGTTCGAGAAGAAAAGGCCTTTTGGCAAGCCGTAAATGTGATTCTTCCAGTAGTGTTATTGGGGATAATTGCTTTTGTCTGGTTGACTATTAGGGGTAAGCAATACAAGAATTAATTTTCTTGGGGATTGATTTTTTTCGATGAATATCCATTAGCTTGGCTGTGTTTATAATTTTATTTATAAATTTACCCTGTTATAATATTTCGACATTAAATAAGCCTAATCGATATGAAATTTATTGTTTCTTCTTCTGCGCTTTTGAAGCAGCTTTCGGCAATCAATGGAGTGGTGACCACCAATCCAGTAGTGCCAATTTTGGAGAACTTCCTTTTTGAAATAAAAGAAGGGAAATTGTCAGTAACAGCATCTGATCTTCAGACTTCTATGATGACTGAGATAGATGTGGAAGCCAAAGAAGATGGGAATATTGCTGTTCCAGCAAAGATTTTGATCGAAACATTGAAAAACCTTCCTGAACAACCAGTTACTTTCAGCATTGATCATGAGACCTATAGTATAGAAATCAGCTCTGACAATGGAAGATACAAACTGGCAGGAGAGAATGCGACAGATTTCCCTAGAATTGCTCCAGTCACCAATGCTTCAGCTGTAGACATGTCTACAGAGGTGCTTAGTAGCGCCATAAGTAACACGATATTCGCAACAAGCAATGATGAACTAAGACCTGCAATGACTGGTGTTTACATTAACTTGAGCAGTACCAACACCACCTTTGTGGCTACAGATGGACACAGATTGATCAGGTATAGAAGAATCGATGTAGCTTCAGCTGATGCAGCAAGTATCATCATACCCAGAAAAGCACTGAACTTACTCAAGTCTACACTTCCTTCTGAGAATATACCGGTCACAGTAGAATTCAATAGCTCCAACGCTTATTTCAATTTCGGAAGTATCAAAATGATCTGTAGGTTGATTGATGAGAGGTACCCAGATTATGAAAATGTAATTCCTGTAGATAATCCTAATCACATGACTATTGATAGGGTTGAGTTCTTGAGTTCATTGAGAAGGATTGCGATCTATGCCAATAAAACTACCCATCAAGTTAGACTCAAGCTTTCTGGGAGTGAATTGCAGATTTCAGCTGAAGATCTTGATTTCTCAAATGAAGCCAATGAAAGGTTATCATGTGAGCATGATGGAGAAGATATCGAAATCGGATTCAATGCGAAGTTCTTGGTTGAAATGTTGAATAACATTTCTTCTAAAGAAGTAACACTCCAATTCTCCGCTCCAAATAGAGCCGGCCTGATCGTTCCTTCTGACAAGTCAGAAAATGAAGATATCTTGATGTTGGTGATGCCAGTGATGTTGAATAATTATGTATAAAAATTGATGGATATTATTCTGCTGTTGCAGAATCGATATTTGTAGATATTTAAAAGCCAAATGATGGCTTATAGTAAAAAGCTCCAGCTGGAAAGTTGGAGCTTTTTTAATATAAGAAACCGAAAAGGTAAAGAGGGATTTTGTTTCCTATTCCATAGAGCATTTCATCTGCTGCAATGTAGGAATTTGGGATGTCAGCTATCTGTGCGAAAGTTTTGTTTTCGCCATTTATTTCAAATTCCAATGGATTGTTGACTTGCCTGTTCCTCTGGCACCTAAAATGCATATAGCTCTGCCTTTCCAATTAATTTTATTGTAATGACTTCTTTTGAAGTCTGTCTTTATTGACAGTAATAATTTTCTATATCTAGTTAATTAACTCTTCCATTGTATTTTAAAGGATACGAAAAATAGTACAAAGTGTATTTTTAGAGGTTCAATATATTTCTGTCAATTGTATCAGTAGAACTCAGTTTTTGAGGATTTAGGCAAAGCTAACTTAAATCACTCCCCTCACTTTCAATTCTAAGGGTGGGCAATTGCAACATCCCAATTGAAAAGAATCGCAGCTTCGATTGCCTCCTGCTTTAGCTGGAGGAAAGCATAGCTATAATCCTCTTAAAGGCTTTAGCCAGATCAATTATCTAACCTGTAATATCCAACTCTCCAAAGGATCCAAATCTACTCGGACTTTTGCTTGACCTTGGTCAACATAAAGTTTAGCATTGACATTTCCATACAATTTTTCTTCTAATTCATAATCCCCATCTTTCAGACTCCAAGCAGTGATGATGCTAGCTGGTATTTGTAGCTCAAAGCCAAATGAATCATTTTTGTCAAAATTGGTGATGATGATGAGTTTTTGATCTTGTGACCACCTGACATAAGAGAATACTTTGTCATTATACCATTCTGTGTTTTCTCTATTGAAGGCATGGATTTCTGCATAATTTCCAGCCAATGCTGGGCTCGAGATTGTGAAGTTGAGGAGCTTTTTATAGAAATCTCGAAGGGACTTTTCAGCGTCACTAAGTTGCCCTCCATCAAATTTTCCATTATTCATCCACCGTTGATGATGAGGTACTCCAATGTAGTCAAAGATTGAAGTTCTACTTGGACTTCCAAAGCCAGCTTCTTCTGCTCCTGGTTCGCCTACTTCTTGACCAAAGTAGATCATCATTGGAGCTTGGTCTATTGTAGCTGAAAGCACTGCAGCTGGTTTGGCGATTTCTGCCCTACCTACAAATTCAGGACTTGCTATTCTCTGTTCGTCATGATTTTCCAGAAAATGTAGCATATGCTGACCAATGTCTGATAATCCCTGTTGAATTTGGATCAAGTTATCAGTAGAGCCTCTGCCTTGCATGATGTTTTTCAACGTGTCATATAGCTCTACCTTGTCATATAGATAGTCCATTTTGCCTAAGTGGATGTAGTTTCTGTATTCTCTTGGATTGTATATCTCAGCAAGTAGAAAAGCATCAGATTTTTCCATTTTAATGGCAGAGTTCATATAGCTCCAAAACTCCACTGGTACCATTTCAGCCATGTCAAACCTGAACCCATCCACACCTTTTTTTATCCAAAACAAGGCAATATCTTTGAATTTTTTCCATGAATCTGGTACATCTTTATCTTGCCAAAAATCATGGTGTTCCTTATAGTCTGCTTCCATAAAGTGTGGTTGGAGTTCGGGAAAGTCTTTGCTGCCATCGGGTTTGATACCATAGTTTATCTTCACCGTCTCATACCAGTCATTGAAGTCTGGTTGTGATTTTCTAGACCCATTTCCTGTCCACTTGGCCGGATTTTCATCAAAGGAACCATCTGACAGAGGATGTTCTTCACCGCCAAGTGGTTTGTATTCATTATTTGGTTTTGGTACCTTAAAAGATTCTCCTAGGATATAATAGAAGTTGTTGTTTTTCGAGTATTCAACTGAAGTGTCATCTTGAGCACCAAAGTCAAAAATACCTTCTGGATTGTTTTTCCCTTCATAGTTCCTTGCAATATGATTTGGAACTATGTCTATGATAAGTTTGAGGCCATTTTGATGAGTTCTTTTGATCAAAGCTTCAAACTCCTCCATTCGTTTTGCGGGGTTATCAGCAAGGTCTGGGTTTACTTGATAATAATCTTTCACTGCATATGGTGAGCCAGCTCTTCCTTTGACCACATCTGGATCATCATTGGAGATTCCATAGGAAGTATAATCCCTGATTACAGCATGATGCGGTATTCCTGTAAACCAGATATGTGTCACTCCCAGATCCTTAATTTCTTGTAATGCCAGATCGGTAAAATCAGAAAATTTACCAATTCCATTTTCCTCCATCGTGCCCCATGGCTTGTTTGTTGAGTTAGTGTTTCCAAAAAGTCTCGTAAAAACCTGATAAACAACAATTTTTTTATTTTCTTCCATTACAGCTTTTGATTCAATCGTATTTCTGTCACATGCGAAGCAGCCGAGACAAATTCCCACCATCAAGAATACATAGTTAAGTATTTTTTTCATAGGCTTAAATATAAAAAATGTTAGAAGGCTTCTTCATAATATTCAAATATTCTTGTTGCCTAAATATATACCATTGGATAATTTTCAAAATGGAAAACTTCAGAGTTGTTTGAACTAAGGATATTTCTTTTGTAACTTTAAAAAGTTTTGTTTTGATATTAATTCCACTTAGTCTGAGCAGCGTTTTTATTTATATTTTAATATTCATTTGGATAACTGCCCATTTTACAAGTATTATCAATTGTTTATAGCTAAAATTCTTTTAACGTAAATAACATATATATGAAAAATTTCTTAAAAAATGTCCTTTTATTAGGCTTCATTAGCGTGATGGTATTCTCCTGTGTAGAAGATGAAGAAAGAAGTGTTGATTCAGATGATATCGTAGGTACTTGGGAAATTGAAGATTTCGATGTATCCTTATCAATCAATGGGAAGTCATTTTTTGATTTTTTGGTTGAAGATGTTGGATTGTCAGAAGAGGATGCTCAAGTGTTTGATGATGCAATTGCTGATGATTTTTTTGAACCAGAAGATCTAGAGAATACTCGATTGATTTTCAATGCAAACGGGACTTATCAAGTTTGGCAGAATGACACTTTAGATGAAGAGGGATTATATGAAGTCAATAGCACCAACAATACGCTCATTCTAAAAGATAATCCAAATGACCAAGATGCTGTAATATTCAATATTGAGCAGCTTAATGCTACGTCTTTAAAGATAAGCCTTGAAGAAAGTGAGGAATTCGATATGACAGAAGATGGAGGTTCGAATCAACTTATGTTCAAACTTACTATGGATTTCATTAGGGTATAAGAATTACAAAAGGGTTGAGATAGATTTACCCTCCTCAACCCTTATTTTTAAGAGAATCCTAAGGTTAGAGAATTTAGGTGTTTAAAAATTTCTAAAATTCTTTGGAAATAGAATACAAAAGAGAGCTTGAATATTATTAATCACCGTTTCGTCCAAAGAAATAATTTACTCCAATTTTCACCTGACCAAAATTTACTTGAAAATTACTTTCTTCCGAGGGGTTCGTGTACCAATTTGATTGGTAAGAAGCTTCACCAATTGTCGCATCAAATCCCCATTTTTGATTTGGCATAAATGTAAATGCTGGATAGAATGAAAGATGAACTCTAGTACTATGCTCTTCATATAAAAATGGGCTTGATAAGTCTCTATTGACTCTTCCTGCCAACCCTTTTCCTTCTAAGCTAAAAAAGAAAGAGTCAGATATGGTGAAGAATTTCCTAATAAAAAGTCCACCAGCAAGGCCAGAGATTTTTGATGTCTGGAAAAGATTTGTTGCTGGATTTAAATTAGGTTGACTAGAGGAAACAAAATTGACAGCTGGTCCTACAGCCAATGATTGGCTTACAAAAAATCCAAATTGACTATTTAATGAGAACAAAGTCGTTGATGGATTGTTGGATGGAGCATATTTAATTTTTGATGAGTAGTAGGACATGTTTCCACCAACAAATTTTTCTCCTTTTGAGAATTGACCAAAGGATAGTATCGGCATAAAGAATACTAGGATAAAGATTTTTTTCATATGTTAGTTTTTGAGAAAGGTAGTCTTTAGTTTTGGAAATTTGTCATTCCTTAGCACTATTAATTTTGTCTTTTATAGATGTTTTATTACTTTAATTTTATGGAGTATATAATCTCTTTGTCAAACATCAGTATTTAATTGTTGTTATGTGTTAATCTAGTGTTTGTACTAAAAGGAAATTTTAGATTTTAAAGTCTTGTATTATGAATAAAATACTTAGTCAATCGTATTTGGTATTGTTTACACTATTTGTGATAGTGTCTTGTGGACCTCAACTTCAAACTGAACAGATTGAGACACCATTATTAACTTTGAAAGCAGAGGGGCCATTATTTGAAGGAGCAAACTCAGCTACAGCCACATGGGAGTTAGATTTGGGAAAAATTCTTGGTTCTTTGGAAGGAAGTGTAAAGGAAGCTAAAGTCATTTCAGTGGAAGTTGAGTTACTGAATACAGAAGATTTGCCAGCTCTTGAAAAAATGGTTTTAGAAGTCACTTCTAAAAATACATCAATGACGAGAGTTGGGCTTTTTGAAGGAAAAATGGAATCAGGTCAGGTTTTTGCTTTGAGTATTGCAAACAAACAGGAGAATTTGGCCAATGCTTTTCAAGATGGCAAAATGACTTTCGTTGGAGATTTTGACCTTTTAGAAGAAGAGTATTGGAGCAATGTCCAATTTTCCTTAAAGGTTAAATTTGAAATAGGAATCAAGTGAACAAATTTAAATCCAAAATAATTATGAAAAAGTTAATAGCAGTTATAGCTTTTATTTTCACAGGTACCTTTGCCATGGCCCAGGATGCAGATGCAATTGTAGGTGTCTGGGAACCTGGTCATGGCAAAGCCAGAGTCAAAATTGACAATATTGATGGGAAGTATTATGGAAGGATTGTTTGGCTCAAAGAACCAAATGACCCAGATACTGGTAAGCCAAAAACGGATGTTAATAATTCGGATGAAAGTATGAAATCAGTTCCATTAAGAGGTTATAGGATCTTAAAGGACTTTAAATACAAAGGTAAAGGAGTTTGGGAAGAAGGTACTATTTATGATCCAGAGACTGGAAATACGTATAGTTCAGTGATCACTATGAAAGATGAAAATACCCTAGACATACGTGGTTATGTTGGGGTTAAAACCTTTGGTAGGTCAGATACTTGGAGAAAGTTAAAAGTTAACTGATCTCCAAGCTATGAAAAAAACTATATTTTTGATGATGCTTTTGTTTTTGTCTGCGGCTCTACCTTTGACAGCATTTGCCCAAGACGAAGATGATGAAGATTGGGATGCTTATGGAGATTTAGAGTTAGTTGATGATTCGAAAGTCAAGCGATTTGCAAAACCTACAATTGTGGGTTTAAGTCCCACCAGGTTTCTAAGTGTGTCGTATGATAGACAACTGCCTTATGATATGAACTTATCAGCAGCCAAGTTTCCTGCGAGTGTTAATGATGGCTGGGGAGTAGATGAGTCAGCACCTATTTCAGAGTCTGGAAGAGTAAATTTTACAGGTGGACTTCGATTCAATTCTAATATTCCTGTAATTTCAAAAAGCAGTCTGGTATGGCAGACGGGATTGAATTATATGCGAATAGGGTATAGTATTTCAGATGTGAATGCCCAACCAAATGCATCTGGGCTGACTGATATTCTTGATGAAAGAGGTCTGAACAACCTGAACTGGACCAATACCTTTTTTGTCCCCATAAGTGAAGAGAATTTTTTTATATTTCAAGGAATCTTGGATATGAGTGGAGATTATGGTTGGGGGTTACAGCCGTTTAATACGATCAGGTGGAGCTTAGCTGCTGTATATGCCAAAAGGGTAAGTGAAAACAAGAGATGGGGACTAGGTGTTTCAAGAACATACCGAGTAGGGAACCTTAATTACGTTCCAGTAGTCATGTATGATGTCACAAGTGCTGATCGAAAGTGGGGTACAGAGATATTGTTTCCTGCGCGCATGCACGGAAGATATAATTTCAGTAAAAATTCTCTCTTGCTTTTCGGTTATGAGCTAGAGGGGCAGTCTTATCGGATTGATCAGTTTTCAGTAGGTAACAACAGCTATGAAATTAGAAGGGGTGAATTGAGACCAAGACTTGAATACCAGAAGCAGTTATCTGGACCATTTTGGATGAATTTTCAGGCGGGATATAGGATTGACTGGACTTATAATGCTGATGAGTTGGAAGGAAGTAGGGAGTTTTTTAGAGGTTTTTTTGGAAACCAACGCTATGGCATGGTCAATAACCTCAGTAATACAGTTTATTTTAATGTAGGGATTAGCTTTGTGACCATGTAAGGTTTGACCAAATAATTGCTAACTGAAAACTAATAAAAAAAGCACTGATGAAGTCAGTGCTTTTTTTGTGTTTTATGAATGGTTAGGTTAGTCAATTCTCACGATATCTGCCCCCAATGCGTTCAGCCTTTGGTCAATGTACTGATATCCTCTGTCAATCTGCTCGATATTGTCAATGATAGAGGTCCCTTCTGCGGAAAGTGCAGCTATAAGTAAAGCAACTCCTGCACGGATATCCGGGGATGTCATTCGGATACCTCTCAATGGATACTTTCTGTCAAGTCCGATTACTGTTGCTCTATGTGGGTCACAAAGTATGATTTGAGCTCCCATGTCGATCAATTTATCAACGAAAAAGAGTCGGCTTTCAAACATTTTTTGGTGAACCAACACTGTACCTTTCGCTTGAGTAGCTGTCACCAAGATGATACTTAGTAAATCTGGAGTGAATCCAGGCCAAATGGCATCGGCTACTGTCAAGATAGAGCCATCTATGAAAGTGTCTATTTCATAATTTTGTTGAGCGGGTATATGGATGTCATCTCCACGGAATTCTAGCGTGATTCCCATTCTTCTGAAGGTATCAGGAATGATTCCAAGCCTGTGGATTTGAGCATTTTTGATGGTGATTTCCGATTGAGTCATGGCTGCAAGTCCAATGAATGAGCCAATTTCAATCATGTCAGGCAGTAATGTGTGTTCTGTGCCTTTCAGTGATTTTACACCTTCAATATTTAACAAATTTGAACCAATCCCAGAGATTTTTGCACCCATTCTATTGAGCATTTCACACAATTGCTGAAGGTAAGGTTCACAAGCCGCATTATAGATTGTCGTTTTTCCTTCAGCCATTACAGCTGCCATTACAATATTCGCTGTACCTGTCACAGAAGCTTCATCCAATAGCATGTATGCTCCCTTCAGGTTCTTTCCATCTATATTGTAAATTTCCTTTTGCTTGTCATAGTTGAAATTGGCGCCAAGTTTTTGGAAACCTGTAAAATGGGTATCCATTCTTCTTCTTCCTATTTTGTCTCCTCCTGGTTTGGAAAGCTTTCCAGTACCAAATCTTGCCAATAATGGTCCCAAAATCATTACAGAACCTCTGAGTGCTGAGGCTTTTTTCAAAAAATCTTCAGTGTCGAGATACTTGAGATCAATTTCATCTGATTGAAAAGTATAAGACTCAGGCCCTATTTTTTCAACTTTTACCCCCATATCAGAAAGTAACTCGATGAGTTTGTTCACATCTCTGATGTTTGGGATTTTATTAATGGTGATTTTGTCTGCTGTCAATAGTACAGCACAAAGGATTTGAAGTGCTTCATTCTTAGCACCCTGAGGAGTGATTTCACCTTTAAGTTTAAGACCTCCTTTTACTCTAAAAGATGCCATTTATCTACGTTTTTTGGAGTATCCTCCGTTATTTCCTTTTCTTTTATTGTTTCCGTAATTTCTTCTACCAGTATTACTTTCTGCTTCCACTGGGATTTTGAAATCTCTTCTTGTATTGGTCTCGAAAAGGCTCATTTCTTTGACTTTTTCAAGATCAATATGAAGTTTGTTTTTGGAAAGGGTTTTGATATCATCAATGATTATTTGATCGTCGAAGTTGTCGCGGTTCCAAGTAGAGTGAAAGCTTCTCATCAACTGACCTATATATATGATGGCTGCCTCTTGCTCTTCATTGTCCTCTATTTCGATAGCCTTTTCAATAAGTTTTTCAATGTTTCTACCGTAGTGTTTGAATTTGATTTCTCCTGATGGGTAACCGACAATTTGAGGCTTTTTACCCAGAAGTTCTTTTTCTGGTTTTGGGAATGGTCCATCGACATCCAGTTCAAAATCTGACATGATATGAATGTCATCCCAAATTTTCTGATCGCTTTCTTGCTTGAGACTAGGGTTGAGTTGCTTAATAATCTCTACCAAAGTGTATGCACTTTGTGTTCTTCTGTCTCTATCCTGCAACCCAGCTATATGCACTGCGAGTCGTTGGATGTTTTTTCCGTATTCTTTCAAAATAACCTTGTTTTCGTTCTCTTTAATATTGTTCATAACCAAACTCATTTATATACTCCAATGAAGATGTAAAAAATATCGCTTAGTTTGGATTGTTCTTTAATCAGTAAGGCTGACAATGTCAGTCTATTATCCGAAGCTTCGCAAAGCTAAGTAATAATGTTTTTTCTCCAAAATTATCAAACTGTATCGTAGCTTTTTTATTCAGGCCTTCTACTTCGATTTTGCTTACTTTTCCAAAACCGAATTTCGGATGCTCTACAAGCATTTCAGGTGCAAGGTTGTTAGTGTTTGAGGGTTTGAAGTCAGGGCTTGGCGTATGGACTTTTGCAGTAGTCTGGGGTTTGTTTATGTTACCCTTTTTAATTCCAATAAAGCCATTTCTACCTTCACTTCCTTGTCCTCTCAATGCTCCAGAAGGAGAGCTGGTCATTCTCTTGTTGACCTTGATACAGCTTGGGTCTATTTCTTCAAGAAATCTACTAGGTTCGCATGTCAATAGTCTTCCATACCTATACCTGTTCAGCGCGTAGGTAAGGTAAAGCTTATCCATAGCCCTGGTAGTCGCTACATAGAACAATCTTCTTTCTTCTTCCAAATCCTCCCTGCTCTGCATCATCATCTGTGAAGGGAACAAGTCTTCCTCCATACCTACCACAAATACTTGCTTGAACTCTAATCCTTTGGAAGAGTGTATGGTCATCATGGTGACTGCATCGCTATTATCTTTGTCGCGGTCGTTATCAGTGAGTAAAGCTATTTCTTGTAAAAAAGCCCCCAGTGATTTGTCTTCGTTCTCAGGATGATCTACGTATTCTTTTATTGCATTGAGGAGTTCTTGAACGTTTTCATAGCGATTAAGTCCTTCTATTGTTTTGTCTTCATACAAATCTCTGAGCAATCCAGATTGTTTGGCGATTGAGCTGGCTGTTTCGAAAGCATCTTTTCTTTCCATCTCTATCCCAAAGCTCTTGATCATCGTTGTAAAATCCTCTACGGCATTTGCAGCTCTACCACTAAGGAAGCTGGATGAATTTGTCATGACTTCCCATAAGGAAATATCGTGTTCATAAGCTGCCACGAGCATTTTTTCTACAGTCGTATCTCCAATACCTCTTTTTGGATAATTAATAACCCTTTTGAAAGCTTCTTCATCTGCCCTATTGACTACAAATCGCAGGTAAGCCATCAAGTCTTTGATTTCTTTGCGTTGATAAAACGACAGTCCTCCAACAATCTTGTAAGGAATGCTCATTTTTCTCAAAGCTTCTTCCATAGACCTAGACTGTGAATTGGTTCTGTATAAAATTGCAAAGTCGCTATTCTGAAGTTTTTTGTTATTTTTTTCTTCAAAAATAGTATTGGCCACTACTCTACCTTCTTCATTGTCTGAACTAGCTTTGATCAGCTCGATCATCTCACCATCAGCATTATGTGTCCACACATCTTTTTTGAGTTGTGCTTTATTTTTAGCGATGATACTATTAGCTGCTTGGACAATGTTTTTGGAGGACCTGTAGTTCTGTTCAAGCTTTACTACATAAAGATCTGGATAGTCCTTTTCAAAGTTCAGTATATTTTGAATGTCAGCTCCTCGAAAAGCATAAATACTTTGTGCATCATCACCTACTACACAGATATTCTGATGTACTGCGGCAAGTTTTTTTGTGATCAGGTATTGGGATAAATTAGTGTCTTGAAACTCATCCACCATTACATATTTGAATCGGTGTTGGTATTTATTCAAGACCTCCAAATGATCCCTGAATAATACATTAGTATTAAAAAGTAAGTCATCAAAATCCATTGCAGAGGATTTGAATAACCGCTTTTGATAGGTTTTGTATATCTCCCCCATCTTTGGCTTCAATGCTGTTTCATCATCAGCTTTTATATATGGGTCATCAAGATATGCTTCCCACGAGATGAGCCTATTTTTTGCACCAGAAATCCTCGAAAGCACTGTGTTGGGCTTGTAGACTTTGTCATCAAGTCTCATTTCTTTCACGATAGACCGTATGAGAGATTTGCTATCATCAGTGTCATAAATGGTGAAATTGGAAGGGTAGCCAAGTTTTTCAGATTCTACTCGGAGTATTTTAGCAAAGGTGGAGTGAAATGTCCCCATCCAGGTGTTCCTTGCCTCTAGTCCAATGAGCTGCTCAATCCTGTGTTTCATCTCGGCGGCAGCTTTATTGGTGAAGGTTAGGGAAAGAATGTTAAATGGATCTACTCCTTTGGCGTGAATTAGATGGGCGATTCTGTAGGTTAGAACTCTGGTTTTGCCTGATCCTGCACCAGCAATGATCATCACTGGTCCATCAGTATGTTCTACAGCTTGTCTTTGTGGTGGGTTTAGTCCTTTGAGGTAATCCATTTCATTATTATATTTCCAAATATCAAAGTTAAGGTATTTTTTTTGAACAATTTTTAGGGGCCTTACAGAAGGCTGATGAGGTATGTTTAGCCTTCTGGCATAAATTTAAGGTCAAATAGTAAGAACTTATAAATAAAACTATCAGTTTGAATTATAGTTTTCAACTAGGGTTCAGGAACATTTATATTAATTACTTCCAAATTCTGTTAACTTGTTTGTTTAAGTTGTAGTCCTGCATAATAAATATCTTTATTTTCTTGGATAATTTTAACCTTATTCCAAACTTCACGCCTCAAAAAGAAACTATTAAACTATTCAAATAATAATCAAATGAAAATGGATGTGCTTTTGGGCCTGCAGTGGGGCGACGAAGGAAAAGGAAAAGTAGTCGATGTGCTCGCTCCTCAATATGATGTGGTTGCACGATTTCAGGGAGGTCCAAATGCTGGTCATACTTTGGAATTTGACGGGATTAAGCATGTTTTACATCAGATTCCTTCAGGGATTTTCAGATCGAACTTAGTCAATATTATAGGAAATGGCGTGGTGTTGGATCCTGTTGTCCTTAGAAAAGAGATACAGGGTTTAGGTAAATTTAATATAGCCTTCAATGAAAATTTATTCATTTCCAAGAAAGCCACAATTATAATACCTACACACAAGCTGCTTGATGCAGCATATGAAAAATCAAAGGGAGATAAGAAAATTGGATCTACTTTAAAGGGGATTGGTCCGACATATCAAGATAAGGTTGGAAGAGTAGCCTTAAGGGTTGGAGATATTCTTTCACCAGACTTTAGTGCAAAGTATGATGGCTTAGTATCTAAACACAAGACAATTCTTTCATTTTATGATTTCCCTTTAGATGAATTAGAAGAGCTAGAAAAAGGGTTCTTTGAAGCAATTGAGTTTTTCAAAACTTTGAATCTTATAGATAGTGAATATCAAGTTAACGAATTTTTGGCTTCAAGTAAGCGCGTATTAGCTGAAGGTGCACAAGGCTCATTGCTAGATATTGACTTTGGAAGCTACCCTTTTGTCACTAGTAGTAGTACGATGGCAGCAGGTGCATGCACAGGACTTGGTGTATCACCTTCCAAAATTGGAGAAGTATATGGGATCTTCAAAGCTTATTGTACAAGAGTAGGTAGTGGGCCTTTCCCTACTGAGCTATTCGATGCAGATGGTGAAGCCATGAGAAAGGAAGGGAATGAGTTTGGTTCTACTACTGGTAGGCCAAGAAGATGTGGATGGATCGATTTGCCTGCATTAAGATACTCTATAATGATCAATGGTGTGACTCAACTTTTCATGATGAAAGCTGATGTATTGAATATATTTGAAGAAATCAAAGTCTGCACTCATTATCAGCTAGCTGATGGGACTACTGTGGATAGGCTTACTTATGAATTAGGAGACCAAGAGGTGACTCCGATTTATGAAACTGTAAAGGGCTGGAACACATCTTTAGCTGGAGTGACTTCATACGACGGGTTCCCTGAAGAGTTGAAAGCATATGTTTCTCTTTTGGAAGAAAACTTACAAGTGCCAATAAAGATGGTGTCAGTTGGTCCAGATAGGGTTCAGACTATATTGAGATAATACTTAAAGGCTCGTGTTTTACGAGCCTTTATTTTTTTCATCCTGGTTTTCAGAGTACTTATAATATTTCTTCAGTTTTTTTCAAACAATTCATTGTAATGGAGAAAATAAGTTGCACCTTTGCAATCCCAAACGGGGGAAAAAGCTTGAAAGAAAAGGATGCAGGGGGTTTAGAGAGAAAATAAATAAAATTTTTTTTCTCCAAAAGGTTGTCAAATAAATAATCTTCCTTACCTTTGCAAACCCAACGAGAGAGAAGGGCATTAAAGATCACAGAAAAGCTGTAGATATCAAGGGGATACGTTTAGTATTCATTAAGTTCATTGAAGTATTGTAAGACTAGAATAGATTAGC